>CAZDNG010000009.1:0-34287 GCA_964506835.1 uncultured Polyangiaceae bacterium
CATCGCGAACCTGAACAAAATGCGATGAATGCCCAGCGTGCCCGCCCCCCTCGCCTCTTCGGGGCGGTCCCCCTGGTATTCGCTTCGCTCAGGTTAACCGGTGGGCGGCGTTAGCCTCACTGCATCACCTTGAACTCGACGCGGCGGTTCTTGGCGCGGCCTTCATCGGTGTCGTTCGTGTCGATGGGCTTGTCGGGACCGAAGCCGTCGGACTCGAGACGGTTCTGTGCGATGCCCTTCGAGACCAAGTAGCGCACGACCGCCGCAGCGCGATCTTTGCTGAGGCGCACGTTCATGTCGTGCGCGCCCTTGCTGTCGGTGTTGCCGTAGACGCCCATGCGGACTTCGGGTCGCGACTTCAGCACGTCCACGACCTCGTCGAGGATCGAGAACGATACCGGTTTGATGGTGCTCCGCCCGGTGTCGAACTGGATCGGATCGAGGAGCTGAATGCCGCTATCGGTCTCGACGATCTGCTTGTGGATCTTGCACCCGTTCTTCTTCGGATCGGGGCTCTTGTCGCCGGGCAAGAGCGGACAAGCGTCTTCGGTGTCCGGAATGCCGTCGCCGTCGGCGTCGGTCTCCGGGCAGCCATCGGAGTCTTGAATGCCGTCCTTGTCCTCGGGCTGATCGGGGCACTTGTCGGCGTCGTCGGGAATGCCGTCGCCGTCGCGATCCTTCGGCGCAGGGCATCCGTCGGTCGGATCCGGCGGTTTGCCGTCTTCCTTCTCCGTCGGACACAAGTCGATGTCGTCCGGGTAGCCGTCGCCGTCGGTGTCCTTGTCGTGCATCTCGACGTCCGGCGGTGGGCGATAGTGCTTGGCCACCTGCCCAGGACCGAAGTCGAGGAGCGTGCCGTACCAGCCGAGCATCGCGATGAGCCGCAGATCGGGAGCGCCGTAGCCGCTCGAGAGTCGCGTTCCGCCACCGCCCGAGAAGTAGAGGCGATCCTTCTTGTCGAAGAGCACGCGCACTTCGCCGAGCCACTCGATGTCGGTGTTCTTGCCGTTGAAGAACGTCGATTGACCGGTGTGCTCACCGGTCTGAATTCCCGTCGTTCCCCAGAGTGAGCCGCCGAGGCGTACGTCGCCCTGGCGCAACGGGACGAAGATGCCGCCGTCCCAGCGCAATTCCGAGCCGACGTCGAGCGCGCCTTCGGTGCCGAAGATGCCGCGATTCGGACGGAAGTGCGGACCGATCTGACCCGCGACGAAAAAGTCTCCGAAGTTGTATTCGGCAGAACCGTAAATGTGTGCGGTGACCTGATCGTCGCCCGCGAACGAAACGGCATTTCCCGTCGGAAGCCAGATCGCGGCGCCGACGCCGAGCTGCAGCTTTCCGTTGTCGCTTTGGTAGACCTTCACGCGGCCGTTGAGTCGCAGATCGTCGACGACCGGCGCTGTCCGATCGAGGCCGTTGCCGACGCCGAATCGCGCGGGGTCGCTACCGCCGCCTTGCGCGATGGTGATGGGGAGTGAAATGCCGACCGCGAAGCGGCCAGAGAATTCGCCTCCGGCCTCCAGGTGACCGATGAGCTGGTTCTCGACGGGATTCGAGATCTGGTCCTGAATGTTCTGGTTGTCGGTGATCGCGCCGGCGTGCAGCGGATTCAGCGTGTAGCCAAGGGCGAGAGCCGCGTAAAAGCGCGTCTTTTCCGGAAGGTACGGTCGCCAGACGACGAGCCCGTCGTCGGGATCGCCCGAGACCTGCAGTCGATCGAGATAAAACGTCGTCTGTTGAGCTCTCGCCGTTCCGCCGAGCAGCGGGCCGCCGATCGCGGTGGCGAGTGCGGCGAGCAGCGCGAGGAAGCGTCGGTGGCGTCGCGCCGAAGCGGCTTGGCTCGTCGATTGATTCACGAGGACGGACGCTACCCTGCCCGCGATGCCCTTTGAAAGCGCGGAGTCACGCGGGGCGTCACTCCCTATGGTGCGGAGACGGTCGGCGTCGTTCCAGCCGCGGCAAAATCCGCGAAAAGCTCACACACCCAGACCCCGTCCGAATCATCGACGACGCCGACGCCCAAGCTCCGAAAGCCGGGGTCGACGAGGTTCTCGCGATGAGAGGGGCTCTGCCAGAGGATTCGGTGAGCGCGCTCGACCGTCGTCGCGTGCGCGACGTTTTCGCCGAAGCGCCGCGGGGCGAGGTCCGCTTCGGCGAGTCTCTTCGATGGGTCACCGTCGCCCGCGTCGTGCGCGAGGCGGCCGCTCGTCTGCATTGCCTTGGCGTGAGCGAGGGCGAGCCGGTCGAGCTCGGGGCTCGGTTCGACCGGTGCGATCGATTCGTCGCGGCGCGCCGCGTTCACCATCCGAATCACGGCGAGTCGTTCATCGGGTGCCCCTTCGGCGGCTTCTTCTCCTGGCGCGTTGTCCGAGTTTTCCGGAGCCGTGGGGACCGTGTCGACGAAGAGCAGCGCCTCGAGCACCGGGCGCGGTCCGCCGTCGCCGTTCGCGAGCACCTGCACCGTCCAGGCGCCCACGCGATCGACCGAGAACGACGCGCGCACGTTGCCGTCGTGGAGCGTCGTCGGTACGTTCCGCGGCGCGCCGCGCGGACCCAGGAGCACGACCTTTGCCGTGCTTGCCGGGACGAGGAGCTTCGCGTCGAGCACGAGCCATTGCCCGAGGTGCGCGCGGGTCGGGAGCGGCGACAGATCGGCGTGCGCGTCGACCACGACCGCGGCGACGGCCGTCCCGGTTTCGGTGTGCGCCGAGGCCACACCGCAACGCCGTGTTCCGCCGTCGGAAAACGTCGCGAGCCATCGCTCGAGCCGCGCGCGTACGTCTCCGACGTCGAGGGTCGACCCGAAAAGTGTCCAGGAGTGTGGCCACACGTGCGGCTCTCCCTCCGCCCGCAGCGCGAACGACAATTGCTCGGTGTCGTAGGGCGGCGCTCCTTCGGCTTCGCGCCGTGCGAGACGGGTCGCGACGCGGGCGAGCGCGACCTCGCTTTCGCCGCAGTAAGACGTGTCGCCCATCGCCGCCCGCGGGGACGGCGAGCGCGTCTCGCGCGGGAACGACCACGTCTCGGAGGCGGTGGCCGACGGGCGAGAGCGCGCGTCGCCGGACGACCGTCGACCGCCTTCTGCGACGTTATTCGGACCCGGACGCTCGCCGGTGCCCTGTGCGCAAGAACAAAGGAGCGCGGTGGTCGCGACGGCGATGAAGCGGGCGAAGAAGCGATAAAGCGAAACGAGACGAACCCTTGAGTCGACCGGGGGGGCGTCCCCTGGTAGTTTCGCCCGAGCGACGATGAGACGGTTCACGCTTGCCGCGAAGGTCGGGGCTTTCACCGTCGCCATGGTCGTTCTCGGCTACCTCATCTACCGGTTCGTGAACAAGACGGCCGGAAGCGAGCACGGGTACACGATCTTCGTTCGCATGGCCGACGCGAGCGGGATCGCTCAAAATTCCCAGGTTCGCGTCGCGGGTATCGGCGTCGGTACCATCCAGAGCATCCGGCTCGAGCTCGGGCGGGCGCGCATCGACATGCGCATCCGCCCCGACGTCACGCTGTACGAGGACGCGACGGTCATCAAATCGAGCTCGAGCCTCCTCGGCGAGTACTACATCGCGATCGCGCCGGGGACGCAGGGGCTCCGCACCTTGCACGACGGCGACGAGGTGAAGCACGTCATCGAGGCGGCGACCACCGACGAGCTCCTCCGGAACATGTCGAAGATCGCCGAGAAGATCGACCGCGTCGCCGGCGCGCTCGCCAACGCGATCGGCACCGATCAGGGCCAGCAGAACATGAAGGACATCCTGTCGAACCTCGCCGAGGTGACGGAAGCCCTGAATCAGACGGTCCGCGAGAACAAGGATTCGATCCGGAACATCCTGACGTCGGTCGAGACCATCACCGAGAAGGGTGCGCCCCAGGTCGATCGCATCCTCGACAACGTGCGCGAAAGCACGAACGAGATTCGAGACCTCCTCGCCAAGAACGAGCAAGGCAAACCCAACCAAACCGGCGAGGTGCGCGAAATCGTCGACAAGGTGAACCGCGCGAGCACGAACCTCGAAAAGACTCTGTCGAACCTCGAAAGCGTGACCGGACGCATCGACCGCGGCGAAGGGACGATCGGCAAGCTCACCAAGGACGACAAGCTCATCAACGAGGTGCAAGGCGTCGCCGAAAATGTCGGCGAGTTCGTCGGCGGCATTTCGCGACTCCAGACCATCGTCTCGCTCCGCAGCGATTTCCAGTTCCGCGCGCAAACCGTGAAGAGCTTCGTCGAGCTCCGTCTCCAGCCGCGCGAAGACAAGTATTACTCGTTCGAAATCGTCAACGACCCGCGCGGCAACACCAGCATTCAGGACATCAACGTCCAGACCACGAACCCCAACGAACCGGGCCAGTATCGCGAGATTCGCAGCGTCACCAGCAACACCTTCCGGTTCAGCTTGCAGTTCGCCCAGCGCGTCGGTCCTCTGGTCGGCCGGTTCGGCATCAAGGAATCCACGGGCGGCGTCGGCCTCGATTTCGTCGTGCTCGACGACCGCCTCGAGCTGGTCCAAGACTTCTTCGGCTTCGGCGAAACCGTGCTTCCGAGGTGGCGCGTGTTCTTGAGCTACGCCTTCGTGAAGCGCCTCTGGCTTCTCGGCGGCGTGGACGACATCTTGAGCTACGATCGCCGGGACTACTTCGTGGGTCTGAACCTCCGCTTCAACGACGAGGATCTGAAGAGCATCTTGCCGTTCGCGCCGCGCCCCTAGTAGGACGAGTCCATCGAAGCGGCCTCGCCTTCGACGGCTTCATTTTTTCATGCGCCCGAAGCTTCTCTCTCGACTCTTCGTCGTCGTGCTCGCCGCTTCCGCGTTCGCCGCGTCGTGCCACAGGCAACCGGCGCGGGTCGTCGACGCCAGCACCGCGCCGACGTTGCGCCTCTACCTGCTCTCGACCACCGCGGGCGCCATCGAGCCGTGTGGTTGCACGAAAGACATGCTCGGCGGCATCGATCACGCCGCGGCCTTCGTCGCCGCGGGCGCGAAGGAGGCGCCCCACGCCGTCGTGCTCGGCGCGGGTCCGATGCTCTTCATGAATCCGAAGATCGATCCGGCGCGCAAGACGCAGGATCAATGGAAAGCGGAGGCGCTCTCGCGCGCGTTCGCGGCGCTCGGTTTGTCGGCGTGGGCTCCGGGCGCGAACGACTGGGCACTCGGCCCGGACGAGCTCTCGTCGCTCCAGAAAACGTCGCGCGCCGACGTGCTCGCGTCGAACCTCAGCGGCGCGACGAACGGCGCGAAATCGACTCGAGTCATGGACGTGAACGGCGTGAAGCTCGGCCTCGCCGGCGTGAGCGACCCGGAAAGCCCGCTCGGCGCGCCGCCCGGCGTCGTCGTCGGTGACACCCAGGCGGCGCTCGCGCAGGCGCTCGCCGACCTGAAGAAACAGGGCGCCGAGGTAACCGTCGCGTTGGTCGCCGCCGATCGCGGCCGCGCCGTGCGGCTCGCCGACGCCGTGCCCGGCTTCGACGTGTTCGTCGTCGGTAAATCCTTCGAGCAAGGGGACGGCAACGACGCGGAGATGCCGCCCACGCTCATCGGCGACACTCTGGTGGTGCAGGCGCCGAATCATTTGCAGGCGATCGCCGTCGTCGACCTGTTCGTGCGCGGCAATTTCGACTTCAAAGACGGCACCGGCATCGCCAATGAGGAGCGAAAAGAGAGCCTGACCGCGCGGATCAGCGAGCTCGACACTCGCATTCACGACGGCGAGGCGCACGGCGCAGCCGCCGCCGACCTCGACGCGCGCCGCAAAGACCTCTCGCGCCTGAAGGACGAGCTCGCGAAGATCCCCGTGACGCAGGCGCCCCCCGACGGGAGCTTCTTTCGCTACCGGCTCCAGGAAGTGCGCGAGCGGCTCGGCACCGACGCCAGCATGAAAGGGCTCCTCTCGGACTATTACCAGCGGGTGAACGACTACAACCGCGAAGCGTTCAAGAACAAGGTGCCGACGCCGGCCGCCAAGGGTGAGTCGTCGTACATCGGCATCGAAGCGTGCGCGAACTGCCACGACGAGGCGTACAAGTTCTGGCAAAAGACCCCGCACGCGCACGCTTACGCGACGCTCTCGGATGAACACAAGGAGTTCAACCTCGACTGCGTCTCGTGCCACGTCACTGGTTACGAGAAACCCGGCGGCACGACCGTGACCCACGTGGACGGTCTCAAGGACGTCCAGTGCGAGGTCTGTCACGGCCCCGGCTCACGCCACGAAGACCACCCCACCGACAAATCGCTCATCATCGCGAGCCCCCCGAAGACCTTGTGCGCCGCGACGTGCCATCACCCGCCGCACGTCCCCGAGACGTGGAGCGTCGACGATTCGTGGAAAGTCATCGTCGGAAAGGGCCACGGCCAGAAGTAAGACGCCGCTTTAGGAGCGAGGCGTCGCGCCAATGATCCGATCCCACGCTCGCGTTCGCTCGTCGTCCTCTCCCATTGTGTCGGCGATCTGCTGGCGCACGTAGGCGCGATCCAGTCGGTCGCCCTGCACCGCGACGAGGCGTTCGAGGTCGACGAGGTCTTTGCCGCGAAAAAAGAGAAGCTTGAAGACTGACAGCGCTTCCGCGGAAAGAAACCAGAAGGCCTCGCCGTCGATGGTGACGCTGACCCGTGTGCGTAGCGCTTCCCATGAGAAGGGGATGCTGGGGGTGAATATGTCGATCCTGAACCCGGAGTGGCGAACGACGAACAGACCAGCGTCGCGACTTGCTCGAGTTGCGCTGGCGGGATCGTACTCGATGCCGAGCGAATCCAAGGCTTCGAAGACACGCGGAAGCTCGGGCTCCTGGACGAACGCGTTGATGTCGACGTCGACGGTGCCTCTCGGCACCGCCCACACGCCGTAGGCGAGCGCGCCACCAAGTGCGTAGGGGACCCGACTTCGCTCGAACGCGCGTCCAAGCGCGAGCCCGAGCGACAGCGGGTCCACAGGATCCGACGCGCTCATTGCTTTCGGCGGTGGCGCTCCAGATTTCTGAGGCGGGCCAGCGCGATAACGGTGCTGTTCGGCAAGGGGTCGACGTACTCGAGCGCGGCGCGGGCGTCGGAACGAGCGAGGACGAGGCGCGCCGCCGCCCGACAAGCCGCAGCGAGGTGACGCGCGCGTTCTTGGGGCGTCAGATCACGATACGGCGCTGCTTCCTCCTCGATGGAGGTCGAATCGTCGACAGCCCATTTGGGGAGGCCACCTTGCACCGGCAAAGTGTAGCCGCAGCGCCGCCTTCGTTCCAGTAACGACGCGGCGCGGTTCGATTCCCCGCTGCGGCGCCGCCCGCGTCAGTTGTTCGGGCGACTCGCATCGCGCCAGACGCGTTCGAACGGCAAGCGCCAGGCGTGCGGCGCGATGAGCTGGTGGATCACGTTCGGGCCCCACGAGCCCGGAGCGTAGGAGCGAACGGGCGGCGGCGTTTCGAGCAGGGGCATCGATTTTTCCCACAGTTGCTCGATGCCGTCGGCGGTCGTGAACAAGGTGTGATCGCCGCGCATCGCGTCGAGGATCAGCCGCTCGTACGCTTCGAGCACGTCGCCGATGAGACCGGTGTCGTGCATGGCGAACTGTAGACTCAACTTGTCGAGTCGCATGCCCGGGCCCGGGCGCTTGCCGTAGAACGAGAGCGACATCTTCGAGGCGTCGGCGAGGTCGAACGTCAAATGATCCGGGCCTTGCGCGCCCACGCCGGAGCCTGCGGGGAACATGCTCTTCGGAGGCTCGCGGAACGCGATCGAAATGATGCGCTGCCCTTCGGCGAGCCGCTTTCCCGTTCGCAAATAGAACGGCACGCCCGCCCAGCGCCAGTTGTCGATGAAGCACTTCAGCGCGATGAACGTCTCCGTATCCGATTCGGGATGGATGCCCGCTTCGCCGCGGTAGCCGATGTACTGACCGCGCACGGCATCGGCCGGTTGGATCGGGAGCATGCTGCGGAAGACCTTGTTCTTCTCCTCGCTGATCGGGCCGGGTTCGAGCGACGTCGGCGGTTCCATCGCCATGAACCCCAGGATCTGGAAGAGGTGGGTGACGACCATGTCGCGGAACGCGCCCACCGTTTCGTAGAAGCTCGCGCGTTTGCCGAGCCCGAGCGTCTCCGGGACGTCGATCTGCACGTGATCGATGAAGTTGCGGTTCCAGATTGGTTCGAAGAGCCCGTTGGCGAACCGGAACGCGAGGATGTTTTGCGCGGGTTCCTTGCCGAGGAAGTGATCGATCCGGAAGATCTGCTCTTCTTTGAAGACCTGATGCAGCTCGGCGTTCAGCGACACCGCCGTCGCGAGATCGGTGCCGAACGGCTTTTCCATGATGATGCGCGAGCGCTCGACGAGGTTCGCCTCACCGAGGGTCTTGACCGCGGACAGCGCGGCATAGGGCGGAACGCTCAAGTAGTGGAGCCGCCGCGTCTCACCGGTGAACGTCGCTTCGGCTCTGTCGACGGCGGCTTTCAGCGCTGCCGCCCCGGCGTTCAGCGGCACGTAGTCCAGATTGGACGCGAACACCGTCCAGTCGTCTTCGATGGTTTTCCGCGTCGAGAATTCGTCGACCGCGGCGCGCGCGAATTTTCGGAAGCCGTCGGCGTCCATTTCATCGAGCGAAATGCCGACGATCTTGCAGCCGGGGATGAACCCCGCGCTCGACAAATGGAACAAGCCCGGAAGGAGCTTGCGTCGCGCGAGATCTCCCGTCGCTCCGAAGAGCGCGACGACGTGAGGGAACCGCGGACCGACTCTCGTGGGAACCTTGACCGGACTCATGAGGCCATTATGAACGGACCCGCCCGCACCAGGCGTGCGAATTGACGGACGGCGTTCGACGTCGGAGACGTTTCGGGCACGCGACGTGTTAACCTTCGTCGATGATAAGTGGAGAGTGGCAACCCACTTGCGTCGGCGCCGTGGTTCGTGCGGCGTCGATCGTCGTGGCGGTGCTCTCCGGCTCCCTAGGTTGCGGCGGCGTGACGATCGAGCACGTTGCCGAAAAGGACCCGCCGCCCGTCCCTTCGATCACCTCCGGCGAGCTTCCCGACGCCGCCGCGCACGCGTTCTGCGACGGCTACGTATCGTGTTGCAGCCAAGCGGGGATCCCGTTCGACCACGTATCTTGTCTGACGGCCACGAGCAACGAGTTGCAGGTGATTCTCTCCCAGGCGGGTCTGCGCCGCTACGATCCCGCGGGCGGCGCCGAGTGCGTGAACTACTTGCGGCAAACTGCTCAGACGTGCGGCTACACGGGCACGACCAATCATGCGTGCAGCTGGGATCTCCTGGTCGGCACGGTCCCCCCCGGCGGAGTGTGCAACGAGCCGAGCGACTGCATTCCGCCTGCCACGTGCACGAATATCCCCGGCGTCTGCCTCGCCACTCCGGCGGCCAAGGCGGGCGATCCTTGCGTGGGGACGTGCACCGGGACGCAAGGGGAGGTCCAGGGGCAATGCTACGGCCTCACGGGCGCGGCGGGTCTCTTTTGCTTCCAGGATCAGGGGCTTGCGTGTGATCCCGACGGCACGTGCCACACGATGCCGGATCCCAACGACGGTCGAGACGTCGCGGGCGCTCCCTGCAGTTCCACGCTCGCGTGCGGTTTCCAGTTTTATTGCGACACGACGCTGAGCGAGTGCGTTGCGAAGAAGCCGCCGTTCTCGAGCTGTCAGTCGGACGACGAATGCGGTCTCGGTCAATGCACGAACGGCAAGTGCGCGTTCCAAGGCATGTACACGTGTGTCGGGCAGGCATCCCAGAGCGGGTAGGGATCTGCAACGCTCCCGGCGAGTCATGCCTGCGCGGAGAATTTTGCTCGCGAGCCTCGTCGGAACGGCCGTCGAATTTTACGACTTCTACATTTACGCGACCGCCGCATCGCTCGTCTTCGGGCCACTGTTCTTCCCCAAGGCGTCACCGTCGGCTCAGCTGCTCAGCGCGTACGCGACGTTCAGTATCGCCTTCGTCGCGCGTCCGCTCGGCGCGAGCGTCTTCGGGCACTACGGCGATCGCATGGGGCGCAAATCGACGCTGGTCGCGTCGCTCTTGACGATGGGCGCCTCGACGCTCGCGATCGCGTTCTTGCCGACATACCGGACCGCAGGCCCCGTCGCGCCGCTGCTGCTCTGTTTGCTTCGATTCGGGCAAGGCTTCGGACTCGGCGGCGAGTGGGGCGGCGCGGCGCTTCTCGCCGTCGAAAACGCGCCGCCGGGCTACCGCGCTCGCTTCGGGATGTTCCCGCAACTCGGCGCGCCGGTCGGCTTCATCGCGTCCAACGGCTTGTTTCTGATCCTCGGCGTCGTGCTCACGCCGGAACAGTTTCAAACGTGGGGTTGGCGGCTTCCTTTCTTGGCCAGCGCCTTGCTCGTCGGAGTCGGGCTCTGGGTTCGGCTCGAGATGACCGAGACGCCCGCCTTTGCGAGCGCGCTTGCCGAAGCTCCTCCGCCGCGCGTCCCGCTCGCCGAGGTGCTGCGCGAGCACACCCGTCCGGTCATCGCCGGCATCTTCGCGGTCGTCGCGTGCTACGCGATCTTCTACCTCTCGACGGCGTTCGCCCTCGGTTACGGCACCACTGTTCTCCATTACCCGCGCGAGAGCTTTCTCGGCGTCCAGCTCGGCGCGATCCTCTTCATGGCCCTCGGCATCGTTCTGTCCGGCTATCTGTCGGATCGATTCGATCCGCGACGCGTTCTCATCGCGGGTTGCATCGGGACGGTGCTCGCCGGTTTTTCGCTGTCGCCGTTGATGGGCAGTGGATCGCTCGCGCTGATCTTCACGTTCTTGTCGCTCGCGCTCCTGTTGATGGGCTTCGTTTATGGGCCACTCGGTGCGTGGCTTCCGGCGCTGTTCCCGGCGCGTGTTCGGTACACGGGCGCGTCGGTGGCGTTCAACGTCGGCGGCATTCTCGGCGGAGCGCTCTCGCCCGTCGTGGCCCAAGCTCTCGCCAATCGGGGAGGGCTCTTTCCCGTCGGGCTCTACTTGAGCGCAGCTGCGGCCGTGAGCCTCGTCGCGCTCCTGTTGAACGGCGACGGCGTTCGTTCGCCCGCGCGTGGCGCGCCGTGACGTGACGTGACGTGACACGGGTGCACGGGTTCTACCGCGTGCTCGGAGCCGACGCGTACGCCTTTCCGAGGTCGGTCAGCGTCCCGTCGGAGGCGTTGAGTTCGCAGTTGGTCGACCAAGGATACCAGGCATACCGCTGAACTCGCGGGTGACGCGCGAACACGGCGAGCGCGCCTTGATAGAAATCGACCACGCCGCTGGCCGTGGGTGCGCTGTCGTTCAGGCAACCCCATTCGGTGAGCCAGATCGGCCGATTGCCGGGGAACCCTTCGGCGTACTTGATGTAGCTCTCGAGCTGGGACGCCTTGGCGTCGCAAGAGCCCGAGTTCCAGCCGTACCAATGGATCGCGATGAAGTCGGCGCGTAGCGTCGCATTCGACGCGACGTCCGCCATGTAGCTCTTGAACCACGTCTGACCGGACGAGTTCGCCTGGGTCGCCGGAGTGCCGACGCGGATCGCCGGATTGTCGAACGACGGAAGGAGCGTGATCGCCGTATCGACCGCGATGTTCGACTGGGTCCCGTTGTCAGGCTCGTTGAAACCGAGGACGTAGTCGTCTCCGTTGCTCACGAACGACGAGACCGCGTTCGCGATGCCCGTCGCCGACTGCTCCGAACCCGTGTGGCCCCACACCATCGGAACGAACTTACCGCCGCTGTCGTTGGGGCAGGGTTCGTTCTCCGTTTGCGTCCAGTTGTAATACCAGGACACCCCGAGCGCTTGGCGAGCGGCGCACGGTGAGTTCGCGACGCCCTTGAACGGCTCGGCGCCCGCGTCGCTCGACGTCGCGCCGGTTCCGCCGGTCGCGCTGTTTCCGCCGGTTGCGCCGCTGGTTCCACCGGTCGCGCCACCGTTTCCGCCGCTGGTCGCACCTGTGCCTTTTCCGCCGTTTCCACCCACTGCACCGCCGGAACCGCTCGCTGCCGTCATTCCGCCCGTTGTGGGCTCGCCCCCAGTGCTCGTCGCGCCGCCCGCTAGGAACCCGCCGCTGCCTGCCCCGCCGCCCCCCGACGATGATGCGCCGCTCGATCCGCCCGACTCGATCGAAGCGGCGTCACCGACCACCCCAGTGGTCGCACCGCTCGAGTGGCAGGCGGCGCACAGTGACGTGAAGGCGATCCACGACGAGCGCGCGCGACGTTCGCTCATGCCGCCATGGTACTCGATGCATCGCAGGGTGCAGCCGTGAATCGCCGAGCGACGAGCGGGACCAACCTGCTACGCGTGCCATTTCCGACACTCGGAAAACGGCAGCGTCGTGTCTATCGTCAGCCTCACCGAGACGACAGGTGTTGCCCGTGAGCGACACGCGCGCGTGGCCGTTTTGCGGATTTGCAGGGATCGTCCAGTCTCGTCGGCCATCGTGCGGAGGCACGCCGGTTGCTCTGGGTGCGCTTCGAGGAGTCATCATGAAAGCGATCAAGTGCGCAATTGTCTTCGCCCTAGCTCTCTCAGAGGTCGCGTGCGGTGGGGACACGACCCATGTAGCCAGTTTTTCGAGCGGTCTCCCGAAAGATACACCAGGGAACGCGCTCAGCGACGCGCAACTGTTCCAGCTCTGTAGCTCGGTCGAGAACTACTTCGCGCAAAACGCCTCGCTGACCGACGACATTTGTCGAGCGGTTGCCGCCCGCGAAGCTAGCTTGGGCGCGTCGAGCGATTCCCCTGACGATGTTCAGCCCGCTCGCGACGCGTGCAACGCCGAAATGATGCATTGTCGAGCGTCGCTGACGTCGGCCTCCCTCGACGAAACGAACTGCGCGAAGGCCGAGCCGACGTGTACGGCGACCGTCGGTGACGAAGAAACCTGCTTCAACGACTCGATTGCGCTCATCGAAACGATGCTCGGTGAATACCCGCAGTGTGACGCGTTGACGGCGTCCTTCTTGGAAGGTCCGCCTCCCATGACGCTCACACAGCCTGCTTCGTGCCAGCTTTTGTTCTCGAAGTGTCCCGGTGGGTTCGGTGAAATCGCGGTTTCGGTGAGCTCTAGCTCGTCGGGAAGCGTCGGATCCGCCGTGCTCGACGGCGGCGGCGCGCCGTAAAACGGAAAACGCGTCGAGCACCGCGGCGCCGCGGTCTACTGTCGCGAGCGCGATGGATGTGCTCTGGCGGCGCCTGGCTCGGCGCGGTTCTTCGTGGGCTCTCGGCGGCGTTTTCGTGTTGAGCGCCGCGTCCGCGGCACGCGCCCGACCGACCCGACCCCGATTCGAACCCACGGATCTCGAGCTCGAAGATCCGGGCGTCGCGGAGTTCGATCTCCAGTTCGGGGTCACGCACGGCGACGGAGACGGGGGGAATCGGCTGATATTGCCCGATTTCGAGCTCGACCTCGGGCTCACGCCGAACATCGAGTTCGATCTCGACGGCGCGTTCAGTATCGATCGATTCGATCAGCCGACGCGCCATCTCGCCGGTGAAGCGCTCTGGCCCGCCGCGAAACTCGGGCTGTTCGATTCGCGTGCGGCGTCTGGCAACGATTCCTTCGCGCTCGGAGTGCAGCTGGGGCCGCGAATTCCGACCTTCGGCACGCGCGGGGTCGGTTACGCCGCGCTCGGGCTCGTGGGCCTGAACCAGGGTCACTTTCACGGCGTCCTCAACGCCGGCGGCATCGTCGACCCGGGCCAACGAATCACGCGCGGACAATCGGAGAGCGTCGTCGCCGGTCTCGACGTCGACCTCGATCTCGACGACCAGAACACGTGGTCGTTCATCTCCGAGTTTGCCGTTGCCCACTACGTCAGCACCGACCCCGACGAAGTGTCGCTCTCGGCCGGCGCGGCGTACGATCCGACCGACAGGTTCGAGCTCTCGCTGATTGTCCTCGGCGGATTTTTGCCGGGCGCCGATCGGATTTCGGTCTTGCTGGGGGTTTCGCCGAAAGCGTCTCTCTTCTGAAACAGAAGGGCATTAGGCTGGCCCCCTCGACGACGGAATGGTCTCCGTCCTCGCACATCGAGGCTCTCTTTCATGCAACCGCTCACCTCCGCTGGCGAACACGCCGTTCAGAATCTGTCACAACGCTACGGCGTCAGCATCGACGCGGTGAAGACGCTTCTCTTCGCGGTGTCGGCGGGCGGCGGATCGATGGCGCAGTTTTATCATCCGGAGCTCGGCGGCGGCGGACAGTGGATGCGTGGCGGGATGACGATGGTCGGCGACATGTTCAACCACGGGCTCCAGGCGACCGTGAGCGGACTCTGCTCGGAGCTGTCGTCGCTGCTCGCGAATCAGCAGGTGTTTCTGCCGTTGCCTCCGCAGAACGCTGGCTACGGCTTCATGGCTCCGGGCAACAACTGGTGGCCGTCCGAGCTCGGGAGTCCGAGCTCGAGTGGCGGCCAGAACGACTCTCGATATGCCTATTTTCCAGGGTCGCAGCGGCTCGCCATCTCGCGCAACGGACAGATCACCATCTACAATACGCTCGACCACAACATCGGCGGCGTGCAGCAACAACAGGGAGGGCCGAGCGGCTCCCTCTCGTTTTCGAGTCAGTTCGGGACGTTCACCGTCGACAGCTTGCCGGTGGTGCACCCCCAGGGACTGCAAGCGCCGCCCGCGTGGGAGCCGCCCCCGCCGCCTGCGTACGTCCCACCGTACCAACCGACGCCGCCACCGCCGCAATACGCGCCCTCGTCGTCCGGCTCACCCCAATCTCACGACGAGATCCTCACGGCGCTCGAGCGGCTCGGCGCGCTTCATCAAAAAGGCGTCTTGTCCGATCAGGAGTTCAACGCCAAAAAGGCGGAGCTTCTGGCGCGGCTCTGAGCGCACCGTCGACCCGAGGAGACGGGCTCCGATGCGATTCGTCCACATCGCCCCGCGCGCCGCGCTCGATCGTGTCGCGCGGCACGGAATTCGACAAGGACGTGGGCGAAGAGGTCGCGGCGTGTACGCCGTCCCGCTCTTCGGCATTCCGCGGAAGTATCGGCTGGACGACACGCGGCCGCTCGAGCCGCTCCTCCTGAGCGATCGTCCGATCCCTTCGACGGATCTCTGGGAATTCCTGTTCAGGTATCGGCCTGGAACGCGCCGTCGTCCGGTCGCGGTGATTTTCGATCCCCCTTCGTCGATTTGGCCCGCCGATCTTTACGTCGCATTGAAGCCACAGGTCGGGCTCGCATTCCTCGAAAATACCGCGCGTCATCGCGACCAGATCACGATCGCCGAGCGGGAACTGAAGCTCCGCGAGGTTCGCGCCGGTTATGTCCCCGATATTCACGTGCGGGTAGAGAGCGCGCGCTTTCGACATGACGATGAGTGAGCCGTCGCGAGGCGCCCGCGCGACTAAAGCTCAACCCAGTTGAGCGACTCGAGAAAGACCACGGCGGCGGCCAGAGTTCGGCCGAAAGGGAACGCTCCTCGCTTTTTTTCGGTGGGTTGCGCCGCGATCGCGACCCTTCCCGACGGCGTCCGTCGTCGCGCGGCCCTCGTTGCGGGTCTACTCGTCCTTTTGCTGATTGTGTCGGGGTGTCACTCCGATGACGGATCGTTTTGCTACGGCGGGGGCGGCCCTTGCTATCAGCAGTGCAACGGCCCCGGGTGCGGGCTCTCGTGCGACGGTTTCGACTCCGATTGCAATTCGAGCTGCGGCGATCTGTGCCGCGTCGATTGCGTGAACGGTCCGAACTGCGCCGCGACGTGCGGCGCGAATTGCGCGGTGACGTGCGATCACACGAGCACCTGCCACGCCGCGTGCGGCGCGGCTTGTCAGTACGCATGTTCGAACGTGAACGACTGCGCGCCGGAGGTCGGCGACCAGAGCGACGTCACCTGCGACTCGGTCGGGAGCTGCGACGTCGTGTGCGACGGAGCTTGCCGCGTTCATTGCCGCAACACCGGCGACTGTAACGTCGATTGCAACGGCCAGAGCGCCGTTCCGTGCTCCGACGGCTGGGTGTGCGGCGCGGGATGCTGAAGGCTCGGCTCGCGACGTCACGAGACCCTCGAGGGCGCCAGCGAACTTCGTCACCATCATCTGCCCTTGCGCAGCCGAATGCGCATTGACTCACGCGCCGTGCATTCGCCTGCACTCGAGAAACGTCGAACGACAGCGCGAACGAGTGCGACGTGACGAGTTACTCGACGTTTCGCTCGCGAGCCGCGTCATGGCACGTCGGTTGCGTAGGGCGCCTCCGCCTTGCGGCCACGAGGCAGACGAACGGGTCAGAGCGGACCATGACGTCGCGCAAGGATCCGTCGGCAGAGGGAATTCATGCAGCATCTAAGATTGATCACGATAAGACGGCTATTGCTCACGTTCTCGACGCTTGGAGTCGTGGCGTGCGGCAGCGGCGCGGAGTCCCCGCCCGCCCAAGACTCGATCGGAACGGCAACCTCGGCGCTCAACAACGCGCCGACCATCGGCAACTTCGCCGTCTACGCGCAACGCAGCGTGACGATCGGCTCGAGTGACACGATCACCGGCGGCGACGTCGGCGTGAGCACGACGGCGCCAGCGAGCTTCGGGCCGCAGGTCACGGTCGGTACGTCGGCGAGCATCCAGACCACGCACAATCTCCTCGCTCCGTCGGTGTCGCTCGCGAACGGCGCTCACGTCGGTGACGTGCAGACCAACACGCTCACCAACAACGGCGGCACCTTGGGCGCGCAGGCGGCGTTCCCGGCCACGTTGATGCCGGCAGCGCCGAACGCGTCGCCGGCCGGTAGCGGTGGCACCAACGTGAGCGTTCCCGCGTTCACGATTTCGACCCTCACGCCGGGCAATTACGGCTCGTTGAGCCTCACCGGCACGTTGCTTCTCAGTGCCGGCGCGTACACGTTCACGAACGTCGCGATCGCCGCGCAAGGACACCTCGGCGTCGTTTCGGGGACGGCCACGGTGAACGTCGCCGGGACGTTCAGCGCGGGCAATTCGGCGACCATGGCGTCGCCCGGATTTTCCCCCGCCGGTCAGCTCGTCATCACCGTCGACGGCGCGGACTCGGGCACGACGCCCGCGTTCTCGCTCGGCACCGGCTGCGGCGTTTCGGCGCTGCTCGCGGCGCCCCACGGCACCTTGTCGATCGGCGGCTCGTCGACGATCACCGGCGCGTTCGCGGGCTTCGATGTAAAGCTCGGACCGAGCGTCAACGTGACGTATCAGAGCGGGTTCTCCGCGACGACCGCCACGCCGCACGGCACCCAGCAGCTCACCGGGTACACGTCGCCGGCGTTTGCCGCCGCGCCGCTGATCGGTCCCGTGCCGACCTCGACGGTGCTGAGCCTCGCCGTCGGTCTTCCCGTGCAAAACCTCGCCGGGCTGCAGACCCTGGTGAAGCAGGTGTCCGACCCGACGAACGCGAATTTTCGTCATTACCTGACGCCGGCGCAGTTCGCGTCGACGTACGGCCCGACCACCGCGAACTATTCTGCGGTGAAGAGCTGGGCAACGTCGGCGGGTCTCACCGTCAGCGGCACGTCGACGAACAACATGGTGCTCTCGCTCTCGGGCACCGTCGGCGCCATCGAGCAAGCGCTGTTCGTGAACATGAACTACTATCTGCGGCCCGACGGGACGCAGTTCTACGCGCTCGATCGCAACCCGTCGCTCAATACGTCGACGACGGTGCTCCACGTGCAGGGCCTCGACAACTACACGCTCCCCACGACCAACCTCACCGCGGCCGGGGCACTGATCAGCCAGGACGTTCGCGCCGCGTACGTCGCTCCGCCGTGCAACTTGAATGGCGCCGGGCAATTCATCGGCGTGTTTTTGCCGCCGACGGGCGCCTACTACCAGAGCGACATCACGAACTACGTGAACGCCGCGGGCCTTTCGGGCATCACGCCGACGCCGGAGATTCAGGCGGTGAACGGCGTGTCGACCGCGGTGCCGGCCGGGCAGGACACCAAGGAGCAGTCGCTCGACATCGAGATGGCGATCGGCATGGCGCCCGCGGCGCAGGTCATCGTCTACGAGGGCGACACCGCCGACGCGATCTACAACGCGATGGCGACGCGCTCGCCGCTCCCCGCTCAGATCTCGAGCTCGTTCCACACTTGCGAAGATTCGACCACTCAGCAGGTCATGTACGAGCTCGCCGCCCAGGGGCAATCCTTCAGCGTGGCCAGCGGCGACAACGGCGCTTATCCGGCGGGCTACGGCCCGTGCCCGGACGGAGTCGGCACGGCGGCGCTCGACGACATTACCCTGGTCGGCTCCACGACCTTGACCGTCGGCGGTAGTCCCGAAGCGTGGCAGAGCGAAACCGCGGGCGTCGCGCCGCAGAGCGGAAGGCACTTCAGCGGCGGCGGGTACGTCACGAATCTCGGACTTCCGGCGTATCAATCCGGCATCGCCAATGCGCAGAACCAAGCTTCGACGTCGTTCAGGAATTCGCCCGATGTGGCCATCGCCGGCGTGAACCTCGCCTTTTACGCAAACAACGGCACGACCTACAACAACGGTGGCGACGCCTCGCTGACCGGTTGGGTCGGGACCTCGTTCTCTGCGCCGGTCTGGGTAGGTTTCATGGCGCTCGCCAACCAGCAAGCGGCGAGCAAGGGGTTGCCCTCCATCGGCTACCCCAACAACGCGCTCTACACCGCGGGCAAATCCCTGTTCTCGGGTCTGTACTTCCACGACATCACGGTGGGGGACAACGCCAACTCGGGCGGCCAGTTCAACGCCGTCACGGGTTACGACTTGGTCACCGGTTGGGGCTCGCCGACGTGCGCGCTCATCGATCAGCTGGCGTGCACGGCGTGCGGTATCACTTGCGCCGACCTCAACCGCGACGCGAACAACTGCGGCACTTGCGGGCACTCCTGCGGTGGCGGCACGTGCACGGCGGGGCAATGCCAACCGGTCGTGATCGCCGCGGGGCAAGGGTCGCCGCTCGGCATCGCGGTCGGCGGAGGCAACGTCTACTTCGCGGACTTCTCGGGCGGCACGGTCATGAAGGTGCCCACCGCCGGCGGCACCGTCACGACGCTCGCCAGCGGACAGAACTTCCCGACCGACGTCGCGACAGACGGGACGAACGTTTACTGGACGGACGCCGGCAGCACCGCCAACAGCGACAACGACGGCGCGGTCATGAAGGTACCGGTCGGAGGCGGCACGACGACGGCGCTCGCGTCGAATCAGCACTTCCCGAACGGCGTCGCGGTGAACGGCACGAGCGTATTCTGGACCAACCGCAACAACCTCATCAGCGGGTCGAACGGCGGCGTGTTCAAGGTGCCGGTCGGCGGCGGCGCGGCGACGACGTTGCTCAGCGGCGGAAACCCGTACGGCATCGTGCTCGACGCGAGCAACGTCTACTTCACGGACAACGCCGGAAGCGTCGAGAAGATGACGCTCGCGGGCGCCAACCTGGTCACTCTCGGCACGAGCAGCGAGCCGACGTCGATCACCGTCGACGCGACGAACGTCTATTGGACGGGAGCCGGGAACCAGGTGCTCAAGGTGCCGGTCGGGGGCGGAACGACCACGACCATCGCCAGCACCGCGGTCAGCTTCGGCATCGCCGTGGATTCCACGGGCGTCTACTACACGACCGGGAGCGCGATCATGAAGGTGCCGCCGGGCGCCACGGCGCCGGTCACGTTGGCGACCGGACAGAGCGGGTCGTGGGGTATCGCGACCGACGCGACGAATATCTACTGGACGAACAACACGAACGGCCCGAACGGCACGGTCATGCGGCTCGCGAAGTAGACGCTCAGCTCGCGACGGCCTTCTTCAGGAATCGGCCGGTGCGATAGAGAACGACGTACGCGATCGCGTAGATCACGTACGTCGTGCTCACGACGAGCCAGAGGCCGGTCGCGCTCTGGTGCGCGACGAACACGACGATGATGCTCGCCGGCACCTGGATCAAGCCGACGACGGCGGCGTCGACGGCGAGGGTCTCGAGGGTCGCGCCGGCGCCTTGGATGGCCGACCCGAGGACGATGCCGATACCGAGGGCCGCGTAGCTCGGGGTGACCCAGGTGATGTAGTCGCTGGCGAACGCGACGACCGACCGCGTCGAGTCGAAGAAGTCGACGATTTGCGGGCCGAAAGCTCGATAGACGACGGTGAGCGCCACCATCATGAGGGCGTTGTAAAGCGTCGCGTACCAGCCGCTCGCCTTCGCGCGATCGCGATTTCCGGCGCCCAGGTTCTGTCCCATGAACGTCTGCGTCGCGCTGCCCCAGCCGAGCCCGACGAACAGCGCCATCGTCTCGAGGCGGAACACGACGCCGAGCGCCGTCGTCGCCGATTGATCGCTCTCGGTCGTGAACGCGCGCGCGACGACGGAGTGGGTGACGAGCATCGCGGAGATGCGCACGACGAGCTGCACGCTGGTCGGCCATCCGAGCTTCCAGATCTTGCCGATGACGGCGAAGTTCGGCCGCGTCCACGACGCCCGCCCGAAGACGTCGAAGCGCCGCATCAAGATGAAGAAGGTGGGAACCAAAAAAACCACGCGCGCGAGGATGGTCGCCCATGCGGCGCCGAGGAGCTCCAGGCGCGGCAGCCCGAGCAGTTTCGCGACCGGCGGTCCCCAGGCGAAGACCGGCGGTGCGGCACCGGGGCCGTACACGAGCAAGACGGCGAGAACGAAGTTCAACACGTTGGCGCCGAGCAGCATCAAGATCGGCGTCTTCGCGCTTCCGAGCGCGCGCTGAATCGACGTCAGGTGCAAGAACAGGAAGATCGAGAAGCTTCCGCCGAGCATCGTCCGGAGGTAGCTCGTCCCGAGCACGGCCACCCGGCCCTTGGCGCCGACTATGTCGCGCATGAGCACGCCCGAGAACCCCAATGCGACGATGCCGAACACCGCGGACAGCGCGAGGATGAACAGGAGCGACTGGAACGCGACGCGCTTCACGCCCTCGGTGTCGCGTTCCCCGGCGCGGCGGCTCAGCATCGTGCCGGTCGCGATCGAGAGCCCGTAGCTGAGGATCGTCCCGAGCGCCGAGACCTGATCCGAGATGCCGATCGCGCCGAGCGCCGCGTCGGCGACGCCGTGCTCGAGTCGCCCCAAAATGTAGGCGTCCACGAGATTGAACGTCGTTTGCAGCCCCATTCCGATGGCGAGCGGCGCGCCGAAGCGAAGCACCGACCGCGCGAGCGGACCTTTCAAGATCCGGTTCGAGGGGTCGTTCGGCGAGGCCGCCGTTTCGGAGCCCACCTCGACGGACGCGCTCATCGGCGGACCGTCACGCGGGATCGCGCGCTCGCTCGAAGCAGTCGTTGGGGACGTCGCGTTTGCGTCGCGAGAGCGCCGTCGCCTTGACGAATCGCGCCGTCACCGGGTCGTGGTACCCGCTCACCGACTCGAGCTCGGCGTCGCCGTGGGCGTCGAAGTGAAATTTCGACACGCGCGCCATCAGGAGCTCGCGCACGTATTTGCCGACCATCGATGCGAGCATGACCAAGGGATCGCGAGCGTCCGCGTCGCGCACGAAGCGAACCTCGCCGAGACCGGGAAAATGATACGCGCTCGACTTTCTGCCGCTCTCGAGGACCGCGTGCAGGCGATCGGACAGGGGCCCGAAGAAGCTCGAGTAGTCGTTCATGCCGCCGACCTTGCCGCACACCGCGAGCACGTCCGAACCGGCTATCTCACGGAGCTCGAGCACCAGGTGCTCCATACAGTGCAGGTCGGAGACGAAGCGATTGCGTCCGAGCGTACGGCCGTCGTTCAACCGCTTGGTGCAGAGAATGCGCGTCCGCACTGCTTGGACCTCGACCCCGCGCGCCGCCCAGTTCTCGAGGTGCTTTCGGAGGCGAAGCACGTCGGCTTGCTCGGCGACGAATCGCTCGTTCTTCGCCGACCAGCACTGTGACTCGACGTGCGACGGACAATGCTGGCGGAGCACGGGCGCCGCTTCCGACGAAAAGCGTTCGAACAACTCCGCCGGTGATTGGGCTTCGTCGCCGACGATGGCTCGAGCCCACGCTTCGCCGAGCGCGACGTCGCCATGCGACACGAGATCCTTCGAGTCGCCGAGGTCCAAGCGAAGTCGCTTCGGGAGAGGGCGCCCGAGCACTTTTCGCTCGCCGTCCTCGGTCGTTCGCGCCAGCACCGCGGTCACCACGAGGGGACCGAGATGCGCTCCGAGACCATTCTCGTCCGCGCCGATGCGGTGGCGGTGGCTCACGCGCGCGCACAGTAACACCGCCCCATGCTGCTCGGCGCCTCGTCGGCGATTATTTGGGGGGGGAAGCCCGCGCCCACACAATCCCGCCAATCGACTGCAATTTTCGCTTGCCGGGGCTGGCTCTCGACCTCGGCCGGATTCGTGTTACTCCCAGAGTCCTCTATGCCGCCGCCGGCCGCCAAGCGCGTGATGATCGTCGAGGACGACGAGGCCATTGCGGACGTATTGAACCGAACCCTCGGACGGTTCTACGACGTCAAGGTCGTCAACGACGGCGGCCGCGCGGTGCAGTCCGCACTCGACCTGCGTCCGGACGTGATCTTGCTCGACGTAAGTTTGCCGAACAAGGACGGCTTCGCCATCGCGCAAGCGATGAAGGGCTCCGCGATTCTCAGCAAGATTCCGATCATTTTCCTGACCGCTCATGACCGCAGCCTCGATGTCGTTCGCGGCATTCAATCCGGAGCGAAGCACTACATCACGAAGCCGTTCAAGATCGACGACGTGCTTCAAAAAGTGAAAAAGCTGGTGCCGCTCTGAGCGGGGTTCGCTCTTCGGTTCGGCGGCACGCACGGACAGATGACACGATTGGTCGTCCTCGACGGCTCGCTCCGACCGAACTCGGGTAATACCGCGCGGGCGCTGGCGCGATGCACGGCGGCGTTCGGCGGCTCGGTCGACGTCGATCGAATCGCGCTCGCCGACTACGACGGATCGATCTCGGAGATGGCCGCCCGTCTTCGCGCGGCGGAGGGGTTGCTCGTCGGCACCGGGACGTACTGGGGCTCGTGGGGCTCGCCGCTCCAGCGATTTCTCGAAGTGATGACCGCCTACGAAGCGACCGACGTCTTTCTCGGCAAACCCGCGAGCGCGGTCGTCACCATGGACTCGACCGGCGGCAGTGAGGTCGCGATGCGGCTCTCCGCGACGTTCGTGTGTCTCGGCTGCGCGACTCCGCCGTTCGGGTGGATGGCGCTGTCTCGAATCGGCGTGGAGCTCGGCGAACGCGACCCCGGCGCGACGCGAGACGTCTGGTTGCCCGACGATCTTGCGGTGCTCGCCGAGAATCTGCTCATCGCAGCCCGGGCGGCGCGACCACCGTTTCGCGCGTGGTCCGTCGAGCGCGCCCCAGTGACGGACGGGCCCTGGCCGCGGTCGCTTCGCTCTCCTCCGGCCGCTCCAGATTTCCCTTGAGCCCGCATTTTCGCCCGTAGCGAGAGCTCGACGTTCGATTTCGATCCTCGACGCCGAAGTGGGCGCGCGGTCGCGACGCCCGTTCGGCGAGCGCGGCAAGTGGCGTGATTTGCGCCTCTTCGAGCCGTTCCGAAAACCGTCCGACACACTGGTATTCGACGTCGGAGCGCGTCTCGCTGCTTGGGGGTCGCATGGTCATGCGATGGCCCTCAGCGTCGAATGACGAGACCCTCACATCGAAAGGAACGTCGATGATGGGGCGGAACGCTTTGAGAACGGGTTTAGCGGAACGGTTCGGGGTCCAGGAGTCGGAGTTCCATCGCGGCGATGACGGCCTCGACCTTGGTGCTCGCTCCGAGTCGGTCGTAGATCGTTCGCACGTGGGTGCGCACGGTGTTCACGCTGAGGCTCAGCGCCCGCGCGATGTCCTCGTAACTGTGCCCGCCAGCGAGGAGCTTCAGGATCTCTCGCTGCCGGCTCGTGATGAAGTCGGGGCCTGCGGGCTCGCCGAGCTTCACGGCACGCATGTTTCCCGAGCTTCGGCGCGCTCGTCCGAGGACCAGGCGCGACACGGAGTAGGACATGGGGACTCCGCCACGCAAGAGCTCACGGATCGAGTCCGCCAGTCGCGCGGCGTCGGTGGTGAACAAGTACCCGCCGATCCCCGTCTTGATCATGTCGGTGACCGGACGCTCGGACGCGGGCTGGGAGAGCACCAGAATCGGCCCGACCATGGCTCGAACGAGCGCTCCGATATCGGCAGCGTATCGAGCGGTGGGTTGCTCGAGGGCGACCACGACCGCGTCGGCGGCGGCTTTGGACAGCGCGCTCCTTACGCGGGCGAGGTCGTCGATGACTCGAATTTCGAGCGTGCCGTCGCGGGCCAGGATTTGCTCCCCGACGCCGCCGTCCAAGCTCACGAGAAGCACGACGGGCTTCGGCCGCTCCTTCGAAATCAAGACGCAGTCTCCAGGGCTGGGCGACGGGTCAAGGCCGCTTCACCCAACGGGTTTTCCACCCTACGCCGATCCGCCAGCCGCTCACAAGCGCTCATGACGTGCTTCGAGCTCGACACGAACCGTCGCCCCGAAGCGTTTCGAATCCACCGGCTACGACGGCTGCCGGGAGTCGAACTGTGGTCGATCAAGGACGCCACATCGCGATGCATCCTTTCAGACGCGTTCACAGCCTGCCTCGTCCTGGGTGGCATTGACCGCGCGTTGGGCACCTGCTTCTTGCGGGGCGAACGCTCGTTCGGCGCGGGCGACGTCATGTTGACGGAGCCCGGCGAGATTCAGCAGATTTCGTCCGCGCCCGAACCTGTCGCGCTCTTCATGATGCGGTGGGAGACGTCGGTCTTGCAGCGGGTCGCCAATGAGCTCGGGGCCACGGGGCCACTCCGTTTCAAGGAACCGATGCTCGAGCCAGGGCCGCATTCCGAGGCGATGGCTCGATTGAACACGCTCCTGACCGACGGCGCCGAGGCCGACGTCGTGGAGGCTGCCTACGTGGAAGCGACGGCGCGCATCGTCGAACGTGCGCTCCGTTCGGATGCCGGCCCACGCGCTCGCGCGACGCACGCCGGAGTGCGCCGCGTCATCGAACGTCTGCGAACGGATTTCGACGGAACGGAGCCGCTCGACGAATTTGCCAAAGAGGCGCGACTCTCGAAGTTTCATTTCGCTCGCTGCTTCCGGCAAGCGACCGGCGTCGCGCCGCTCCGGTACCGAAAGCTCCTCCGCCTGCTGGCGGCAAAGCGGCGCCTCGAAGGAGGCATGACCGTCGTTCAGACCGCTGAAGAATCGGGCTTCGCGGATGCATCGCATTTGAACCGCGCATTTCGCGAATGGTTGGGCGTGACTCCGTGGGCGTGGGGAAGCGCGTGGCGCGCGAGCGATCCGTGGCCGACGTCGCGACCACAAACGATCGCGCCCCCCGCGATCTGAGCGATCGCGGGCGCGCCCTCGATTCGAAAAAGAGGGGCGAACTCTGTCGCCGCCCGCCGCGAGAAGTCCATAGTCAAGAGCACGGGATCGCTTCGGGAGCGATGGCGCGCCTACAAGCGCTTGCCGAACGGGTCCCAGGCCGACGCCGATGCTGGCGCCGGTACTCGTCGCTCCGTCGCATCCGGTGGGACGCGAAAAACGGCTCTCTTGAGTTCCTCGCTCGCCCCGAGAACCGGAACGCTGGGTCGAGATTCTGTCCGCGGCGACGTCGGAACGGTCCCCGAACGGAGAGCACCGGGCGCCGCGCGCCTCGTCGGGGTCGACGGCCGCGGGGCGTCGAGAGCCTGCGCGGTTGCACTCGGCGGTGGGGCGGGTCCGGTGTCGAGCGCGGGAGACGACGTCTCTGGCGCGGCAGTGGGTTCCGACACCTGGGACGGTCTCGTCGCCAGGACCGATGTGACCTCGGCTCTGGTCGCTTCGCCGTTTCGTTCATTCCCTCCTCGCGCGTGGAAAGAAAGCCACGCGACGAGCGCCACGACGAACGTGATCGCCGCGAAAGGCCGACGATGCGGGTGCGGTCTGCGCGCGGGTCGCGGCGCGGAGCTGCTGAGGAGCGTGCGCGTGTAAGGTTCGGGCGGTCTCTGCGAATGGCCGCTTCGAAGATCGGCGCGCGTTCGCCGGAGTGCTTCCTGCATTGCTCGCGGATCCGGCCAGCGCTCGGACTTCTCGTAAGCGAGCGCGCGATCGACCAGCGCGGTGACGCGGGGATCGATCGACGGGAGAACCGCTTCGAGTGAACGCGCCCGCGCGGTGACGGCGAGGGCGACCGACTCGTTCAAGGTGCGCGCGTCGTGAACGAGCTCGCCGCTGAGCAAGTTGAACATCGTCGCGCCGATCGCAAAGACGTCGGTTCGGCCGTCGACGTCTTCCCAGGTGCCGCGCGCCTGCTCCGGCGCCATGAACGCCGGCGTTCCGAGCACCACGCCGTCCGCGGTCGTCGACCAACCCCGCCGTGCCTCCTTGTGAACGCGCGCGATCCCGAAGTCGAGCACTTTGACGGCCCCGTCTCGAGTCAGGATGACGTTCTCGGGTTTCAGATCTCGATGAATGATCCCTTTTTCGTGAGCGGCCTGGATCACGTCGAGCACTCGGTCCGAAAGGTCGAGCACCTCGTCGACCTCGAGACGACCTTTGCGCTCGAGACGGGCGTCGAGCGTTTCGCCGTCGAGCAGGTCCATGACCAAGAACGCCGAGCCGTCGTCGGTGACGACGTCGTCGTGCACGGTGACCACACCGCTGTGATTCACCTGATTCGCCGCGTAACCCTCGCGCAAAAATCGCTCTCGGATTTCGTCGTGTATCGAGAGCTCACGGTGCAAGATCTTGATGGCGGCGCGCTTCGAGTTGCGATGCGTCGCCGCATACACCGCGGCCATGCCGCCGACACCGACGAGCGCATCGAGCGTCCATTTTTCGGCGAGCAGCGTGCCCACGCGCGCTCTCGCTCGCTCGACCACCGAATCCGTGGCGTCCATGCCAGTCCGAAAATCTAGCACCGTCTCGAAAGTCGGTTTCGATACGAATCGTAGTGTGCGCTCGCGCACGTTGAGGCAATCCGCGACACGGTCGTCGTCGAGTGTCGTCGCTCTGTATTGGCTCTGACGACGACACTATGCTTTTCGCGTGGCGGTCGTCCGGCGGCGAAGATCGTTGTTCTGCTTCGCGGCGCTCTCTGCGCTGTCTCCAGGTGTCCATGCGGACCCGTCGTCACAGGCTGCCGCGGAATCGCTGTTTTCCGAGGGACGGGCAGCGATGGCGCGCGGCGAGTACGAGGAAGCGTGCGAGAAGTTCGAGGCGAGCAATCAACTCGATCCTGCGGTGGGAACCGTCTTCAATCTCGCCAATTGCAACGAGCGGCGCGGACGACGCGCGCTCGCGCTCGAGCAGTTTCGAGAAGTCGTGGCGCGGCTGCCCGCGAGCGATCCTCGTGAGCCCGTCGCGTCCGCGCGAGTTTCGGAGCTGGAAGCTCATGTTCCGATGATCGCGCTTCGACTCGGGCACGCCGCTCCGGCAGGCGCGATTGTCGTCCTCGACGCCCGCCCGCTGCCTCCGCAATCGCTGAACGCGGCTCTGCCCGTCGATGCGGGCGAGCACATCGTGATCGTGCGCGCGGCGGCACACGTGGACCGTGAGTACCGCGTGAGCCTCGTCGACGGACAGCACGTCGAACTCGCCGTCGACGCGGGTGAAACGGCCGCGCAAGGCGACCATCCCCTCGATCAACGGCAGGGTCGCCCGTCTGCGATCCGAGCCGGCACTCCTCGTCGTGTCGTCCTCGGCATCGTCGTGGGCGGCGTCGGCGTCGCGACGCTCGGCGCGAGCGTCATCACGGGGATCGTCGCGCTCTCGAAGGAGCATTCGCTCGACGGCAGCTGCCAAGACAAGCCCGGCGGAGGCGGTCGATATTGCAACGCGACGGGTCTCCACGCCGCAGATTCCGGGCGAACCCTCGCGACCGTGAGCGACGTGACGCTCGGAGTCGGTCTCGCCGCCGCGGCGGTCGGCGCGTGGCTCGTGTTCTTCCCTGGGAGTCGCCACGAAGTCGAAGCAACCGCCGGCGCGATTCCGGGTGGCGCGAGTCTCGGCGTCCGTGGAGCGCTGTGAGGGGTCATTCAGTGCGCGCGCTCCACGCAAGTTTCAGGACCGGGGCGTCGTTCGTCGCGTGCACCGCGCTCGTCGCGTGCACCGCGCTCGTCGACTTCGACGGGATCCAGCCGTACCCCGATGGAGGCAACGGCGGCCGACAGAACGAGACCTCGTTCGACGGCGGTCCATCGAGTGGGGGTGCGCCCACCGAAGCGAGTGGAGGCTCCGTGAGCAGCGGCGCTTCGCCGTCGAACGGCGGAGTGACGTCGTCGGGCAACGGCGGCGCTCACGGCGGAGGGGCCCCGAGCGTCGGCTCCGGTGGAGCAGCGACGTCAAACGGCGGAGTGACGGGCGCCGGCGCAACGGCGTTCGGAGGCACGATGAATTCCGGTGGCGCGACGAGCTCCGGTGGAACGACGCACTCCGGTGGAACGACGAGCTCCGGCGGCACGACGAGCTCCGGCGGAGGAGGGCAAGCGGGCAGCACCGGCTGCTCCAATCCGAGCAAATGGTACTTGGACTCCGACGGCGATCACTATGGAGACGACACGATGACCACTGCTGCCTGCGCAGCACCGGGCAACGACTGGGTGCAAATCGGTGGCGACTGCCAGGACCACAATTCCGCCGTGCATCCCGCGACGTCTTCGGCGCCCATGCCGTTCCAGGGAACCGGGTACACCGACAATGCCGGGCAAGAATCGTTCGACTACGATTGCAACGGAGCCGAAGAAGGCGATCCGTCCCAAGACGAAGTCGGGGCGTGTTCCGGGCTCACGAGTTGCGACCAGGGCGCAGCGGGATACTTGCCGAGAACCGATCGCTCGGGGCCCGGTGTGGATTCGTTCTGCGGGAGCACGACCACGGTGACCTGCACCGAGCTCTTGAACCTGCTCTTGTGCAGCGAGGCATCGAGAGCGACGTCCCAACCGCCGCGTCGGTGCCGTTAGTCAGACCCCAGCGCGGCGCGGCCGGAGCGCGCCCGATGAGGATGACGGACGCCCTCGATTGGCCGCCGAGCCGCCACTCAATCGCGCGCCCAGACGAACCATCGGACGCTCGACGAGGTGATAGAGCATCACGGTCGAGACGGTGGTGACCGCCACGAACACCGTCCATTGAATGCCGGTAGGGAGCCGAAAAAAGTGACCGAACGCGAGCCACAACCCGAAGTCGTGCGTGAGGTAGATGCCGTACGAATACCGCGCGATGATCTTGAACGGCGGATGAAGCATTGCCGGTAGCTCTCGAAAGAACGAGACGGAAATGCCGAGAGCGAGGCACGCCAACCACCCGAACGTCTGTGCGGCGTGCGTGATCCGGTAGTGGACATAGAAAAACCCCGCGGTCGCGATGACGACGGGCCAGAGAAAGAACGGAAGGAGCGGCGTAACGGTTCGGTTCAGGCGATACGCCACCACGCCGGACAGAAAGCAGGGGACGAAGAACGCCATGTCCCACATGCCTAAACCGGACGTGGGGACGACCACGCAGGCGATGCTCATCGCGATCCACCCGGCGATGACCACGCCGCCGCTCCTCTTGCGAGTGAGCCAGTAGAGCCAAGGCAACACGCAGTACATCTGAAGCTCGTACGGCAAGCTCCAGAGCGGACCCAGGACCGACTCGGTGTGAGTGAGGTTCTGGACGAGAAGCAGGTTCGACAAGAAGACGCGCTCGTCGATGACGGTGCCGACGAAGTGCCCAGCGACGAAGTTTCGCAGTGGCAGATTGAACCCGCATGCGACGAGCGTCGCGACGATGCTCGCCGGGTAGATGCGGAACACCCGACGAACCAAGAACCGCCCCGAGTGGACGATCTTGGACGTCCTTGGATCGTCGTCGCCGATCTGCCGCTCGAGCGAGAAGAGGAGGACGAGGCTCGTGTGGACGAAGAAGATCAATACTCCCCAGATCCCGAGCCCCCCGAGGTATCGAATCGCAACGCCTCGCACCGTCAACACGTGACTGGCCAGCACGCATGACACGGCTACCGTGCGAAGGAGGTCCAGATTCGGGCTATCGGACCGGGAACTCACAGGGATCCAAACCGGCCAAGTCGGGGATTCGACCTCGCATCGCCGAGGACCGATTGTAGCGGAACGTGAGGTCGATCGCCCGGGCGGGTGCTATTCCGCCTCGTTCGGCCCGGCGTTTTCGCCGGCCCGTCCGACCACTCCGGATGTCGTGTTCACCGTGTACGCGTGGGCGCCGTCGAGAACCAACGTGGCCATCTCGGGTGACCCGAACGTCAGTTCCGCGGTCATGTCGAAAGTGGCTTCGACGGTCGTCTCATCGCGCAGCGCCATCCGGCGAGCGGTGATGACGTAGTGAATCGCGCCACCGACGGGTCGATGCATGGATTTCTGCATCGCCACCGAGTCGTAGCCGGCCGTGTAGTCGAGGGAGTAGTTCACCCAGACCGGGCGGAAGGCGGACCGAAACTGCGAGTCGAAGGCGAAGGTACCATCCCCCGCGAATCGAACGGTATCGGTGGGGATCCCGGAGAGTGACCAGTCGGCTTGCCGTTTCAGGGAAGCCGAGAAGGCCGGAAGTCCGAGATATCCCGACCAGTCGACCCTGGCTTCCGCCGTTTCGGCGGGTCGGCCGCACGCAGCCAGCGCGGCGCCCGCCGCATCCTTGCAGCGGAGCTGGTATTGGTAGTCGAGGCCGAGACGATTCGCCGCGAAGTCGCCCGAGGTCTCACTGGACACGCCGGACGGCATCACGCCTTCGGCGAGGTCGGCGGAATCCGAGAGCGACCCCACTTCGCCGCCGCCGTCGGTCGTCGCGACGACGGAAGCGAGGGCTTGAGCGACGTCGTCGTAGTCGTTCGAGTCCGCCGGTCGCGAATAGGCGCTGACTCCGCCCGAACACGCCGCGGTCGACAGAAGTACGGAAGCGATTGCACTGAGAAGGTTGCTCTGCTTCACGACGACCGCCTGCGAGTTCGTCAGAGCAAGCGGTGCACAATCTCAATGAACGACCGCGTTCGTGCGGGACCGCTCCGTTGCTCGGCGTCGTTCGTTACAATTCGAGACAAATTTACCGACGCGCCCGTGGCCACGTGGCTTCCGACCTCAGAAACCGAGACGAACGGGTGAGCATCCGGTGAGTGCTCCGTTCGCTGAGTCCGTCGGTGCCTCGATGCGCCAAGTCATTGAGATCACGGCCTTCGGTCCGTCGGTTGACGCGCCGCCGAGCCCGATGGAGCGTCCCTTCACTAGGTTGGCAACGTCGAGTGAACGGACCATCCCGCGGGGCATACCGTGAGCGCCCCCGTTCAGGAGGGCGATGTCCTCGCGGGAAAATACCGCGTCGATCGCGTCATGGGAGTCGGGGGAATGGGGGTGGTCGTGGCAGCCCACCATCTCCAGCTCGACGAACGCGTCGCCATCAAGTTCCTCGCTGCCTCGATGCTCGGGAGAGTGGACGCCGTGGCGCGATTTGCTCGCGAAGCGCGCGCTGCAGTGAAGATCAAGAGCGAACACGTCGCGCGGGTGTCGGACGTCGGCACGCTGGACAACGGCGCTCCCTACATGGTGATGGAGTACCTCGACGGGCTGGATCTCCACGCTTGGATCCAGCGCGAGGGCCCCTTGTCCGTCGAACAGGCGGCGGAGTTCGTGCTTCAAGCTTGCGAGGCGATCGCGGAGGCGCACGCACTCGGCATCGTCCACCGCGACATCAAGCCGTCGAACCTTTTCCTGGTCAACCTTCCGGACGGCTCGCCCTCGATCAAGGTCCTGGACTTCGGCATCTCGAAGATCACCGGTGCAGGGTCTCTGAGCGCCGACGATGCTCTGACGCAAACCGCCGCGCTCATGGGGTCGCCGCTCTACATGTCGCCGGAACAAGTTCGTTCCTCGCGCGACGTGGACACCAGAACCGATATTTGGTCGCTCGGCGTCATCTTGTACGAGCTCGTCGCGGGGCACAGTCCGTTCACCGCGGAGTCGATGCCGAAGCTCATCTACAAGATCATTTCCGACGGCCCGCGACCGTTGCGCGATTTCTGTCCGCACGCGCCGCCCGGCTTCGAGGACATCATCTTGAAGTGTCTCGAGAAAGACGCGGACGCACGCTTTCAGTCGGTGGGCGAGCTCGCGCTCTCGTTGATCGATTTCGCTCCGAGGCGATCCCGTCGATCGGTCGAGCGCATCTCGGGTGTCATGAAGGCGGCAGGTCTCGCGGGCGGCGAATCGTCGGGACGGCTCGCCTTCGATCGCACCGAAGTGAGCGCGAACTCGACGGCTTGGGGGCGAACCACGCCCGGAGCCGTCGGCGGACCGATCGCGCTGCTCCTTCTGTCAATCCTGGTGGTCGCATGCGGGGTCGGGGCGTTCTTTTATTTCAAGCGCACCGCGGCCGTCGATGCTTCGTCGAGGAGCGTCTCCTCTCCGGTTCCGGACACCGCATTTCCCGTGGGCGCAGAACCCTCTGCTGCCGGGCTTCCCGTGGCGACTGCCGCTGACCCTCGTGGGGCGGCGTCGGTAACGGTACCGAGCGTTGGGGGACCCGTCACGCCGTCGGGATCGTCGACGGCGTTGCCGGCGAAACGGATTGCGCCCCACCCGGATACCCCGTTGCGCGACCGCGCCGGGGAACCGAGCGAAGCAAAAGGAGCCGTCGCGCCGCCAAACCGGTCTCCCGCGAACCCTTCGAACGACGTATACGACGACAGGAAATGAGCTTGTTCCGGACCATCCAGCGAGTTTCGAAAGTGGCAGGCATGTTCGTCGCGTTGTCGGCGTTTGGCGGTGTCGCACAGGCCCAGGCCGGCAACGCCACGGTCGCGCAAGCGCTCTACGATCAAGCCAAGGGGCTCATGGCCAAGGGCAATTACGCCGAGGCGTGTCCGAAGCTCGAGGAGAGCCAGCGGCTCGACCCCGGGAGCGGTACGCTCATCAATCTGGGCGATTGCTACGAGCACGAGGGTCGCACCGCGTCGGCGTGGAGCGCGTTTCTGGAGGCAGCCGCGGCCGCGAAAAACGTTGGAAATACCGCGCGGGAACGGGCGGCTCGCGATCGGGCGGCCCAAGTCGTCGGCAAGCTATCGAACATCGAGATCGACGTTGCCCCGTCGAGCGCGGCGCCCGGTCTCGAGGTGGTCCGCGACGGCCTCGTCGTCGACGAACCTCAGCGGAATACGCCGATTCCGGTCGACCCGGGGACGCACACCATTTCCGCACGCGCCGAAGGTCGTGTTCCGTGGAGCACGGAGGTCGTCGTGAAAGCGGACCACCAGACGACGACGGTCGCGATTCCGACGCTGGCGGCAGCAGCGCCGACCGCTGCCACAGCGGCGCCGCCTGCGCTCCCTCCGCAAGCCCCCGCGGCTCCGCCCGTCATGCCGGCTCCTTCTTCTTCACCCGAGCCACTCAACGAAGCTCACGGCGGACTCGGCACTCAGCGGGTCTTGGCCCTCGTCGCGGGCGGCGTCGGTGTCGTGGCGCTCGGCATCGGCACCGCGTTCGGCGTCGAATCGAAATCGAAGCACGACGATGCCGACAAGCATTGCGACGGCGCGGCGTGTCGCGATCAGACCGGCGTCGATCTGAGTAAGGACGCGACGCGAGATGGCAACGTCGCGACGGTCGGGTTGATCGTCGGGCTCGCCGGGCTCGGAGGCGCTGCCGTGCTTTGGTTCACGGGCGGGAATTCCAGCGGACCGAGCACGCAGGTTGGTCTCGGCATGGGTACGGTTTCGATCAAAGGAGCGTTCTGATGGACGGCCGGGTGAGAGGGGTCGTCGCGCTGGGCGTCCTGACGACGGCGCTCGCTTGCAATGCGATCTTCGGAAATGAAACGCGGCATCTCGCCGTCGAGACGGGGGGCGCCTCGAACGAAGCCGGCCCGAAGACCTGCGTGCTCAACACGGATTGCTCGATCAAGGACGTTTGTATTTTCGGCGTTTGTAGTCCCCCTTGTGTGGGTGATCGCGATTGCGACACGGGCTTTCGTTGCTTGAAGACGAGCAAAGGCGTCGCCTGTGTCTCGTCCGATCAGCCCACTTGCAACGACAGCTCGTGCCCGTCGGGAACGAGCTGCATCGATGGATCGTGTCGAGACCAATGCTCGGCTGCCGACGCGGGCGGTTGTGCCAAGGATCAAACCTGCTCGGCGAACGGCGTTTGCATCGGCGTTCTCCGGTGCCACGACCCCAACTCGACGGGACCCGTCGAAGACTGCGGAGCGGGCGGCACGACAGGGACGGGCGGCGTGTCCGGGAGCGGCGGCACGATGAGCACCGGCGGCACGACGAGCACTGGCGGCAACCCGAACACCGGCGGCAACCCGAACACTGGCGGCAACCCGAACACCGGCGGCAACCCGAACACCGGCGGCAACCCGAACACCG
>CAZDNG010000009.1:34387-153679 GCA_964506835.1 uncultured Polyangiaceae bacterium
GGCGGCAACCCGAACACCGGCGGCAACCCGAACACCGGCGGCAACCCGAACACCGGCGGCAACCCAAACACCGGCGGCAGCGGTGGGTTCCCCGTCGACAGCGGCGTTCCCGGGTCGAGTTGTCAGGGCCTGACGGACTCGTGCGGCTCCGCGCATGAGTCGTGCTGCAAGTCGCTTCCCGTCAAAGGCACGACGGGCACCCAGACGTTCTATCGCGGCTACGACAACGTGACGTACACGGACATGTCGGCACCCGCGACGGTGAGCGATTTTCAGCTCGACAAGTTCGAGGTCACCGTCGGCCGTTTTCGAAATTTCGAGAAGGCGTGGGACGACGGATGGCGACCGAGCGCGGGAGACGGAAAGCACAAGCACCTGAACGGTGGCAAAGGGCTCACCGTTCCGAGCGCCACCTTCGAAACGGGTTGGAACACGGCGTGGGTGTCGCTCATCCCCGACACCGCTTCGGGGTGGGACACCGAGCTCACGTGCGACGCGCCGAACTACACGTGGTCGCCGACTGCGTCGGGGAAGGAGACCGATCCCGTCAATTGCGAGACCTGGTACGAGGCCTACGCATTTTGCATTTGGGACGGCGGGTTTCTCCCGAGCGAAACCGAATGGGACTACACGGCCGCCGGGGGGATCAAGCAGCTCCCCTATCCTTGGGGAACCAGCGCGCCCGGCGCGAACACGGATCTGGCCAACTATGGGTGTCACTACGGCAACGACGCCAGCGTCCACTGCCATGGCGCCGATAGCATCGCGCCCGTTGGGTTGATCGACGCCGGCAAGGGCACCTACGGTCAGGAAGACCTCGCCGGAAACCTGTCGGAGTGGACCTTGGACGGGTTCGCCGCTTACGCGACTCCGTGCGCCGATTGCGCTCAACTGACGGCGATCTCGACCCGCGTGGTTCGCGGCGGAAACTTCCACATCAACGCGGCGTCGCTGATCACGTCCTTTCGGGACAAGTACATGCCGCAGAACGGCTTCTACTTCGTCGGCGCCAGGTGCGCGCGTGCGCCGCAATGAGTCGTGCCGCGTGAAACTCGGCGGAATGCGCCGATGGTTCGTGGCTCTGGCTCTCGGATCGTTGACCCTTGCGTGCGGGTCATCGCCGCTGCCTCTGGCGAGTGGCGCGTCCGTCGGCGTCTCCACCGCGCCCAGGGCCGCGCCCGATCGCTCCTCGACGGCTCCGTCGACCTCTGCGTCGCCGCCCGACGGCGAGGGTGCCCCCAAAAAAACAGCGGCGATCATGACGCCCGGAAACTCCGGCGGCCCCCCGACGGGCGCGACGATCGGGGCTGAACCGCCCGACGGACGAACCCTCATCGCGGACGATTTTCCGGCGGGCACACACTCCTTGAAAGTTCGCGAAGTGGCGCACGTGTTCGGCGCCCCGTCCGACCGTGCTCGGTACATCGGAAAAATCATGGGGGGAACTCGCGTCGCGTGGCGGCGCGTCGTGGCCCCGGACGTCGACGAATCCCGATCGAGTCATCGGCCGCCGCGGTGCGCGGCGTGGGTCGAAATTCTCCCGAACGGGTGGCTCTGCAAGACGCTTCTCGTTCCCTCTCCCGAGGAGCCCAAAGGCGTTCGTCAACCGGTCGTGAAGGTCGGACAGCCGACCCCCGACGACTATTTCAAGGTCATGGTCGACGACACGAAAGCGTTCAAGAGCGAGGATGACGTGCGCGCGGACGTCGTCGACAAGCTCGTGTCCACGAAGGTGATGCTCGTCGGAACCAGCGTCGTGCACGTCGACGACACGCCGTATCTGAAGACCGATCACGGCCTCATCGAAGCCGCGAGCCTCGCGAAATTCTGGCCCTCGGATTTCGAGGGGATCGTGCTCGCCGCGCACCCCGCGGTCGCGTTTCCGTTCGCCTGGGTCTTTTTCGAACGCGGCGCGCGAAAGGCTCCCGTCTATGCCGTGCCCGATTCGAGTGGGGGCCCCGTTCGCGCCGCGTCGCGGCGCGAGATCGTCTCGTTCGGCGAAGAGCAAAACGGCTTCGTGCACATCGGCGACGGCGAGTGGGTCGAGCGGAAATACGTTCGAGTCGCGCGGCTCACCGCGCCGCCGCCGGGCGTGACCGAGTCGGCGCAGTGGATCGACGTCGATCGCGACGAGCAAGTGCTGGTCGCTTACCAGGGCACGAAACCGGTGTTCGTGACTCTGGTGTCGACCGGCGGCAGGAAAGATCCGACGCCGCTCGCGACGTATCAAGTAAGAGCCAAGGCAGCGACCACCCCGATGGACGGAGATCCGTCGATTCCCAATCACTACGAAGTGTCGGCGGTGCCCTGGGCGGTGCGATTCGCCAAGGGCTTTTTCATCCACGGCGCGTACTGGCACGATGGCTTCGGCGGCGCGCGGAGTCACGGTTGCGTCAACGTATCGCCGAAGGACGCCGCGTTTCTCTTCGACTGGATCGCCCCTCCAGTGCCCGACGGATGGAGCGAAGTGGAAGTGCCGCTCGGGTCCGGAGCGGTCGTTCGCATCCGCGACCGCGAGCACCCGACCCCGCCGCTCTTCGACTACTCGCGCGAAGAACCGTGGAACGTCGCGCTCGCACAATGAGCCCGAAAACGGCCGACATGGCCGGCGAGGCAGGGTAGTTTCCGGCGCGTGAGCGTCCGATCGAAGTCGAGGCTGCACGCCGCGCGACTCGCCGTGGCTGGTGCGGGGCTCTTCGTCGCCTGCCGGCCACCGGGCGCGCACTCCGCAGCGCTCCCGGAGACACCCGAGGCGTGCCGAGCGCGAAAGGACGACTTCGGACGATTCGTGGGATCGTTGTCCGAGCAATCCGTCGCGCTGCCGACGCGCGTCGAACTTCCGTCCTCCATTCTCGGCGCGGTTCCCGGAGACGGTCCGCTCGTCGAAATTTCGCCGACGGAAATTGCGATGAGCGGCCAGATCGCGAACGACGCGACGCTTCGAGACCGTGTCGCACGATTTCGTTCGTGGCTCGGCGCGGCGCCAGCGACGTCCGTCCTCTACGTCGCCGCGGCAGCCGAAACCGACGTACAGACGGTGCGCGCCGTCGTGACCGCAGTGCCGGACACCACCGAGCTTCGTTTGCTCGTCCGCTCACCGCCGCCCGTGCAAGGTGCGGCGAGAGAGGTCTCCGAAACCGCACGCGAGTTGACGAGTCGTTTGCTCACCGAGCGAGACCCGGCGGCGCGAGCGCGCGTCGAGCAACAGGGATTTTCCGAGCTTTCACGCTGCGATGCCCTCGCGCACGCGGTGGCCCAGACCACGACCGTGGATCCGGCGAGTCGATGGAAGGCGCTGAAGCCCGCCATCGTTCAGGCCCTTCCGTCGTGCGACTGCGGCGCACTCGACACCGCGGGCTTGCGTCTCTTCGTGGGCGCCGAGCGCCGCGCGGGCGCCGGATCGCTCGCGTGGCTTCCGCTCGAGTTCATTCGCGACGAGCGCTGCGACGCCGCGATGCCGCTCAGGTCCATCAAGAAACTGATCACGCAGATCGAGTCCTTCGACGCCGAGTTCTCGGGAGTCATCACCGACGACGCGATGAAGTTCGGCGACGTGGTCGTGAACGATCGCCTCCGCGTCTATTTTTGCGACGCGCTTCCCGGCGAAACCCTGGCCGCCGAAGAGCGCGCCCGGGCGACCCTGTTCGTGAAAGCCGAAAACGGCTGTCAGGCCTGGACGTTCGTCCCGCTCGCGCCAGGCTCGCCCTTCGGCGACTTCCGTCGCCCCGCCGCTGCCGGGACGCCGCCGCTCACGTTTCACTACCGGCAAGCGGCGGAAGAGATCCGGATTTTCGGCCCAGTCGATCCCTCGTCGCCGAGCTTCGCCACCGACGACCGCGAGTTTCCCTGCGATGAAACCTTTCGCATCACGACCGTCGACCAGACCGCGATCGGCCTCGAAAAGGGCCACTGGTTTTACAGTGAGGCCGACTGCACGCACTCGTCCGAGCCGGCCTTCGGCGGTTCGGGTTGCGTCGCCACGCGCGCGTCGGGTTCGTAGCCAACCCACGGCTTCGGGGGGCGCCGGTGTTCATCGTCTCATGCGCTCACCGTGCCACTTTCCGATGCGTGCGATCTTCGGGGCAGGGATCTTTTTCGTCGTTGCCTGCAAGCAGCCCTCACCGCCGAGTCAGGTCGCTCCGCCGCCGCGACTTCCGGGATGGAGCATCGAACACACGAAACTCTGCACGTGTACGGCGTGTCCCGTATGTTGCGACTCCGCCGGAGCAGCCCCGTCCGAATCGAACGACGAGCTCGGCCTCGCCGTCACCAGTTGTCAGGCCGGGTGCACGCGCGAAGCGTGGCGCCTCTCCGAGGAAGCGAGCTGCGACGAGCATCGACCGCGGGCGTGCTGCGACGGTTGATCAGAGCGTCTGGACCGACACCAGGAGCTCGGGGACGAACGACGCGCGCGGGCGGATGAGCAGGCTCCGCTCGCTGCCGGCTCTTCGACGGATCCAGTCGCTGTAGGGGCTCCACTCCCCGGATTGAACGGATTCGTCGATGAAGCTGTACTCGTAGCCGGCGTCGGAAGCGGAGACGAGCAACGACGTCGCTCGTCCCGCTTTCGGCTCGGCTTCCGCCGTCTTGGTCACGACGCTGATCGTAAGCGCGACGAGCGCGATGATGCGAATGGTCACGTGCGAACCTCCGATGAGCTTCGACCCGTGAGGATCCATCGCCTTGGGTGAAAATAGTCCGCGACCCTCGAGGTCGCGCGGGCGCCCGCTCAGCGGGACTTGCCCGCTTGCTTCGCCGCTTGCGGAGGTTTGGTCACCAGCACCGCACAGGACGACAGTCGCATCACCTTCTCCGCGACCGACCCGAAGACGAACGTGTTCCACCCGGTCATTCCGTGGGTGGCGATGACGATCAGGTCCGCGCCCTGATGCTCGCTGATCCGGACGATCTCCATGCCGACGTCATTCGCGACGCCGACCTCGGATCGTACTGAAAGGCCGTTCCGCGCATGCGTGTTCGTGAGCTCGGCCATTCGGACGACGGCATCTGCGCGGAGCTGTTTTTCGTACTCACCGTCGTGAAAGAGCGAAACGGTGGCGGGCAGCTTCGGCAGCGCCGGGACGACATGAACGAGCAGCAAGACGGCGCCGTATTTCGACGCAATGCTGGCAGCAGTCTCCGTCGCGTCCGTGGCCGGCTCGCTGAAATCCGTTGGTGCCAGCACGACTTTGGGGTGAAGCATCTTCGGCGACCTCTCTCCGTGCCGACCGTAGTCGTGCGCTTTCCGCACCGGACGACGTTTCGGCGTCGCGAGGGTGACGAATTCGGTGAAGCACGACCGCCGGGCGGGTGCCGCGGTTGGTTCGGTTACCCACCCGAAACCGGCGGAATGAGCGCCACGGTGTCGCCGTTCGCGAGCCCGTGAGCGGCGTCCACGAAGCCCTCGTTCACGGCACATCGCACTCCCGCGAGCCTCCCTGCGAGCGCGGGATGCCGGAGTTCGAGGTAGGGGTAGAGCTCCCTGACGTCGCGGACGTCGGCGGGAAGCGTGAGCGTCTCTTCTCTGGACCCGACGAGGTCGGCGATGGCCGCGAAGTAGAGGAGCGTCACTCGGCGTTCCATCGTGCTTCCGGCGAATCATTGCGGCAAAGAGCCGAAAAGCCAGCGAGATTTGGCGCGGCCCGGCAAAAGCCGTTCAATTTTACGGTCCTCGGCGGTAAAATGAAAAGAGCGCCCGGCGCTCCGCGCGAGACGCACTCGGGTTCGTCTTCCCCACGCTCGAAAGAAGGTCACGATGGCTGAGAAGCAACGGCTCGGACGCGACGTGTTCATCGCCCTGGCGGCGATCGGTTGGGCGGACGGCAAGCTCGACGCCGAAGAGGCAGACGCCATCGTGCGGACGGCATTGGAAGAGGGGCTCGAGCTCGACGAGATCGAGAGCATCGAAGAAGCGACGAAGAAACCGGTCGATGTCGGCTCCATCGACCTCGAAAAACTGACGAAGGAAGACCGGCTGTTCGTGTACGCGGTCGCCTCGTGGATGACGCGTCTCGATGGCACGACCGACGCGAAAGAAATCGAAGCGCTCGATCGCCTCGCCAAATCGCTGAAGCTCCCCGACGGCCCGCGCAAGGGCGCGGACGCCATCGCGCAAGAAATCGGGCTCATGGCAGAAGGCGACCGACCCGCGCGCTACGACTTGCCGCAGCTTCGCAAGGTGATCGCCCAACGGCTCGAAGTGGCCGAGCGCCGCCGCGCCGCGGCTCGCGACCAGTGACGTCACGCGGACGGTGAACGCCGCACGTCCGTGACGGTGGGCGACGACAGGCCGACGTCACTCGACGCGAAGGAGCAACCCCTTCAAGTATTCCCCTTCCGGAAAGCTCAGGAGCACCGGATGGTCCGGCGCCTGGGTGAGACGTCGGACGATCTGCGCGTCGCGCTTCGCTTCGACCGAGGCACTGAAGACGATTTTCTGGAACAGATCCGTCGACACGAGCCCGGAACACGAGAACGTCGCGAGAAAGCCGGTCGGGCGCACCAGTGCGAGAGCGACGCGATTCAAATCCTTGTAGGCGCGTGCCGCGCGATCGACCTGGCCGCTCGAGTGCGCGAACTTCGGAGGATCGAGGACGACGCCGTCGAACGTGCGGCCTTCGTCGCGGAAACGCCGGAGCGCGTCGAACGCGTCGGCGCGCACGTGCTCGATGCGATCGGAAAATCCGTTCTCGTTCGCGTTCCGCTCGGACAACGCGAGCGCATCCGCCGACGAATCGACGTTCACGACGCTCGTCGCGCCCGCCGCAACGGCGTGGAGCGAGAACGAGCCGGCGAAAGAAAACAGATTGAGCACTTCGCCGCCGTTCGACGCGCGGCCGACGATTTTTCGATTTTCGGATTGGTCGAGATAGGTGCCGGTCTTGTGCCCGCGCTTCACGTCGACCCAGACGCGAATGGACGCTCCCGCCGCGGTCGCTTCGTCGATCGCGACGAGCTCCGGCGGATCGTCGCCGAACAGCGTTCCCGTCTCGGGCGACAACGCTTCCTTGTCGCGGCCGTCGACGTCGCTGCGATCGTACACGCCGCGGACCCCGGCGAGCCCGGCGATGCGGTTCGCGAGGTCACGCTTCCGTCGATCCATTCCCAAGGTCGACGCCTGGAGCACCGCGAAGTCGGCGTATCGATCGACGATGAGCCCCGGGAGCCCGTCGGATTCGGCGTTCACGAGGCGCGTCGGACCCGGCGAGCGCGCGGCGATCGCCGCCGCAAGTCGTCGCGTGAAGAACGCGTCGTCGATCGGTTCGTCGGTGAACGTGAGCAGGCGAGTGACGATCTGCGAGCGTCGATTGACGTAACCGCGGGCGAGAAACTCGCCGTCCGAGCGAACGACGTCGGCGATGTCGCCGTCGACGATGTCGTCGCCGACGGACGCGATGGCGCCGGAGAACACCCACGGGTGTCGGTTGAGCACCGGCTTTTCGCGCCCCGGGTGGAGAGCGACGCGCCTCCCCGGGGCGCTCTTCGGGACGCTGGCCCGCGGCGACCTTGCCATGACGACGTCAGGCGAGCATTTCGGACTTCGCGACGGGATAACCGGCCGGCTTCCGAACGGCGTACGAGAGGGCGAGGATCTCGACGAGGACGAGCCGGTAGACGGAGTGGACGTCGTCGACGTCGACGTCTTCGGCGTGGGCTTCCAACGTCGCGTCGAGGTGCTCGTGCACGAAGACGAGCAGGTTCGGCTGCTCCATCCCGATGACGTCGTCGGTGTCGAGCGCTTCCGCGGGGTCTTTCTTGCGGAGCTGTTCGTCGAGGTCGAGCAATTCTTCCGTCGCTTGAATCGACTCCGCCGTCACTTCCTCGAGATAGCTGCCGTGCGCCCGCTCGAAGCTCATCCAAACGACCAGCGTCAGAAAGTATCCGAGGGCGAGGGCCGTTTCGTCGAGGGGGCTCGACAGCACGTCGCCGACGTGGGCAGCGAGGGCGGCTTGCTCACGCTCGAAGCGATCGAACGCCTCGTCGAGCTGACCGCGGACCGCCTCGTCGTCGTCCGACAAGCTGCGCCGCACGGCGTCGAGCGCCGACTCCGCGACCTTCGCGTAGCTCGGCACCGGACGAATTGCTGTTCCACGAACCCACACGCCAAGGACCCTAGCACGGGTATTCAGCGCGTCACCGCAAGAAGACGAAGCTGGCCGAGCGAGAGAAAACCGTCGAGCGTGCCCCATTCGACGTGCGCAAGTGTACCCCTGCGCTCGCCGACCTCGACTTCCGCACCCTCTGGAACGATGCTTCCGGGGCCATTGATTGTCACGCCGTTGTCGTCGAGCAAACGCGCTTCTTCGACGACGACGACCGCGGGTCGATAGTCGAGACGATCTTTCCGCGCAGCGAAGGTCATCCCGGTCGCGACGAAGAAGACGAGCGCGCCGAGGCTCGCGGCGACGGCGCCGGTGAGTCGCGCATTGGGCGACGCGACGAACAGACGGAGCACGAGTCCGATCGACAAGGCGACCGACCCGACGATCGCGAGCCAGGCCCAGGTGTTCTCGTCGAGCACGCCGATGATCGCGCGGCCGAGCGACGGGCGAACGTCGACGTCTTTCGCCGACCCGCGCGCGCGGCGTCGCACGATTTCTTGTCGGACGCGATCGAGGCCCCGCTCGGCATCGGCGTCGTTCGGGCGCGCGAGCACCGCCTCGCTGAACGCGGCGGCGGCTCGGCCGAGATCACCGGCTTTCGCGCGGGACGACTGCGCGCGTTTCACGTAGGCGAGAGCGCGATCGTAGCTCGCGTCGGGGTGCGAAAATCCGCGATCGGCCAGGAGCTCGAAGCGATCGATCGAGTCGTCGATCGCGCCTCGATCCATGGCCGCGACTGCCTCGGAAAACAGTGCTTCGTTCGAGTCTGCCCGCGCGACGCTTCCGAACGCGACGAGGAGCAGGAAGGCGAGACTCGCCAGAACAGCGGGCTTCATGCCGCCCGATCCCGACTGGGCGGTCGTGCCCGATCGAGCCGCGCCACGACGGACGTCGCGAGCGTGACGAGCTCGCTTGGTCCGAGCCCCGTTCCCTCGGCGAAGCGGAGGCGATCGCAATCGTCGAGCACGGTGACGATGTCTTTCGCGAGCTCGTCATCGGCGCCTCGAAGGACGAGCTCGCCGCGGAGTCGATCGCGCAACGTCGCGCGTCCCTTGAGCCCGAGGCGCGCTTCGACGCTGGCGTACACGGCGCGCTCGAGCGCGCCCGCGACCGGACCCACGTTTTTCGCGCTCGCCGCCGTGCGCGCCTCGGCGAGTGCCTTCTTCACGAGCGTCGACGTGGAGCGCGCGCGCGACTCGAATCGCCGCCGCGCGCGCCGCGACAATTCGACGACGCCGCGGAGACCGAGCACCGAGAGCGGTCCGAACGCCACGAGCAGCCAGAAGCTCCGCGTGTCGGTCAGGTGCCGTTCGGACGCCGTCATGGTGCCGAGTTGTTTCCGTGGCGGCCCGAGCCCGTCGAGCGGATCCTTCGCGGCGGACGCCGCAGCGGCGGCGTTCGGCGTCACTGCCGCTTTCTGACTCGGCGCGACCTCGACGTTGCCGAGACGGACGCGCGCGACGCGATATCGAGCTGCGGCCGGGTCGTAAAACGGCAACGTCACTTCGCCGAGGTCGACGTTGCCCGGGTTCTCGATGCGCACGACGTAGTTGAAGTCGCGCCAGCCGGTGACGGCCGACGACGTCGGCGTGATGGCTTCCTTCGTCGTCGGCGCGGGCCAGTCGACGCCGTTTTGTTCCGGCAACTTGACGGTGTGCGGAAGGTTGCCGCTTCCCTCGACGCGAATCTTGACCGAGACCGCGTCGCCCGCGTCGATGCGGCGCGGATCGACGTTCGCAGACAAGTTGAAGTTACCGACGTCGCCGAGCTCGTACCCGGGTGGACGCCCCGCGAGCGGCGGATCGGTGACCACGACGCTGAGCTCGGGGCTGTAGCGGACGAGCCCTTGAAGTGGACCGTCTTCCGGGTACCCCGGGCCTCGCATCCCGACCTTCATGGATCCCACCTTGAGCACGCCGGAGTGGAGCGGGAAGATCGCGACCTCGCGGAGCTTCACCACCGACCAATCGGTGCCGTCGATCGGCACGACGTAGCGCGGCTGGCGATACGAGCTGTCGACCACGACCTGCGAGAGGAAATCGGCGCGGCTCGGCTCCGAGGAGTTGATCTCGTCGAAAGGCCCGCGGCTCCCATACGCGTAGATGCGGAGCCGCACCTCTTGCCCGACCACGGCGTGGGTCGGCGTGACCGTCGCGCGCACGAAGGCCATGGGATCGGCGGCGTGGGCGGCGGTGTACTCATCGGGTGCCGAGGGGCGACCGCCGGCTTGCGCCTCGAGATCGTCCAGGCCCGGGAAGTTCGGCATCCGTCGCAGCAAGCCGAACGGGTCGAAGGGGTTCGACGGATCGAAACCCCGGTTCCGTTGAAGGAACCCGCCAGCGACCACCTCGATGGTCACGGCGTCGCTTTGGAGCGAGGCGTTTCCGACGTCGACCGTGGCCGGACCAACCGTGAAGCGTCCGGGCTTCGTACCGGTGACGATCCACGTGACCTCGATGCCGCGCCGCCGTTCGAAGTGTCCGTTCGTGAACGAAATCTGTTGAGACGTCGAGATGTTCGGGCCCTGCACGGAGAGCCCTGGGGAAACGTGGAGGCGCGCGTTCGTCGGATTGTCGTCGGAATCGCTGAGTGCGCTGACCTCGACTTGGAACGATTCGCCGACCGCGGCGTGATCCTGCCCGACGGTCAAGTGAACCGACGTCGCGGCCCGAGCGCCGACGCTGAACGTCAAGAGCGCCGCGGCGACCGCGAGGTGGCGTTTCACTTGTCCTCCATGCCCGAAACCTGCGATCGCGTCGCGTTCTTCTTCGCCGCCTCCTGCTGAACGGTCGGTGCTTGTTCGAGCTGGTCGAGCATTCGCTCGTCTTGGCTCAAGGAGGGCTGATTCTTCTGCCCTTGCGGCTTCGGCTCCGAGCCCTTGTCCTTCGCGTCGTCCTTCTTCTTGTCCTGGTCGCCCTGGTTCTTGTCGTTCTTTTTTGGATCCTGGGGCTTCTTCTTGTCGTCGTTCTTCTTGTCGTCGTTCTTCTTGTCGTCGTTCTTCTTGTCGTCGTTCTTCTTGTCGTCGTTCTTCGGCTGACCGGCGTCAGGGGACTCGTTGTCTTTCGGCTTTCCGCCGTCCTGATCCTGATTTCCTCCGTCCGGGTGATTGTCGGGGGGCTTGCCGGCGTCGGGTTTCTTCTGCTCCTCGATGCGACGGAGCGCGATGGCGCGGTTCCAAGCGGCGCGGCCGCCGACCGAGTCGTCCTTCTCCGAGCTCGCCGGCGAAAGCTTCAAGGCGGCGTCGTAGCCGGTCACCGCGTCTTCGTACTTGGCGCGGAGAAATTCGAGATTGCCGGTGAGGTACTCCGCGTTCGCGCGAAGTTCGACGGTCGCGGCGGGATCGGTGGCGACCATGCGCACGATGCGTAGCGCGCAGTCGACGCCCGGGCTGCGTTGGTCGTTCGTGGACGGCGCGGCTGCGGCAGCTTGCGTGTCGTCGCCGAAGCGCGCGCCGTACCGCTCGGCGACCTTGAAGAGCGCGAGACCGAGGTCGATGCTCGCGTTCGGGAGCTTTCGAACCGAGTCCGGCACGCCGATTTCGCCGGCCTTGCATTCTCCCGTCGACAGATACGTCTCGAGGAGTTTCGCCGCCTCCGGCGCCTTGCCTGCGTCGTAGCTTTTCAATGCGTCGTCGACGGCGGGGGAGTGACGGATGAACGCGCCGTCATTGCACCCGAAGAGAAGGAGGACGAGCGCCGTGACGCCCGCACCCACGGCCGCCAGGCGCAACGCCTTCTTGGCGCGCGCGCGCGACGGCGACTCGGGGACGAACGCTTCGACGACGAGGAGGAGCACGGCGAGCAGGGTCGGGTAAAAGTACACGTCGGCGTAGACGGTTTCGACGCGCTCCGAGAGCTCCTCGGTCATCATCGTCTTCATCGCGGCGGCGATGTCGCTGATGCCCGTCGAGCCGCGCTCGCTCCGGACGATGTTGCCGCCCGTCGTTTGCGCGATCTTGGCGAGCTGCTCTTCGCCGCTCGCCGAGAGCGACGTGGTGAGCGGGGCGCCGTCGTCGCCCTTGCGAATGCCGTGGACGTTGCCGTTGTCGTCGACGTCGGGAATCGGCTCCGGCGTCCGTCCGCCGATCTGCACGACGTGGATCGTCACGTGCTCCTTGGCGGCGGCCTCGGCGACCTGGACGGGGTCGCCTTCGAGATCCTCGCCGTCGGTGACCAGCACGATCACCCGGCGATGCCGCGGCGACAGGGGATCTCGATGCAGCAAATCGAGCGCTGCTTCGAGAGCTCGAGCGATGGCCGTCCCTCCGACGGGCATGTCGATCGGAGCGAGCTGCGTGAAAAACTGCGCGATCGCTCCGCCGTCGCTGGTCAGAGGGAAGCTCACCGGTTCGCCGGCGAACGCGACGGCGCCGAAGCGCGCCCCCGGCAGATCGCCGATGAGCCGGCTCACCTCGGTCTTCGCGCGCAACGTCCGCGACGGCGTCACGTCGCGCGCGTACATGCTCTTCGAGTAGTCGAGGACGACGACGACATCGAGATTCGTCGCCGGCACGAGCCGCGTTCCACGCCCGTATTGCGGTTGCGCGAGCGCGACGAACGCGATGGCCACCGCGAGCACGAGGAGCACTCCCTTGAACGCGCGACGCCCCGCGGCGTTGTCGGTCACCAACGCCTTCACGCGTTCGTCGTCGCCGAAGCGTCGTGACGCGCGGATGAGGAGCAGCGCGCCGACGACCAGGGCCGCGCCGACGATCGCGGCAAGGGCCGTTCCGGCGAGCCACCAGGGGTGCGAAAATCTCACGGGAACCTCCGCTGCACGAATGCGCGCAGGAACGCCTCGATCGCCACCAAGAAGACCCCGGGAAGGAGCAAGTAACGATAGAGATCCTCGAAGCTCGCGATCGTCGACTCGAACTTGGTCTTCTCGAGCTGGTTCAACACGTCGTGGAGGCTCGCCTGGAGCGCGCGCGCGTCCGTCGCGATGTAGGTGCGACCGCCCGTCTGTTGAGCGATCTTCTTCAAGAGCTCGGGGTTCGTCGGATAGTTCTTGGTGACGTAGTGCGGTTGACCGAAGAGATCGAACCCCTCGAGCGCCTGAGCGAGCTCGCCGGACCCGATCTGCACCGTGTACACCCGCGCGCCGACGACGCTCGCGAGGTGGGCCGAGTATTCGGGTGCGAGCCGCCCCGCGTTGTTGTCCCCGTCGGTGAGGAGCACGATGGCCTTGCTCGCCGCGTGGCTGCGACGGAGCCGCGCTACGGCCACGCCCAGCGCGTCGCCGATCGCCGTCGCGCTCCCGTCGATGAGATTCAGCTCCATCCGGGAAACGAGCGCGTCGAGGAGCTGGTAGTCGAGCGTCGGCGGCGAGAGGACGTAAGCGTCCTTGCCGAATACGACGACGCCGATGCGATCCGTTTTTCGTCGCGAAATGAAGTCGCGAATCACGGCCTTCGCGGCGTCGAGGCGCGTCGGCTGGAGCCCTTGCTGGCGCTCCGGCGCGAGCCGTTTCAAGTCTTCCGGCAGGTTCTCGATGACCGCTTCCATCGATCCCGATAGATCGAGCACGAGAACGACGTCGATGCCTTCTTCTTCGCTGGTCTCCGGTTGGATCGTGTTGACCGGTCGGGCCGTCGACAAGATGAGGAGCGCGAGCGCGACCGTGCGAAGCACGCCGGGCACGTCGCGCACCCACACGCGGAAACCGACCGGACCGCGGAGGAGCGGGCTGACCGTGCCCAGGCGCAGGCGCGGGACGCGTCGGTCGGCGCCCAAGGTGGTTCGATAAAAGACGAACGGGATCACGACCAGGCCGACGAGCAGCCACGGGTTCTCCCATCTCGCCGTGAACCAGAGCGGGCCTTTCACCGCGAGCGGATACGACAGGCCGACGACGACCGCGACGATCGTCGCCGCGACCAAGACGCCGATGCGCGCCGCTCGTTTTCCGGGGTCACTCATGGCGCGCGGTCTCCTTTCGGAGTCGACGCCCCACGGTCCGTCTCTACCGGCACGTCACGCATGCCGGCCATCGCCGGCATGGTGCTCCTCACGATATGCTCGGCCTGCGAGAGCGCCTGGTAGCACTCCGGCTCGCTCGGCACGAGCTTCGCGAATTTCACGAGATCCGCGTCGCGGAGAAACGCTTCGACGTCGCCGAGCGCGCCGAGGGTCGGCAAGATCCGGCGCAGCGCGGACATGGCCTCGTGGGTGGTCGTTTCGAGCCCGTCGAAGCCGTAGCGCGCGCCGAGGTACCGCCGCACCGCGTCCGAGACGCGATCGAAATGCTCGGCGTAGCGGCCGTCGCGCACGAGCTCGGCCGTGCGCACGCCGAAGAGCTCTTCGAGCGCGACGTCCCAGGGGGGGCGCGGCGGCGGGGGAGGGGGGAGCACCTTGGGGCGCTTGTTCCACCAACGAAACGCCGCGAACGCGAGCGCCGCGACGACGAGCGCGGCGGCGGCGCCGATGGCCGCTTGCTTCGCCGCGGTCCACTCTTCGTACTGCCGGCTTGGTTTTAGGTTTCCCTTGGGCTTCGCGTCCGGCGTGTTCGCCGTCGGATCTTCGATGACGATGGTGTGCGGCTTGGTGCACAGCGTTCGGACTTCGCCGCTCGCTCGCGCGAGCGAGATGGGCAGCGACGGCAGCTCGAGCTCGTGACGCCCCGGCTTGGGAGGCAGCGCGACGAACGGCAACGAGAGATGGCTCTTCGTCCGATCCCCGGTCGTTTGTGCATCGAGTTTCGGCGCGACCTTGCCGGCCGGGTTCGGAATGAAGAAACCCGCCCGCTCGAGCGCGCGTTCGTCGTCGCCGCCGGAGCGCGAGCCGAGGCCGCCGGGGAGAAGCGAGTCCCCTTTCGGATGATCGACGACCACTTCGAGCATCAGCGCATGTCCGCTTTGGCCGTGAAGCGGGAACGTCTCGGTCACCTTCGGCCGTTCGCTGCCCTGAGGAAAATCTTCGTGGCAAAAGCCGGACGGTTCGTCGTCGGGGGCCGCCGCGCCGTTCGCCCCGGTGCCCGGAGGCGTGATGACGGCGTGCGCCGGAACCGCGGCCAAGATCGCCGCGGCGATCGCCGAGATCGCGAAGCGCCGGCTCTGTTCGTTCGTCGCGCTCATCGACGGATCCTGCGTGCCCTCCGCGAGAACAATTGCCGCAGCGGGTCGACGAACGGACGATCGGTTCGAATCACGGCGTAGTCGACGCCGAGTTTCTTCCAGGTGCGGAAATGCGCCTCGCGCAGCTTTCGCATTTCGTGCGCGTAGTGCGCGCGCACGCGCGGGCTCGAGGTGTCGACGAGCACCGTCTCGCCGGTCTCGAAGTCTTCGAACGTCGCGAGCCCGACATCGACCATCTGCTCGTCGCGGGGGTCGACCAGCATGAGGAGGATCACGTCGTGCCGCGCCGCAGCCAGCGACAGGGCGCGTTCGTATCCGGACGCGAAGAAATCCGAGAGCACGAACGCGACGCTGCGCCGCCGCGCGACCTTGTACAGCGTCTCGAGCGCGAGTCCGAGATCCGTCCCTTTGTGCTCGGGCTTCGACCCCAGGATCTCGCGGACGACGCGCATCACGTGCTTTTGCCCCTTCTTGGGCGGCACGATGCTCTCGATGCGATCCGTCGAGAGGATCAACCCGACGCGGTCGTTGTGTTTGATGGCGCTGAACGCGCAGAGCGCCCCCACCTCGGCCGCCACGCGCGCCTTCGACGCGACTTTGGTCCCGAAGAGACCGCTCGCGGAGATGTCGACGACGAGCATCACAGTCATCTCGCGCTCTTCGACGAACACCTTGACGTAGGTGTCGTCCATGCGCGCGCTGACGTTCCAGTCGATGGTGCGCACGTCGTCGCCCGGCTGGTATTGCCGCACTTCACGGAAGGCGAGGCCCTGTCCGCGAAAAACGGACGTGTAACTGCCCGCGAGCTGCTCCGTCGCGAGGCGATTCGTCGTGATCTCGATCTTACGAAGCGCCTTCAGAAGCTCGCGAGGGATTGGGCTATTGCGGGTTCGAGCGGACGTGGGCATGGTTCACGGAACTTCGACCACTTCGAACACGCGCCGCACCACGTCTTCCGAGGTGACGTTTTCGGCCTCCGCCTCGTACGACAAGACGAGCCGGTGACGGAGCACGTCGGGTCCGACGGCCTTCACGTCTTCCGGGGTGACGTAGCCGCGGTGCCGCAAGAAGGCGTGCGCGCGGGCGGCGAGGTTCAGTGCGATGCTGGCGCGCGGGCTCGCGCCGAACTCGATGAGCGGACCGAGGTCTTTCAAGCCGCGCTGGTCGGGCTCGCGCGTTGCGAAGACGATGTCGATGATGTAGTTCTTCACGCGATCGTCGGTGTAGACGTCGCGCACGACCTTGCGGGCTTCGAGGAGCTGCTCCGGCGTCGCGCGGGTCTGAGCCTTCGTCGTCAGCGGCGCGGTCATCCGGTCCATGATGAGGCGCTCTTCTTCGCGGCTCGGATAGCCGACCTTCACCATGAGCATGAAGCGATCGAGCTGCGCTTCGGGGAGCGGATACGTCCCCTCTTGCTCGATCGGATTTTGCGTCGCCATCACGATGAACGGATCGGGGAGGGGGTACGTCTTGTCGCCGATCGTCACCTGTCGTTCTTGCATCGCCTCGAGGAGCGCGCTCTGCACCTTGGCCGGTGCGCGATTCACTTCGTCGGCGAGCACCAGGTTCGCGAAGACCGGACCGAGCTTCGACGTGAACTCGCTCGTGCGCTGGTTGTAGATCACGGTGCCGATGAGGTCGGCGGGAAGAAGGTCCGGCGTGAACTGGATGCGCGAGAACTTCGCGTGAATCGCGTCGCAGGTGGTTCGCACGGTCAGCGTCTTGGCGAGCCCCGGAACGCCCTCGAGGAGCACGTGGCCGCCGGTCAGGAGCCCGATCAAGATCCGCTCGACCATGTAGGATTGACCGACGACGACTTTGCCGATCTCGGCGAGCAGGTCGTCCACGAAGGCGCTCTCCTTCGCGACGAGTTCGTTCAGGGCGCGGACGTCTTGCATCTTCCTGTGGCTCCCGTGGGGTTTGGGTGCCGCCTATTAACCTCGGGCAGCGCACTAAGACAATCGCAGACCCACCTCTATTCCGGTAATTTCCCCCGCGGAGCCGCGCTCCAAGGCCGCCTTTGGACCGGGATTTCCGCCGGATCCGGCCGCCGGACGACCTCGGGTCCGGAACTTTCGTGACCGTCCTCGACCTGCTCCTTCAAATCGTCCTCGGGGTCGTTTTCACCGCGTGGGTGATTCGACGCGACATGCGCCGCGCGCCCCCGGACCGGCTCGCCCGGAGCTGGAACGACGCGAGCTTCTGGTCGGCGGTCGTCGCGTTCGGTCCCCTGTCGATCCCCGTGCACTTCATCCGGACCCGGCGGTCGTTCGCCGGCCTCGTCCTCGGGCTCGCGGCGATGGCGGCCGTGTTCGCGGCGCTCGCGCTGGTGAGCGCGGTCCTCGACGCCGTGTCCCACTGATCAGCGCGGCGACGCGTCGCCCGAGAAGTAGCGCTTCGGGTTTTCGACGAAGATCGTCCGGAGGTCGTCCTCGGTCACGCCGCGATCTTTCAGTCTCGGGATGATGCGTTTGAAGAGGTGCGTCGGTTCCCATTGGGGAAGCGACATCGCGATCAAGTCCGCCGTGAGGACCATTTCACCGCCGAAGATCGGGCGTCCGAGCCAGCTCGCACAGACCGCGTCGTGGGAGAGGCAAATCGAGCGGGTGTAACCTCCTTCGACCATTTGAACGACCGAATCGATGCGCTTGTCGTCGCTGATGAGCGATTCGATGCCGAACCGGTCGAACCCGACGTACGCGCCGAGGTCGGCGAGCGAACGGTGATACGCGTGGTCGTCGCGGCCGTCGGAGTGGCCGACGAGGATGCGGTGCGCGGGCACTCCTTCTGCGGTGAGCATCGCGACTTGCTCGAGCCCGAGCGTAGCGTGATCGGTGTGCGTGAGGACCGGGCAACCGACGTGCGCGGCCGCACGACCCGCCGCGACGACGAGCTTTTTTTCGTACGCGCTCATCGGCGCGTTACTGGTGGCGACCTTGACGAGGCCGGCGCGGATCCCGGTGCTGCCGATGCCCTCGGTGAGCTCTTTCACGTAAATGGCCGTGATCTCTTCGACGGGGAGCGCGCCGAACGTGTAGGTGAGCCCCTCGTTCTCCTTGTAAGCGCCGGTCGTGCAGATGATGCGCATCCCGGACCGCGACGCGGTCTCGGCCATGAACTCGACGTCACGACCGAGATCCATCGGGCACGGGTCGAGAAAGGTTCGCACGCCGAGCCCGACCAGTTCCTGCAACCGATCGACGCCGCGGGACAACGCTTCCGCGCGACGAAATGGCGGCGCGAGCGCGTCCATGAACCAACCGGGATAGCCAATCAGGAGATGCTCGTGGACCAACGTCATCCCGAGCTCTTCAGGGCGCGCGCGCCCGGTCACGGTCTGGATCCACTCCATGCGGCCGATGATACACCTTCGGACGGTGTGCTCTAATGCAGCGAATTCCGCGTGGAGCTCGGCCCTCTTTTCCTGTCGTTTCGGATTGCCGCCATCGCGATCGCGGTGTCCGGAGTCGTCGGCGTCGCTCTCGGGGCGCTCCTCTCGAGCCGTCGCTTACCCGGTCGCGACGTGCTCGACGTGCTCGTCACGGCGCCGATGGTGATGCCGCCGACGGTGCTCGGCTACTACGCCCTCGTCGCCATCGGCCGGAAGAGCGCGCTCGGCGGCCTGGTCGAACGCATCACCGGTTCTCCGCTCGTGTTCACCGAGACCGGAGCGGTGATCGCGGCGTGCATCGGCGCGCTGCCCCTGGTGGTGAAGTCGTCGCGCGCCGCGCTCGAGAGCGTCGACCCGGTGCTCGTGAGCGCCGCGCGGACTCTGGGCGCCGATCCGCTGCGCGCGCTCCTGACCGTCGAAGTGCCGCTCGCCGCTCAGGGCATCGTCGCGGGGTTGATGCTCGGCTTCGCGCGCGCCCTCGGCGACTTCGGCGTCACGCTCATGGTTGCCGGCGACATCCCGGGTGAGACCCAGACCGCTTCGCTCGCCATTTACGACGCGATCCAGTCGAACCGCGAACACGACGCGCTGGTCACCATCGTCGTGTTGACGACGGTCGCGCTCCTTCTGCTCTACGTGGCGAACAAACTGACGAGCACGCCGTATGGGAAATGACGCGCGCGCGCCGGGTGAGGCGCTCGTCGTGCGCATTTCGCTTCGCATGGGCGACTTCGCCCTCGACGTGAACTTCGACGTGGCGCCCGGCATCACGGTGCTCTCCGGTCCCTCCGGCGCGGGTAAGACGACGACCCTCGCCGCCATCGCGGGTCTCGTCACGCCGCGAGCCGGGCGCGTCGCGCTGGGAGAAAATACGTGGTTCGACGCTGCGCTCGGAGTCGATGTTCCGCCGCATCGACGACAGGTGTCGCTGGTATTCCAGACGCTCGCGCTCTTTCCACACCTGTCTGCGCTCGCCAACGTCGAATACGGCATCGACCGACGAGTCGCGCGCGCAGAACGACGCGAGCGCGCCAGGTCGATGCTCGCTCGAATGAAAGTCGCTCACGTCGCCGAACGACGGCCATCGACGTTCTCGGGCGGCGAAGCCCAGCGCGTCGCGCTCGCGCGCGCTTTTGCACGGAGCCCGCGCGTCGTCCTTCTCGACGAGGCGTTCTCGTCGTTGGATCGCGAGCTCCGGCGCGATCTGGCGCGTGACGCGCGCGCGCTAGTCGACGACCTCGGCGTGCCAGCGATTCTGGTCACGCATCACCCGGCCGAGGCGCGCGCCATCGGGGACCGAGCCGTCCTTCTTCGCCGCGGCCGGGTTACTGCCACGGGCTCGGTCCTCGAGATGATTCCGGACCTCGCCGACGAGGCGTAGCGTCCGCTCTCCCCATCTCACGAATGAGACGGCGATTCGCCGCGGGTCAATCGTGCTCGGACTCTTCGCGCGGTCGAACGCCGGACGGAGGAGGCGAGCGCGACTCGGTCAGGTTGAACTCATCGCCGCCCGCCGCCTTCGCGCGCTCGGCCGACGACAACTGCTCGAGCGCGCGGAGCAAGGCGGGAAACCCGTGCGACTTCTCGACGAAAGGTCCGAGCAGTTTCGCGTCTTGTCGCCGGTCGCCGTGGTGAGTTCCGCTGAAGAACGCGACTCGCCTCACGACGCTTCGGCTCACGAGCTCGCCCGCCAGATCGACGCCGTTTCCGTCGGGTAGATCGACGTCGAAGAGCCCGAGCGAGAACGAGCCCATCGCTCGTCGCGCTTCCGCGCAGGACCCAGCGAGCGTCACGTCGTAGCCCTCCCGGCGCAGCAGACGCGCCACGGCGCGCGCCAACGTCTGCTCGTCCTCCACCAATAAAAGTCGTTTGGCCATGCGTGAAAGCCGCCTGAGCACCCACCGTCAGCAGATCCGCACACCTGCATCCACCCTGAGGCAGGGTACCGGGAAGCTCTCATGATTTCCCGAGGCGACTTTCGTCGTCAAGTCGCGCCGCCCAAGCGCCCGTTCGTCCGGTGATTTCGCGTCTGTGCTGGAAGGCGCGCCGCGTCGCGCGCCGGGGCCGGGGGTTCCGGCCAGCGAATGATTGTCCATCGGCGGCCCGATGGATCCGGTTGTCGCTTTTGAGTTCGTCCACCGGCAGGAGCCCGCCACTGGGCGAGTCGACTTGATACGTCCCCGCGCCGCGTTCGGTGACCGGGGATTTCAACGCCGGAAACATTTTTTCCGAAGCGGACCGTCGACACCCGGGCCCCGGAGCCGCGCCAAAACGGTGTTAAGAGCCGACTCGGACGCCCGAGCTCCGATCGATTCAACACTCCGGCCTCGTCAGGACACTCCAGATCGTGCAATCGACTGATCAGGCGCCGCTCAGCACCTCCGACTTCACGAGGGACACTCGCGCCGATGGGGCTCTCGTGCCTCATGCGCCCGAGCGGACGAGCCGCGTCGTTGCTCTCGTTCGCGCGCGTCTCGCAACGCGTGCCGGCGTTGCCGGAGCGGTGTTCGTCGCGGCCGTGTTCTTCGTCACGGTGTACGCGTTTCTTCCGGTCACTTTTTACAACGAGGTGTTCACCGAGCCGGTCTTGATGCTGCGCGGGGTCACGCTGTACCGCGATCTGATCCAGCACCACGGCCCTGGCATGCGTTACCTCTTGATGCCGCTCGCCCTTGCGTCGCCGGGCAGTGACGCAAAATTCTTCACGTGCGTCATCGTGCTTCCGCTCGTCACCGCGGGCTCGGTGTTCGTGTTCACCTCGCGCTGGTTCGGCAAAGTCGAGGCGTGGACGGCTTTCGCCGCGTACCTGCTCTTGCAACCGTTGTTCAACGGTTGGATCTTCTGGCTCGACACTTGCGACGGACTCATCGCGGCAGTCGTCGCAGTGCTGCTGGTGCGGCCCGGCGCCAAGCCGAATTCGGGCGCTCGGCTCTTGTGCGCCGGCGCGTTGCTCGGCGTCGGGTGCACCGTGAAGCAGACCTTCGTCACGTTCGTGCTCGTGTTCGCGTGGACGTCCTTGCGGCGCGAGCGCCGGCGCGGATGGTTCTTCGGTGGCTTGTGCGCGGCGCCCGCGGCCGTGCTCTTCGCGGAGTGGGGCTCGCGCTCGCTCGGACCCTTCTTCGACGAAGCCCTCGTCTACAACCTGCTCTTCAAGAACCTCGGCGCGATGAACTACGGCACGCTCTCCCTCTGGGACGTGCTCGGGCTCGGCGCATTCGCGCTGGTGTGCGGCGTCTCGCTCGTCGATCGACGGGCCACCGGGCTCGCGCCGAGCTGCGCGTCCGCGGTGCTGGACGCCGAAAGAGCGGTGGCGGCCTGGGCCGTGGTCAGCCTGCTGCCGCTCTTCCCGCGGTTCGGGTGGGAGCATTTTCAGCAAGCGCTTCCGTTCGTCGCGGTGCTGCTCACCGTGCAAGTCCGCCGCGGAGCTTCGCGGCAGGCCGACGCCGTGGAGAGAGCCGCCCTCGTGGCCGTGCTCGCGACGTTGGCGTTCGCGGTGGGCGCGCGCGTCGATGCGACGCGAAAGAGGGTCGCGTTTCGCGGCGCGGTCGAGTCGTACAGCCACCGACCCGACGTCGTGGCCCTCGGCGACCGCATCGCCCAAAGGACCACGACGGGTGAGCGGATCTACATTTGGGGGGCGGATTTTTTGCCGGCTTACGTGCTCGCGGATCGGCTCCCCGCGGCGCGCGATCTGTATCCGTTTCCGTGGATGTTCGACGAGGCGCGACTGGTCCACGACCTGGAGCGCACGTTTCGTCGTCAGGGGCGCCTCACGTTGTTTCTCGCGGACGCGACGTGGAGCGAGCTTCCGGCGCTCCGCCGTTACCTCGCCGCGGAATACGACGTGTCGTCGCCCGCGGGCACTTCGCTCCGGATCGCCGACCACCGTCATTGACGGGGTCTCCGCGTTCACTTCGCGTCGCGGAAGGCACCCAAGAAAACAGAGCCCGCTTCTCGCGGCGTCGTTCGCGCGCTCACTTCGCGGGCGGTACGGCGTTTTCTTCCGCGTATTCGGCGAGGACGCGCTCGGCGATTTCGGCGTAGTGACGCTCGGTCGTTTCGGCGGTGAGGCCTTCGCCGAGCTCGGTGAGCTTCGCCGCGACGCTGAGCCGGTAGAACGCCATCATCGCGGACAGGTAAAAGCCGCGCCAGCCGTCTCGATAGCCGCCGCTGCCGACGAAGCGACGGTAAAATTCGCGGCCCGATTTCCAGAGCGAGCCGGGCACGCTGCCGGATTCGCCGCGCTCCGCGGCCTGCTTCGCTTCGATGCTCGTGTAGCGATTGAGCTTGTCGAGAAAATGCGTGACGTCGAGATAGTTGAAGTGAACGATCGAAAGCTCCGCGTCGACGGGGAGCCGGAGGCGGCGCGCGCCGGGAACCGGTTTCAGAAAGTCGTGGATCGTGTCGGTCGTGACGAGGGAGCCGCGACGGAAGAAACGCAGCTGGTAGTCGGAGCGAAGCCCCCACCCGGTGTGCTCGAGGCGAGCGCCGAGGAGGTAGTTCAATCGAGGGATCTGGACGACGTCGGCTTCGCCGCTCGCCGCGATCTCGAGGAGCCGCTGCGAGAGCCCCCGCGGAATGAGCTCGTCCGCGTCGAGGATCAGCACCCACTCGCCGCGGGTCTGTTCGATGGCGAACGCGCGCGCCGGGTCGGCGAACCCGAGCCGCTCGTGCGGATAGACGCGCGCGCCGAAGCTCGTGGCGATTTCGACGGTGCGATCGGTGCTGTGCATGTCGACGACCACGATGTCGTCGGCCCACGATTTCACCGATCGCAGGGCGAACGGCAGGTTCTTCTCCTCGTCGAGGGTGTTGATGGCGACCGAGATGAGCGGCTTCATGATGCGTTCGAAGCCAGCGCTCGGGCGTCCTTGATGGCCTGACCGTCGACCACGAGGAGTCCGCCGAGATAGAGCGCGACGCCGCCGAGGATGTACGCGACGAGGCTCGGCAGGTGCTCGACGGGAAACCGCCGTTCGACGAAGTAGGTCGCGGTGCCCACGGCGGCCGCCACGGCCCACGCCCGCGCGATCGTCTTCAGCACCGAGAACGGAACCTTCGACTTGGCGACGTAGGTGAGCGCGATGTTGCTGAACTGGACCACGACGTTGGCGATCGCGAACCCGATGCCGCCGTACATGAAGATGAGCGGCGCGCCGACGACCCAGGTGCCGAGCATCCAGATGACGGCAAAGAGAAAACTCGTCCGCGAATACCCGAGCGCCGAAAGCAACCCGAGGAGCGGCGTGCTGGTCGGCACGAACAGGTTCGCGACCCACAAGAGACGGAACAGGTTCCGCGCCGCGAGCCACTTCGCGCCGAACACGATCGTCGTGAAGGGGTCGAAGAGGACGAGCGTCAGCACCGCGAGCGGCGCCGAAATGGCGTTCGTCGCCCAGACGACGCGTTCGACGACGGCGCCGAGCGCCTTGGGCTCCGACTGAAGCCGCGCGAACATCGGCAGATAGATGCGCTGGAAGATCATGAGCGCCATGACCGCGTAGGCCGCGACCATCTGAGCCCAGTTGATGTACCCGACGACCGCGGTGCCGGCCAGAACCCCGACGAGGATCGGCGTGATGCTGTCCTTGATGAGCGAGACGACGCCGATGCCTTGATACGGAAGCCCGAACGCGAGGTGTCGCTTCACGTTCGAATAGTCCCATTCCCAACCGAAGCGCCAGCGGCTCACGAACTGGACCACGACCGCGCCGGCGATCGAGCGCGCGAGGATCGCGAGCACGAAGCTCGCCGCGCCGAAGCCGCTCCACGCGAGTCCGACCGCGAGCCCGTTGTAGACGAGGGTCTGCGTGACCTCGACGATCGCGAGGCGATCGAACGCGAGGTGCCGCTCGAGACGGATCGCCGGCACCGTCTGGAACGACGACGCGAAGAGCGAGAGACCGACGCCGCGGAAGAGCCAGCGCGCATTCGGCGGCATGTGATACGCCTCGGCGACGAACGGCGCGGCGACCCAGAGGACGAGCACGACGGCGCTCACCAGGAGCTGCTGCGCGGTGAACACCACGCGGTAGTCGCGATCGTCCGGTTCGTGCGCGTCGCGGACGAGACTCGCGCCGAGCCCGACGTCGCCGAGCGTGCCCAGAAAACTGAGCACGAACGTCACGATACCGAACACGCCGAACTGCGCGGGCGTGAGGAGGCGAGCCAGGAGGATCCCGCCCGCGAGGTTCACCACCTGGACGGCGATCTGACGAACCCCGAGCGCGAGCGCGCCCTGCATCGCTTTCTTGACGACCGAAGACGCGTTCCCCGAAAGCGAAGAAGTGGGCGGGGGAGACACGCGCGTCGTTTTTCCCACTACACCGTGCCGGGCGCTCGTGACAAGGATCAGGCCGCCGGAGCCGGCCGCCGTTCGACGCCGAGCATCAGCGCGAGGAGGGCGTCGTGAAGCGGCGTCGGCACGCCGTGACGCGCGCCGCGAACGGAGACCGCGCCCTGGAGCTCGCGTGCTTCGGTGACGCGCCCGGCGAGCAAATCGACGAGCATCGACGGCACCGAGTTCCCGTAGAGGTGCTTCGTCGCCTGGATCGTCAATGCGATCACCTGCTCTTCGATGACGACGCCTTCGGCACGCGCGACGGCCGCGAGCTCGTGCATCGTGCGGAGGACCAGGGTTTCGAGCTCGGGCACCGCGAGCACTTCGCCGGCGTTCCGCCGGGTGAGCGCGCAGATCGCGTTGAACGGCGCGTTCCAGAGCAGCTTCTGCCACAAGACGCGCGCGAGATCGGGCCGCGCGTCACACCTCACGCCGGAGTCGGTGAATTCCTTCGCGAGCCGTTCTACTAGGGGCATCTGGTCCGGCGTGAGCGGCGCGAGGACGATGCTCGCCGGCGCGGCCACCGCGATCCGTCCGGGCGACTCGATGCGCGCGTTGATCTGAGCGACGCCGCCGATGACGTGATGGTTCCCGATGTGCTTGGCGAGCTCGATCTCCGAATCGAGGCCGTTCAAAAGTGGGATGGCCACGCCCTGCAACGCGAGGGCTTTGCCGATACCGTCGGCGACGTCGGCGAGGCTCGACGTCTTGACCGCGACGATCGCGACGTCGGCGCCGAGGCCCGCCGCGTCCCGGACGTCCTCGACGACCGGCGCCTTCACGGTGAGCTCGCCCTCGGGGGTGACCACGACGATGCCGTGCTCACGGATGGCTTTTCCGTGTGCGCCCCGGGCCACGAACGTGACGTCGTGCCCCGCTCGAGCGAGCACCGTGCCGTAATAACCGCCCACGCCGCCCGCGCCGACGATGAGGATCTTCATGAGCGGACGATAGCAAGATACGCTCCCCGCGCATGCGGCTCCTCGCGGGTACCAGCGGGTTCTCTTACAAGGAATGGAAGGGAACTTTTTATCCGAAGGAGCTTCCGGACAAGGGGATGCTCGCCTTTTACGCGACGCGCCTCGACAGCGTCGAAATCAACAACACCTTCTATCGGATGCCGAAACCCGAGGCCGTCGCGCAGTGGGGCGGCCAAGTGCCCGACGGCTTTCGCTTCGTGCTGAAAGCCCCGCAGCGCATCACGCACCGCGAGCGGCTCGAGAACTCCGAGGATTCCGTGCGCGTGTTCACGGAAGCCGCGCACGTGCTGGGCGACAAGCTCGGCGCGGCGCTCTTTCAGCTTCCGCCCTTCTTCAAGAAAGACGTGCCGCGGCTCTCGGCGTTTCTGTCGATCTTGCCCGCCGGTCTTCGCGCGGCGTTCGAGTTCCGGCACCCGTCTTGGTACGCCGAGGACGCTTACGACGCGCTCCGCGCGAAGAACGCGGCGCTCGTCGGCGGGGACGCGGACGACTCGGAAAAAAGTCCACCGTTCGTCGTCACGGCCGACTTCGGTTACCTGCGCCTGCGCTCGCCGGAGTATTCCGAGTCACGGCTCGCGGAATGGGCGGCGCAGATCGGTGCGACGCCGTGGAAAGACGCGTTCGTCTTCTTGAAGCACGAGGTGCTCGGTCCGAAATACGCCGAGCAGCTCGTGGGTCTCTACGCGAAGGCGCTGAGCGCGTCGCGCCGTGCTTGAGTGAACTCCTCGAAGCCGTCGATGAGTCGCTGAGGGGCGAGGTCGAGATACGTCGCCGCGGCGCTGTCTTCTTCGAGCGCCTTGATGTCGGGGAGCGACTCCGTACCCGACGCGATCAGGTGATCGAGCCGATCGGCGAGCCGGATGATGGCGACCATGAGCCCCAAGTCGCCGCCGACTTGATACGCGCGCCCGGGCTGATGATGCCACGCGACGACCTTGGCGATCGGCTCGGGGATTTTCCACGCGGTGATGGCGTGCCCGCCGAGGACGGCGTGGTCGTAACCGAGCTTTTCGCGCTCGTAGAGCTGCACGCGACCGACGCCGGCGTAGGGGACGGGAATGCGCTCGTAGCTGATGTCCTCGGTCTGCATGAGGAGCAATTTTCCGACGTCGTGCATGAGACCCGCGAGGAAGACTTGGCCGCCGCTGTACCAGCCCTCGCGCCGCACGAGCGCGCGCCCGATCGCCGCCACGCCGACGCAATGATCGCGAATGGTGATGCCCTGACCGCGCACGTCCGAGAACATGCCCAGGACGGCGACCGTCGCCATCAAGTCGTGAACCGTCTTCGTCCCCAGGCGAATGATGGCTTGGTCGACGCTGCGGCACGGCTTGCCGACCGAAAAGAGCGCCGAGTTGGCGACCGTCATGGTCCGCGCGGCGAGAGCCGGGTCGGTCTCGAGGACGCGGCGAACCTCGTCGATCCGAACGGCGGGATCCCGCACCAAGGTCATGACTCGTTCGGCCACGACGGGAAACGGTTTCAGGCCGCGGAGCCGCGCCATCTCGAAAGCGAGGCTTTGCGAGGCTTGTTCGTGGCTCCGAGCGGGGTCATCGTCGGAGAACCACAGTTCCTCGAGCACATTGTCCGCCAGGTGTTTCGGCGGGGGGAGCGGGGGCGGCCCAGCGTGTTCGGGCGAGGTCCGTGCGTGCATCTTTCTCCCTGGAACGGCGGAACTCGCAGTCCCTTAAGCGTGGCCATCGACTTCGCTCTCCCAGGGCGGCCGCTTCGCGTAGTACAACCGACGCGTTAGCGGGATGTACTTCCAGGACCTCATATTGAACCTGCAGCGATTTTGGGCCGAGCGCGGCTGCCTGATCGCGATGCCGTACAATTCGGAGGTGGGCGCGGGCACTTTCAACCCGCAAACCGTGCTTCGGGCAATCGGCCCGGAGCCCTGGAACGTCGCGTACGTCGAGCCGTCCCGCCGCCCCACCGACGGGCGCTACGGCGACAACCCGAACCGTCTCCAGCAGTTCCACCAGTTCCAGGTCATCCTGAAACCGAGCCCGATCGATATCCAGGACCTCTATCTGGAGTCCTTGCGCGCGCTCGGGACGAACCCGCTCGATCACGACGTCCGGTTCATCGAGGACGACTGGGAGAGCCCGACCCTCGGCGCGTGGGGGCTCGGGTGGCAGGTCTGGCTCGACGGTCTCGAGATCAGCCAGTTCACGTATTTTCAGCAGGTCGGCGGCCTCGAGTGCAAACCGGTGAGCGGCGAGCTCACGTACGGCCTCGAGCGCATCGCCATGTACTTGCAGGACGTCGACCACTTTTCCGACGTCCGATACAACCGCGACGTCACCTACGGCGAGATTTACCGGCGCGCCGAGTGGGAGTGGTCGACCTACAACTTCCACGAGGCCGACGTGCCGCATCACTTCCAGGCGTTCGACCACGCCGAAATCGAAGTGAAACGCCTTCTCGGCCGCAGCGAGGAGCCGCTCGAGAAACTGGTCTTGCCCGCCTACGACTTCGTCGTCAAGGCGGCCCATGCATTCAACGTGCTGGACGCGCGGGGCGCCATTGGCGTCACCGAGCGACAGCGCTACATCTTGCGGGTGAGATTGCTCGCCCGCGAAGTGTGCCAGGCTTATTACGCCCAGCGACAAGCGCTGGGCTTTCCGCTTCTCAAAGAGGCCGCACGAGCGGCCGAGTAGGAAGAGTCGCGATCATGGCGTTCACGCGCGTGCCGTTTGGGTCGATGTCTTGGGAGCCGGGGAGCCATCGGCTCGAAAAGAAGAAGACGCTGCGCGGGCGCGGCGTCGGGCTGCTCGAGTTCGCCCCCGGTTTTTCGGATCCGAACTGGTGTGAGCGCAGCCACATCATGTACGTGCTCGAGGGCCAGATCGAGCTCGAGTTCGACGAGGGAATCGCCTCGCTGTCGGAAGGGCAGTGCGGCGTCTTGGACCGAGGAACGCGCCACCGCGCGAAGAACACCGGCGACGAGACGGCTCTGGTCTTCGTCGTCAGCGACGTCGATTTGCCGACGTAGCGAAGAGCGAAGAACAGGAGGGCCGCATGGCCACGACCACTCGAGACGTCTTCATCGTCAGCGCCGCGCGGACTCCGATTGGGTCGTACCTCGGCGCCTTATCGTCGGAGAGCGCTCCGAAGCTCGGAGCCGTCGCGATCGCTGCGGCGCTCGAACGCGCGAAGCTCGCCGTCGATCGCGTCGACGAAGTGTTCATGGGCAACGTGCTCTCGGCTGGCATCGGCCAGGCGCCGGCACGGCAAGCGTCGCTCGGCGCGAAGATCCCGAACACGGTGCCGACGACCACGGTGAGCAAGGTGTGCGGCTCGGGCCTCCAGGCCGTGGTGTTCGGCGCAAAAACGGTGATGCTCGGCGACGCGAACGTCGTGGTGTCGGGCGGCATGGAGTCGATGTCGAACGTGCCGTACTACCTGACCAAAGCGCGGACCGGCTACCGCATGGGCGACGACAAGATCGTCGACGGGATGATCTTCGACGGCCTCTGGGATCCGTACAGCAATTCGCACATGGGCGTCGCCGGCGAGCTCTGTGCGAAGGAGTACGGTTACGGTCGCGAGGCGCAGGACGAGTTCGCGCGCGAGAGCTACCGCCGTGCCCTCGCCGCCACGAAAGAGGGACTTTTCAAGGGCGAGATCGCGCCCGTTTCGCTTGCCCAAAAGAAAGGGAGCCCCCTCGTCGTGAGCGACGACGAAGAGCCCGGTCGCGGGGATCCGGAGAAATTCGGAAAGCTGCGTCCCGCCTTCAAGGACGACGGCACGATCACGGCCGCGAACGCGTCGAGTATCAACGACGGCGCCGCGGCGCTCGTCCTGGTGAGCGAAGACGTCCTGAAGAGCGAAAAGCTCGAGCCGCTCGCGCGCATCGTCGGGTACGGCTCGGCCGCTCAAGCGCCGGAATGGTTCACCACCGCGCCGGCCAAGGCCATCGATCTGACGTTGAAGAAGCTCGGCCTGAAAAAGGAAGACATCGATCTCTTCGAGATCAACGAAGCGTTTTCGTGCGTCGCGATGGCGTGCACGAAGCTCGCCGGCATCGACCCGGCGCGGGTGAACGTCCGTGGCGGCGCGGTTGCCCTCGGCCATCCGATCGGCGCCTCTGGCGCGCGCGTCCTCACGACGTTGCTCTACGCAATGAAAGATCGCGGCGATCGCCGTGGCCTCGCGACCCTGTGCATCGGCGGCGGCGAAGCCGTCGCGGTCGTGGTGGAGCGGTAGATCCGCGCTATACTGGGCACGTGCTCGACGCCCGGCTCATCGAACCCGAGAAGACTCGCGGGCTCCTGCGGTCCGAGTACGATCGGCTCGTCGCGCTCGGCCTGCTCGAAGACGAGCGCGTCGAGCTCCTTCACGGAACGCTCGTCGAGATGAGCCCGAACGAGCCCGCGCACTCGAGTCCGATCCAGGCGCTCACCGCGATCCTCGTGCCCGCGTTGGTCGGGCGCGCGACCGTGCGCGTTCAACTGCCACTCTACGCTGCGAACGAATCCGAGCCGGAACCCGACGTCGCGATCGTCCCGCTCGGTGAATACCGGTCGGCTCACCCCGCGCACGCACATCTGGTCATCGAGGTCGCGGTCTCCAGCATCAACAAAGATCGCAAGGTGAAGGCGCCGCTCTACGCGGCGTCGGGCTTCGCCGAATATTGGCTCGTGAACGTGCGCGACCGAGTCGTCGAGGTCTATCGTTCGCCGGATTCGGGAACGTACCGAGCCGTCAGCCGTCACGGCGCCTCCGAGGTGCTTTCGCCGGAAGCATTTCCCGACGTTCACGTCGCGCTCGGCGACGTGTTCGGCGCGTGAGCGCGCCGCGCAGTTCGCGACGATCTTAGCCGGCGATCCAGAGCACCGTGAAGGCGTCCCCGCCGTCTTCGGCGTCGGCTGCGCGGGACCGTTCGACGAAGCGGTGCGCCTTCAATTGCTCGCGGATCGCGCTCTTGAGGGCGCCGGTTCCGTGACCATGCAGGATGAACCCCGCGGGCTCGCCGCTCGAGAGCAGGCCGTCGATGAACGCCTCGATGCGATCGGTCGCCTCTTCGACGCGCAGGCCGCGCACATCGCAGGTGATCGACGGCGTGCGCACCGGCGTACTGTCGATACGCACCGGAGGCGCCGCGGTTTTTTTGGGGGATTTGGGTCGCGTGGGTTGTGCGCCGTGCGGCGCGCGAACGAGTTCGTCGAGCTTCACCGTGAGCTTCATCGGACCGGCCGCGATGCGCACCTGTCCGCGTACCGGCGCTTCCAGCACCTCGGCGCGAAGGCCGAGCCTCGGCACGGTCACGACGTCGCCGGGTTTGAGTTCCGACGCGACGATGGCGGGTCCGCTTTTCGCGCTTCCGCCGTCGAGCGACTCGTGGAGCGCACTGCCGAGCGCGCCGGCGCTGGCGGCGCGGTTCACCGATTTCGCGACCTCGCGAAGCTCGTCGCGCCCGACGTCGCCTTTGTTCAATCGCTCCGTCGCGTTGCGAAGTGACGCCCGCGCTTCGCGGACGGCGCTCACGAGCTCGCGGCGTTCTCCTTCGAGCCGCGTTTTTTCGGTGGCCCGCGCGCGTCCGACTTCGACTTCGAGCTCGGCGCGGAGCTCATGCTGCGCGCGAGCGTCGGCCTCGGCCGCACGGCGGTCGGCTTCGGCGCGCGTGCGGTCCGTTTCGATCGCTCGGAGAAGCTCTTTCTTGCGCGCGTTTTCTTCCGGGAGCAGCGCCTCGGCGCGCTTCACGATGCGTTCGGGCACGCCGTACCGCGCGGCGACGGCGAGCGCGCTCGACGCGCCCGGGATGCCCATCGTCACCTTGAAGGTGGGCCGCATCGTGTCGAAGTCGAATCCGACGGAGGCGTTGTCGAATCGCGGGTCGCTCGCGCCGAGCTCTTTCAGCCGCTCGTAGTGCGTGGTGACGGCGACCGCGGCGCCGGCCTCGACGAAGCCTTCGAGCACCGCCGTCGCGAGCGCCGCGCCTTCGTCCGGATCGGTGCCGGCCGCGACCTCGTCGAGCAGAACGAGCGTGCCGGGCGCTGCGCGGTCGAGATAGTCGGCGAGGTGCGCCGCGTGCGCGCTGAACGTCGAGAGCGAGCGCGCGAGCGATTGCTCGTCCCCGATGTCGGTGAGCACCGGCTCGAACCAACCGATGCGCGACTTCGGATCGACGGGGAGCGGAATGCCGGCGCGCACCATCCACGTCGCGAGCCCGAGGCATTTCAGCGCGACCGTCTTGCCGCCCGCGTTGGGTCCGGAGATGACGAGCCCTCTACCGGCTACGGCGCGCACGTCGTTCGCGACGACCGGGCCGGTGCCGACGAGCAAGGGGTGTCGCATGTCGCGCAGGTCGAGCTCCGCGCCGTCGTCGACCAGGAGCACCACCGCGTCGGTCTCGGCGCCGAAGCGCGCCAGGGTCGCGAGCACGTCGGCCGCGGTGCACGCTTCGATCGCCGCGCCGAGGCCGTCGGTGTGCGCCCGGACGGAGATCGACAGGGCGCCGAGGACACGCGCGATCTCGCGCTCCACCTCCGCCTCGGCCATTTTCAGCCGATTTCCGATTTCCGTGACCTCGCGCGGCTCGACGTACAAGGTGCCGCCCGACGCGCTCGAACCGAGCACGATCCCGTCGACGCGAAACGGCGCGTCGGCGCGAATCGGCAGGACGTAGCGCCCGTCACGCTCGGTGTAAAAGCGATCGCGAAGTACGTCGGCGTAGCGATTCAGCAATTCCGAGAGCCGCCCCGTGAGCTCGCGGCGCGCGACTTCCACCTTTTTTCGGGCACGGCCGAGCTCGGCGGAGGCGCGATCGAAGACGTCCCCGTCGTCGTCGACGGCAAAGACGATCTCCTCGAGCAGCTTGTCGAGCGCGCCGTCCGTGTCGAGCACCTTCGCGAGCTCGACCCGATCGGCGTGCTGTTTGGCAAAGCCGCGGAGCGCGCGCCCCGCGTCGAGCATGCGCCGAAGATCGCGGAGCTCGCGCCCCGTCGCGACGGAACCGCGTGCCACGCGATCGACGACCTCGCTCACGTCGGGGACGGCCGCGACGGGAATCGTTTCTCCTTCGAGATAGAGCTCGAGCGCGTCGCGGCTCCGTGTGCCGCGGAGGATCGCGTCGTCGCGCGTTGCCGCCGGCACGAGCGCGCGCACGCGCCGCGCGCCCGCTTCACTCGCACACTTCGCGGCGATGCGCTCGACGAGCGCCGGCCATTCGAGGTCCCGCGCCGCCTTCTCGTCGCGGGTTTCGGTCGGCGACACGTCTCAGCCGGTCTGCTTCTTTTTTGCGGACGGACGGCGCGCTTCGGCCTTCTTCATCGGTCGGGGCGTGGCCGGTGCCTCTTCTTCCACGGGTTCCGCTGCTGTCTCTGCCTTCTGTTGCGTCCGCGCGGACGGCTTCTTCGCCTCGGCGACGCTCTTCTTCAAGGCCTCGAACAAGTCGATGATCTGGGCGCGCGGCGCCTCGGTGCTCACGGTGATTTCCTTGCCGGCGACCTTTTGCTCGACCACCGCGCGCACGCGATCGGCGTAGTCGTCCTTGAACTTGTCCCCGTCGTACTCGTCCTCGGAGAGCTGGTCGATGAGGCGCTCGGCGAGCTCGCGTTCTTTGTCGGTGAACGTGAACGTCGCCGTGTCGTCGACGTCCGAGAACGAGCGCACTTCGTTTGCGTAATAGAGCTGGTGGAGCGCGAGGCCGTCCTTGTACGGCCGGATCACCACGAGCTGTTCCTTGCCGCGCGCCGCCCAGCGTCCGACGGCGACCTTCGCCTTCTTTCGCATCGCCTCGGAGAGAAGCCGGTACGCCTTGTCGCCACCCTTGTCGGCGCCGAGGTAGTACGTCTTTTCGATCTGGACGAAGTCGAAGGTCGAGAGCGGCACGAACTCGACGATTTCGATGTGATTGCTCCGGTCCGCTTCGAGCGCCTTCAGCTCCTCGTCGGTGAAGGTGACGAACTGATCGCGGGCATATTCGTAGCCCTTGATGATGTCGCCCTTCTCCATGATCTTGTTGTCGACCGGCGAGTAATATTGCTGCTTCACGCGCACGCCGTGACGTGAGTCGAGCATATTGAACCGCACCTGTTCCGACGACGCGGCCGTGTACAGCCGCACGGGAATAGACACGAGACCGAACGAGATCACTCCTGAAGCAACGGCGCGAGCGGGCATAATCGGTATGCTAACCCGCCAGTTTTCGCATGAGGAAGAGTTCGGCTAATTCAACGCCCGGTGCCGGCTCGAAGACCGCGCCCGAATCGCCGACGCCGGACGCCGACGCGCTCGAGAGGTATCGCAAAAAACGCGATCCCGCGAAGACCAACGAGCCGTTCTCGGCTGAACGAATAACCAGCGAAAGCAGCGGGACGAACGGCGCGTTCGTCGTGCATCTTCATGATGCGCGTCGCCGGCATTGGGACGTGCGGCTCGAGATCAACGGAGTGCTCGAGAGCTTCGCGGTGCCGAAAGGGCCGAGCCTCGATCCGTCGGAGCGCCGGCTCGCGGTGCACACCGAGCAGCATCCGCTCGAGTACCTCGACTTCGAGGACGTGATTCCCGAAGGAAATTACGGGGCCGGCGCAATGATCGTCTGGGACACCGGCCGCGTGCGCTACCTGGAACCGGCGCCCGAAGGTCTCCAGAAAGGGAAGCTAGACCTCGTCTTTTCAGGGCACAAGCTTCGGGGTCGCTACGCGTTCGTTCGAACGGGCGACCGCGCGAGCAAGAAGCCCAACGAGAAGGACAACTGGCTCTTCTTCAAGAAGGCCGACGCGTTTTCGAGCACCGAGCGCGACATCCTCGTCGAAGAGCCGGCGAGCGTGCTGTCTGGGCTCACGGTCGAGGATCTGCTGCGCAAGGCCGACGTCGCCGTCTCGCTCGAGGAGCGCGCCATCGCTCTCGGCGCGCCGGTCGGCGACGTCGACGCGCGCCGTCTGACACCGATGCTCTGCGGGACCGCGCCGGTCGGGCTCGAAGAGCCGGATCGGTTCTACGAGCTCAAGCTCGACGGGGTGCGGCTCCTCGCCGACAAGCGTGGCGGCGATGTCGCGCTCGTGTACCGCTCCGGTCGGGTGATGAGCGCGACGTACCCGGAAGTGGTTCGAGCCGTGCGCGCGCTCGCGACGGATCGCGTCGTCCTCGACGGCGAGGTCGTCGCGTTCGACGACGCGGGACGACCGAGCTTTCACCGGCTCGGCCGCCGCATGCACCTCACGCGTCCGCACGACGTCCGCTTCGCGGCGAGCGAGGTCCCCGTCGTCTACGTCGTGTTCGACGTGCTCGCTATCGGTGACCGCGACCTCCGAAGTTTGCCGCTGAGAGCCCGCAAAGAGCTGTTGGCGAGCCTCGCGCCTCGCTCCGGTTTCATTCGCCTGCTCGATCACCTGGAGGGTGACGGCCGTCCGCTCGACGAGATCTGCCGCAGCGTCGGGCTCGAAGGGATGATCGCGAAGCGCGCTGCGTCGACGTATCAGCCGGGCCCCGAGCGCAGCAACGACTGGGTGAAGTTGAAGCGCGAGCGCGAAGAGGACTTTCTGATCGTCGGCTGGGTCGAAGGAAACGGCGATCGGAAATCGCTCGGCGCCGTCGAGCTCGCGACGTACGTCGGCGACAAGGTCGTGTTTCGCGGCAGAGCCGGCAGCGGCCTCGACGAGCGCACGATTGCCGATTTACTCGCGCGCCTCGGTCCGCTCGAGGTCGACGAGCCCACGGCCGTCGGTGAGCCGTTTCGCGACAGTGGCGTGCGCCATTTCACGCGCCCCGAGCTCGTCGCGAGCGTCCGATTCACGAGCTGGACCGAAGACGGTCATGTCCGGCATCCGGTGTTTCGCGGCCTCCGCCCCGACGTTGCGCCCGCGTCGTGCACGGCGGCGCCGGCCGGCGCACGCGACGAAGAGCCGATCGACGCCGCGCCCGTCGAAGCTCCGCGCCCGCGAGAAAAGCCGTCCGCGCCGCTGAAGACGCGCGCGGTCGTCACCAATCGCGACAAGGTGTTTTGGCCCGACGAGGGCTACACCAAGGGTGACCTCATCGATTACTACGCCGCGATCTCGGACGTGCTCTTGCCGTTCATCCATGAGCGTCCCCTCGTCCTCGTGCGCTACCCGGACGGCATCCTCGGCAAGAACTTCTTCCAGTGGAACGTCCCGGTCGGCACGCCGTCGTGGATCCGGACGCTCCGACATCCGGACTCCGACGGCACGGGACCCGGAAAGAACACCTTCGTCGTCGACGACGTGGACGGTCTCATTCACATCGCGAACCTGGGTTGCATCCCGGTTCACGTGTTGCCTTACCGAAGCTCGAGCATGGAGGAGTCGGACTACTTCGTGGTCGACTTCGATATCGGCGCGCGCCCGTTTTCGGACGCCGTCGTTCTGGCGTTCACCTTGCGCGAGCTCCTCGACGAGATCGGGCTCGTCGGGTTTCCGAAGACGTCGGGGCAGTCGGGCCTCCACGTCCTCGTGCCGCTCGGGCCCGGCGTGGCGTTCGACACGTCGAAGACCCTCGTCGAGCTGGTCTGCCGGCTCGTCCAATCGAAGCACCCGGACATCTCGACGATGGAGCGCCGCATCGCCGGGCGAGGCGATCGCGTCTTCATCGACGCGGGCCAGACCGGCCGCTCGCGCACGATCGTGGCGCCGTACTCGGTGCGCGCTGCCACGGGCGCAACGGTGAGCATGCCCCTGCTCTGGGACGAAGTGCACCGGGCCCTCGACCCGCGAAAGTTCACGATGTTCACCGTCCGCGAGCGCGTGGACGAGCGCGGCGATCCGCTGGACGGGTTCTTCGACGTGCGCCCGAACGTCGCCGAGGTCGTCGGCCGCCTCGGGAAGAAGCTCGGCGCCTAGGAGCCTGTCGGGCAAAGCCCGACGCACTCCTAGGCCTTTGTCGCCGCGCCGGGTCGCGGGGCCCGGTCGGGACTTGCCCGCCACCACCCCGACGTGGCAGAGCCTGGATCGTTCCTCATGGCGCTCGCCGAACCCGAATTACTCCGCATCCTCGAGAGCCAAGGCTTTCGTGAGCTCGTGACCGCGCACTTGTTCGCGTCGGGAGTCGCGCTTGCTCCGACGCTCGACGACAAGCACATGCTCGCCGATCACGCGCGCGAGGAGCTCGGACACTTCGAGGTCGTCTCGGTCCTGTACGACAAGATTTCGGGTAAATCGCTGTACGACGTGGTCGGGTCGCGCGCCGATCGCGTCGAGCTCCCGAAGTCGTGGCTCGAGTCCGCGGTCGCCGGTTATCTGGTGGACCGCGCCGCGGCGCTGCAGCTCCTCGACTACAAGGCGCTCGGCGACGCGCGGCTCGATATTCTGGTCGACGAAATTCTGGAGCACGAGCACGAGCATCAAACGGCGGCCGAGACGGCGCTGCGCGACTTGTGTCGCAACGATCCGTCGTCGAGCGAGATGGCGGCGCGTCACGTCGTTCGCTGGTTCGGCGTCGCGGCCGGCATTCTCGATCGAACCGAAAGCGCTCGACTGAAGAAAACCGCGGCCGCTTTCGTCGATAGCATCCGGCCGACGATGGCCGAGTGCCGGCTGCCGTTGCCGGATCTTCCCGCGACCGCGTGATCCGCGTCGCATTCTTCGGCTTGCCGCTCGGTGCGCTCGCGCTCGCGTCGCGCGGGTTCGAGCCGTCCTTGACGATCCTGTCGCCGACGAACGCGCCCGGTCGCCGGCGTATCGCGGCGCGGTCGGATCATCCGGTCATCGACGCGAAAGGCGCGGACGAAGCGACGTTGAACGTCGCCATCGACGCCGCCTTCGAGCGCACCCCGCCGGATCTGATCGCGAGCTGGTACTGGCCGCGCCGTATTCTCCGAAAATGGCTCGAGCGAACGCCGCTCGGAGGGATCGGCGCGCACCCGTCGCTCTTGCCGCGACATCGCGGGCCGGATCCGTTTTTCTGGGCGATCGATTCCGGCGAAGTCACGACGGGCGTCAGCGTGCATCGCCTCGTCGAAGCGTACGACGAGGGCGACGTCCTGCTCACCGAGTCATTGCTCATCGGCGATCGCGATGCGTGGCAGCTCGCTCGCGCCCTCGATCGACCGAGTCTTCGTCTCTTCGTGGACGCCGTCCGGCGCATTGCCGAGGGTGAGCGCTTCGACGGCGAGCGGCAGGACGAACGGCGAGCGACGTCGGCGCCCGAGCCGTCGGGAGAACTCCTTCGCGTCGACTGGACCTGGCCGACCGCGCGCGTGCTCCGTCGGGTTCGCGCGCTCTCGCCGGTGCCGGGGCTCGCGCTCCAGATCCGCGACGTCGAGTTTTTCGTCACACGCGCCGAGACCTCGACTGAATTTCCCGTCGTGCTCGCGCCCGGCGAGGCAGCGATCCACGCGCGCGGCGTCGTCATTCGCACGGGCGACGGCGCCGTCGCCGTGACGCGCGCGGTCGTCGACGACGGCGAGACCGCTCGCGAGGTAGACGGCGTCGCGCTTGCCGCGCTCATCGGTGTCTCGGATTCGGCGCTCGTTTCTTGACCGTACGCGCCACGCGAACGTCAAAAAGCGTCACGCCTGTCGCTTTGGGGGTGGATCATGGGTTCGCGTTCGCCTAGGTTGGTCCAACCAATTGACCATCAACTGATTGAGTAACTTCGATCTGTCCACGCCAATCATTTCGGGGCCTGGCGTTCGATCGATGTGCTCCTCACGGACCCGTTGCGCCGTGAACGCCGACCGGGGTCGCTCGTCGTCGTTCGAGGAAATCGTGCCCATGCATTCAACGAAGTTCGCCGGTCTCTCGCGTCTGCGGAAAGCCATGTCGTCTTCGGGGGAGGGCGCCTCGCTCGCGCTCGCCGTTTCGGCTTTCTCGATGGCCTGCAACAGCTCGAACGCACCAGCGAGCGTTCACCCGTCTCCCGAAGGAGGCGCATCGACGCCCGTTCCGTCGCCCGCCGAGCTCGCGGCCGAACACTGCGCGGTCGATCGCCCCGGGTTCGCGTACACGGGCGGTGCGACGAAGAGCGCGTCCGTAACGGCGCCCGCCGGCGCCGCGCCCGTGCCGTGCATCAGCTTGACCGGGTACGGGTCGGCCGAGAGCTCCGTCGCCGTCGCGTCCGACGGCACGGTGTTCACGGCGCCGGAGTTCTCCGCGAACGGCAACGGCGTGATCCGTTCGCGCGACGGCGGTCAGACCTGGGATCTGTCCATCCCGATGGACGGAGGCAGCCCGGTCCACGGCCGCACACAGCCGTATCTTTATCTCGACCCGACCACGAATCGGCTGTTCTTCGCGACGTCGGGGCTCTCGCTGGGCGGAACGACCCCGGGCGGTGCGGGGAAGATGACGGGCGGTTTCAACGTCACGTACTCCGACGACGAGGGCCAGACGTGGTCCTACGTGAACGCCGGCATCGGGACGCTCGATTGGGCGAAGATCTTCGCGGGGCCGCCGGTGACCAGCAAGACGACGGGGTACCCGAACATCGTCTATTTCTCGTCGCCGTCCCCCATCTCGACGCCGCTCTACAGCCTGACTCCCGATCATCAGATCGTCAGCAAGTCACTCGACGGCGGTGCAACCTGGGCGCAGGCCGGTACGTTCACGCTCAAGCCCTCCGACATCGCCGGTTGCGACCCGCACGAGTGGATCATCTACGGCGCCGGGGCGGTCGCGAAGGACGGCACGGTCTATCAGGTCGGAAATCAGTGCGGAAAGCTCGTGGTCGAGGTGAGCCGTGACGAAGGGGCCACGTTCACCACCGAGCTCGTCACCGGGGGCGATCTCCCGCCGTTCGACACGACGAACGTCGTCGGCATCGTGGCGAACCCCAACGTCCTGCCGACGGATCTGCTCACCCTCGACCCGGACGGCAATCTTTACGTCGTGTGGGTCGACGCCGCCGGCGCGCTCCGTTTGTCGACTTCGAAGGACCAGGCAAAGACCTGGTCGCCGTCGATCGTCGTCGCGGCGCCCGCGGTGAACACGGTGCGCTATGGCTCGGTCGCCGCGAAGAAGGCGGGCGTCGTCGCCATCGCCTACTACGGGAGCACGGACGGCGGAGTGACGTTCGACGGTTACGTCGCCGAAACGACGAACGCGTTCGCGACGGCTCCGCTCTTCACGTCGGTGACGGTCGACGACCCGGCCGATCCCCTGTATCGAAAGGGGTTCGAGACTGGTTATCTCGGGCTCTTCACCGGGTCCGACCTGAACGAGATCATCGAGGTCAGATACGGTCCCGACGGCGATCTCTGGGCGTCGTTCGTGAAGGACATGTGCACGAGCGGCGACACCAGCGCCTGTTCCTGGGACGCGTCGGCTCACGCGAACTCGATCTTCCAGGGAGTCGCCGGGCGGATGGTGCACGGAGCCGCGAGCGCCTTTGGCGCCGAGCCCGTTGCGGCCGCGCCGTCCGTCGAGGCCGGCGTGTGTTCGGAGACCGACCCCACCGCGATCGCCTCGTGCCACGCCGAAGTCGCGCAGGAGAACGTCTGCGCCGCGCTCGGCAGCTGCGCCTGCGATCACTGCGCCTGCGAGATCGCCGCGTGTCATACCGACGCCGAGTGCGACGCGGTGAGGCAGTGCGCCGAGGTCCACAACTGCCGCGGGCTCGATTGCTTGACGCCTTGCGGAGCGGTCATCACCAAGGCGGGCGATCTGCTCACCACCCGCGCTCTCGCGATCAGCCAATGCGCCGACAAGGTGAGCTGCCCGACCACGTGTTCCGGCGACGCCGGCGCGGGAGGATGAACGGTCCGCGCGCTGCTCGATTTTAATGGGGGGCGCCCTCGGAGCCGCGAACGTCGCGGATGGGCCGCGCGCCGCGCGCCACGCTATTGCCCGTCCACGACGAACGCGGCGACCGCGGCGAGTGCGTCGCCGTAGGGCGGACGCATGAGCACCCAGGCGTTCTCGCTTCCGCGACGGAACACGGCGCGGGCGTGCGAGAACGTGAGGAAGCCCTCGTGGCCGTGGTGGCACCCCATGCCGCTTCGTCCGATGCCCCCGAACGGCAGTGACGGAACGGCCGCGTGCGTCGCGATGGCGTTGACCGCGGCACCGCCCGACGTCGTCTCGGCGAGCACGCGCGTCGCGGCGGCCGCGTCGTCGGTGAAGACGTAGAGAGCGAGCGGCCGATCGCGCTCGTTGATGTAGCGGACGGCTTGCTCGAGCGAGCGATACGGCTTGATGGGAAGAAGGGGCCCAAAAATTTCTTCCTTCATCACGAGCAGGTCGTCGTCGGGGTCGACGATGAGGGTCATCGGCAAATGACGGCGGGCGCGATCGGCCGTGTCTTTGCCGAGCTCGACGACCCGTGCGCCCCTAGATCTGGCCTCGCTCACGAGGCGAACCAGGCGATCGTAGTGACGGTCGTGAATCATGCCGGTCACCGGTGAGCCTCCCGCGACGGGCGCGAGCATGCTCTCCCCGAGGGACGACAGGAGCGACACGGCGCGCTCGAGCTCAGACTCGGGGACGAGCACGTAGTCCGGCGCGATGCACATCTGCCCGCCCTTCACGGTCTTCACCGACAGGATTTCAGCGAAGGTGTCTTCATTCACGCGATCGGCGAGCACGATGACCGGGCATTTGCCTCCCAGTTCCAAGGTGACCGGCGTGAGATGCTGGGCGGCGCTCGCCAGCACTCGCTTCGCGATGGCGGGGCTCCCCGTGTAGAGCAGGTGATCCCACGGGAGGCTCGCGAACCGCTCGGCGAGATCGACGTCGCCGGTGACGACGGCGACGAGCGCCGGATCGAAGTGATGTTCGACGGCGCGGCGCACGAGCTCCGCGCAATTCGGCGCGAGCTCCGACGGTTTCACGATCGCGCGATTGCCCGCGGCGAGAATATCGACGAGGGGCCCGAGAGAAATATCGACCGGGAAATTCCATGGCACCATGTTCCCGATGACGCCCTTCGGCTGATAGTGGACCTCCGCGGTCGCGTCGCCGAGCGACGGATCGACGGGTCGCGGAGACGCTCGCATCCACTCTTCGAGGTGAGTCGTCGTGTCGCCGATGCGCGCGAGGACGCCGCCGAGCTCCCACAAGAGTCCGATGCTCGGATCGTGATGGCCGAAATCCGCCGCGAGCGCGCCCGCGAGCTCGGCGCGAACGAAGCGAAGTGTCTCGCGCAACGACCGAAGCGCTTCGAGGCGTTCGGCGAGCGTCGGGTAGGGGCGCTCTCGGGACGCTCGCTTCTGGGCGGCGAACAGATCGTGAAGCTCGGTGGCGTTCGTCGTCCGGAACATCGATGGACCCTCGCTCAATTTCGCCTTTTTCCGCGGCGCCTTGGTCCAACCAATTGACCATAGATCGGCCGGATCTGCGAGCTGCATTAAACTCGAGTTATTTCAATACTTAGCGCTCGATTTCCCCTCGCGCGACTCCGGCGTCTTTCGGGACGAGCGAATCCCGGATGCCTGGCTCAATTGCAAGATGTTCCCGCGGTGTAATCAGTTCCGGTCCAACCAGTTTCGAGGTAGAGAGCTTCCGCATGGCCCTTCGCGCCATTCAGAGCCAGTCGCTGGCGGACCAGGTATTCGAGCAGATCGGCGCCGAGATCATGACCGGCCGCTATGCAGCTGGCGACAGCTTGCCCGCCGAGCGAACCCTGTCGAGCGTCTTCAAGGTCAACCGACACGTCGTTCGTGAAGCGCTGAAGCGCCTCGAACAACTCGGCATCGTCAAGGTGTCGCAAGGCGGTGGCACGAAGGTGCTCGATTATCGTCGGACGGCGGGACTCGACGTGCTGGCGTTCATGGCCGAGCACGCGCGCGAAGGCGCCGACGTCGCGCCGCTCTGGCTCGCCGTCCTCGAGATGCGTTCGGCGAACGCCGCGGACATCGCGCGGCTCTGCGCGCTTCGCGCGAGCCGAGAGGTGAGGGACGAGCTCGTCCAGATCGCGACCGAGATGGACGCGAGCATGAACGACGAGCAGGCGCTCTTCACGCTCGAGGTCCGGTTCTGGGAAGTGGTCATGGAGGGAGCCGACAACCTCGCGTATCGGCTGTCGTTCAACACCCTCCTCAAGGGGGTGTTCGCCATCCCCGACATGTCGCGGCACTGGACCGTGGAAGAGATCCGGCGGAACGGCTCGCGCATGGTGCTCGCCCAGGCGATCGCCTCGGGCGACGCCGACAAAGCGGAGACGATCACGCGGGCCGCGACGCGAGCCACCGCGGAGAATTTCGCGAAGCTGATCGGCAAATCGACGAAACCACTGGCGGCGAATTCGGCCGCGAAGGGCGCGCCCGCGAACCGCTCGCGCAAGTGAGCGCTCCGCCCGGATGCGCGTCGTCGTGCCCACCCATGATCTTGCGGTTGAATCGTGTGTTCGTTTTTGGAGGTTTTGATGTCCCGTAAAATCGTTTCTTTGGGTATTTCGTTGGTTGGTTCCGCGGTCGTCTCGATCGCGATGTTCGCGTGCTCGAGCGACAATAAATCGTCGTCGACCGACGCAGGCAACGGGTCGAGCACCGGCGGTTCCACGAGCACCGGTGGTTCGACGGCGAGCACCGGCGGTTCGTTGAACGGCCCCGGTGGTTCGTCGGGTTCCGGCGGAACGACGGTCGCGCTGCCCGATGCGGCGGCGCTCTACTCGTGCTTCTCGCAACCGCCGCGTGATCCCGGTGGCAGCGCGGCCAAGGGCGGATCGTGCTGCAGCGGCCTCGGCACGTGCACGCTGTCGAGCTCGCTCACGGGTCCGTCCGCGTCTTCGTACGCCCACGACACCTGCAAGGCATCCACCGGCGCCGACGATCTGAAATGCTCGCCCACCACCGCGTCGCTCGCGGACGCGGGCACCGCCGGGATCTTCAACACGTGCCAGGCCGACTTCGGCGGTGGCATCACGCTCGAAGGCCGGTGTCTCCCGTCATGCTTCGTCCAGGGCAATCCCCAGGCGTCGCTCCTCACGCAAGGCAACTGTGCCGGACCCGACGCGGGCGCCGGACCGCAGGTGTGCGCGCCTTGCTATAACCCGATCGACGGCACGGTGACCGGCGCGTGCTCACAGAAAGCCGGCGACTCGCCGAAAGAGCCGGTTCCCGCGTCGTTCAAGACATGCGGCGTTTCCGACGGCGGAGCGCCCTCGGGTATCTGCGTGCCCTCGGCCTCCGTCATGCGCTCGAACAACCCCGCAGTTGCCAACCTTCCGAAGGACACCTGCACGGGGACCGATCTCTGCGTCCCGAAGCTCAAGGCGCAGGATCTGAACGGCTGCTTCCCCAAGTGCCAGACCGCGTCGACGACCCTCTCGAGCTTCGGCGCGCAGTACAACGACGGCGCGTGCGTTCCGATCTACATCGTCGGAGCCTCGCAGGGTGCGACTGCGCTCGCCGCGCTCGTTCAGAGCACGTGCAGTGCCGGTGAGCTCTGCGCGCCGTGCTTGAACCCGCTCATGTCGGGTATGACCACGGGCGCCTGCCAGTAGAAAAGAAGGCGCGTGGAGGCGGAACCCCCGGCGGCGAAGGTCGTCGGGGGGACGCTGCAATGACGCGTGCGCCGAGCGCGCCGAGATAGAGCCGCCCCGCCAAAAAATAAAAGACGGAGCCTACGTCTCTTCGCGGCAGACGACGCGGTTTCGACCCGAGCGCTTGGCGCGGTAGAGGCGGCGATCGGCGAGGCCGATGAGTTCCTCGACCGTCGTGCCCAGGCAGCATTCGAGCGAGGCGCACCCCGCGCTCACGGTGACGTTGATCGCCTGGCCGCCGACCTCGATGGGCGTTCGCGCGATGCGCTCGCGTACCCGCTCGGCGACGACGCCCGACTCGAGCAAGGAGGTGTCGCGGAGCACGATCGCGAACTCCTCGCCGCCGTAGCGCGCGAAGGCGTCTTCGGTGCGGAGCGCGCCGCGGATCGCAGCCGCCACTTCACGCAAGACCTCGTCGCCCACGGGATGCCCGTAGCGATCGTTGACGTTCTTGAAAAAATCGATGTCGACCAGGATCACCGAGAGCGGCCTCACGTGACGTTCGGCGAACGCGATCTCGCTCGCGAGCCGGGTGTCGAGGTGACGGCGATTGTCGGCGCCGGTGAGCGGATCGCGCATGCTCGAGTCGTAGAGCTTCTGCATCACGCGCTCTTGCGCCTGATCCATCAGCCCGAAGCGGAACGCGATGCGGTGTCCGAATTGAAGGAGATCGCCGTCGCGGAGCTCGGCGCGGGTGACGACGCGTCCCGCGAGGAGGGTGCCGTTTCGCGAGCTCATGTCTTCGACGTGGTAGGAACCGTACTCGTACACGATGCGCGCGTGCTCGCGGCTCACGCTCGGATCGGCGACGTGAATCTCCGCGCGCGCCGCGCGGCCCACGATGACCGCATGCCGCGGCAGCGAGACGACGTTGCCGCTCGCTTCGCCGTCGAGACGCACGAGCACGGCGCGGTCGCGGACGTGATCGAGCGGATTCGAGGGCGGCGCGTCGCAGCGTCCCGTGGGGCGCTCGTCTTCGTAGTCGGTCTCGTCGGGCGGCGACGGTAACGTCGGCAGCGGCTGAACCATCGGCTGCACTGCCGGAAACTCCGGCACGGTCGGCTTGTTCAGATACTCGAGCAGCACGCTATCGACCGGCGAGGTCCGCGGTAGCGCTGCGCGCGTCCCCGACATCTTCGGCTCCGAAAACGGGACGCCGGGAAGCGCATCGACCTGAGGAGTACGTCTCGGTTTGGCCATGGTCCCGAACACATCGAACGGCCGTTGAGCGACAAACTTCAGCGACTCTTTTACTGAACGGACGCAGCGGAATGACGCTGTGCGCCGCCGACGCACAGCGGTGTCTCGGTGGCGGGACTCGCGGGCGCGGCGTGGCGAGATACGCCCGAATCCCGGGAGGGGTGCGACCGACGCTTGTCTCGGACGGATAAATGCCCGAATCTTATTGGCTCCGCCCGAAAGGGTCCGAGAAGAATGAAACGCGAGTCCGCACAGACGACCCTCGACTCCTCACCGCTCGGCATGGCCACCGAAGAAAACAAAAGCGCTCCGACCTCCGCGGCGTTACCCGGAGAAGCGCACGAGCTACGCGAGCGAGTCGAAAGAGACCCATCCGACGACGCCGCGTGGGAAGAACTCGACGAGGTCGCGAGGTCGACCGAGCATCCGGAGAGCGTCTCTCGCGTCTACCGCGACATCTTGCGCCGCGATCTCCCCGGCGAGCTGCTCGAAACTCTCGGCAAGCGCGCGGTCGCGTTTCACGACGAGTGGTACGAAGACCCGGAACACGCGATCGGCATTCTGCAACGCGTTCTCACGGCGGTGCCGTCCGCGGAGTGGGCGTTCGAGCGGCTCTCGCTCCTGCTCACGATGGCCGAGCGCTGGGACGACCTACTCGCGGTCTACGACGCCGCGCTCGCGACGTGTACGGACCGTGAAAAGAAAAAGGCCTTGCTCGACGAGGCGGCTCGCATCGCGAAAGACTTCGCTGGAAGCACCGATCGAGCCATTTTTTATCTAAAACAGCTGGTTCCACTCCGCCCCGAGGACGCGCAGCTCGCGTCGTCGCTCGAACGGCGGCTGACCCTGCAGAAGCGTTATCGGGATCTCATCGACGTGTGGACGGCGCGCCTCGGCGTGCTCTCGCCGGCCGAGGTGCTGGCCACGCGTGTCCGCATCGCGGAAGCCTGGCTCGAGCGGCTGTCGGAAGCCGGCACCGCGCTCGTCGTCGTTCGACAGGTGCTCGCGTCGGAGGGTGGCGAGATCGCCGCCGCGAAGCTTCTCGAACGGATCGGCACCCACGCGACGGCGCCCCTGCAAACGCGTCGTGAAGCGCTCGCGCTCTTGAAGGAACGCTTCGCCGCCGCGGATCGCTCCGACGACGTCGTTCGGACGATCGCGCTGTCGCTCGACGTCGCCGAGCTCCCGGAAGAGCGGATCGCCCTTCGAGCCGAAGCCACGCGGAGATTGTCGCTCGCCGAGCGCTACGCCGAGGCCGTCGAGCATGCCGCGGAATGGCTCGTGCTGTCGCCGGTTCGAGACGTCAAAGAGCAACTCGCCGACCTCGCCGAGCGCGCCGGGGCTCACGAGAAATATGCCGACGCGCTCGTGCGCGCCGCTTCCGCGACGACCGACGGCTCCGTTCGCGTGGAGTTCTTGACGAGCGCGGGGGACGTTCGCGCTCGCGAGCTCGACGACGCGACGGGCGCGATCGCGCTCTACACGCAGGTGCTCGACGATCCCGACGTCGATGACCAGTCGCTGCTCGACGTCGCGCGCCGGCTCGCCGCGCTCCTCGTCGGCGAAGAGCACGAAAAACAGCGCCTCGACGTCATCGAGCGCCTCTCGGTGCTCGAGCCAGAGGCCGCCGATCGGCGTCACGCCCTCGGCGAGGCCGCGACGCTCGCCGAGAAGCTGGGCAACACCGATCACGCGCTCGAGCTCTGGCGCCGCAGGCTCGGTCAGGACGGAAAAGACGAAGAAGCGCTCGGCGCGACCGTCGACATCCTCGAAGCGCACGAACGATGGGAGGCCCTCGTCGCCGCGCTCGAGCGCCGCCACGACGCCATCACCGATGCGGCTCGGCGTCGCGCCGACCTCGTGCGGATCGCGGAGGTGTATCGCGCCAATCTCGGCAACCTGCCGGCGGCGATCGACACGTTTCGTCGCGTCGAATCGGAGTTCGGCGCGAACGTCGAGACGATGGACGCGCTGGCCGATCTGTCGGCGAGCGCCGGGCGTTGGTCGGACGTCACCGCGCTGCTCCGCGCCGCAGCCGAGCAAACCGACGACGATGATCGCCGGGCCAATCACCTCGCGCGCATGGGAGACGTCTATCGTCTTCGCCGCGACGAACCGGTTCGCGCGGTCGAAGCCTATCGCGAAGCGCTCGACATTTTGCCCGCTCACGCAGGCGCGAGGGAAGGGCTCCACGCCCTCCTCGACGACGCGGAGGCGGGGGCGTCCGCCGTCGAGGCGCTCGCGAAGGCGTACACGAGTGCCCTCGAATGGCAGGCCCTGCTCGAGCTCGTCGAGCGCCGGCTCAAGCTCGCCGTCGACGACGCGTTTCGCCGCGACGTGCTGCTCGAAGCGGCGCGCATCCTCGAGAACGAGGGCTTCGACCCGAGCTCGGCGCTCTCTTACGTTCGTCGTGCATTCGCGCTCGTGCGCGAACCGGAAATCGAGCAGGAGCTGGTTCGCCTCGCCGAAGAGACGAACGATTTCCGGGCCTGCGCGGACGGCTACGCCGAAGCGGTGCTCACCGCGAAAGAGCCGGGTCGTCGCGCGGAGCTCCTGCTCGCGCACGGTGACATCCTCGAACATCGACTGGGCGATCGGGCGACGGCGCTCGAATCGTACGCGCGCGTCACCGAGCTCGAACCGAGCCAGCTGATCCCCGCGGTGGCCCTCGTCCGCGTCGCGGGGTCGATCGGACGCTGGGACGTCGCGTCGAACGCCTTCGTTCGCTCGGCCCAGGCGCGCGAGGCCGTCGACGAGGCGATCGTGACGACCTTCGAATCTCTCGCCGACGAAGGGCAAGCATGGGACCTCGCCGCGTCGGCGCTCGACGATGCGATCCGGCGCGGTTCGCCGCTCCCGCCTCCGGTCGCGCACGACCTCAAGCGACAGCTCGCAACGTGGCAACGAGATCGACGCGGCGACTTCGACGCGGCGCAGGAGGCGCTCCGCGAAGCCGTCGACTACCGCGAGGATCCGGGGTCACTCCGGATGCTCGCCGAGCTCGAACGCCGCGCCCCCGGCCGCGAGCTGACGCGAACTCTGCTCCGGCTCGCGGCGGTCACCGACGACGATCTCGACGTTCTCTACGAAGCGGCGACCGTCTCGCTCCAGTCCGTCCAAGACCACAAGCTGTCGGAGCCCATCCTCGAGACGCTGCTGCGCATCGCGTCCGCGCGCTTTCGAACTGCGCTTTCGAGCGAGGCCGACACCGACGTCTTCTCGCGCTACGCGCTCTGGGCGCTCGAACGACTCGTTCAGATCCGCATGGACTCGAACGATCCGCGGGCGGCCGTCGCGCTCCTCGAGAAGGGCGCGAAGCTTCCCTTCGCCCCCGAGAAGTCGCGCGAGCTCCGCTACCGAGCCGCCGAGCTGTCGTCGGAGCTCGTCGGCGACACGACGCGCGCCGTCGCGCTGTGCCGCGGCATCCTCGAAGAGGCGCCCGACGACGCGGTCACCATCGCGCTCCTCGCGGGTCTCTATGCGCGCGACAATCGACGAGACGAGTTGCTCGATCTTCGCCGGCGCGAGCTCGGTCTTCATCCGCCCTTACATCGTCGTCTGAGCCTCAGGCTCGACGTCGCCCGCGTTCTCGGCGAGCTCGGCGGCGGCTTCGACGAGCGCGTCGAGGCGCTGCGGGAAAATCTCGAAGACGCTCCCGGAGAGCCGGAATCGGTCGACGCGCTCGCATCGATCCTCGAGGCAGAAGGGCGCCACGGCGAGCTTCACGCCGAGCTCGTGAAACAAGCGGGTCTCGTCGAAGCGAGCGGCGACTCGCGGGCGGCGGCGCGCTTGTGGGCTCGAGCCGGAAGGGTCGCCGAGCAGGCGCTCGCGGACGTCGACTCGGCGCTCACGGCTTACCGTCGTTCGGTCGCGCTCGAGCCCTCCGTCGACGTGCTCGACGCGCTCGCGTCCATTCACAGCGCTCGTGGTGAGCACGCCGAGGCGGTGGGGTGGCTCGAGAAACGACTCCAGCTCACGTCGCCGTCCGACGTCGAGGTGCGCCGCGCCGTCGTGCTCCGGCTTTCGCGCGGCTATCACCAGGGTCATCAAGAGCAGCTCGCGCGGGGCGTGCTCACGTCCGCGCTCGACGACGATCCGGCGGCGACGGAGCTCCGCGGCTTTCTGGCGGAGCTCTATCGCGAGGCCGAGGATTTTTCCCTGCTGGCACCGCTCCTCGCTCAAGGCGTCGGGTACGCGCCGGACGCCGCGGCGAAGGTGCTCTTGCTCAGCCAGGCCGCTCACGTGCAACGGCGAAAGCTCGGCTCGCTCGCGGCCGCGATCCCGCTGCTCGAGCTCGCCGCGTCGCTCGCGCCCGAGGACCGCCCGGTCCGGCTCAGCCTCGCCGACGCGCTTCGGAGCGCGGGGCGTCTCGAAGAGGCGAGCGCGCGACTCGAGGCGATGCTCGCCGAGTTCGGTCGCCGGCGGACGCCGGAACGCGCCGCGGTTCACTATCACCTCGCGCACATCGCCCGAGCCGAAGGCAACCTCGACGAGGCGCTCGCGCAGCTCGAAGCGGCGTCGAGTATCGAGCGCACCGATCCGAACATCCTGAAGCTGCTCGGTGACGTCGCGCGCCAGAAGGGCGATCTCGAACGTGCCGAGCGCGCCTACCGTGCTCTCTTGCTCATCGTTCGGCGGCAGACCCCCGCCGTTCCCGGCGACGACGTTGCCGACGAGCCGGTCGCGACCAGCGAGGTCATGTACGACCTCTATCAGATGGCCCACGAACAGGGTCAGAGCGACCGTGCGAACGATCTGCTCGAATCGGCGTTCGAGACGGCGTCGTCGAACAACTACGAAGCGCTCCGATTCGAGCGCGCGCTCCGCGCCGCCGGTCAGACCGAGCTCGTTCTCCGGGTTCTCGACACGCGGCTCGAACGGATCGACGACGTCGCCGCGACCTCGGAAATCCTCATCGCGCGCGCCGATTTGCTCGCCGAGATCGGCCGTCACGGCGAGGCGCTCGACAGCTTGCTCGACGCTCTCGACAAGACTCCGAGCTCTCTCGCCCTCGTGGCCTCCGCGCACGACCTCGCGGTGCGAGCGTCGGCGCTCGAGCGCTACGTGACGCGGATCCTCGCGCTCGCCGCTCGAGACGACACCGACCCCGGGCTCTCGAGCGACCTCTACATGCGCGCCGGGACGACCCTCGAGAACGAGATCATGGACTTGAATCGGGCGGCCGACGCTTACGAGCATTCGCTCGCGACCGGACGTCGCTCGGTGCGCGCGTACACGTCGCTCCTGCGCGTCGTCCCTGCCCAAGACGTCGAGCGGCTCTCTCGGGTGCTCGTCCGGTTCGTCGAGTCCGTCGACGCGGACGACGCGGACGGGACGGCGCGACACGAGGCGCTCTATCGTCTCGCGCAGATCGAGCTCGGTTCTCCCGAGACGCGTGACGAAGGCGCGCGTCGACTCGAACAGGCGTTGGATCGGTCTCCGGACTACGAGCGCGCCCTGTCGCTCCTGAACCCAGCGGTGCGAGAGAGCCCGGACAGCGACGCGATCGCTCGCGCCTACGAACGAGTCGCGCGGGCGCTCGGCGGTGACGCCTTGTTGCTCGATGCGATCGCGCTGCGGGCCCGGTTCGAAGACGCCCCGGTCGAGTTGCTCCGCGACGGCGTCGAGCTCGCCCGGAACGCGCCGCACGCCGCGCGCTTGCTCCCGTTCCTGCTCGAGCGGCTGATCGCCGGCGCGAAGCGAGACGGCGCTCTACCGGATTCTGCGTGGGCCCTCGTCGATCTCGCCGCGATCCGCGAGCAAGAAAGAGACTTTGCCGGCGCGCTCACCCTCCTCGACGAAGCCGCCGACGCGACGAGCGGCTCGGAGTCGTTCGAGCTCCGGCTTCGTGTCGCCGAAATGGCGACGGCTCGTCTCGACGACATCCGCCGGGCGATCGCGACTTACGAGCTCTTGCTCCGTGAAGAGCCGTCCGACGCCCGCGTTTGGAAACCGCTTCTCGAGGCGTACCGGAAGATCGGCGCCTTCCAGGAGCTTGAAGCGTGCATCGCGCGAACCGTCGACGCCGTCTACGATCCCAGGGAACGAAACCATCTCCGAATGGAGCGGGGACGCATTCTCCTCGAAGATCCGTCCCGGCTTCCCGAAGCCGAAACCCTGCTCCGCGAAGTGCTCGACGAAGATCCGGACCACGTGCAGGCCTCGGTCATCCTTTCCGAGCTGTTCGAACGAACGGGTCGCATCGACGAGCTGAACGAGCTGCTCGAACGCCAGCTCACTGCCGCCAAAGAGCGGAACGATGGCTCGGCGATCGCCGCGCTGTCGCTTCGGATCGGAAAGAATCTCGAGAACACCGATCGCGATGCTGCGATCGCGATCTACCGAGACTCACTCGAAACGGCGCCCACCGATCGCGGCCTCCTCGAGGCGCTCCTCTCCTTGTACGGGCCCGACGACGATCCGCGCGATCGCGCGTTCGTTCGCGAGCGGCTCCTCGAGTTCGAAACCGGTCCCGCCGCGGCGCGTCTCGCGATCGAGCTGTCGGACATCGCGCGCGGTCTGGGCGACGAGGACGCCGCCGAGCGCGCCCTCCGCCGTGGCTACGAAGCGTGTCCCGACAACGCCGAGCTTCGAGACCGTCTCATCGCCTGGTACTCGGACCGGCAGGATTACTCCGGCCTCGCGGACGTCCTGGTGACCGACGCGGCGCAGCGACGGAACGCGGGCGAGGCGGTGGAGCAGTTCCGCAAAGCGGCCCGCATTTACCGCGAAAATTTGAGCGATCCCGGCCGAGCCGCGGAGGCGCTCGCGCGAGCGCACGCCCTCTTGCCCGAGCGACTCTCTCTCGTCGAAGAGCTCGCGTCGGCGTCGGCGGACGCGGCGCACCCGGAGCAATCGTTCGCGATGATCTCCGACGCGATCGCGCGCGGCGGCCTCGGGCCGGTCGCCGAGGCGCGCTTGTACGTCCTTCGCGCGAAGCTCCGGCAGAGCGTCGAGGGGCGCAATTTGGCGTCGCTCGGGGCGTCCATCGCCGACATCGATCGCGCGCTCTCTCTCGTGAGCACCGACGGCGAGACGGAGCTCGTCGAATACCTCGAGATGCAGCGCCTCCTCGCGAACGAGCACGGTGACGACGGCGTCGAGCGCGCCGCGACCATGCGACTCGCCGAGCTCTTGCCGAAGACCGGCGATCAGCGCCGGGGTCTCGAGCTCCTGGTCGGCTGGGTGAAACGCAACGCGAGCGACGCGGACGCCGTGCGCGGGCTCGGCGTGTTCGCGGTGAACGCCGAGAAGTGGGGCGCGGCCGCCAAGGCGTATCAGCGCCTCGTCGACATCACCGAAGGGTCCGATCAGATCGACGCGGTGATCCGTTTGTCGGAGGCGACCGAGCGAGCCGGCGTGCCGCTCGAGGCGCGGCCGGCGCTCGAGCACGTGCACCGGAAGGCGCCAGGCAACGAGCTCGTGCGCGCACGGCTCCGGCGCATGTACGAAGCAGCGGGCGCGTTCGCGGAGCTCGCGGCGATCATGATCGTCGAGGCCGAGCAATCGGGCGATCCCGACGTCAAGTTCGAGCGCTTGAAGGAAGCAGGGGATCTTTCCCTGCGCGTCGAAGGCGGCGAGCGTACGGCGATCGACGCCTATCGGCGGGCGTACATGGCGCGGCCCGACGACCATCGCATCGCCATCAAGCTCAGCGACACCCTCGCGTCGGTCGGCGAAATCGAAGACGCGGCGAACGTGCTCGACCGAGCCATCGACGCGTTCGGAAAGCGGCGATCGCCGGAGCTCTCCGAGCTTCAGCACGCCATGGCGCGAGTCGGACGCACGGCGGGCGATTGGGAAGCCGTGTTCGCCTGGCTCGACGCCGCCGTGCAGACCGATCGGCAAAACGGCGCAGCGGCTTCGGATCTCGCCGTCGTCGCGATGGAGCGCGGCGAGCTCGATATCGCGATCAAGGCACTTCAGGCCATCACCCTCTTGAAGGGAGACGCGCCGATGTCGAAAGCCGAAGCGTACTTGCGGCAGGGCATCATCGCCGAGCAGAAGGGCGATCTGAAGAAGGCCGTGTTCCTCGCGAAGCGCGGACTCGCCCAAGATGCGGACTACGCCGACGCCAAAGCATTCCTCGAGCGCCTCGGCGCGAGCTAAAGCGACAGCCGGATCTGCGCGGAGGGGAGCGTCGTGCTCGCGCCCATTGCCGGGGGCGCGAAGCGGGCGAACGCGTTGTCGGTCCAGTAGTAAAAGGAGAAGGTCTTGTCGTCGAGCGAGCGGTCGAACGAGAAGCTCGCCGTCTTCACGCGGCCGTCGTCGGTCGTTGCGACGACTTGGATCGCTAGTCCGTCGAGGTCCACGCGATCTCCCGGGGCCATGCGGAGCCGCCGGTCGCGATAGAGCTCCATCAACGACGTGCTCAGGATGCCCCCCTCGTAGTCGAGGACGAGCGTCCGATCGTCGATGCGGTGCACGGTGACCCGCTCCGGGCCGTACGCGAGCCCGCGCCACCGCCGCGCGAGCGGCGCTTCGTCGATGCGATGCTTCAATTGGACGAGCCGCGGGATCCAGTAGTCGGGCGCGGTCACGAACACGACGTCTTGGCCGCCGATCTCGGGGCCGATCCCATCGACGGCGCGGTTGATCGGCGCGGTGAGCGCGACGCTGCACGTGGCGAACGGGGATGCCAGCGGCGACAGCACCAGGTGGGCGAACAGTACGAGCGCCGCGACGAACCGCGCGAGGCCGATGGCCGGTGTGACTACTGCGTCGCGGAACGTGACCGTGTGGAGATTCCAGAGCTGTGCGACCAGCGCCATTCCGCCGACGCTCGACAGCAAGAGCTGGCGACTGTGCGGATGCGTCACCGCCGCCGGGACGAGCGAGAAGAAGAAGCCGGCGGCCCAGAACCTCGCCACGCGGTCGCGCTTCAAGAGCTCGAACGACGCGAACGTGAACGCCGCGACGAAGAGGACGGCCACGACGAGCACGGCGTGCGCCGTCGCCGGCGAGTAGAGCGGGTACGTTTCGGGAGGCGGCGTCAAGAACTGCCCGAGGATCAGGATCGGGCCGCGCTCGAGGAACGCCGAGAAGAAGTGCAGCGGCTCGCGAACGGGGTCGATATAGAGGCCGGAGCCCTTCGCGCCGTAACCGGCGTGATTGTACGCGGCGCGCCAGATCGCGGTGATGAGCAGATACGGAGCGAACGCGAGGACGCGTTTGCCGAGCTTCGCTTCGTCGACGAAGAGGGCGTAGGCGAAGAGATACCCGAGGACGGCCAAGCTCGACTCCCCGGCGAGCAGGGCAACCAAATAAAAACCCAGCGCGACGACGCTCGGGCGAGCATCGGAATTTTCTCGATGGCGACGATGGGCGTCGAGGCAGAGCACGCCGAAGACGGCCGTGACGATGGTGTGGCGGTTGCAAATGAAGCCCACCTCGAACCCGTGCGTGTGATCGACGGCGAACAGGAGAGCGGCGAGTCCGCCGACGCGCGGCCCGAGAAACCCGCGGTACAGCCGCGTCGCGACCGCGACGAGGAGCGCGAGCCACAGGATGCTCTGCAGATGCATCGGCCACGCCGTGTTGCGCCAGAGCGAGAAATCGAGGGTGTGGGTGAGCTCGCTGATGGGGCGATACGTCGAGACCAGGAGCTTCGGGTACATCCACCACGGCGCGTTCCCGTTCTCGATCTGCCACCGATTGTCAGCGAGGTTGCCATTGGCGACGGCGTAGCCGCCGGCGTAGATCCGGAACAGGTTCTTCGCGCCGGGAAGATCCGAGTAGATGTAACGGCCGACGAAGTCGTCGAGGTAGAAGCCGATGAACAGGCATGGCGCCGCGAGCAGCGCCGCGAGCCCGGCGAGCCAAAGACCGAGGCGCGGTCGCTCGAGAAACTCGAAGAACGCCGCCGCGCGGCGGGTGCGCTCGCCGTCGCTCGGGGGCGCTCGGTCGGGGGCTTCACTTCCGCGTCGCGAATTCATGTTCCGGAGTTTCGCGGATTCAATAACGAAGCGCCGGGGCGACGACCGGTGACAGCGTTGCTTTCGGCAATACCACGCTCTGTCCAATCGTGGGCGGCGTCATGCGCTGATAGCCGTTCGCACCAGCGGTGAGCAAGGTGACGTTCGGCGCGTCCAGGTTCTCCGGGAATCGGAATCGGATGCGCGTCGGTCCCGCAGGCCCGACGGCGAGCACCGTCACTCGGAGACGACCGGTGTCGACGACGCTGCCGGCCGCGAGCGGCGGCTTCGGAGGCTGATAAGCGTCGCGATTCGGCGTGTCGAAGAGCCCCGCGCCGAGCACTTGGAGCTCGAGAGTGTCTGCAGCGACGCGTTCGAGACGGTGCGCCGAATCGGCGACCGAGAGCACCCACCACGCGCGCGGCATCGTTTTCGACTCCAGGTGACGCACCATCGGCGGGTCGTGCAGGCTGAAGATTTCCGGTGCTGCGACGAGGATCGCGTCTTCGTTCGCCTCGCCCTCGAGCGGCATTTTCGCGCCTTCTTCGTAGAGGTAGCTCGACGTCGTTCGCGTCAGATGCATCTCGAGCCACGCCACCACCGGCGCGAGAAATAGCTGCACCGACGTGACGAGCCGCACCGCGAACCACCGTACCCGCCCGGTGACGTCCGCGGTCTCGTCGAGCAGCACGGCGAGCGCGCCCGCGAAGGCGATGTTGGGGATCTCGAGGAGCCGCGGATTCGGCACGGCCGCGACGGTGAGCGGAAGGCAGGCGATGAACCCCGCGATCGTCGCGCCGAGCACCGTGCGCCGCGCCTTCTGCGAGAGCGCGGGGACGAGGAGCGAGATGCCGAGCGCCACCGCAAGGATGCCCGCGACCATGGTCGCGCCGCGCATCGGCGACGGCCAGAGCACCTCGGCGCCGAGCAAGGGCACGTTGGTGAGCGCGGTCATGAGAAAACGGCCGGGCTCGGTCGTCGGATCCGCGTACACGCTCGTGCCGCGAGTGCCGAAACCGAGACCGCGATACGCCGCGACGTAACACAATCCGACCGCGAACGCGGGCAAGAGCGCGCGGAGCCGCGAGGGCCGCGAGCCGAACATTTCGTAGGCGAAAAAGAGCCCGAACGTCGCGAGGCCGTATTCGGCGGACAGCGCGCTCGAGGACAGGCAGAGCACGGCCTGCGCGAGCCCCGACCGCGCGCCGCTTTCGCGCCAGCGCACGTGACCGTGCAGCGCGAGCGCGCCGAACAATGCCGCGAAGATCGCCGCGCGGTTGGCGACCCAGCCCACCGGAATGTCGTGCGATCGCCCGAGCACGTAGATCGGGAGCGCGATGCACGCGGTGCGACAGGGGAGCAGGCGTCGATAGACGAGCGCGACGGCGAACACGACGAGCGCGCACGCGAGGAGCGAGACCGCGTGCGACACCACCGGGCTCGGCCCGACGAGCCAGAGCTCGAGCGCGCCGACGAGGCTCGCGATCGGACGGAACATCACGAGCTTGAGGTGCGGTTCGGTCCACCAGGGGAGCGCGCCGCTGTCCATCAAGTGACGCGTCTCGATGGGATCGCCGGAAATGAATCGATAGCGATCCCAGGCCGCGCGCTCGGCCCAGAACACGCGACTGCTCATGCCGAGCTGCATGTAGTCGTCGAGGATCCACGGCGTGCCGAGCGACTCGAGCCGGAGCAACGTGCCGAGCGCGATGCAGATGCCGACCAGGGTGCGGAAGCGCCGCGGCGTCCATAGCTTGACGTCGAGCTCGCTCGCTTTCGGGTCGGGCATTGAGGATCGGAACGTCAGAGGCGTTTCGGGTGCCGCCGGGCTGCAGTGGCGACGCGACCGTAACTCATGACGCTATCATGGCTCGCGCTCGCCCTCGACGCCGAAGCGCTCGGTGTACGATCGGTGCGCGGTGAGGGCGGGGTTCTCGTCCGTGAACAGCTCTCGCGGGCGATAGCCGCTGAACACCGATTCGACCGTGACGACGGCGCCGTCGATTCGAAAGCGCACGCGCCATTCCTGAATCGCGAGACGGTAGCCGTCGCCGTCGTTCTTGATGCGTCGATATGGATGAGGCGATGGCCCTTCTTCGAGCGCCTGGATGACCCGCGGCGCTAGATCGATGGCGAACCGCTCGGCGAGATACGAAAACTGCGCTTCGGCGCGCGGCGTGAGCACGACCTCGAAGGCGCGCCGCGGATCGCGCGGGCGAATGGGCATGCCGAGCGGCGACTCTTCGCCGAGCCAGCCGTGGCCGGCGTCGGGAATCGAGTCCGTGTAGGGAAGGTACGGTTTCACGTCGAGCACCGGCGTTTGGTCAACCATGTCGACGTCGAGAACGTGAAGGTTCAGGCCTTCGATGCGCTCGAGACGGACGACGCTCATGCCGAGCGGGTTCGGACGATACGGCGAGCGCGTCGCGAACACGCCGCGACGTTCGGTGCTGCGCGGCGGGAGCACCTTCGCTTTCCAGCTGTCGTTCAAGTGGAACCAGAAGAGCACCCACAGGTATCGAAAGGTTTCGAGGTCCGCGAGCGCATGCTCGTAGCGGCCGTCGGCGTCGAGCTCGATGACGCCGCGCGCGCCGTTCGCGGCAGTGGGCTGCCGCGGAGCGCTCGCGCGGTCGGGAAACGGCGTGCGGATGACGCCGATCGGCGACAGGGTAAACGGCGCGCCGGGCATGACCGCTCAGCGAATCGCGAACGCGGCGATCGCCGCCGCCACCCATCCCGCGATGAGGAGGAGGCCGCCGAGCGGCGTGATCGCGCCGAGCGCGCGCACGCCGGTGAGCGCGAGCGCGTACAAGCTTCCGGAAAACAGCGCGATGCCCGCGGCGAACGCGAGCCCGGAGATCGTCGCGGCGGTGCTCTTCGTGCGACCGGCGAGCACGCCGGCGAAGGCGAGCGCGAGCGCGTGCACGAGGTGATAGTGCGACGCGGTTTCCCAGACGGCGCGTCGTTCGGCGCCGTCGGGCAGCGCCGCGAAGAAGTTTCGGAGCCCATGGGCGCCGAACGCGCCGAACCCCACGGCGAGGGCGCCAAAAAACCCGGACCAGATGAAGAAGCGGCGTTCCACGGTCGCCCTCAAAACACCAAGCAGCGTTCGACCGCGTCCACGCTCGGCGCGGCGATCGCACACTCGTATTCGTTCCGCGAGACCCGGCTCGGGCACGCCGCAAAGTCGAACCGCTTCTCGTTTCGAGCGACGGCGCGCGCCTTCGTCTGCAGTTCGGCGATGTGCGCCGGCGATACGTCGGGATCCTCTTCACGCGCGAGGAGCGCGGTGTAGTGGTCCAGCAGATCGTGACACTCCGCGTCGTCGAGACGGCGCCCACATCCGACGGCGAGCGTCGCCGCGGTGAGCGTCACGAGAACTCGACTCAGTTGAGGCACTCGCGGACGATCTCCTCGGCCGTCTTCGCGTTCCTCACGCAACGGAGCGCGCCGTCGGTGATGCGCTTGCCCACGCATTCGCGCTTTTCCTTCGCTCGGAACGTCTCCTTCGTCTCGGCGACCTCTTTGGCGACATCGGACGGGTCGTTGCTCGGCGCCTCCTTCAGTTCGAGCTCCGTGATGCGCGACACGATGTCGTCGCAATCTTGCTGAGTGGCGGGCCTTCCGCACGCCGACGCGAGCAGGGCAAACCAGCCGAGAAACAGGAATGAACGAGGTCGCACCGCGGCTTAGGTAAGGGCGAGCGCGCGAGAGTGCAACCGAGATGGCCGGATCGCCGAAAACTGGACGAGTGTGCAGGTGCTGCTAACCTCGAAGGGGTGCCGAAAGTGCGTGCCGCCGCCACGAAAGTGAGCGCCGTCGACCTCCTCGAACGGGCGACGCTGGCGCGTACTTCCGGCCTGCGTGCGAAGTACGCGACGCGCGGTCTGGCGAAGAACGGCGCCGACCGCACCACGCAGGCGATGCTCCTCCGGCAGCTTTACCTGGCGCACATGGAAACGGAGCACTTCGACGAGGCGCTCGTCGTTGCCGACCAGATGATCGCCACCGGCGTCATGACCGATGTGGCGCGCCAAGATGCTGCCCGCGCCTGCCTCGGTCTCGACGAACCGGAGCGTGCACTCGAGCATCTGCGCATCGCGAGCCGCGTGGGCCCGGCGTCGCGGCGCTCGTTTCACCTCTGGACCCTCGGGAGCACGCTGTATCTCCTCGGGCGCCATCGCGAAGCCGCCGGTGCTTTGGCGCGCGCGGCGCGCTGGGGAACGACCGCGAAGCCACTCTATCTCGCGCAGCTCGCGCTGGCTCGTCAGGCGGCGGGCGACGACGTGGACGTCGAGGATTTCGTCGAGCTTCGCGAGCGTCTCGAAGACGCGCCGTGCGGTCAGGGCTACGGCCAATTCGTACTCGGCGCCATCGCTTTTCAACAGCGCGATTACCTTGCAGCCAAGCGGTACCTCGAAGGGTTCGTCAAGCGGACGACGGAGGGGCGTGTGGCACTCGCCGTCGCCTTGCGCGCCGAAGTCGAAGAAGCGCGTCGCTTACTCCGTGACATGCGAAAACCCGCGAGCGTCCTATAATCCCGCACGTCATGTTCTCGCTCAAAAAGTGGTTTCAGTTGATCCTGGGTTTCGGCGCGGTGCTGTCGTTCGCCGCGCCGGCGAGCGCAGCCCCGGACGCGTTCTCCACGGCGCTCGCGCACGGTCCGCTCTACGCAGGCCTCGCCGCGTTCGCGAGCGGGCTCCTCGTGAGCCTCACCCCGTGCGTCTATCCGATGGTCGCCATCACGGTCAGCGTCTTCGGCGCGCGTCAGGTGTCGAGTCGCCTCCAAGGCGCTGCGCTCTCGGCGGCGTTCGTCGGTGGCATCATCGCGATGTTCGTGCCCCTCGGCGTCGTCGCCGGGCTCACCGGAAGCATCGCCGGTTCGATCCTCCAGAACGTCTGGGTCATCTCGTTCATCAGCGTCGTGTTCCTGGTGATGGCGGCGGCGATGTTCGGCGCGTTCGAGCTCGATCTGCCGTCGGGGCTGAAGAACCGCCTCGCGCAGATCGGCGGCACCGGTTACGCGGGCGCCTTCGCGCTCGGTCTCGCGTGTGGTCCGATCGCCGCGCCGTGCACCGGACCCTTCCTCACCGGCATCCTCGCGTGGATCACCAAGACGCAGAGCGCGCTGATGGGCGGGCTCGCCATGGCGGCGTTCGCGCTCGGCCTCGGCGTTCCGTTCTTCGTCGTCGGTACTTTCGCGGTTCAGCTTCCGAAGAGCGGCCGCTGGATGGTGCACGTCAAGTCCGCGCTCGGCGTGATCCTGGTCATCGTCGCGCTCTACTTCTTGAACAACGCCTTTGGCTTTTTCTCGAAGATCGCCAGGCCCACTCCGGGTTTCTTGGGGACCATGCTCGGCATCGTCGTCCTTGGGCTCGCCGCGGGCGCCTTGCACAAGTCCTTCGACGGGACCACGACGGACAAGGTCACCAAAGGGATCGGCGTGTTCCTGACGACGGTCGCCGGCGCGCTCCTCGTCATCGGTGCGACCATGCCGAAGGGCGCGCTCGTGTGGCAACACGTGCCCGTCAAAGAGGCGCGCGCGCAGGCGCTCGGCAATCAGCGTCCGCTCATCATCGACTTCGGCGCGACGTGGTGCGGCGCCTGCAAAGAGCTCGACAAGGTGACGTTCTCGCGTGATGACGTGAAGCGCGAAGCGTCGCGCTTCGTCGCGGTGAAGGTCGACGCCACGCACGACGACGATCCCGTCGTCTCGTCGACCTTGTCCGATTTCAAAGTCGTCGGGTTGCCGACGGTCGTCATCTACGACTCGAAGGGCAGCGAAGCGCTCCGCTACACGGACTTCGTCGAGCCCGATCAGTTCCTCGCTGCGCTGAAGAAAGTGGACTGAGCCGCCTCTTGAACCGAGTGGCGGCGCGCTTTGCCCCACCTGGAACGAGCTTGCTCAGCGCCCTGACGCCGCAAAACGGCGCACACCGAGTGTGCGCTTGTTCGCGGCGATGAATTCGCGCGCGCATTCGCGCACAATGCGCGCCCGCTTGACCTTCGAGTGTGGAGCAGGCAGACGCCCGAGGATGGCTTCTTTGTGGCGCCTTTCGGCCCTGGTGCTCTTCGTCCTGTTCGTCGCGGGCGCGTGCTCGAGTGACGGGACGTCGAAAGTTCAGCTCGCGGGGACTTGCTCGATCAACAGCGATTGCGCGTCGCCGCTCGTGTGCGCGTTCAGCAGCTGTCACAACGCCTGCCGCGTGACCGGCGATTGTCCGCCGTCCGAGCGTTGCGTCGCGAGCGACCGACCCTTCGACGTCTGTCAGCTCCCGAGCGAGAAGCTCTGCACCCACAACAGCGAGTGTCCCCTCGGACAGCTCTGCGGCGTGGACGGCCAATGCCGGGACCAGTGTCAGGTCGATCGCGACTGTGTGGTCGGGCAATTGTGCGTGAGCGGCACCTGCGCCGATCCGTCGGACCTCGACGGCGGCAAGCTCCCCGTCAAGATCGACGGCGGCGCCTCCGTGTCGCCGACGGGGCAACCCTGTGACTACACGTCGGAGTGCGCCTCGCCGCTCGTGTGTCGCACGGGCTTGTGCGTCTACGAATGCCTCGCGGACGTCGATTGCTCGGGCGGCGCGTCGTGCGTCGCCCATGCGTGCGTCGGTGCCGGCACGGTCGTCGGTCCGGGAACCGACGGCGGCATCCCGGCGGGCGCGCCGCCCGGATACGGCAAAGCGTGCGCGTACAACTCCCAGTGCACGCCGCCGCTCGCGTGCCGCGGTGATCGCTGCGGTTACGAGTGCTTCGCGGACGTCGATTGCGCGTCGGGCGACCGATGCGTGAACCACAATTGTCGAACCCCGGGGACGAGCTCGCCGGGGACGGACGCCGGGTGCATTCCCGCGACGTGCCTCTCCAGCTCGAAGAACTGCGGCGTCATCGCCGACGGCTGCGGCGGCACCGTCTCGTGCGGCACTTGCCCGAGCGGAGAAGGGTGCGGCGCGGGCGGCATCGCCAACGTGTGCGCCGCGGGCACGTGCTCGGCGAAATCCTGCGAAGCGCAGGGCAAGAACTGCGGGCTCATCTCCGACGATTGCTCACTGCCGCTCGATTGCGGCACCTGCACCGCGCCGGAAAGCTGCGGAGGCGGCGGCGTCGCGAACGTGTGCGGCTGCAAGCCGATCGCCGGCGCCTGTACGGGCAAAGATTGCGGCACCGTCGTCGACAGCTGCGGCACCGCGCAGAGCTGCGGCGCGTGCACCGCGCCGAACACCTGTGGCGGCGCGGGAACGCCGAACCTGTGCGGCTGCGCGAAAGCGACGTGCCCGGCGGGGACGTGCGGGTACATCGCCGACGGCTGTGGCGGCGTCCTGAACTGCGGCAATTGCACGATCGGCGTCTGCGGCGGCGCACCCGCCGCCGGCGGTGCGGGAACGCCGAACGCATGCGGTCCCGGCGCCTGCGCCGCGACGACATGCAAGACCCTCGGAGAAAACTGCGGCGTCATTTCCGACGGCTGCTCGGGCACGCTGAGCTGCGGCTCCTGCACCGCGCCCGAGACGTGCGGCGGCGGCGGCACCGCGAACGTCTGCGGCTGCACCAAGACGACGTGCGCCGCGCAGGGCAAAAACTGCGACACGATCCCCGACGGTTGCGGCGGCGTCCTCGACTGCGGACCGTGTCAGGATCCACAAACTTGCGGTGGTGGCGGCACGCCGAACGTCTGCGGCTGCGTGCCGACCACGTGCGCGGCACAGAACATGAACTGCGGGACGATCAGCGACGCCTGTGGCGGCCTCCTGAACTGCGGCGGTTGCGACAGTCCGCTCGTCTGCGGCGGTTCCGGCGTGCCCAACGTGTGCGCGACGGCGGAGCGCCCCCCGAGCTGCGTCGGGGGCGGCGAAGGCGCGGGCAATACCTGCGGCACGAGCAACGACGATTGCTGCGGCAGTAATCTCGTCCCCGCCGGCAGCTTCAATCGCGACGGCGATCCGACGTATCCGGCAACCGTCACCGCGTTCCGTCTCGATCGCTACCTCGTCTCGGTCGGACGTTTTCGCGCGTTCGTGAACGCCGGCAAAGGGACTCAGGCGAGCCCGCCCGCGGATTGGTCCGGCGGCCACCCGAAGATCCCGAACAGCGGCTGGAACCCGGCGTGGGACCAGAATCTCGCGGCGAGCACGTCTGCGCTCACGACGGGGCTCACCTGCGAGTCTTATTCGACGTGGACCAACGCCGCGGCGAACTCCGACAACAACCCGATCGTCTGCGAGACCTGGTACGACGCGATGGCGTTCTGCGCCTGGGACAACGGCTGGCTGTCGACCGAGGTCGAATTCAACGCCGCGCAGGAGGGCGAAAACGAACAGCGCTACTTCCCGTGGTCGGTCCCGCCGGGGTCGACGACCGTCGACATCACGTACGCGGACTTCACGGGCATCGCGGGATCGACCGGCCACGTCACGCCCGTGGGCGCGAAGAGCCCGAAGGGCGACGGCAAGTACGGCCAGACCGATCTCGTCGGCAACGTCTACCAGTGGATGATGGACGTCTGGAATTCGCCGTACGCGCTCACGACCTGCGCCGACTGTGCCTACTTCGGCTCGAATACGACCGACCACGTGATCCGCAGCGGCTCCTGGGACACCGGACCCGAGTCGAACAGCTTCCGCACGAATTTCGGCGTCGGCACGCGGCACGATCAGGTCGGCTTCCGCTGCGCGCACCTGCCCTGAAAAAACCCGTTTGGGGCGGGGGCCCTCGCCCTTAATGCCGCGTCGCTATGGTTCGAAGTCGTCGGCGGGTTTCTTTGCGGCGGGCTTGGGCGGCGGAGCCGGCGTTGCTTCGGCGGGCTTCGCATCGCTCGAGCCCGCGTTGCCCGCGGAAGCTCCGTTGTCCGATTTGGGTTTGTGCCCCTTTTTCTTCGCGGGCGCCGCGGGTTCCGGCGCTTTGGGGGCGAGGGCGGGCGCGACGTTGACGGCGTTCTGGAGCTTCGTGAGCAGATCCGCCGTCGCGACCGAGACGTCTTTTCCGCGGTCGTGCATGAGCGGAAGGATCCGCTCCGCGTCGCCGAGATTTTGCGACACGGCGGGCCGCTTGCCGGCGTCGAACGCCGCGTCCACGCCGTGCTCGAGCCCCGGCGCGTCCGTTCCGAGTCCGTCGATCGAGTGCATCGCGTCGCGCACGCTAGCGAGCAACGTCGCGAGGTCGCTCGACGCCGATTCGAGCACTTCGAGAAAATCCGAGTCGCTTCCCGCCGGCGTCCCCGTGTGCGAAAAGGTGGTCGCGGGTTTTTGATCGCCGTCGAGGCCGGTAACGGTGAGGTTCGGCGCGACTCCCGACTTCGCCAGCGACTCGGCGCGCCGCTTCACCGCCAGCACGACCTCGTCGGAAGTGGCGGTCGCGTCCGCACCCGACGTCGCGGCGAGGCGTTTGACGATCGCGTCGTGTCGGTCTTGCGCTTGTCCCATCGTGACTTGCGCCTGGTAGAGATGGTCGAAGAACGCGTCGTAGCTCGCGTTGCCCGATACGTACTCCTTGCCGGACGCGACGTCGGACGGCCCCGCACCGCGCTGCACGCAGGCGGACGCGAACACGACGCCCGCGAGGACGGCGGCCGAGAGCGATGCCGGCGAGAGGACGGCTAGGAAAGTGGCACGGCGCGGTCGGCTCATGGACATCTAAGCAAGGCTCCCCAAAGCTCGGGCGACGGGTCTTTTTTGACGAAGAACAGAGAGAGCGCCCGTCCACCGCGAACCCAGAGGGCTCCCTGGCCAGCGTCTTGGTCGGGCCCCGAAAGAGTAATCGCGTCCCCTTGAGGAACCAACTGAGCGGACAACTCCTCGGCGCGAACCGTCCGGTTACCGCTCGCGCCCTCGGTCCACTGAACGACGAAGCGACCCCCCGAGATCCCCGCCGCGGTCGGCGCGATCGCTTCTCCGCCGGGACCGCCGGGTGGGAGCGAAAACGTGGAGGCGTGACCGGGAAGCTCGCCGACCGGCATGGTGAGGAGCTCGATGTGCCACGGCTCCGCCGCGCTCGCGCGGGCGGCGTAGGCGACGAGCGCGGCTTTGTCGTTCGCGGCGACCGCGGGAGTTCCGACAAGCGAAGCGGTCGTATCGGACGGAACGAGCTCGGTGCGTCGCGTGCCGTCTTCGTTCAACCAACCGACCAGGATTTTTCCCTCTTGCCCGCCGTGACGGAACACGACGACGCTTCCCACGGCGGGGACCGTGGCCACGCGCGGCGTCGTGATCTCGGGGTGTTTGGCCTTCGACGGCCAGATCAACTCGGTGTCTTGGCCGATCGCGCGTGAAAACCCATCGGTGCCCGCGCCGACCGCGAACGGCTTCGCGGCGTCGACGGTGCGCTCCGACCCTACCGGCGCATCGGCGTGATCGATCGCGAACGTGAGCGTCCCGGTGCGCGCCAGCGGCACGATGCCGAGCAACGTCGTGCTGGTGACGGTTTCGTCGAACACCTGGGTCGCCGTGAGCGACAGCGGGTCGATGCGAAGGCCCACGGCGCGATCGCTCTTCGCGGCGAAGCCGACCGCGACGTCGTCGTTGCCCGGTGCATCGGCGAGCACGATCGGCACCGCGAAGAAGGCGGAGTCCGCCAAGCGAACCGCGGTTTTTTCGAGCGCGCATTGTGGCGTCGGCAAGATGAGCACGCCGGCCACGGGTCGAATGACGGATGGCGGCGGCGCCGGCGCCGTTCGGCGAGCCACGGCCAGCGTCGCGGCGGCGGCCATCGGCCAGATCAGGCCTGCGGCCAGTGCGATGGCCAGGCTTCGACGAGTGAGACCGCCGATCAACGGCTCCGCTCGCGACGCGGCCCATCGTGGGTCGGGCGACGCCGGAGGGCGCGACGTGCTTGCCTCCGGGGGTAGCGGCGGCGGAATGCTCTTCGTCACGCGCTCCGTCGGAGCATCCGACGTGCGGTCGTCGTGCGAGTCGGTCTCGGTGCGGTGCTGCGGGGGTACGCCGCGCGGCGGCGGCGGCATCGGACCCGAGGGCCGAAGGGTCGGGCTGCGCAAGGGCGGTTGATCGGCGAGCGTCGGCAGGACGTCGCGAACCTGGATCGGTACGCTCACGCCGGGCTTTGGCGTCGGAGGGCGAAGCGGCGGTCGCGGTCGATTACTCGGCACCGGCGGCGGTGGCGGCGTCTTCGATGTTTGCGACGGTGCGACCATCAGGGTGGTCGGAGCGAGCCCCTTCAAGAACGCCGCGTACCGGCCGACTTCCGGCTTCGGCGGCGTTCGCGCTTCGGGGTCGAGCTTCGGGAGGTCCGCGTCGCTCGGCGGGGCGACGCGCAGAGCCGGGGCGAGCTCGGGCACGGTCTTCGCGTGCTTCCAATCCGTGAACCCGGACCGCCAGACCAAGGTGAACGAGGGCAATGACCCCGCCGACAACGCGCGGGCAAGGGTGTCCAGCGGAACGACGTGCTGGTCGCCTCCGACATCGACCCATCGCCACTCGACTGTGTCGCTCACTCGGCAGCTCCGCAGACGAACCTCGGCACGCACCGAGATAACCCCTTTTTTTACCTGGTTGTCACGCGCGCGGCAACGAATCACCCGTGTTTTTCCAGCGTCGGCTGATCGCGGGTTCGGAGGCCGAGCGCGGCGACCGCCATCACCCGATTCCCGGCGCTTTCCAGCGCTCGAATGCATGCGTTCACCGTCGCCCCCGTCGTCACTACATCGTCCACCAGTACGACCGAGCGGCCCTGGAACGTCGCAAACGTCTCGAAGGCGCCGGCGACGTTACGGAGCCGGTCCGCTCGCAACAGATTTGCCTGCTCCGCGGTGACGCGCGTTCGGACGATCGCGCGCGCCGTCGCCTTTCGACCCAGCCGTCCTGCGACGACGGCGGCGACGAGCGCCGATTGATTGTATCCGCGCTCCGCCAGACGCGCTCGGTGAAGCGGCACCGGAACGAACACGACGTCGGGCGGCAGAATCACGGCCCCGACGGCGTGCGCGAGCCGCTCCCCGAACGGGCGCGCGAGGTCCGGTCGATTTCCGTATTTGAGGCGCCGGATCGCTTCACGAAGTGGGCCTCCATAAGTGCCGAGCGCGACGACCGGTTTGCCGTCGGAAAGCGTGCCCCTCACGGAGAGCCCCGGCGCCAGCGGCTCGCAGACCGTGCAGAAGAGCGAGCCCACCGAGGTCGACTCATCACACGCCGCGCAGCGTTCCGGCGCCGCGATCGCGACGAGGTTCGAGAACGCCGTTCCGAACGAAGCGATGAGTCGACGCACGCGGGATCGTCGGCGTCGGACGCGAGTCAGTTTCGTGGGAGGTAGGGCTAAGGCTAGGGCGAAGGGCTAGGGCGAGAGGTAAGGGGGCAAGGGCAAGGGCAAGAAGCAAGGGGGCGGGCGCGCCATCGCTCGCAAAACGTCACGAGTCGTCGCTTGGAGCCTGCCGCGTGCCGAAGCGACGAAATGAACTGGTGCACGCGGGCGACAACGTGGCAGCCCCTTTTTCCCTCACGCTCTCCCTTTGGCGCTAGCCCTAGCTCTCACCCCGCCCGCACTTAATCCCCTGCGCGACGATCGGCTTGGCCCAATCCGGCGTGCGACGGAGATTCGCCGGCGCGAGGATTTTGGCGTCTTTCCAGTGGAGCACGAGGGTCGGCTTCGGCGCGCGGCCGCGTTTGGGGTCGGCGCGCTTCGTGTTGTCGAACACCTTGAGCTCGGCGAGCATCGGCAAGAGGCGCACGAGGTTTCGCCGGCTCGAGTCGTAGCGACGGCGAATATCGGCTTCGGGAATGGCGTGGCCGCCGGCGCGCACGCGTTCGGCGACGCGTTCGATGTGGAGCTCGGGGCTTTCGAGGCCGGCGTACCAGATGCGCACGTCGTGTCCGGCGGCGAGCGCTCGCTCGAGGCGTGCGGTCATCGTGTCGCCGCCGAGCGTCGTTTCGAAGAAGAACTCGCGCCGCTTCGCGATCGCTTCGTCGAGCTTTCGAACGCCGAGCGCCCACGCCGCGGCGTTCGCGTCGGTCTGATCGAGCAACGGATTCTTCTCGCGGATCGTGCGAGCGACCTCGTCGGGGTTCCAGTAGTCGCCGCCGCTCTCTCGGATGAGTGCTCCGGCGATGCTGCTCTTGCCGGCGCCGTTGGTTCCGGCGAGCACCCAGATGCACGGTCGATCGTCAGCCACGACGGCGCGCGGCCGCTACGGCGGCCTTGCCGAGTCGAGCGGGCGGCGCGTCGAACAACGCGCGTCCGGCGCTCTTCGCGCTCGGCTTCTGCATGCGCTCCACCAGGTCGTCGAACTCGCCGCGCAATGCGTGCAACGGGTCGTGCTGTTTCGCGACCAAGGCTTCGTACTCCTTCAACGAGAGCACGACCGCGCGCACTTCTTCGTACTTCGTGATCGCGACTTTTCCGCCAGCGGTCACCTTGTCGAGCACCGCGCCGAAGCCGTTCTTCGCGTCGGTGGCGGAGACGGACTCGAATTCCAAGAGGAGCGCGGCGTCCATGTTGGACACTTTAGCTAACTTGGCCGATCCGTCAAACCGGGCGCCCTATTCGACGCCGAGGAGCTTCGACATCGACATCTCGTCCGCGGGCGTGAAGGGGTACTGATCGAACTCCTTACTCGTCACCCACCGGTAAGCGTAGACGTTCTGCTCGATGGGTTCCCCGCGGACGATCCCGCACTCGTAGAGGTGGAGGTCCACCGTGTAGCGGTCGTATTTGTGGCTCACGAAGCTGATGAGGCTCCCGACGGTGACCTCGACGCCGAGCCGATGCATCACCTCGCGGCGCAGGGCATCGCCGTCTTTTTCATCCGCTTCGACGCGACCGCCGGGGAACTCCCAGAGGAGCGGGAGCACCGCCGTCGGACGTCGCTGCGTGATGAGGTATCGCCCTTCGCGAGCGATCACTGCCGCGACGACTCGAATCGGACGGGGGCCGGGGTGACCGTGCGACATGGCGGACCGACGCGCCGGCGCTCACATGTCGATGCGGAAGAGCTGCTGCCCCATCAGGAGCACGTCGCCCGGCGTGAGCGTGTGCTCGTCGCGCAAGCGCACGAACGTCCCGTTCGAGCTGCCAACGTCGGTCAAATAGACGTTCCCGTCTTGCTCGCGTGCGACGCGGCAATGGAGGCCCGAGACGTAGCCGTCTTCGGAGAACAAGATATCGCCGCGTTCGCGACCGAGGTGCACGCCGTTTTCCGGGATGGGAAATGCGTTGCCGGTGGTGTCTCGTCCGACGACGAGCGCGAGCCGGCCGATGAAGCCGCGCGACGGACTTCCGAGTCGCTCGACGCCGTCAGGGCTCGGGTTCTGCCCGATGAGCTGCTCGAACCGGACGATTTCCTGCCCGATGCGGAACACGTCGGAGAAGTCGAGCGGCCAGGGCGCGTTGGGCTTCAGCTTCAAATACACGCCGTTCAGCGAACCTTCGTCGCGAACGGAGAACTGAGAACCCTGACGCACGAACGTCGCGTGACGCGGCGACAGATAGCTGTCACCGGCGAAGATCGAGCCCGTGTCGCGACCGACGGTGACCGTCGGTGTGCCCGGAACCGGGAACGTGCCGGCTTCGCTGCCGTCGGCGCGGAGCGCCGTGAGCACGACGCGGATCCCGCCGCTCGCGGCGGCCGGCGCCGCGACGGGGGGCGGGGCGGATTGTTGAGGAACGCCGCCGGCAAGCGCGGCGAGGCTGTAACCGCACGACGCACAAAAGCGATTGTTCGGCGGATTGGGGTGTCCGCATTGCGGGCACGGTGCATCTTCGCCCTTCGGCGCTGCGGCGACGGGAGCTGCGGCGGGCGGAGCGACGGGGGGAGCCGCAACGGGTGCGGGAGCGGGCGCCGGCGCGGCCGCGGGCATCGCCGCACGCGACGGCTGCTGCACGGGCGGAGCGGGCTGTGCGACGGGCGCGGCCGCCGGTGCGACTCGAGCTTGCGGGACCCCTTGCGGCGGCGTGTTCGCGGTGAACGGCTTGGGAACGTGGCTCGCGCGTGGAAGCTCAGCGCCGCATCCGAGGCAGAACTTGTAGTGATCCTGGTTGTCCTTGCCGCACTTATTGCACGTGATCACAAATAGCCTCCGCCGAGAGGGATCGGCACGGTCCTACTTCTGCCATACGAATGGGTCTCGCCCCGGATACTTTGCCCTGTATCACTCCGAAATGTCCATGGGTCATCCAGGGCCGCAAAACAGCGGGTTTTCCCTTACGGAAGCGCACCCGACGCCCCGCCGGGGAAGAGGCCTTCTGTCGCGCCTCCGCGCCTCGGACACGACCCCGACTGACTCGTTCACGCCCGCGTCGCGTACGCCACGACGTTGATGCACCGGGTTTCGTGGGTGCTTCGGCTTTCGTAAACGTGGGGGACGTCGCCCGGGAAGAAGATGGAATCGCCGGGGGCGAGATCGTGGGTCTCGTCGGCGACGGCCATTCGTAGCGCCCCCGTGAGAACGACGAGCGTCTCCGTCGTGCCCTCGCCGTGCGGCTCGCTCGCGAGGAGCCCCTTCGGAGAAAACCGGAGCTCGTAGACGTCGACGTGTTGGCTCGCGCCGGCGGGCGAGAGGAGACGGCTCTCCATCCTACCGTCGGCCGAGCGGAGAGGCGGAGCGTCGCCGGCGTGGAGGACGCGGACCCGGCCGGTGTCTTCTCCGCCGAGCAGCGATTGAAACGGCACGCCGAGCCCGACCGCGACCTTCCAGAGCACGGTCAGCGTCGGATTCGTTCGCGCGCCCTCGATTTGCGAGAGCGCGGCGCGACTGACGCCGCTCACCGCCGCGAGCTGGTCGAGGGAGAGCCGTCGATCGCGCCGAAGCTTGCGAAGACTGTCGGCAACCTTGCGACCGAGGGCCGCAGCGCCGACGTCATCGCCCGAGATGCTGGCGACGCGGGGCCTTGTGTCCGCCGTTTCTTTCGTTTGCTTTTCCGAGGACGCCGACGCGGACTTTGCTCGAGGCATGGGGCTTTCGCCGCATGTTACCGCCTTCTCCCCCGGGGGGCACCGTTTCGCTCGCCCGAGCCACGCCGGGCGCGCCATTACCGCCGACGCCGGGCCGAGATCCGCCGAGCGACTGGGCGAGCTCGCGGAAACGAGACGTCCCGATGCGCCGGACCAAGACCAGCTGCCGTTCGTGGACGCGCGCCAGCTCGCGCGCGCGCCACACCGCGCCGTGGCTATTCACGTCGGTGATCACGATGACCAGGTCGGACCGCACGATCAGCGATTCGAGGCCGCCCTGGCCGGTGCCCGCGAGGTGCCCGGTGTGACATTCGAGCGAATGCCCGGCTTCGCGAGCCAGCTCTTCATAGCGCCCAGAGTTCCGATCGAGGCCTCCGACAAGTCCGATATGCATGACAGGTCTTTTATAGGAGACATGAGTCTAGTTCGCAAGACCCGAGGGCCAGCGACTCGCGACTTGGGCGGCACTACTGCGCCAGGACGGCGAGGGCTTCTTTCAGCAAGTCCCCCAGGCTCTCTTTGCCGACGCGGTCGCCGAGGGCCCGGACCGCGCGTTCGGCCTCGGGGGGGCGAAAGCCCATGTTCGTGAGCGCGCCGAGAAGCCGGCTCTCGTCGCCGCTCGCCGGGGCCACGGTGCCTGGGGCCGCCTTCAAGTCGCCGAGCCGGAGGAGCCGCTCCTTGAGCTCGAGCACCAGGCGCTCCGCGGTCTTCTTGCCGACCCCGTCGATCCGCGTGAGTCGCGGAATGTCTTTCGCTTCGACGGCGCGCGCGAGCTCCGCGGGCGGCAAGGCCGACAGCACGCCGAGCGCCGTCTTCGGGCCGACGTTCGGCACGTCGATCAAGAGACGGAACACGCGGCGCTCGATCTCCGTCGAGAAGCCGTACAGGTCGAGCGCGTCCTCGCGCACGTTGAGGTGGGTGAAGAGCTCGACGCGACCGTCTGCACGCGCCGCCAACCTGCCGACGGTGCCGAGCGGCGCCCGCAGCTCGTACCCGACGCCCGCGACGTCGAGCACCACCCCGCCGTCCGGCTCTTCCGCGACGATCTTGCCGACCAGACGTCCGATCACGGTCCAGCCATCGTCTTCGGGGGCTTCGGCGTCAAGCGCGCCGACGAATCTTCAGTCCAGCTCAGTCCATCTCTCGATCCGGGACGTCGCTCTGACGTCCCGGATTTCACGCTCGGTCGGTTCAGTTCGCCTTCGCGCCTTGGGCGACCCAGCGCGCGATGATCGAGAAATCATCGGGGGTGCTCTCGCACATGAACGCTGCGCCCGCCGTGTCTTGCGGCATGCCCACGCCGCACTGCAGTGGGGGCTGAGGCTCGTGCGAGGAGTCTTGGTTCATGCACGTGTAGTGCTTGTTGTTCTGCGTGCCGGCGAGCTTGTCGATCAAGAAGCTCGTCTCCGGGTGTCCGGGAACGACGCGCATGACGGCCGGCGCGGTCGTCGAGGCAAGCATCAGCTGCGAGTAGACGTCGTTGAGGATGGCAGGCGTCAACGGCTGCGGTTGAGAGATCATCGGGTTGGTCGCATTCGGGTCCGGGACGGGCGCGGTCGCCGGGAATGCGCACTCGAGTGTCGCACCGGAGCCCGTCACTTGACACTTGGGACCCAGCGAAAGGCCGGCGCGGAAGCCGGGATTCGTACCCGCGACGATCGCCCCGGTCGCGTCGCGCGAGGCGTCGTAGTAGTTGTGGCAATCGCTCGCCGTGCCGCAGGAGAGTCCGAAGATGGGCATCACGTCGTTCGTGAACGACACCGGGTCCGTATTCGCGAGATCGCTGTAGTCCGGGTTCGTGCAGTTAATCGTGGGAGTGCTGCCGCTGCGACCGCTGCCGCCGCTGCCGGTGCCGGTTGCTTTCTTCGAACACGCGCTCGTGACGAGCATGCTCGCGAGAGCGAAGGAAATAAGGCTCACGTTCTTGAATGACATGTTGCTGCGTTCCGTGGGGGATATGAGGAAGGTTCTCCGCTTGAGCTCCGCGGAAATCGAGGTTAGCAGAACTTCCGCGATGGGTAGCTGTTCCGCGGCTGCGTCAAAGTGTCCCGCGAGCGATTTTCGAAACTGAAATGAACGACGTGAGCTGCATCACCGACAAGAGAACTTTTCGCCACGCCGCGAAACGCGCTGCGGTCGGATTTATTTTCGCGTTCGAAGTAATTTTCATGTTCTGCGTAACCAGCTGCGGCGGTTCTGCGAGCGAAACGCCACCGCCGCTCGAGCCCGATTCGCGTACGTTGCTCACGACGCCAGCGACCGTGAGCGACAAATCGAAGCAGAGCAACGACTCGTTGTTTCCGACGACGTCCGACGACTCGCTCGATGCTCCGCGACACGCCGCGCCGAGCACGTGGGGTCGCGGAAAGCCCGCGCCGCTTCCGCTCTCGGCTTCGTTCCCCGACGCAGGCTGATCCCTTCACTCGCAGAAGAGTGCGCGCGACCGCGAAAATCGGTCGTCGAAATCGTCCGGCCGTTTCGTCAGAACTCGCCGGCGACGGAGACGCCGCCGTAGCCGGGCACGACGGCTGGAGCGACGCGAGCCGTGAAGGAACGAGGCGTCGCGGACGCGCTCGTGCTGCTCGGCTTCTCGACGAAATACCAGATCACGCCGCCCGCGAGGATGCCGAGCCCGCCGAAGGCGACGAGGCTGCCGATGTCGGCTCGCGTGCGCGCGCTGTTCGCCTGGCTCTCGACGCCGGCGTTGGCCGCCGAGCATTTGCGATTCGGACAAATCTGCTCGTAGTGGTTCAGATCGGAGGCGGCGCTGAAGTGGAGGATCGCCCCGACGATCGCGATCGCGCCGCCACCGCCGGCGACGAACAGTGGCACGAGCGATCGACTGCCCCCGCTGCTCGGCGCGGCCTCCGTGCTCGGCGGGGGCGTCGTGGGGGTCGCCGTCGGAAGGACGGGGGCGGTGCCCGGTGCGACGGGCGGCGTCGCCGCACCAACGGGTGTGACGGGAGCGACGGGCGTCTCGGCTTTGATTTGCTCCTGAAGCTTGTCGATGCGCCGATCGATCTGACTCTTGTCGGACGAGTTCGGGTTCCGCGCGAGGTACGTCTGGAGCGCGTTCACCGCGCGGTGCTTCTGTTCGTTCAACTCGTAGGCGCGCGCCAGGTTCAACAGCAAGACGTGCGCGGTGCAGTCGCGACGGTAAGCGTCTTCCCAATAGTTGATAGCGCGGTCGTAATCGGCTTCGTTGAACGACGCTTGACCGGCGTCGAAGGCGCCCTTCGCTCCAGAGACATCGCCGGGGGTCGGCGTGTGGTCGCACGCCGGGTACGGCTGCGCGTTGTCGTCGGCCGCCACCGCGAAGGTCGAACGGCAGAAGATCGCGCCGGCGAAGGCCCACGACAGGAAGCGGCCAGTGAAGCGCATGCGAAGAAACTCCTTCCGGGACGGGTCGGCCGATAGCTTAACGCGCTCTCCGCCGCCAACTAAAGAGTGTCGAGTACCACGATTAGTTGGCGCGTTTCCGGTATCTTCGGTCCGCCGGCGCTCGGCGCGCCGAAGGGTCACTCCGCGCTTGTCGCCCGGGTGGCACAAAGGGCATGGTGCGAATGTGAGGGAAGCCTTCGCTTCTAGACGGTCCTTTACCCTCATGCTGCTCGTGGTCGCGCTCGTCACGGCCGGCGTGCCGGGAGCGGGCGCCCCCGACGACAAGGCGAGCGCACAGAAGCTCGAGATCATGCGCCGCCGCATGGAATCCGGGCTCGCGCTGTTCGTCGCGGGGAAGTACCCCGAAGCGGCGGCGGAGTTCGACGCCGGGTTCGCCGATCAACCCTACTCGGCCTTTTTGTTCAACGCGGGCGTTTGCTATCAAAAAATGAGCGAGCGGCAGAAGGCGCTCGACCGCTATCACGACTACGTCAAGCTCGACCCGAACGCACCGGACATCGATACGGTGAAGCACCGGATCGAAGCCCTCGAAGCCGAGCTGGCGACGCCGCCTCCACCTCCGATCGCGCCCCCTGTCGCGCTGCCGACGACAGGGGCCGACGGCGGCGTCGCCGCGACGACTCCGCCGCCAGCGCCGGTCGTCCCGCCGCCGGCCCCGCCCGCTCCGGGAGACCAAATCTCGAATGGCGAGGACGCGATGCGATCGCTCGTCATCGTCGAGACCGAGCCGGCCGGCGCGCCGCTCGACGTGTACCTCGCCGACGCCGAAACGACGCCGGCATTTGCGCAAGGCACGTCGAACGCCGGCTGGAAGCTCGTGACGAAGGCGAGCGCGCCGACCAGCTTGTCGCTCGCCGTCGGGCGCTATCACATCGTCGTCGAGAAGTTTCGCGACTTCAACGTGAGCGAGACCGATATCCAGGTGTCGGCCGGACACGTTCATCACTTCAAGGCGAATCTGTCGCAGGGCGCGTTCATGTCGTTCTTGCGCGTGTCGGCGAACGCCGAAGGCGCGCACGTCTGGATCGACGACGCGAAGAAGGAACGCCCGGAGTGGGGGAGAACGCCGTACGGCGAGCTCGTTCCGTCGGGCCCGCACGCCGTGCACGTCGAGCTCGCCGGCTTTCAACCCGCGGACTCCGACGTGACGCTCGAGCACGGCGAGCAAAAAGAAGTCGTGGTCCGGCTCTCGCGCCTCGACACCGGCATCGTTCGCTTCGACAGCGACGGCGCCGAAGCGACGGTCGAGCTCGATCATGCTCGGCGTGGAGTCTGGACGCGGGGCGGGCCGGCGCTCGACGTGAGCATCGCGTCCGGAAAGCACGAGCTCACGATTCACGCGAATGGGCACAAGGACTACGTCGGGACGATCGACGTGCCGAAGGGGCAAGTGCTCCCGGTGCACGCGACGATGATTCCGAAGTACCCGCGAGGCAGCGCCATCACGCAGGCGGCGATCAGCGGCGTGCTCTTCGGCGCGGGCGCGTTCCTCGGGATCGAATCGAAGAAGCTCTACGATCAGGCGAAGGCCGACCAATCCGCCGGCGTGCTCGACAGCGGCGACGATCGGATCACGCGCGGTCGCGCCTACGCGGCGAGCGCCGACGTCGCATTCGCCGGCGGGGCGGTGCTCGCGGGGCTCTCGGCGTACAATTTCATCCGCGACCCGTTGCCGCCCTCGTCGGTGCGCTTCGGCGCGCTCGGCGAGTTCGACGATCCGCTCGTGCAGCGCCCGACGATTCCGCCCACGTCGACCGTCACTCCTCGAGGTCCGGTGTCCGAGCGCGCCGCGCCGAGCCGTTCGTCGGTCGTCGTCGGCGCCGCGCCGGTATCGGGCGGCGCCGGGTTCGTGATCGGAGGCGCGTTTTGAACCGCTCGGGAGTGCGCTTCCCGTTGCTCGCCGCGTCGCTCCTCGCGGCGGCGTGCGACTTCTCGCGCTTCAGCGAGCTCGAGAGCAGCGCGCCGGTCGTGCTCTTGAACCATCCCGGTGCGGTCACGTCGTTCGGCGTGAGCCTCGCGGCCGCGTCGGGCGACGACGATGCTCGCGTGCTGGTCGGCGGAACTCCGGGGCCGTCGCGAGCCGCGTTTTTCGAGCTCGGGTTCGGCACCACTCCGAAAGACGACGCGATCGACGTCGGCGCCTGCAGCGGCTCGCCGAATCCATGCACGCTCGCCGTGCGCCCCGCGGCACTTCCCGAGGCCGAGATCGGACACGCCGCGCTCGGGAGCTTCTGCTTCGTGCTCGGCGTTGGCCACGGCCAGGATTCGTCGACCTACGGGCTCATCGGGCGCTGCGGCGACGGCACCGAGTACACCCTTCCGGTCCCCGCGACGGTGCTCAAAAATCTGATCCAGAACGACGTGATCGGAAAAACGCCGCCGGCGCCGCTCGTGCTTTCGGCCGACCGCGACCTCGGTCCGGCTCTCGCGGCGGGAGCAAAAAAGGAGAAGCTTGCGTGGTCTTACGCGCCGAAGTCGCGAACGCCGATCGCTCTCGTGCCGCCGGGCAGCCCCGACGCGAGCTATGGTGCGGCCGTGACCATCGTTCGACTCGACGGAGGGTTCGGCGGAATCGACGGCGGCGTGGCCACGCCCGCGTCGCGCCGGATTGTCGCCGTGGGCGCGCCCGACGCGGCGCACGTGTGGTTCTTCGACGGCGACAGCGGGAGCGCCGTCGGGTGCTTCGGGGGCCCGACGGGGTTCGGTCGTACGCTCGCGTCGGGGAGGGTTCGCCCGGACGCCCTCGGCGGTGACGACCTCGTCGTGGCCGACGCGACGAACGTCACGGTCATCGCCGGCTCGGCGCTTCGCGGGCTCACGCCGACGAACGACATCACGTGTTCGCTCGCGGCGCTCCCGCCGAACGCGATCATTGCGTCGTTCGGGTGCGGCTCGCGCAACGACACGACGGGGTGTCCCGGGAGCTTCGGCGCGGCGCTCGACGTCGGCGATCTCGACGGGGACGGCGACGGCGAAGTCCTGGTGGGCGCGCCGGGCCTCGACGTCCGAGGTGCAGCGAGCGCCGGCGCGGTGCTCGTCTACGACGCCGAAGGTCCGACCCCCTCCGCGCTGACCGACCAGCTCTTCCTCTCGGACGCCAAAACCGGAGACGACCTCGGTAGCATGGTGGCCGCGGTCCACATTCGCGGCCGCGACGTCGTGCTCGCGGCCGTACCCGGCTCGAGTCGAGCCGCGGTGTTCTATTGCTCTTCCTTGCTCGCCGACGGCATGGGAGGGGAACGGTGCCAATGACGAGCCCCATGATGCTTCCGGAGCGAAAGCAGATCCTCGTCGTCGACGACGAGCCGAACCTCAGGCGCGTGCTGTCGGCGCAGCTCGCGCGCGACGGGTACGACGTGCACACCGCCGAAGACGGAGCCGAAGGGCTCCAGATCCTGAACGACAATCACATCGATCTGGTGATCACCGATCTCCGGATGCCGAAGGTCGACGGGATGGAGCTTCTCCGGCGCGCCCTCAAGATGGACGCCGATCTTCCCGTCGTGATGATCACCGCGCACGGCACCGTCGACAACGCGGTCGAAGCCTTGAAGACCGGCGCGTTCGACTACGTGACGAAGCCGTTCGACCAGGCCGAGGTGCGGGCCGTCGTGAAGAAGGCGCTTCGCACCCGGGACCTCGCCGCGGCGGAGGCGACTCGGCCGGAGCACGCGGTCCGCGAAGCGCGCTACGGCATCATCGGCAAGAGCCCGACCATCCTTCAAGTGTACGCGGTGATCGACCGCGTCGCCGATACGCCGACGACCGTGCTCGTCACCGGCGAGAGCGGGACGGGCAAGGAGCTCGTCGCGCGCGCGCTCCACGAAAACTCGGCGCGCCGCGAACGGCCGTTCATCAAGGTGAACTGCGCCGCGATCCCGCGCGATCTGATGGAGAGCGAGCTCTTCGGGTACGAAAAGGACGCCTTCACCGGCGCCGTCGCCGCGAAGCCGGGCCGCTTCGAGCTCGCGAACGGCGGCACTTTGTTCCTCGACGAGATCGGCAGCATCCCGCTCGAGATCCAGGTGAAGGTCCTCCGCGCCATTCAAGAGGGCGAGCTCGAGCGTGTCGGCGGCATCGGGACGATCCGCGTGGACGTTCGCCTCGTGGCCGCGTCGAACAGCGACTTGAAGAAGGAAGTCGCGTCGGGCACGTTCCGCGAGGATCTGTTTTATCGGCTCAACGTGGTGCCGATCCATCTGCCGCCCTTGCGCGATCGCGAGGGCGATACGCTCCTCCTCGCTCGGCACTTCATCGAGAAATTCGACGCGCGCCTCGGCAAGACCGTCGAAGGGTTCGAACCCGACGTCGAACGGGTGCTCGTCACCTATCCGTGGCCGGGGAACATCCGCGAGCTCGAGAACGTCATCGAGCGCGCCGTGCTCTTCTGCGACGCGCCGAAGCTCCGGCTCGACGATCTGCCGCCGGAGATCCGCGGCGATCGACCGGCGCCGCCGAGCGTCTCGCCCGCGCAGACCACGACGCCCGCGGACGGCCTCAAGGAACAAGTCAAAGCGGCGATGTCGCGTCTCGAACGCGAGCTCATCGTGCGCGCGCTCGAGCAGACGCGGGGCAACGTCACGCACGCGGCGCGGCTCCTCAAAATTTCGCGCAAGGGCCTCCAGCTCAAGATGAAGGAGCTCGGGCTCCGGGAACGCGACGAACGCACCGAGTCGTGACGCTTCGGTTTGCGGCGCTCGCGCTATTCGGCGTTCTCGCGTCGGGTTGTCACCGGCCGCGCTCTCATCCGAAACCCGCGCCGTCGGCGTCGGCGTCGGTCGGAGCCGCGGCGTCGCCGTTCGGAAGCGCGCTCGGCAGCGCCGAGGCGTCTGCGTCGCCGCCGCCGTGGAACGTCGAGCAACGTCCGCCAGCGGCGCCCGACGGCATGGTGTGGATCCCGCCCGGCGCGCTCGTCGCGGGCACCCCGGCCGGTACCTTGCCGCGCATCGCCGATCAGGAAATGCCCGGCGAACAGGTCATCTTGAAGGGCTTCTTCATTTCGATCTATCCGTACCCCGACGAGGAAGGGGGGATTCCGATCGCGAGCGTCACGCAGGCGGACGCGGAGAACCTCTGCGAGGCGAGAAAGCAGCGCCTCTGCACCGAGCTCGAGTGGGAGCGCGCTTGCAAGGGCCCCGACAACCACACGTACGAGTACGGCGATCATTATCGCGCCGACGTGTGCGGTACCGGCGGCGCGGCGCGCATGCTGCCGAGCGGCCTACACGTCGCGTGCCGAAGCGACTTCGGCGTACGCGACATGCACGGCTCGATCGGCGAATGGACCGCGAGCCACTGGGGACGCGGAAGTCGCGAGACGCTCTTTTCGGTGCGCGGGGGCAACGCGCCCGCCGGCGAGCTCGCGGGAAGATGCGCCATGGCCATCGGGCGCGCGCCGGGAGCGAAGTCGTCCGCGATCGGATTTCGGTGTTGCGCGGGTCCGGCGAACGAGGCCGAAGTCGAGCTGCACGTCGAGCGCAAGCCGCCCCTCGAAGAGCGGATCCCCGCGCCGGAAGCGCTCGCGCGTCGGGTCGAGGCCGCGCTTCCGCCCGAAGCCGTCGCCGAGCTCCACGGACAGGACACGTTCCGCGTGTCGCATCTCTGGTTCTGGCATCCCATCGGAAATGAGGAGCTCGTCATCGGCGGCGGCTGTACGAACGAGACGGCGCGGCGCGGATGCGGGGCCGTCATCGTGCGCCTGTCGCTCGACGCACCCGAGGCGCTCGGCTGGGCCGCCAGCGGTCGTTACGTGCCCACGGTCGAGACCGACTACGACCCCCGCTACCTGTGGGTTTACGGCGGCGATGAACGGAGCCACTTCCGACGGCTCGTGACGTACGCCTGGGGACGCCTCGCGAAGGGCGAGCTCGAGCGCAACGCGAAGCACGTGAAGAAGCCGAAAAAAGCGAAGAAAAATTGAGGTTCAGCGCGGCAAGCACACCGAATCCCACTCGATGGTGAGCGCCGATTCGCGCTTCACGGTGCGATTGGCCGACGCGCGCACCGCGGCGATTCTTCGGGGATCCGTCGAATCGAGCGCCGAGGAGAACATCTGCGCGTCGTGCGAGGCCTCGCGAAAAACCTCGCGGTACCCCTCGAGCGCATTGCGGAACGGCAGATCGGTAGGCGAAGCCGTCGGGAGCGCTAATGCGAGGTCCTGATATCGCTTGGCGATGTCGCGGTGAGCCGGCGCACTCATCGGGTTCTTCCGTCGCTCGTCGTCGATGGTGGCGAGCACGGGATTGACGATGCGCGCGACCGCACGGCACTGTCGCTCCTCTCCGAAACGCTGGCACCCTACGAGCGCCAGCGCGCCGACAACGGCTCCGGCAAAGGCCCATGCCTTCCTTTCGCTACTTCCGGACGAAATGCGTGCCGTCTTCATGGGGGGCTCGGCCGGCGCCGAGGGCACGGCCGCGTCCTTCATATCGCTCGATCCGTCCGAGGTCACGGTGGGAAACGGAGATCGTCCTCGCGTTGGCGATCGTCTTGACGGCGTGCAGCAAGCTGCGCACCGCCGGACCTTCGCCCCTGTCGTCGGCCCAGAACAAGACGCTCCTCGGCAAGCGTCTCTTGGATGCCGGAGCCGAAAAACCTCCGCACGTCGAGCTCGACCTCGCGACGCGGCGCAAAATGAAAATCGGTCCGCGGCGCGCCGACACCTCGACGCTCGCGTTCGGCAGAGGCCGACTCGGCCGTCTCACCCCCGGCGGCCTCGAGGCCATCGACACGTCACGATTCGCCGACGTCGCGCACGTCGCGATGGGCACGGTGACCGGCCTCGTGACGATGGCCGACGGGAGCTTCGTCGCGACGGGCCGCGAAGGCATTTACCGGCTCTTGCCGGCCGACGACCGCGCGCGCTCGTTCGCGCCCGCGCCGCTCACATCGGGCGCCGCGCTCCTTCCCGATCGGACGAACCCGGATCGCTTCTGGGTGCTGCCACCTGGTCTGACTTTGCTCGCGTACGACGCCGTTCCCTCTACCGACGTCGTGTCGTTGCCGACCGAATGGGTCGACCTGCCCGACTACGATCGGCGCGCGCTCGGATCGCTCCGCGACGGCGCGTTCGTCTACACGACCGACAAGGACTTGCAGCGATTCTATGGCGAGGGCGAACATCAAAAGCTGTCCATTTCGCCGGACGGCGTCTTCCGGATCCTTCCCGGTTCGCGTCCGGACACCGTCTGGGTCGCGCGGCACGACCGGACGGTCACGCTCTATCTCCTGGTCGGCGGCAAGGCGACGCGCGTGTCGCAGGTCGTGCTCGAGGAGCCCGCTTTCGAAATGGCCGCCGCGGGAAAGTACCTGGCGAGCCTCGAGCTCCGCGAGCCCGACGACGCGCCGTGGCGCTTCGTGCTCGAGGTGTTCGACGTCGGCGGCCGTCGAGCCTGTCGCGTCGAGCTTCCCGCCGACGAGTCGCTCGGCGACGATTGGCTGGCGCGCCTCACGCGAGATCGGAATCTCGCCGTTTCGGCCGATCCCGACCTCGTTGCCGTCGGGGGCCCGACGAGTCTCGAGGTCTTCGAAATCGCGACGGGCCGTCGCGCATTTTCGAACGGCGTGCCCGACGGCGGGATCGTTCAGTAAGCGCGGCGTATCGGGAACTTGGCCGATCGGGGAGCGGCCGGCGAATCTCGAAACTCGGACGTTCCCCCTCATGAAGCCTTTACGGAAGGAACCGGAGCTCGTCGCGCTCCGGAAGTTGGCAGAGGAGCTGGCCTCGGGGCGAAAGGAGCGCGTCACGAGCGCGCACCTGCTCGCCGCGATCGCGTCGCGGGAAGGCCCCGCCGCCGACTTGCTCCAGGAGCGCACGCTCACCGCCGAACGCTTGCTGCGCGCCGCGCGCGCCGCGACCGACGACGAAGCCGACCCGCTCCGTCGCGCCATCGAGCGCGCTCGCGAGATCGGCTCGCGAATGAACGCGGCCGAACCGATCGGCGTCCATCTGCTGATCGCGCTGATGAGCGAGCGAAAGTCCGCGGCGCATCGCGCCCTCGACCAATGCGGGGTCGACGTGAACCGATTGCGCGTGGCGACGATGAACGTCGGCCTCGGGCTCGTCGGTCGTCGCCGCATCGTGACGCGACACGGAGCCGAGCGGGCTGCGGTCGCGGCGTCGGCCGTGTCGCGGCGTCCGTCGGGCACGACGGTCCCGATCGTGCCCGCGTCGACTGCGCGATCGGCGGCCAAGACCGTGGTCGTCGAAGAGCCCAGGGCAGAAGCGCCCCTCGCGCTCGTCCCTCCGCCGGCGCCCGAGCGCGTGGAGCGCCCCACGCCCGTCCCGAAGAAGCGCGTCGCGCCGGCGCGGTTCATGCTCGACGCCAAACGCTTCCCGACGCTCGCGACGCTCGGCCGGAACTTGACGCTCGCGGCCGCCGCCGGCGAGCTCGACCCGGTCGTGGGGCGCGAGGCCGAAGTGGAGCAAGCTCTCGACGTGCTCGCGAAGCGTCAGGGCAATAGTCCTTGCCTCGTCGGGGCGTCCGGGGTCGGTAAAACCAGCGTCGTCCGCGCGCTCGCGCAACGCATCGCCGACGCCGAAGACGTTCTCACGCTCGACGATCGGATCATCATCGAAGTGCCGATGACCGAGCTCATTCAGGGGACACCGGTGCGCGGCGCGCTCGCGCAACGGTTCGCGGCGATCCGCAAGGAAGTGCTCGCCTCCGAGGGGCGCGTCGTCTTGTTCTTCGACGAGATCCACCAGCTCTTCACCGGGGACGCCGCCGACGAGATCACGGGCGACCTGAAGGTCGCGCTCTCGCGCGGCGAGCTCCCGTGCATCGGCGCGACGACCCGTGAGAGCTACGTGAAGACCATCGACCAAGATACGGCCCTGTCGCGGCGCTTCACCGTCGTCGAGGTGCTCGAGCCGACTCGCGAGGACGCGTACCTCGTCCTCGACGCGCTCGCGCCGGGTTTCGAGAAGCATCACGGCGTGCGGTACACCGAAGAAGCCCTGGCGCTCTCCGTCGGCTGGTCGGTTCGCTACTTGCCGGGGCGCGCGCTGCCGGACAAGGCCGTCTCGATCGTCGACCTCGCCGGGGCGCGGGCGCGCCGTCGTGGCCTGCCAGAAGTGACCGCCGAGGTGGTCGCAGAGATCGTCTCCGAGGCCGCGGACGTTCCGATGGAGCGGCTCCTCGAGACCGATCGCGATCGCATGCTGCGCCTCGAAGAGCTTCTCGCGGAGCGCATCGTCGGACACGAGGCGTCGATCGGACGCATCGCGCGCATTCTCCGGAGAAACGCCGCCGGCCTCGGCTCACGCCGTCCGATCGGCACCTTCTTGCTCCTCGGCCCGACCGGCGTCGGAAAAACCGAAACCGCGAAGGCCGTCGCCGACGTTCTCTTCTTCGACGAGAACGCGATGACGCGTCTCGATCTCTCCGAGTACGCCGAAGCGCACGCGGTCGCGCGCCTCGTCGGGGCGCCGCCCGGTTACGTCGGGCACGAAGCGGGCGGCCAGCTCACCGAAGCGGTGCGAAAGCGGCCGTATCAAGTCATTCTCCTCGACGAAATCGAGAAGGCGCATCCGGACGTGCTCCAGGCATTCCTCGCCGTCTTCGACGAAGGGCGGCTCACCGACGGGCGCGGTCGCACCGTCGATTTCACGAATACCGTGCTGCTCCTCACGTCGAACATCGGCGCCGACGTCACGACCGCAACGTCGCGACGCAAAGTCGGGTTCGGCGCCGGTCCTGCCGGCGCGAACGACGGAGCCGAAGAGCGCGGGGTGGTCGCTGCCGCGCGGGCCGCTCTCCCGCCCGAGCTCTACAATCGAATCGACGAGGTTCTCGTCTTCTCGCCGCTCGGCAAAGCCGACGTGCGCGAAATCGCGAGGCGGCTCCTCGGCGGCGTCCGCGACATGCTCCTTTTGGAGCGCGGCGTGCGCGTCGACTTCTCCGAGAGCGTCGTGAACTGCCTTCTTGACGCCGGGGGGTATGACCCGACGTTGGGCGCTCGCCCCATGAAGCGCACGATCGCCCGTTTGGTCGAGGCGCCCCTCGCCGAAGCGATCCTGCGCGGCCAACTCGAGAGCGGATCGGTGGCGGAGCTCGTCGTCGTGAGCGACGGCGAGATCCAGGTGCGCATCTCGAGCGGAACCGGCTCCGTCACCGCGGCGGAATAGTCGACGGAGTCCGCGCACCTGCTTCGCGACAGCGACCCTGGCAACCATGCCATCGCCGGGGTTGCGCGTCGCGTCGCGTGTCGCGCCGAAGGGTGTCGGCGTTCGAAACGCCTGGCCGGCGTCATCGCGACGTTTGCGAATGCGCGAGCTTCGTGAGACCTTTGCGCGCATGACGAAGCTTACGGCCTCTCTCGCGACTCCGGTTTCTCTCGCGCTCGCTGCACTCCTCGCCTGTGGCTGTGGCAGCGACAGCAGCGGCGGAGGGACCAAAGCGACGACGGGTGGGGTGACTCCGCTTCCCGCGTATCCGACGACCGGCGCGCCGCTCACCGGCGCCGACAGCACGTGGACCTGGGTCGACTTCCCGAACACGTTCTGTCGCGACGGTTCGACCGCGGGCGTCTCCGTCAACATGAGCAGCACGTCGAAGAACGTGATGATCTTCCTTCAGGGCGGCGGCGCGTGTTTCGACACGTTCACGTGCGCGACGAACCCGACCGCTGTCAAGACCGCGGCCTTGGATCAAACCCTGGGCGGCGGCTCGGCGGGCGTGTTCGATCGGACCAACGCCGACAACCCGATGAAGGACTGGAACTGGGTCTTCGTGCCGTATTGCACCGGCGACGTGCACGTCGGAACCATCGACAACGGCATGGTGACCGGCGTCACGGGGCAACAGCACTTCGTTGGGCGCAACAACATCGAAGCGTACTTGCAGCGCATCGTACCGACGTTCCCCGATGCGACTCAGGTCGTGCTCACCGGCGTCAGCGCCGGCGGTTTCGGCGCGGCGAGCGACTACTACCTGGTGCAGCGCGCGTTCGGAAAGATCCCGGTCACGTCGATCGACGACTCGGGTCCGCCCATGTCCGACAAGTACATCCCCACGTGCCTCCAGCACGAATGGCGCACGACCTGGGGCTTCGACGATTCGATCCTCAAGGATTGCGGGACCGCCTGCCCAGATCCGGACAACTACGAGCTCGACTACACGAAATTCGTGATCGATTCGGTGACGAATGCCGGGTTCAAGGTCGAGGGCGGCCTCCTCGACTCGAACGACGACGGCGTGATTTCGCTCTTCTACGGGTACGGAACGAACAACTGCACCGGGAGCTTCACGACGCCCGTCCCCGCGGCGACGTACGACGCCGGCCTCGTGGATTTCCGGACCTTCATCCAGACCGTGACGCCGAACTACAGCACGTACTACCCGGCGAGCACGCAGCACACCTGGATCGCGGGCCCGACCTTCTACACGGAGTCGATCAACGGCACGACGATCGCTCAGTGGTTCGGCGACATCGTGGCCGGCAAACCCGCGGCGCAAATCGGGAACTGAGCTGCCTGTCGCTCGCGCGATCGAGCGACGCCATGAGCTAGGTTTTCCGACTGGGACGACCGTTCGTCTCGCGTGCTATGAAACTCGCGACGACCATGGCCGACCTCGAGAAATTTCGGACCGAAGTCCAGGGCTGGATCGAAAAAAATGCGCCGGCGTCCCTCCTGGGGAAGCTCGGACATCACGACTACGAGCTCTGGGGCGGCAAGAAGGCGAAGTACGCGACGCCGGACGCCCGCGCGTGGCTCGAGCGCGCCGCCGAGCGAGGGTTCACCGCGCCCGCGTGGCCTCGCGAATACGGCGGCGGCGGCCTCACCAAGGAAGAGGCGAAGATCGTCGAGCAGGAGATCGCGCGGAAGCGACTGCCCGCGCCGCTCGTCGGGTTCGGTTTGACGATGATCGGGCCGACGCTTCTCGAGTACGGCACCGACGAGCAGAAGCGCGAACACCTCACGAAGATCACGCGCGGGGAAATCCGCTGGTGCCAGGGTTATTCGGAGCCGAACGCCGGAAGCGATCTCGCGTCGCTCGCGTGCTCGGCCGTGCGCGACGGCGACGCGTTCATCGTGAACGGACAGAAGACCTGGACGAGCTACGGTGATCTCGCCGATTGGATGTTCGTGCTCGTCCGGACCGACCCGAGGGCGAAGAAGCAGCAGGGCATCACGTTCATCCTGACGCCCCTCGACGCCCCGGGGATCACCATCAAGCCGATTCGGTTGATCAGCGGCGCGTCCCCTTTCTGCGAAAGCTTTTTCGAGAACGTCCGCATCCCCGTGCGGAACGTCGTGCATGAAATCAACCAGGGCTGGACGGTCGCCAAGGCGCTCCTCGGTCACGAGCGGACCATGATCGCTGCGCTCTTCGGCAGTGGAACGCGCTCGAAGAACGCGGACCGGGTCGTCGATCTCGCGCGGAAATACCTCGAAGCCGACGGCGGCCCGCTGCCCGATCCGATCCTCCGCGATCGCATCGCGCAGTTGCTCGCGGACCAGGCGTGCTTCGAGCTCACCATGCAGCGGAGTCGCGACGCCGTGAAAGCCGGCCATCGCCCGGGCCCGGAGACCTCGTTCTTCAAGGTGTACGGCACCGAGCTGAATCAACGACGGCAAGAGTTGTTCGTCGCACTCGCCGGCCAGCACGCGCTCGGGTGGGAGGGCCAAGGTTACAACGACGAGGAGATCGCGCTCGCTCGCGATTGGCTGCGTTCGCGAGGCAACTCGATCGAAGGCGGTACCAGCGAAGTGCAACTCAACATCATCGCCAAGCGTGTGCTCGGCTTGCCGGATTGACGGAGACCTCGATGCAACTCGTTCTGAACGAAGACCAGTTGATGCTCGCGCGGACCGCGACCGATTTCGTCGCGTCCACCGAGCCGCTCGCGCGGCTCCGCAAACTTCGCGACTCCGGCGACGCGCTCTCGTTTTCGCCCGCGGTGTGGGCGCAGATCGTCGAGCTCGGATGGACCGGGATTCCGTTCTCCGAAGCCGACGGCGGTCTCGGGCTCGGGGTCGCCGACGTCGTGGTCGTCACCGAGGCCCTCGGCCGTCTGCTCGCGCCCGAGCCGTTCGTGCCGTCGGTGATGCTCGGCGCGCGGACCGTCGCACTCGCCGGAACCGCGGAGCAAAAGGCCGCTTACCTGTCGCCGGCCCTCGAAGGAACATCGAGGATCGCCTTGGCGCACGACGAGCTTCGCGCGCGGGGCGATCTCCGCTTTGCGCACTGTCGCGCCGAACGCACCGCGACCGGATATCGGCTGAACGGCGAAAAATCGCCGGTGCTCGGCGGCGTCGGCGCGGACGTCCTTTGCGTCGTGGCAAGAACCAGCGGCGGCGATCGGGACGCCGAAGGCCTGTCGCTCTTCGTCGTGAGCAAGGACGCGCCGGGCGTCGTCGTCCAGCCGCTCCGGCGCGTCGACGGCGCGAACGCCGCGACGCTCACCCTCCGAAACGTCGACGTGAACGACGCCGCGGTGCTCGGCGAGGCCGGCAAGGCGTTCGGCGTTCTCGAGACGGTGATCGACGGGGCGACCGTCGCGCTCGCCGGCGAAATGCTCGGCGGTATGGCCGAGGCCCTCGAGCGCACGCTTCAATATTTGAAGGAACGCGAGCAGTTCGGCGTGAAGATCGGCACGTTCCAGGCTCTGCAGCATCGCGCCGCACGGCTCTTCATCGAGGTCGAGCTCGCGCGGTCCGCGGTGATGGCCGCTGCCCGGGCGCTCGACGAGCACGCGCCCAACGCGAAGGAACTGGTTTCCATCGCCAAGGCGCGCGCCTCCGACGGGTTTTCACTCGTCGCGAACGAAGCGGTCCAGATGTTCGGCGGCATCGGCATGACCGACGAGCACGACATCGGCTTTTTCATGAAGCGCGCGAAGGCTCTCGAAATCACGCTCGGCGACGCGGCATACCATCGCCGGCGCTTCGCGGACCTTCGGGGGTTTTGACGTGAAGTACCTGCACACGATGGTGCGTGTCGCCGACCTCGAGCGGTCGCTCGCGTTTTACTGCGGTGCGCTCGGGCTCGCCGAGCTCCGGCGCACCGAGCACGAGGCGGGTCGCTACACGCTCGTCTTTCTCGCGGCCCCCGGCGACGAAGCGGCGCAAATCGAGCTCACCTACAACTGGGACGAGCACGAGTACGGCGGCGGCCGGAACTTCGGCCACCTCGCGTACGCGGTCGACGACATTTACGAAACCTGCGAGCGGCTGCAGAAAAAAGGCGTCGTCATCAATCGTCCGCCGCGCGACGGCCGCATGGCATTCGTCCGCTCTCCCGACGAGATTTCCGTCGAGCTCCTGCAGCGCGGCGCGGCGCTTCCGCCCCGCGAGCCGTGGATCTCGATGCCGAACGTCGGCAAGTGGTGAACGCGGGTCGGTCGCGACGACGCCTTCCGGCGGCGAGCGCGTGACTCAGCGCGGGTGCGGCCGACCGATGTTCCAACGGCTGCGGAGCCTCGCGACCCCGGCGTTCGCGTCCATGTCCTCGAGGACGACCGAGCCCTCGAGATTCACGAGCTCGAGCAGCGCCGAAAACGAGCTTGCCGCCGACGTGAGCCAGACGTCGTCCGACGTGCACTCCCGCGGCAGTTCACGCATCTCCGTGAGCGCGCTGCCCGGCGATCGGTCGACGACGCGCATCACCGCGACGTTCCTGAACAAGAGCTCGAACCCCTTCGTGACCCACGGCAGGTAGAGGCCGGGATCGGGAACCGCGACGCGCAGCACGCCGTTGACGAGGCCGCGGAGGAGCGAACCCTCCATGCTGCCGAGCAAGAGCGAGCGGAAAAATTCGTGAGAGCGCTCGGGCCCGAGGTGCATGGCCACGGCGCGCGTACACGCGAGATTCACATCCATCGGCAGCCACCCGAGGGCGCCCGCGGCTTCGACCAGGTGCCAGGTCGATTCCGGCACGCGGTTTCGAATGGAGCGTCGGTCTTCCGCGGGCAGCCGGGTCAGGTGCTCCACGAACACCTTCATGTGGTGGACGCGCACCTGCGGGGGCCGTCGTGACACTGCGGAAGCCGCCTGCATGAATCAAAAAACCTAGCACGCGCTCATGAACTCGCTTGCGCCGCATCCGGTTTTGGCTCGCGGCCATGCTCGCTCGCGGGGGGCCGCGCCGCATGTCGGCCAATGTCCGCCAGCGACTCGCCGACGTGGCGAGTCGCCGCTCACGGGGTCGCTTCGATGGCGCGCCGGTACCGATCACGCCGCCTCTGATCGCTCAGGATTTCGTACGCTTCTTCGAGCACGTCGACGATTTCGTCGAGGACGTCGCCGAGATCTGCGGTGGTGCCGGTGAGCACCCGGCTGGGCTCGAACTCACGACGGAGCGTGGTGTAGGCACGGCGGATGTCGTAGCCGGTCGCGTCGCGGGGAACGCCGAGAACCGAGAAATAGTCGCCGTCGTCGATGAGCGCTTTTCGCGCGAGGATGCGCAGCCTGAGCGCGTCGTCGTCGAGCTCGTCCCGAAACGCCCGCGAGTCCGGCTCGCCTTTCGGGCGCGCCCGCGCGGCTTCGGTGACCAAGATGTCGAGCGCGACGAGCGCGTAGAGCACCGACGCGAACGACGGATCGTCCACGCCTTCGACGATCTCGCCGATCGACCCGCCGCCGACGTGCTGGACCCGCTCCGTCTCGGTCGTGGTGAGGGCGCATTCTCCGAGAAGCGATTTCGCGGGGCCGAGCGTGAGCGTCGACTCGGGCCCTCCGATCCGCGCCGTGGCTTCGTTCGGTGGCACCGCGCGCCGCACCACTTCGACGAGCACCTCTGCGCCCGTTGCCCCGCCGAAGACGGCGGGTTCGTCCTGCAGACGCCCGAGCGCTTCGTCTTCGACGCTCGCGTTGCCCCGCTCGATCCGCACCACGCGCCCGATGAGCCACTCCGCGTGCGCGCGCAGCACCGACCAGAGCTGGTCCTGGGCGAGGTGACCATGTGCGATCAGCGCGGCGCCCGCGCGGCGGCCATGGGGTGGAAGCTTGTGCGCCTGCCGGGCCACCTCGGCCGGCAGATCCCCGCGACCGGCGAGAAACGCGACGAGCGACTCGGCGTGAACGCCCGACGCGGCGGTGACGAAATCGCCCTCGCGAAACACCACGCGGCGAATCCCTTCGTCCACTTCGAAGGCGAGCGAGCCGGTGAAGCGCGTCCGGATCACCTTCGCGAGCAAGAGCACCGCGTCGCCCGCCCGGAGCACCGCCGGAACGTCGAATCCTTCCGCGGCGCGCGCCGGCTTCTGCGCGGTCGCGGTTCGCGGAAGCCGCGCATCGGGAATGCGTTCGACCACTTCCTCGTCGAACGCGCGATCGCTCCGGCGCCGAAGGGGCGGCGCCGTGGACGCGGCCGCGCCTTCGCGGAGCTCGGCGGCCTGGGCTTCGTCGAGCCCGGTGAGACCGGTGGTCCCGTGTGGACTCTGAGAGTCGCGCGAGGGGGTCGGTGCTCGACGTTGCACGTCCTCGACCATGTGGGGTTCGGCGCTGGTCTCGGGCGCTGCGGAGTGTCGCGCCGACGGCGCGCGCGAGCTCGCCCGTGCGTCGTCGTCGTGATCCGGCCTCGGCGGCTTCGGCGTGGATGCCTGCTGCCGCGCGCGGCGCGCGTCGTCGGTTCCAGGCGGCGGCTCCGTCGGTCGTTGATCGCCCGGGCGCGTGAGCAGTGACGTAGTGGGATTCCCGATGTCGGAACCGGTACCGACATCGTCTCGTCCGGCGCTGCTCGCGGGCACATCCGTGCCGAGTCCCGTTCCGGTTCCACCCATCTGCGTAATGCCGCGCTTGCCCCCGCGCGCCGCGGCCAGGGCACCGGTGTTCTCCGCCGCGGACTCACCGGTGCCCCCTTCGTCGCTGCCGTCTTCGTCGTCGAGCGGCTCGTCGAGCGCGGCGAGCACCTCGGGCGGCAACGTTCCGTCCACGTCTTCCTCGGGGCCCGGTGCATCGATGCCGAGATCCGGTCGCCGTTCGCCGAGTCGATCTTCGGCGTCCGCGAGGAGACGCCGAATTTCTTCGGCGAGTTCCACCGTCGGCGTCTCTCCGATGCGCGGAACCGACGCATCTCCTGAAGAATCGCCGGTGATTCCAGGCATGACGGAGCCTCCGTCGCGATCGGAGCGCTGCTTCGGATTTTCACCGGGGCTCGACGATGCGGTCGACGGATGTCGCCCGAGAGGAGGGCGGCTCGAGTTCAGCGGTTTCGCGCCGCGTGCTTGCGGCGGAAATGACATCAACGGATCACGGGGCGTCCCCACGAGTCGCGCGACGGTCGCCAGTAACGCTTCTGCGTCGAGTGGACGCGTGAAGACGGCGTGCGCCACGTCGAGGTTCATCGTGGCGAGGGCGCGATCCCCCTCGCCGATCAGAATGACGGGAATGGGTCGATCCGCGGACAGCTTGCGAACCTTGTCGAGCGCCTCGATGGCGCCGTCCTCGTCCGCGTCGCACAGGATGAGATCCGGACGCTGGACCGCGACGCGGCCGGCGAGGAGCGCCGTGGGAACGTCGATGGTGACGTAGCGCCGCGCACGGAGCGCGGACGTCAGTCGCTCGGTCTCCGCCGAGGCGTCACTGACGAATAGGATCGGCAGGTCCAGGGTCGGCTCGCCGGAACGGCCCGCGGGCTCTGACTCCACGGCTTGGAGTATATTCTGGCTTTGCCGGCGCCAAAATGGCTCGGCGACGCGCGCGGCGCGGCTCTACGGCTCGCGACCCCGACTCGGCTCTTTCTTGCGGGCGACGGCGAGCGCAATCATCTCGCCGACCCTCGGCCAATAAGGAGCTGAAACGACCGCGCACACGATGAAACCGACCACGAAAATCTCGCCGCCCGTCAGCCCGAACATCGAAGGGAAGGGTAGCGCATCCGACCGGCGGTTGGATGCGGTGGTCGGGCTGGGGGCCAATCTGGGCGACCGCCGGACCCTCCTCGGGCGGGCGGTGGCTGCGCTGTTCGCCGAGCCCGGAATCCGCGGGCGGGCCGTTTCGGCGCTCTACGAGACGGATCCCGTGGGGCCCCCTCAGCCCGACTACCTGAACGCGGCCGTGCGGCTCGAGCTCGACGGCACTCCCGAGGCCCTCCTCGACGTGCTGCAGGCCATCGAGCTGCGGTCGGGGCGGACGAGAACCGAACGCTGGGGGCCGCGTACACTCGACCTGGATTTGCTCTGGCTCGATGGGGTCGAGGTTGCCACTGCTCGCCTGGTCGTTCCGCATCCACGACTGCACGAACGCCGATTCGCTCTCTCCCCACTGCTCGACGTTGCGCCGGATGCCGTCGATCCACGCACGGGAACACCCATCGCCCGCGCCCTCGACGGGCTCGCCGAAGGCGGCATTCGGTGGCTGGCCGGCCCCGAATGGTTCGAGTCCGAAACGTTTCGATGAACCGCGGCTCGGGGGCCGTCTTTCGTGCGCGCACGCCGTGTAGACGCAATCGCTCCGAGATGCTACGAGCGCGCCGACCTTGTCGGCCATGTCGTCACTCACGCTCGCACTCGCCGCTGACGCGCATCTGGAGGCTTTTTCACGGGCTTCCGGGGGTGCCGTCAACATCGACTTCGACCTGACGTTCCTCGCGCAGATGGTCGTCTTCGCGGCGCTCGTCCTCGTCCTCAAGCCGCTCCTGTTCGACCCCGTTCTCGAGCTCTTCAAGGAGCGCGAAAAGCGGACCGACGGGGCCAAGGCGGACGCGCGCCACTTGCAAGAGCGCGCGGGCGAGCTGCTCCGTAAGTACGAGCTCGAGCTCGAGAAGGTGCACCGCGTGGCGGGAGAAGAGCGCGACCGCATTCGCGCCGAGACCGCCAAGGTAGAAGCCGAGCAAATGCACGAGGCGCGCGCCACCGCCGCGAAGATCGTCGACGAGGGCCGTGCACGGATGGCGGAAGAGGTCCACGCGATCCAGTTCGACCTCGGTCGCAACGCCGAGCGCCTGGCGCACGAAATCGCCGCGCGGATCCTCGGCCGGGAGGTGAGCTGATGAACGCCGTCCAACGAGGGCTCGCTGCCGTCGCGCTCGGGTCCGTCCTGTTCGCGCTGTTCGCGGGTCACGCGCGCGCCGACGAGCCGAGCGGCGCGGGCGCCGCGCCGGCGACCGCCGCGAAGAGCGAAGAAGCGGGCGAGGCCGAGCCGTCCGGCGAGATCAACTGGGCGACGGGCTTTTTGGGCGAGAAAGACGGCGTCGAACCGGGTCTTCTCTATCGCCCGAAGGGGACGCCGCCGCCGTTCCTCGCGAACATCATCAACAGCGCGATCCTCTTCGCGATCCTCGTCGGGGCCGGCAAAAAACCGGTGGCCGAGGCGCTGAAGAAGCGAAAAACGCGCATCGTCGCCGGCATGGAAGAGGCGGCCCGGATGAAGGCCGAGGCCGAGAAGCAGCTCGCCGAGTACGAGGCGAAGCTCGCGAACATCGACACGGAGATCGAGCGAATCCGCCGCGACATGCGCGAGAGCGCCGACATCGAACGGCGCCGGATCCTCACCGAGGCGAAAGAGCGTCGAGAGCGGATGGAGCGCGACGCGCGCTTGCTCGTCGAGCAAGAGCTGAAGGCCGCGCGCGAAGCCCTGTTGAAGGAGACCGTCATCGGCGCGATTCGCTCCGCCCAGGAGCTGCTCGCGACGCAGCTCTCGGCGGGCGACCACGACCGCATCGCGCAGGAGCACCTGAAATCGTTCGTGCGTTCGCCCTCGACGTCGATCGCACCCGGAGGCGGCTCATGAGCTTCGCCGCGATCGCCGAACGCTACGCCCGTGCCATCTTCGAGCTCGCCGTCGAAGCCGGCCAGCTCCCCGCCGTCACCGATCAGATCCAGCGCCTCGCCACGACGTACGAGTCGAGCCCCGAGCTCGAGAGCGTCGTGGAGAACCCCCTCGTCGATGACGAGAGTCGCGACGCCCTGCTCAAAGAGTTGAGCGCGCGTCTCGGGCTCTCGACGCTCGCCTTGAACGCGGCGCGCTTGCTCGCGCACCGAAAGCGCCTCCGCGCGCTGCCCGAGATCGCGACGGGTCTCCAGCGCCTCGCCGACGAACAGGCCGGCATTCTCCGCGCGACCGTGACGACGGCGAAGCCGCTCCCCGAGGAGTATTATCAGCGCCTCGCCGCCGAGCTCGAGAAGAGCACGCGTCGCCGCATCCTGATCGAGCGCCGCGAAGATCCGTCGCTCCTCGGCGGCGTCGTCACGCGCATCGGCGACCACACCTACGACGGCAGCGTGCGAGGGCGGCTCCTTGCCCTCGAGCGCTCGCTTCTCTCTTCCACCTGATCCACGAGGAACGAAATGCAGCTCCGAGCCGACGAGATCTCCCAGCTCATCAAGAAACAGATCCAGAACTTCGACCGTGCGTCGCTGGTGACCGAGACCGGCACGGTGCTGAGCTGCGGAGACGGCATTGCGCGCGTCTATGGTTTGGAAGGCGCCCTGGCCGGTGAGCTCGTCGAGTTTGCCGGCGGTATCAGCGCGCTCGTCCTCAACTTGGAGCAGGACAACGTGGGCGTCGCCATCCTCGGCGACCCGACGAACATCAAGGAAGGCGACGTCGTCAAGCGCACAGGCCGCATCGCGGACGTCGCGGTCGGCGAGCAAGTGCTCGGTCGCGTGGTGAATGCGCTCGGCGAGCCGATCGACGGCAAAGGGCCGATCGAGTCGAAGCTCCGCCGCCGGATCGAAGTGAAGGCGCCGGGCATCATCGCGCGCCAGCCGGTGAAGGAGCCGCTCCAGACCGGGATCAAGGCCATCGACTCGATGATCCCGATCGGCCGCGGACAGCGCGAGCTCATCATCGGCGACCGCCAGACCGGCAAGACGGCGATCGCGCTCGACGCGATCATCAATCAGAAGCACACCGGCGTGAAGTGCATCTACGTCGCGATCGGTCAGAAGGCCTCGACGGTCGCCGGCGTGGTCGACAAGCTGTCGCGTCACGGCGCGATGGAATACACGACGGTCGTCTGCGCCACGGCGACCGAGCCCGCGCCGCTCCAGTTCCTCGCGCCGTACACCGGCGTCACCATCGGCGAGTACTTCCGCGACACCGGACAACACTGCCTCTGCATCTACGACGACCTGTCGAAGCAAGCCGTCGCGTACCGTCAGATGTCGCTTCTCCTCCGCCGTCCGCCGGGCCGCGAGGCGTACCCGGGCGACGTGTTCTACGTCCACTCGCGCCTCCTCGAGCGCGCGGCGAAGATGGCCGATCGCTTCTACGTCGTGCGCAAGGGCACCAAGGTGCCGCCGGGCGACGTCCGGTTCGTCGGCGTCGACGGCCACGTGCACGTCGGTCAAGACGGCAAGCACGAGGCCGAGAAGGCGCTCGCCGCTCAACCGAACGGTGCCGACCTCGAGATCGCGCGCGATCCGTACTCGGGCGGCTCGCTGACGGCGCTCCCGGTCATCGAAACGCAGGCCGGCGACGTCTCCGCGTACATCCCGACCAACGTGATTTCGATCACCGACGGCCAGATCTTCCTCGAGACGGATCTCTTTTATTCGGGCATCCGCCCGGCCATCAACGTCGGCATCTCGGTGAGCCGCGTCGGCGGCAACGCGCAGATCAAGGCCATGAAAGGCGTCGCCGGAACGCTCCGCCTCGATCTCGCGCAGTACCGCGCCATGGCGGCCTTCGCGCAGTTCGCGAGCGATCTCGACGCGGCGACGCGCGCGCAGCTCGAACGCGGCGCTCGCCTCGTCGAGCTCCTGAAACAGGGCCAATATCAGCCGCTCGCCGTCGAGCGACAGGTCGTCATTCTGTACGCGGGAACCAAGGGGTTCACCGACAAGCTACCGGTCGAGGCGCTGGGTGCGTTCGAGATCGAGCTTTATCGGCACATCGAAGAGAAGCACCCCGACGTGTTCACGACGATCCGCGAGAAGAAGGCGATCACCGACGATCTCAAACCGAAGCTCGACGAACTCTTGAAGACGTTCGTGGAGAATTTCGTCACGTCGAAGGGCTGACGCAGGGTGGCGGATCTCAAGAGCCTCCGAAAGCGGATCGGTAGCGTCAAGAACACGCAGAAGATCACCCGCGCCATGAAGATGGTCGCGGGTGCTCGTCTCGCGCGCGCGCAGGCCCGCATCGTCGCCATGCGACCTTACGCGGTCTCGACTTCGGCGATGCTCTCCGAGGTCGTCGCGTCGGGCGCGGCCATCGAGGGCGGCGGTGAAGAAACGGGCGGCGATGCCGACCACCCGCTGCTCGCACGGCGCCCCGAGAAGAGCGCGCTCTTTCTGGTCGTGACGAGCGATCGCGGCCTCTGTGGCTCGTTCAATTCGAGCATCAACAAGGCCGCCGAGCGCGCGTGGCACGAACGCGACGGCAAGGGTCAGAAGCTCGAGATCGCCGTCATCGGGCGCAAGGGCACCGAGTACTTCAAACGCCGGAAGGCGCCGGTGACCCACGCGTTCGAACACGTCTGGGATAACCTCGGCCCCGAACAGGCCCGCAAGATCGGTCGCACGATCCTCGCGCCGTTCCGGGCGGGGCGCGTCGACGCGATCTACCTCGTGTACAACGAGTTCAAGAGCGCGATGACCCAGCGCGTGGTCTTCGAGCCGCTCTTGCCGCTCCAGAAGTCGGTCGGCGTCGCGAAGCTCGATCCCGACGAGCAGCAGCGGCTCGCGACGTTCTCGTTCGAGCCCAACAAGGGCGCGCTCCTCGACCGGCTCGTCCCGATGTACATCGAGATCAGCATTCTCCGAGCCCTCTACGAATCGACGGCGTCGGAGCTCGGCGCGCGCATGACGGCGATGGACTCCGCGACGAAGAACGCCTCGGAACTCATCGAGAAGCTCACCCTCAAGTACAACCGCGCCCGCCAGGCGGCGATCACCACCGAGATCATGGAGATCATCGGTGGCGCCGAAGCCTTGAAGGGCTAGTCATTCCCATGGCGGTCCGGCTCACTCAGCTCGCGAAGCGCGCGGGGTGCGCCGCGAAGCAACCGCCCGGGTACTTGTTCCCGCTCCTCGACCGGCTGCCGCCGCTCGTCGATCCGAACGTGCTCGTCGGATCGCGGACGCGCGACGACGCGGCCGTCTATCGCCTCGACGCCGAGCGCGCGCTGGTCCTCACCACCGATTTTTTCACGCCCATCGTCGACGATCCGTACGACTTCGGCGCGATCGCCGCGGCCAACGCGCTGTCCGACGTGTACGCCATGGGCGGCCGGCCGATCTCGGCGCTGAACATCGTCGGGTTCCCCGATACGCTGCTCGAGCCCGCGGTGCTCGGGGAGATTTTGCGGGGCGGCGCGGAAAAGGCCAGGGACGCCGGCATCGACATCGTCGGTGGACACACGATCAAGTCCGACGAACCGATCTACGGCCTCGCGGTGACCGGCATGGTGCACCCCGATCGCGTCGTCACCAACGCCGGCGCGCGCGCGGGCGACGTGCTCGTCCTCACGAAACCCGTCGGGCTCGGCATCATCACGACCGCCGCGAAGAACGACGCCGACGCCGAGGGCGCGATCGCCGAAGCAATCCGTCTCATGACGACGCTCAATCGCGGCGCGTGCGACGCGATGCTCGAATCGTCGGTGCACGCCGCGACCGACGTCACCGGTTTCGGCTTGCTCGGCCATCTCCGGAATCTCGCGCTTGCGAGCGGGCTCTCCGCAACGGTCTTCTTCGATCGCGTGCCCGTCCTCGACGCGGCCCGCCGCTACGTCCGCGCCGGCGTCGCTCCCGGCGGAACGCACGCGAACCACCGCTACCTCGACGCGTTCGTCCACTACGCGTCCGGCGTGGAACGCGAAGACCAGCTCCTCCTCGCCGACGCGCAGACGTCCGGCGGTCTCCTCATCGCCGTCGCCGAGCGCGACGTGGACGCGCTCCTCCGCGCCCTCGAACACCACAATACTCCGGCCAGGGCGGTGGTCGGACGGCTCGACGCCGGCAACGCCGGGGCGCTGACGGTGGAACGCGACTCCTGAGGCAGCTTCATGGGCGCCTTGCGCGGCGCGCGGCGTCTCTCGGGTTACGCTGGCGCAGAAGAGGCCGCGGACCTCGTGCGCGTTGGCGTCGCGAATCGGTCGCCGGGCGCGAGAGGGCTCGCTTTCCGCGGCTCGGATTTTCGCCCTAGATTTCCGGGGGGGCTGGCAGACGATCGTAGATACTTCGATGCATCGAAGTATCGCAACGCGAGCTCTGGATGGGCCGGCGACGACCCGGACATTTCAGGGGATTTGAACCGCAGAGTGCGACCGCAGGCCCCGGTTCGTCGCGATCCTCACCGCCGTCGATCGAGCTTCGAGAGCGCCGACGCGAACAGACTCAATCCGAGGCTAACCGCGGGCAGGAGCGGCGCCCAGCGCGGGTCGGTGAAGGGGGTGAGCACGTGGAGTGCGAGCGCGAGGAACGCGTAGGGGATCGTCGCCCAGAGTACGACGCGACGGAGTTTTTGCGCGAGCTCGATGGAGCGCACGCTGTTGCCCCACATCGTTCCCAGGTGCCTCAGCCAAAAAATAAGAGGCGTGAGTGAGATGGTTCCGACGGTGATCGAGACGATGAGCTTCGTGACGTTCGTCGAGTTTTCGCCGCGCAGGACGGCGAGGGCGGCGGTGCCGAAGTCGATGAGGCACGCGACGAGCCAAAAATAGAGGACGAAGGTGAGGAACACCAACGTGGGCCGGGCGAGGCGCGCGCGGCGCGTCGTGCGAACGACGTCGCTCATCGTCGGGGAGCGTTCGGTCGAGGCGGCGACGGTCGCCTTGTGCGTCTTCTTCGCGACGGCGGAGCCGGGCGGCGGCAAGAGCGAGAGCGACGTGCCCGTCTCGGGAACGAACATCGCGAGCTCGGCGTCGAGCTCGGCCATGGAGCCATGGCGATCTTCGGGATCCTTCGCCATCGCCTTCTGGATGACGAGCTCGAGCGCTTCCGGAATGCTGGGCTCGATGGACCGAGGGCGCGGCGGTTCCTCGGTGAGCACCATGCTGAGGGCTTCGCTCGCGTCGTCGGAGTCGAACGGAAGCTGCCCGGTGACGGCGCGGTAGAGCATGGCGCCGACGCCGTAGATGTCGACGCGATGATCGGTCTTCGCGCCGCGCGCTTGCTCGGGCGGCATGTAACCCGGCGTCCCCATGATCATGCCGGTGTGCGTGAGCGTCGCGCCGCCCGCGCCGTCGATCTTCGAGATGCCGAAATCGAGGACCTTCACGACCGGCGCGTCCATGTCGCCGACGAGAAAGACGTTCTCCGGCTTCACGTCGCGGTGAACCACGCCGAGCGCGTGTGCGGCCGCGAGCGCGCGGCACACTTGCCGGACGACGTGCACGGCGGCGGGCGTGTCGATGCGCTCTTGTTCGTCGAGGAGCGTCGCGAAGTCTTTGCCTTCGAGGTACTCGCTCACGAGATACGGGCGGCCGTCGGGAGCGCGCCCGACGTCGTAGACGTCGACGACGTTCGGGTGACCGATGCCGCTCACGGCTTCGGCCTCGCGCTGAAAGCGGAGCACCACCATGGGCTGCTGCGCGTACATCGTGTGAAGCACCTTCACCGCGAACCGCTTGTTCGGCAGGCGCACGTGTCGCGCTTCGTAGACGCGCGCCATGCCGCCTTCGCCGATCATGCGGATGATCGAAAACGTGTCGCCCATCGTCGTGCCGAGGAGGGCGTCGCGCTCTTCTTCTTCCGGCGCGTCCTGGAGCTCGGTCGCGTCGCGCGGGCAAACGCGGAAGTCGACCGGGTAGTGCTCGAGGCATGCCGGGCAGACCTTCCCGAGGCGTGGTGCCTGGCCGCTCGGTTCGGGGGTCGCGTTCCACCCTTTGCCGCTCAGGGCGGTGGGCTGTTCGGCGAGGCGCCCGTTGTCTCGGGCGACGACCGGTGACTGGGAACGAGACGCCATCGCAACTGATTGTTTTAACCCGCCTGCCAGTTTCCTTCGATAGCGGCCATCGATTCTATTGCAAATTACGGAAATAATTGAACGTTATGGGTGCGTTCCGGGCTCACTCCGAAAGGAGTGGTATCCTCGAGCGTTCATGCCGAGTGGCCGATTTTCTTTGGAGACAGCCGAGCTTATGGGCGACCCCGCGGGTCGCTACTGGATCCGCATGGGCAAGCGGGAGTTCTTGCTCGGCCCCGGCGACACCGTGATCGGGCGGAGCGACGAGTGCCAGATCGTCGTGAACGAGAACCTGGTTTCCCGCCGCCATGCGCTCGTCACGTTCGAGGCGGGTCGCCCCCACGTCGAGGACCTGGGCAGCTCCAATGGCACGTACCTGAATCAAGCGCGGCTCCGGAGCCGCACGCCGCTCGTCCCAGGTGATCGCTTGTTCATCGGAACGTTCGAGCTCGAGGTCTTCCGTCGGGTCGAACCCGACGAACCAACCCTCATTCCCGAGGCGACCCCGGTGGGTGACGACGTGCCGTCGAGTGGCGTGGAGCTCTACGAAGCGCCGCCGAATTCGGCGACCCCGTCGTCGCGGCGACGCCGTTCCCGCGCGGACACGCTCGAGCCCCCGGATTTACTCACGGCTCCGACCGACGCGCTCGACTATCTCGCCCGGCTCGCCGACAAGATGTTCACGCTCGGGCGGATCGACGCGGCCGAGCGCATCCTCGGCAGCGAGCTCGAGCGGGTGCTCGCGGTCGCACGAGGGGGCAAACTCCACGAGGTCGAAATCGTCGATCGCGCCGGGCTCTGCGCCGTCAAGCTCGCCGCCGAAACGCTGGACGCCCATTGGTTCGACCTCGCCATCGAGCTCCACCTCATCACGGGCCGTCCGATGCGCGAAGAGACGATCCAGCGCGTCGCCGCGCTGCGCGCCAAGGCGCCGATCGGCAATGACGAGCTGTTATCGCGGTACTACGAGCGGCTCCGCGCCCAGCTCGGCGCGATCAGCGCCCGAGATCGCGTGCTCGTCGAGCGGATCGCCTGTCTCTTGTCGGATCTGCCGCAGACCTGAGCACGGTGCGCGTCGCAGATAGGGCGCAAATTTCTTGCGCCCGGTCCGCCACTTCACGCTACTAACCCGACCATGTGCGGCATCGTCGGCTACGTCGGACCCCGATCGGCGGCATCGATCCTCCTCGAAGGACTCCGTCGTCTCGAGTACCGCGGTTACGACTCCGCGGGTCTCGCCGTCCACGACGGGTCCAAGATCGAGATCGTCCGCGCCGTCGGCAAGCTCGACAATCTGTATCGCGCGGTCGAGGCGAAGAAACCCGTGGGCACCACCGGGCTCGGGCACACGCGCTGGGCGACGCACGGAAGGCCGAGCGAAGCGAACGCGCACCCGCACGCCGCGGGCGCCGTCGCGCTCGTGCACAACGGCATCATCGAGAACCACATGGTTCTGAAAGAGGAGCTGGCTCGCGAAGGCGCCAAGTTTTCGAGCGACACCGACACGGAGATCGTCGCGCATCTCGTCAACCGCGCGCTCGAGCAAGGCGCTCCCACCTTGTTCGAAGCCGTTCGCACCGCGCTGAAGCGCGTGCGCGGAGCCTACGCGCTCGCCGTGCTTTCCAAGAATGATCCGGATCGCATCGTCGTTGCGAAGAACGACTCGCCGCTGGTCCTCGGCGTCGGGGACGGCGAGATGCTCTGCGGCAGCGATATCCCCGCGCTGCTCTCGCACACCCGGGACATGCTGTTTCTCGAAGACGGCGAGATGGCCGAGCTCACGTCGAGCGGCGCGCGCATCGAGACCCTCGACGGTCGCGTGGTGACGCGGGCGACGAAACGCATCGACTGGAACCCGCTCCAGGCCGAAAAGGGCGGTTTCAAGCACTTCATGCTGAAGGAAATCTTCGAACAGCCGCGGGCCGTCGAAGACACGTTGCGCGGGCGCGTCATCCTCGAGACCGGCGACGTGGTCGGCGCGGAGCTCGGTCTCGACGACGACACCGCGAGGCGAATTGGTCGCGTCTACCTCATCGCGTGCGGCACGAGCTATCACGCCTCGATGGTCGGACGGTACTGGCTCGAGCAGCTCGCGCGCATTCCGACCCAGGTCGAGCTCGCGAGCGAAGTGCGGCATCGCGACGCGGTGTTCCTGCCCGACGATCTGGTCGTCGCGGTGAGCCAATCCGGGGAAACTCTGGACACTCTCGTGGCCGCGCGCGCCGCGCGCGAAGCCGGTGCGACGGTGCTCGCGATCGCCAACGTGCTCGAGAGCGCGATCCCGCGCGCCGCGCACGGGGCGCTCTACACGCATGCCGGCCCGGAAATCGGCGTCGCGTCGACCAAGTGTTTCACGGCGCAGCTCGTCGCGTTCCTTTTGCTCGCGACGTATCTCGGCCGCCGGCGCGGCGTGCTCGACGAAGAACAAGGGCGCGCCGTGCTCCAGGCGCTCATCGAGCTTCCCGTCGCGATGCGGCGCACCCTCGACGTGAAAGCCGTCGTCGCCGAGGCGGCGCGTAAATGGCACAACTCCGAGCACGTGCTCTTTCTGGGGCGCGGCACGTCGTACCCCATCGCCCTCGAGGGCGCGCTCAAGCTGAAGGAGATCAGCTACGCGCACGCCGAGGGGTACGCCGCCGGCGAAATGAAGCACGGGCCCATCGCGCTCATCGACGAGGACATGCCGATCGTCGTCGTGGCTCCGAAGGACCGTCACTTCGACAAGACGCTCGCGAACGTCCAGGAGGTGCGCGCGCGCGACGGCCAGGTCATCGCGATCGCGACCGAAGGCGATACCGAGATCCGTCAGCTCGCGCAGTTCGTCATCGAAGTGCCCGCGGTGCCCGAGATCGTGCAGCCCTTCGTGACGGTGATCCCGCTCCAGCTCTTCGCGTATTTCGCCGCGGACTTCAAAGGCACCGACGTCGATCAGCCGCGCAATCTCGCCAAGACGGTCACCGTCGAGTAGTCGGCGCGTTCGACGGCGCGGCGCGCTCGCGCCGTCAGAACACAGCGCACGCGCCGCTCGTGCACGCGAGACCTTTGCAGCAATCGGACGCGGTCTCGCAGGGGCCGCCCGCGAGAAAACACGTGCCTCCGTCGGGTTCGGCGTGCTGGTACTTCGCCGTACTCGCATCGACCGGCGGAGACGGACGAAAGACGGCAAACCCGTTGCCTTGCGAACAGGCCGACGCGGCGCACAGCGCGGCGAGCGAGAGCGCCACACCGAGCGCGGTCTTCGTTCTGAACATCCGCGAAAGTTCCATCACGCGGCGGAAACGTTAACACGATCTCGTTGCCGCTGGAGAGCCGCTTCGGCTACCGTGGCGTCCGGCGAAGGAGCTCGGATTGAGTTTAATAGCGAAGGTCGAAGGCCCGCTCCGAGTCCGCTCGGTCCGGCTCGGCGCGTTCATGACGATCGTCGGGCTGTCGTTGGTGCTCCCCGGCGTTTGCTTCGCGGCCGATCCGACGCCCGCGCAGGCGCCCGGCGGCGCGCCGTCCGAGGCGTTGCCGAAGGGGACGCTTCCCGGCGCAGCACCGACCCGGCCGAATACGGCGCCGACCTCGGACGCGCCTCCGGGTGCGATGCCACCCGAGTCGACTCCCAGCGCGACGCCGCCCGCCGAACCTACGGAGGTCGCGCCGTCGGTTGCGCCCGCTCCGGCTCCCGGACCCGTCGCGCCTGTCGCGCAGGTCGCGCCAGTCGCGCCGCCGCCGTTTCCATCGCCGCCCGAGCTTCCACCTCCGGGCGATCCGACCGCGCACCTCCACGACGGTTTCTATCTTCGTCTGAGCGGCGGCTTCGGCTTCGGCAGCGATTCATTGAAGAGCCACCTCATTCGATCGGGCTCGATGGACGGCTTCGCCACTGCCGGCGAGATCATGATGGGGGGGACTCCCGGAGCGGGCGTGGTCGTCGGCGGTGCGATTCAGACGGCCACGATCTACAGCCCCACGTCGAAGGTGAACGATCAGAGCGTGAAAGGGCCGCATCAGCTCGCGGTGTTCGCGTTCGGCCCGTTCGTCGATTGGTACGTCAATCCGCGCCGCGGTCTGCACTTGCAGGCGTTCGTCGGTCTCTCCGCGCTCGGCTCCGACGCGAGCAAGGGCAGTGAAGATCCCGGTGGTCTCGCGTTCTCCCTCGGCGTCGGTTACGAGTGGTGGGTCGGCGATCAGTGGAGCATGGGCATCCTCGGCCGCTTCCTGTATTCGGCCGATACCTGGAAATCGAGCAGCATCGACGAGACGCACTCGGTCGTCGTGCCGAGCGCCCTCTTCACCGCGACGTATCACTGAATCGCCGCGTCGCGCTCGACGACGCGTGGCGTCGCCCGTCCGCCGCGCTTGACGCGTCTCGAGTGCTGGAGTGCTCTCGCGATCGTGAATCGATCTCTCCTCGTCTTCTTCGGGTCGTCGCTCCTCGTCGCTTGTGGCTCCTCCGCGGCGCCCGAGCCGCCCAAGGCACCCCAAGAAAAATCGGAAACCCCGGCGGACCCGTCGACCGATCCCGCGCCGGCCGAAAAGGCGGCCGCGGCGAGCCCGAAGATTCCGACCGAATGCGTCGACAAGGACGGGTCGTGCACGGTCGGCAAGGATTTCACGAAGCGCCTCTGCGAATCGACGTACCCGAACGTCGCGCTCGTGCTCTTCGCGAAGGGCACGCCGTGGCAGCGCGACTACCTGACGCGAAAGACGCAAGCGTGGAACGCCGAGGGCGGCGCGTCGGTCGCCGGCTTCGTCGAGTTCGACGAAGAGGTGCTCGTGCTCGACACGCGCGCGCAGCCGAAGGGCGGCATGGTGGTGAGCGGCGCGGGCGGCGTTCAAGCGCTCCGCTGGGACGGGAGCTGCGTGACGCTCCAATCGGAAGAAGTGACGACGAACCGGCCGCCGAAACCGAAGCACCCGCGCCTCGAGTGGCGGTGGTTCGACGACGCCATGAAAGAGGCGCTCCGCAAGGACTCGGACGTCGACGCGGCGTACCTCGCTCAACGCAAGGAGTGCAAGGGCGTCTCGAGCGGCGACGTGAGCAAGAAGTGCGTCGACATGGACAACCGACTCGTCGACGCGATCGTCCAGCACGTCGAGAGCGGCGGCGAGCTCGCCACGCCCGAAAAAATCCCCTGAACACAAGAAGAGGAATCAATCGTGGATCCCCGTAACAAGACGTTTCTGGTGACCGGTGGCGCCTCGGGACTCGGCGGCGCGACGGTGCGCGCGCTCGTCCATCGCGGAGCGAACGTCGTGATCGTCGACAAGGCTCGCGACGCAGGCGTCGCGCTCGCGGCGGAGCTCGGCGCGCCGGCGCGCTTCATCGAAGCCGACGTCACCGACGAAGCGCAGATGCAGGCCGCGGTGGAGCTCGCGAAGTCGGCGTTCGGCGAGCTTCACGGCGCGATCGGGTGCGCGGGGATCGGGACGGCGGGGCGCGTCGTCGGCAAGGGCGGCTTGTTTCCGCTCGAGCTCTTCAAGTTCGCGATCAACGTGAACCTGGTCGGCATGTTCAACATGATGCGCCTCGCCGCCGGCGCGATGGTCGACAACGTGCCCGACGCGGGCGGCGAACGCGGCGTGATCGTCACGACCGCGTCGATCGCGGCGTTCGACGGCCAGATCGGACAAGCCGCGTATTCCGCGTCGAAAGCGGGCGTCGTCGGCATGACGTTGCCCGTCGCGCGCGAGCTCGCAAAATTCGGGATCCGCGTCGTCACCATCGCGCCCGGCACGTTCGACACGCCGATGCTCGCGATGCTGCCCGACGAAGCCCGCGCCGCGCTCGCCGCGGGGATCCCGTTTCCGAATCGGCTCGGTCACCCCTCCGAGTTCGCCGCGCTCGCCGTCCACATCGTGGAGAACGCCATGCTCAACGGCGAGACGATCCGGCTCGATGGCGCGCTCCGCATGCCGCCCAAATAGAAGCTCACTCCCTATAGACGGCGCCGAGGTCCCACGATTCGAGGCCGTGGACGTCCGGGGCGCGAGCGCCTGCGACGACGAGGTTTCCGAGGATGGCGAGGGGCAAGGTTCGGGTCACGGTCGCGATCTCCGTCGCGGCGACGTTCGGCGGCTTTTCGGCGAGGCTCGGGTTCGCGGCTTGAAGGAGCGCGAGGAGCGCGTGGCGCGGCGTCGGTCCGAGGTTTCTGACCACTTCGATGGCCAGTGAGAATCGGCCCGCGTCGCGGCGCGCGGCGAGCTCGGTGTGCGGCACGCCGGTCACCGTGAGCTCGTGGTTCGGTTGCGACAATACCGCGGCCACGACGCGCGCCACTTCGACGAGGTACGGCGAAGCGCCGTCGACGTAGATGGCCGCTGGTTTTCCGCCCCAGAGCGTCGCTTTTCGTGCCGAACCCGGCGCGATGCCGAGATGCGCGAATCGCGCCGGGTCCATGCCTTCGACGAGCTCGGCGGCGATGCCGGGCGCGCCCCAGGTGCCCGACTCGGCGCCGGTTCGGAGCACGATGAAGCCGAGCACGTCGGTGCGAAAGTCGATCGCGCCGGGCCGGCGTCGGTGCAGGCCCGCGCCGAGCCACCCCACGTCGGTATCGCCCGATTCGAACGCGCGCAAGGTGCTCGCCAGATCCGCGGAGCCCGCGAGCCGGAGCGCGTCGAGATACGACGGACCGCGAGCGGCGCGGTCGTTCCGTTCGAAGAGATAGCCGTGCTCGGTTCGGGTCGCGCGAAACGCGCCGGTCCCGTCGGGCTCTCGAGGAGAGAACGAGCGCGGCACGATCGCCGTGAGCGGGCTCGCGAGTGCGTCGGCGAGCGCGTCGGGATCGGCGCCCGGGACGTCGACGACGAGTGCGTCCTTCGTGTCGGCACGCGGTTTCCCGAACGGCGCGAGGAGCGGATTTCCTGCGAAGTGTCGCGAGCGCTCGAGCGACCGGGCGACGTCGGCCGCGTCGAGCGGGTGACCGTGCGCGGTAGAGAGCCCCGAGCGCAACCGGAAGCGCGCGCCGTCGCGACTCCGTTCCGGCAAATCGGCGGCGAGCGCCGGATACGGTCGCCCCGCGGCGTCCCAGGCGTAAAGCGTGTCGGCGAGGGCCGACGAAAACAGCGCGCTCGCCGCATGGTCGCCCGCGTGCGGATCGATGAAATCGAGCGACAGGGGGACTTCGACGGCGAGCGTGCCGCCGTACGGTCGCCGGCCCATCGCACGCGCCGACAAAGAGAGCGCCGTGCTCGCGAGAAAGGCGCGCCTCCCGAATCGTACGCTCATCGGAGCACCTCAAATCCGTTCGCGGTGGCGACCACCACGGGGCGGATGCCCGCGCCGGCGGGCGGACAGATCGCGAGCGCGCGGACGCCTTCGGGGACCGGCACGCGAAATCGTTCGCGGAGCGCGCCGTCGTGGCTCCACGTGCGAACGACGACCGCGTCGTCGGCGGGGTTCGGCGTGTTCACCGACGCGACGAGCTCCGGATCGCCGTCGAGGTCGAGATCGCCCAACGCCAGCTCGGCGCCGACGTCGGGAAGCGTTGCGGTTCGACCGCGGTCGTCGCGCAAGGTGACCACGCCGTCGCGGGCTCGCGTTGCGACGATCGAACGCCACGTGCCGTCGCGCTCGACGGCGATGGTTCCGGCAACGGCGTCGACGTCGCTGACGTCGCGAAGGTCGACGCGTGGTTTGTCGTCGGACGTGCACGGCGCTCCGCGACCGATGCCGAGCCCGGCGCGTCCGAGACAACCCGCGCCGAAAATCGGCACGGGCGCGCCGAGCGTCGCCACCACGCCGAGCCGTGCATTCAATCGGAGACCGCTCTGGCGATCGGTGAGCCCGACGTCGACGAACGGACCGGGTCGAATGACGGCCGCGCCGATCGGCTCACGCAGCGGTGTGGGTGACACCGGCGAAAGGTTCGTCCAGGGTGACTCGGCCACGGTGACGAATCGACCGGCCGCGAGCCGCCCGAGCGCGACGCGATGCCGGCCGACGACGACGAGCGTCGTTTCACCGTTTCCCGTGACGTCGCCGCAGGCCAACGCGACGACGTCGCCGCTCGCCGGCACTTTGTCGACCGTGCCCGTCGCGAGGCGCACCGGCGGGAGCAACGCGGCGATCTCGGCGTCGATGGAACGCACCGCGCGCGCATGCGCCGTCGGACTCGACGGAACTCCCCGCACACGGTCCCAAAACCCCCCCGAGACCGGGTACGAATCCGCGGTGACCCGGAGCTCGCCGCTCGCGAGCGTCCCTGCGACGAGGACGACTCTCGATTCGCCCTGGGCGAGCGCGCGCGCCGCCGACAGCGACGGAGCCGGAACGACCCGCGTCCTCGCGCCGAATCGCGCCGCGACGGCCGTCGCGAGCCGCTCCGAGAGACCTACGGCGGCCTGCGCTGTGAGTGTGCGGTCAGTGCCGAGCGGCAACGCCGCGACGAGGATCCGACCACTCGGGTTGCCAATTTTTGCGACGACCTCGCACGACAGCTCGGAGAGCGCGCTCGCCTCACCGGACGTGCACGCGCTAGGACTCGGGTTCGCGCTCGCGGTCTGATTCGAGGCCGCGTTCGAGGGCGGCGGTCCGCTCGCCGGCGCGGCAATGGATCCGGCCGCGAGCGAGCTTGCGACGAGCACGACGGAGGTGCGTGTCGGGCAAAGTCGGTGTGAAGCGGCGCGTGGCGAGAGCGGCCACTCTGACATCGTCGGAAGCTGCCAGCGTACCTGTTCTCGGCTCGAGAAGTCTTCCGAGCTGCCGAGTGCGGCTTTCGGCCCGCGGCTCGGCTTTCGGGGCTTTCACCCCCCGTCGGGGCCGCCTCGTTCAGCGCGGTTGCGGCCCTACCCACGGCTGGGATATCCGATAGAAGCTTGCACCTCCGTTCGTCGTTCATTCCCGGCGCGCTCCTCGCATCCACCCTGCTCTTGGTGGGCACTCAGGCGAAGGCCCAGTGCGTCGACGAAGAGTTGAAGCAAGAGCTGGTCGGCAAGCGCGCGTATCGCGGCGTCGTTCCGAGGAAATTCAAGAAGGCGCTGCGCCACGAGCTCACGCTGTGGGGCGGCTGGTACGCGGGCGACCTCGCGGACGGCGCGCCGATTTACGGCGGCGCGTACACGTTCCACTTCACGGAAGAGCTCGGTCTCGAAGCGTCGTTCTTGCACACGACGCGAACCTTCGGATTTCTCGACGCGGTCGCGCAGCGCAATCAGGGCCTCGTCGACATCGGCAACACGTCGTCGGCGGTGAACATGTACATGGGTCACCTGATCTGGACGCTCGCGTACGGCAAGGTCCGCTGGCTCGGCGGCGCGATCGGCCGCTTCGACTTTTACGTCGCGGCGGGTGCGGGCGCAGTCGACGAAGCGGGGAGCCGCGGCGTCGCGGGCTCCGGCGGCATCGGCATGAAGTTTTTTCTCACCGACTGGCTCGGGCTTCGGTTCGACATTCGCGATCAAGTGCGGTCGGTGCGCGGTCCCCTCGGCGTCGAGCGCACGGTGAACGACATCATCGCGACCGGCGGTCTCAGCGTGTTCATCCCGTTCTCGAGCTGAACGCGTCGCGGCAAATTCGCGCGCGGTCGGACGCGCGCCCGCCGTTCTCCCGGTTCTCGTGGCGGGGCGTGGGGTCATCGCGTACAAATGGTGCGACGGACCGCGGCGCTCGGATCCCTCGAACGACATGGCACATTTTCTCGAGTTGGAGGACTCCGCGGTAGCCGGGCGAGCCGGCCTTGCCGCCGCCGCTGCTCCGGCCGAATCCGCCGAAATCATCCCGTATACGAGCGGGTTTCGACGGTTTTTGTCGGCGGCTATCTTCCCGGTGACGATGAGCGCGTTCCTCGCGTACGGCGTGGTCGCGATGAACCACGGGCTCCGTCCCGAGTTCCTCAGTCCGACCGCCGTTCCCGTCTTCATCGTGCTCATCGTGCTGCTCGAGCGGTTTCACCCGTACTGCCGCTCGTGGAGCAAAGGGCACGACGACGTCCGGACGGATTTTCTGCATCTCCTGTTCTCGAGCCTCCTCACGACGCAGGTCTTGAACTGGATCCTCTTGATGACCCTGGTCGGACCCGGCGCGCGGCTCGCCTCGACGTTCCATTGGTTTCACTGGCCGACGAGCTGGCCCATCCTGATTCAGCTCGCCTTCGGACTCGTCATCAGCGAATTCGGCGGGTACTGGGCGCATCGGCTCCAGCACAAGAACGACACCTTGTGGCGTCTGCACGCGGTGCACCACGGCGCGCCGCGGCTCTACTGGCTGAACGCCGCCCGCTTCCACCCGCTCGACATGGCCATGCTGGTGGTCGGAGGGTTCGCGCCGCTGATCTTGCTCGGCTGTCCGCCGAAGACCCTCGCGCTGACGGTGCTCTTCGCCGGCATGCACGGCACCTTCCAGCACGCCAACATCGGCGTGAAGCTCGGGCCGCTGAACTGGGTCTTCAGCATGGCCGAGCTCCACCGCTGGCATCACTCGACGTCCATCGAGGAGAGCAACGCGAACTACAGCGGTCACGTCCTCATCTGGGACATCGTGTTCGGCACGCGCTTCTTACCGAAGGATCGCCTGCCGCCGCACGAGATCGGCATCCTCGACATGCCGGAGTTCCCGACCACGTATCTCGAGCACCTGAAGTCGCCGTTCAAGATGGAGGAGATCCGCGCGCGGGGCGAAGCGAAGCAGGCCCAAGCGTCGCGATCGAGCACGGCGGAAGCCGCTGCGCTCACGCATACGTGCAGCATCTGCGGCACCGTCACGAAAGGCCCCGTCGAAGAGGCCAAGCCGCGCTCGAACGTGCGGCGCTTCTCGACGGAGCACTTCACCGTCTGGCGCTGCCCGAAGTGCAAGAGCATCCACGCCGCCGACGACGTCGACCTCGACTACTACTACCGCGGCTACCCGTTTCACGGCTCGACCGAGCTCGATTTCGCCCAGATCGCCGTCTACCGGAACATGGCGCGGCGACTGTCCCGCGCCGGCGTCACCAAAGAGCACACCATCCTCGACTACGGCTGCGGCAGCGGCGCGCTCGTCAAATACCTGCGCTCCGTCGGTTACTCACGCGCCGAGGGCTACGACCAATTCTCGCCGGAGTTCCATCGCCCGGAACTGCTCGAGCAAAAGTTCGACTGCATCGTGAGCCAGGACGTCATCGAGCACGTGCTCGACCCCGACGAGCTCCTCCGTACGTTCGATCGGCTCGCCAACCCCGGCTGCGTCATCGCCATCGGCACCCCGAACGCCGAAGCCATCGACCTGAACGACACCGAGTACTGGGTGCACGCGCTCCACCAGCCCTACCATCGGCATCTCTACGCCGTCTCCGAGCTGAAGGTTGCCGGTGAACCTTTGGGGTGGGAGCTCGCGCACTACTACCCCACCGAATACGTCAACACGCTGGTTCCCTTCGTGAACCTCCGCTTCGTCATCTTCTACCTCCAATGCTTCGGCAACATGATGGACGTCGCCTTCGAACCGAAGCGCGTCGACAACTGGAAGCTCTGGACCCCGCTCGCCCTCTACTTCGGCCTCTTCGGCTATTTCCACGCCACCGACTCGGGCGTCATGGTCGTGTTTCGGAAGCGGGGGTGAAGCGTGGCGTTCGCGCCCCCCTGGCCCAGGGGCGTGAGTGGTCTAAAGTCGAGGGGGCGCAGCGAGCCGTCGCTCGCGAGCGACGCGATGCTCCAGCGCTCTGACGAAGCTCGTCAGCTCGCGACGGAGCGCGTTGTAGCTGGAGTACGGATCGGACTTTTGCTCGCCAAGGAGGGCATACAGCGCGAGCTCAGGCTCCGCGACTCTGCCTGCCGGGCCGTAGGGGTGGAGACCCAAGCTGACCAGGCGCGGCGCCGCGATGGCGACCAGCAGCGACTCCGCGCTCGTCCGACCTTGACGAGTATCCGAGAGTCCCCGCGTGACCAAAGCTCCTCCCGGCAGATCCGCAAGCGTCGTCACTTCTCGGAGGCTACCCCGTGGAGCCGCTATCGACAAATGCGCGGACCTTCTGCTCGAAGGAGTCAGGGTCGATGCCTGGATATCGCTCGAGCCCCGAGCGAATCTGCTCGAATCCGAGTTCCAGGGCTTGGCGGGTCACGAGGCCCCGGTCGACCATCGCGTGAACATCGTCGAGATCGCGTGCGTGGCCGCGTTCGAGCTTTGCAAGAGCTTGCGATGCAGGGTCGTAGTGAAAAAACTCCACTGACTCGTATCTCGCAATGAACACGCTGCGCGTTTGCCACTGAGGGAGAGGCGGGATGAACTGATCGGGTGCCGCGAGTTCGACGTTGACGTCGAGTTCATCCTTGATCGCCGCGATCGCCTCGAACGCACCGGCAGGTTCGGGCTCCATTTTCAGATCGATGTCCACCGTCGTCGCACGCCATCCGTGAAGCACCGCGGTAGCCCCCCCGACCAGGTAGACACGTCCCGGTCCCCGCACACGGCGAGCGAACGCTTCCATGAACGCTCGAACTCTGCTTGCGTCCGTGAGCGACCGCATCGAACTAACGATACTACGTCCTCACAGCGACGCGGGCGGGAGAGGGGCGGCCGTGCTGGGTTGCACTCCGTAACTTAAATGCTACGGTGCTTCGCATGTCACCGCGACGGAAGACGGGCTTCGACAAGTTCTTCGACGAGCAGATGAAAGCTCCCGAGTTCGCGGCGGGTTACGAGCAGGCGCGCCGAGAGATCGACGCCGTGGATCGGATCGTCCGCGCCCTCGACAAGGCCCGTATTGACGTCGGCATGAGCAAAGCCGAGCTGGCACGGAAGGTCTCCACGACGCCCGAGGTCGTGCGCCGCTTGCTCACCGAAGAACGCGCGAACCCGACCATCGCGACCGTCGTGAAACTGGCCGAAGTGCTCGGGCTTCGCGTCGAACTGGTTCCGAACCGCGCAACGGCGACGCGGAGGACGGCATCGAAGGGTCGTCAAGGCTCGACGCTTCGCGGGACCCGCGACCGGAACTCGTCTCCGAGAGCACGGACGTCGGCGTAGTCCGCGCGTGCGAGCACCGTTCGGAACGGTTTGTCCTTTCCGGTGACGATGATGAGACTGGGACCGCCCAGTCCGAGCTTGCTCCCGTCGCGTTCTAGTAGACAGAAGAGTCGGAAGTGGCGGCGAGCGGGGCCATCGACTCGGACTTCGAAGTAGCCCGTCACCGCGGGAGCCTTCCTCTTGCTCACGACGCCAATCGTACACCGTCCCCGCTTCTCATGCGGCTACTGCATCGAAGCGCGACACGCTCTTCTCGCCGACGGTGCGGATATGCTCGGCGATGCGACCGCGTGGATACCCGAACCATGGCGGACACGATCTCCGCAAGCAATCGCAGGACAACGTTTGAGTCGAGCAGGACGTCAGTCATCGTAAATTTGATCACGGCTGAACGCCGCGTCGGGCAGCACTGGAGCCGGTGGCAGCCGCTTCAACAGCGCCGTGAGTTCCCGCCTGAACTCCTCTGCCGCCTTGGCGCCCGAGGTGGCTTGGCTGACCGTGCCCGTGGTCATGACCACCACTTCCGCTCGCCCAACCGGAAAGTCGCTGGGCAGCCGGACCTGGATCTCGTGGCTTTCCGGAACGACGATTTGAACCTTGTGAGAACGCATGATGACGACTCAAGCCGCGCGTCGCTTCTTCTTCGCCTGAGTCACGGATTTTGCGAGCGCCTCGAGAATGCCTACCAGGCCCTCGGGGCCGCCGAGCGCAGCGACGACCTTCTTGTCGACGACGATCGTTTCGAAAGACCGGCGTGCTTTCTCGAGGTACTTGCCACGAGACCCTCGGGTCAGATCGTAGCGGGAAAGATCGGTTTCGCTCTTACGGGCCATGCTCGTAGACCTTGCGCGGGGCCCTCGTGGCCTTTTCGCGCGGTGATGATGCGAATGCGTTCGCGTATCTCGGCCGACACGACGAAGAGTACTCGAAGCTGCTGGGAGAGCCCAATGAGGATGAAACGGCCCGTATAGTCCTTGTCTGGCGCCGTAAATGCAGCCGGATCGAGGAAGCAGCTGGCGGCTTCGGCGAAGGACACGCCGCTAACTCCGACTCCGGGAGCGCGGCGCGCGGGAAGCTCTGCATGCCGAGCCTTGTATGTCCTTGCCGTTACGTCGATGGCATTGGCCGACTCCCTTCGAAACGTTTGCGGCATCTACAATTAGCGAGTAAAGAGACAACGGGAGCCGTGTCAAAGAACGGCATAGGTTCAAGTGCGGATGCCACGTGCTTGGCTTTGGTTGCAAGTTCGAAACAGGGGAGTCGATGGCCGCAAAAAGCTTGGGCTGGCTCAATTGGAGTCGGTGGTTCCTGGATGCTCTTAGCCGACGCGCGACCCGGTACGCGGTTGCCGTCGCGCTTCTCTGTATCATGGATGGACTTTCAGCCGCGTACGGGCAGTTCATGTCTACTCGCGGGCTTCAGTGCGGCGATCAGGAACTGACATTCGATCAGCTCGGTTCGTCGTCGGAAACAGCCAATTCAGCCCGTCAGAAGGAATTGCAGAGCATCTATTCGTACGCTTGGGCAGCCTTTGAAAGGTGCAACGACCCACCAACCGCGGGGTCTATCGACCTTCCCGGCTGCGCAAGCGTCAGGACTTGGGTAAACACCCATCGACCCTGCGACGCCCCTCCCATGAGTGCTGATTGCGCCGTCGATGCCGCGAAGCATCGATTGGCCCAGGACGGAACGAAAGTCGCCGACTTAACCTTCAAATTAAAGACCTGTATGCCTCGAGGTCGGACCTGTGCGGATGTCTCGGTCGCTCTTGCAGCGGCGAAACCGGAGGTCACGAAGGACGAGCAAGTGCTTCGCGCGGCAGAGCAAAAATTCATCGCTGAGCGAGATGGAGACCTGACGCAGCGAGCTCAGCGCTTGGGCAATGATCTTGAAATGGTTCTCAACGCAAAGCGCGTTCTAGCCCATTCTCTCTGCAGTTCGTCCCGGAACACGTCCATAGAACTCAAGAACTCCTGTAGCGCCCTGGTGAAGGCAGAATTGGCGAACCACGCTCCGGCGGTGGACGCCGATCAGTTCTACGCGCCGATAGACATACAGTCGCGCGGCGATAGAGTGGTTTCTGAGGCGGTTGCACAGCGCGTCGAGGACATCCCTTTTTCTGCGGAACTAATGGACTTGAAGGAAGGTATTAAGGCCAACTGCAAAGCAGCAGGCCCGCTTCGCGACGAGTCCAGTCGTATAGACGCCAGGGTAGATGATTGCACGCGAGCTACTTTCTACATTAATTCGAACGGGCACCTGGTCTACCAGCCGCAGACAAGATCAATCTCTTCGAGCACACAGGTTGACCACGTCGCATGCGACTCGACCACCGTCCAGACCATCTGCGTGGACTCAGCGGACTACGCGTTGGATGAACCAATGACTGTGGAAGTGACGCAGTCTCCGGTCCAGGGCCTGCTATCAGTCGATGTCTCTGACTCGCCGACGGATGCGGCGCGAAGCAGTTCCTCGCTGAAGATTTGGCCGGGCGAGAGAGCGGAGCTTCCGCCAATGCTGTGCAACGCCATTACCCGTATTTCCGTGCGTGGGTTTCCGAGACGTGCGGTGCTTCGTGTTGCCAGCGGAGGGACAAGCGCCGGATCGGGCAACAGCTTTGATCCTATCCAGCTCTTGGCTGACTCGCGGAAGATTGAGAACGACCGCAAGAGAACGCATGACGAAGAGGCGGACGCTGCCGCCTTGGACGGATTTGTCAGCTACTTGAACATACACTCGTCCTTCGCCACAGACACCTCCGACGCCATGGCATCTTTGGCGGATGGAAAAAAAGTATCTGCGGCAGGATTGAAGAAAGCCAATAAGGTTCTCGCGGAAGTTCGGGATGCATTCGATAAGTACCAGAAGACCGATCCACGTCCGAAGGAGATGACGGTAGCCACGATTGCCTTCGTGAGCCAGCCCCTTCGCGAGCTGCCTCCTAGTACGACGCTAGAGGACGCCCAAAAGTCCATGAAGGACCTGGTACAGCTCGCGAGCACTGTGGCTGCTAAGGCAACGGACCTCCAGACAGATGTGCAAAAGGTTACAGACCTAGAAACCGCGCAAAAAGTGAAGCTCGGTCGTGTGTGCGAGATTGCTCAAACTTTGGTTCCCTTCATTGATGAAGATGTTCTCATGCAGCCCGCGCACGTGAATACGTACGTGGTAGACTACGACTTCAAGTCTGGGTATCTTGGGTCGGAGATCACGAAGCTCGCGGACACGGACAACGTATTTGTTCGCGTTCATCACGTGAGACCCGGGTATGGGGTGTCCGTAAATCTAGACGACGCCGGAGTCGTCCAGCATTCGGTATCACTTGCGGGGTTCACCCCTCCGAGTGGCAACGCCGATAAGACGGCGTTGCCGAAGCAAGACACCAATATTCGGCCGTCGTCGCTCTCAGAGGACCCTGCAGTGCAGCCGGACACGACGCAGATCCTGGCATTGGGAAGACTCGACGGGGGCCGGCGCTATTCCTTAGCGGTCTGCGCGGAAACCGAAGCGCAAACAAGCTGTGATGCCCCGAGTGGTGGAACTGCGCAAAATAAACCCAGCGCAAACGCGGGAAGGTCGCTTGGTCACAATACGCTGATTGTCCACTCCAAGCGATATTTGGGCGTCAGAGCCGGGTTCGGCGAAGCGGAGGCATTTGGTGACTTTCGAGAACTTGATCGAGACCCCGGTTCCAACCTCCAAGTCGTTCGTAGCCACGACGTAGGCTGGGATTTTGCTCTCCCGGTATTGTTAACCTTGTACCTACCGCCGACAGCGCGGGATGCTGTCACTGGGCCGCCAGTTTTCAGCTATGGCGTTGCAGCGGGGCTCGACGTCCTAAAAATCGGCAAGACCCCGCGGCTCTACTTCGGCGCCGTTGTCGACGTTTGCGGATTCGGCGTTACGGGGGGCATCACGGCCGAGCGCATCTCTTCGGTGGACGCACCCGAGGGGACGAGCATTCCGTTGGGCGGCGGTTCGTCGAGTCGCGACGGTTGGTATCCGGGTGCGTTCGTTGCGGTGACAACGGACCTGGACATTTTTCAAGCGATCTTCAACTCGTATTTCTCTACCCAGAAGTTCCCATCCACGGAGAACGAAAAGTGAAGCGTGTGACGTTGGTGGCGGCGTGTCTCGCGGTTGGATGCGTCGGCGAACCGGCCGTCGATCCGCCAGTCGCGCCTCAGGTGGACATTCATCTCGACGTGGACGGAACGCTCTATGGGGACCTCGACGCTCCCATCCCGGAGGAGTCTCAGCAGGTGACGATTGTCGCCGACATCACCGCGCCAGCTGGTCAGTGGAATCTAGTGTTGAGTGCTGACGGAGCATTGGCCTTGCAACGAACCGACGGGGCAGACAAGAGCACCCTTACCGTGTCGGTGACCACTGGGGGTGCCATGGTACGCGTGCAGGTTCCGGCCCGTATCGCCCCTTCCGCCACTGAAGGTTTCGTTCACGTACAGATCGGGAGTTTTCAACAGGACTTCGATTTTCACCTCGTCGCACCCACTCCGCTGGTCATAGTGAAGCGGGAAGAGCAGAACGGACAGCTCTTGGAAGACCTTTCCGCTCCGATCTGGACGCACAGCGAAGTCCCATCGGGCGACGGCGGCATTGAGACGTACGCCTTCAATAAGAGCGGCGCGAGTGGGCTCATGATGGGAGACCAGCTCTTAATAAGCGTCTCTCCGATGCCAGCCCCGGACGTAGCTGGTGTCGTCTGGAAGGGGACGCTGACCACGGAGGGATCGATCCGCTTCGACGTGGACGGTGGTCTGAAAGCACTTGCAGCGTTGCGGTTCACCAGCTCGTCACCGCAGGCACTGGTGCCCGCTGTAGTGGTCGGGCCAGGAAGCGGCTTGGTCACAGCGACCATTGAAAACGGCGCGGCCGTCACGAAGCTGTTGCCGACCAGCGAGCCGGCTTGGATAGCACCACGGCGAGTCAAATTCGTCGGCTTTGCTGGTACGGCAGCAGTGAATCAAGTCACGCTGTGCAGCACGAGGGTTGCGGGCAGTATCTCGGTCGCGCTCAGCAATTCCGGCGATTCGGTCCAACCAAGCACGGCGGCTCTACAGAACCGACCAGACGGACCATGCCCGAGCGAGTTCAGCGACGCCGAGTTTGTCTGGACCGGTAGGGAAGACAGTACCGTGTGGACTGTCACCGACGAGACGTCGGGTGCGTCGGTCGCATTTTCGATTCCCGGCCTCGAGACGGCGATCTCCGTCGAGGCGGCCGTGGAAAGTTCTCCGAGTTGGGTGGATAGTCCGAAGCTCGCCGACGGCGGAATTCCACCAACGGCGACCGAAGTCGTTCTCGTCAAGTTTACCCGGTCGAGCGGGGCAACGGACGCCGGCACCAAGACGAGCCTCGCGGGCGTGCCCGTGGCCCTGCAAGCGGCGCCAGGAGTTCATGTGATTCCGACGCAAGCGACGACCGACGCCGACGGCTTTGCATCCTTCTTGATTACGGTCTCGAAACGCCTCATTTCGGTTTCGCTAACAGCCACCGTGGCCGGCATTCTGGTTGAACACCCGCTCTCTTTACCCGGTCCCGGATAGCTCGCGACCTCGGAGTTTTGGCGGTGGATCAGCTGACAGGGCTACCCCCGCGCCCTTCGCAACTCCCCCCTCGTCATCGGCCCTCTCAACCAAGACATCGCCCACCGTGGCTGCAACAACGTCACCGACGACTCCGCGTGCACGTCGCGCATGACGAACCACCGCGGCAAGAGCCGTTGCACCGTCGCTCCCAACGTCCGTCCGAGATTGGCGTCGTTCGACGCCAATCCGTCGATGACTCGGGCGCGATCGGCGTCGGTCTGGAGGCGGCCGAGGCACCAGACGCCGGCGTTGCCGAGGGCGCGGTAGTCGAGGTCCATGG
>CAZDNG010000010.1:0-11533 GCA_964506835.1 uncultured Polyangiaceae bacterium
CGTCGAGCCCGCTCTACGTCCGAAGCGACCTCGTACCGCGGTTTCTGTCGTGCGCGACGGACATCGCCGCGTGGCGGTGAAGCGCTCGCGGCTCAATCCTGTTCTGCGGGTTCGTCGACCGTCTCAGTGCCCGTATCCCGCGGCGGTGATATTTGCTTGGACGGCATCGTCCGTCGCATCCGACGGGACGCCACTCGTCATGGCTCCTTCGAAGAAGGTTCCGGATCCTCCGGAGCTTCCGTCGCCGCCCGTGCCCAGGATGATCGCACCCTCCAGCCTCTTCGGGCTGTAGTCGGGCGTCGGCCGTCCTCCGTCCCACTTGATCTCGAGCGCGCCGGATTGCGCGTTGCCGGCCTTGAGCGTGAAGTGGTTTCCTGAAGGGCCCTTCAGCATCGCGGTGACGAACGCCATGCCAGTCACCGAGGTATTGCTCGGAGTGTCCTTCGAATCACCCTTGTACATGCCGTTTTCGAGGTCTGCGCAGACCCACGGGCCGTTCCCGCCCCCTTTGGACCAGTACGTGTCACTGCCCCAATAGATCGCCTCCATGGTGCCGTTGCCGTCGTCCCCGCCGGTGGTCTCCGCATTGCCATAATCGAAGCAGCACGTGTCGGTGAACCGCGTTCCGTCCAGTACCATGTACATGGCTTCCGGTTGATCCCCGGTCGCAATGCCCTTCGTCTTGTTGTTCCTGTAGGCAACGTTGGGAGCTCTATCGGCGACGAAGTTGGTGTCGCCGGTGACGTAAACACCATGGACCGTATGCCCACTTACCGTGATCATGCCGTCGGCAGCATTCGCTTCGAGCCCGCCGATGGTGGGCATGAAGGTCGTCACTGGTGCAACCGGGAGATCGTTGTGTTGCGGCGATTGGTCGTAGACGATCGAAATCGTGCACGTGGTTCCGGCGCAAAACGAGTCCTGGACGGATGTGTCGGCGAATCCTCCTGGCGCGAGGAGTGGGACGTCCTTCGTGGTCTTGTCCGACGCTCGCCTGACTTGGTACAGGCTTCCGCTATACGCCGAGTAGAGAGCGCGGACGGTGCTGTGCGCTGCAACGCAGGGCGTGTTCCCCGCGGCGTAGATGTCGCAGGGGCCCATTCCGGACGTCGAGCTGCTCGTGCCGCCGGTTCCTTTCACGCCGCCGGTGCCACTCGCACCACCAGCCGTCGAACCGTCGGCGCCTCCCGAGCCTACTGCGCCGCCCGTGGGTTTGACCCCACCTGTTCCCGCCAGGCCCCCGGAATTCGAACCGGTGGTTCCCGACGCGCCGCCCGTTGCGGCGCCCCCTCTCGATGCTATTCCTCCGGAGGAGCAGGACGTGACTTGTAGCGCAAGCCCCAGCACGACGACGAAAGGGTTTTTCACTACTGGAATTCCACCACGATGAGCAGATTGGGTCAACGAAATGGGGCCGGTGAAAGTCGACAAAAACTGAGAGAGGGTCTTGTTCATCGTTCACCTCGCGCGGCTCAGCGCACCTTCAGGGCCCACATGCCGACGGTCCAGTTGGCCGAGTAGAGAATGTTGTTCACCGGATCGAAACCCACCTTGAACGGTCCCGACCCGAACGCCTGCTGGTTGTATTGAGTCCATGTGGTCCCGTCGCCCTCGGGCGAGGTGTAGTAGTACGAGTTCGAGAAATCCGGAGCAGCGTAGACGGAGACGCCATCGCCGAACACCGTGTTGAAACCGCCGTTGACTGGAAGCGTCAGCGACGACCACGTTACCCCGTTGTCCGTGCTCATGATGATTCCGCTCGCCGTCGAGGCGTACAGGTGGCCGGTGTGGTCGTAGTAGGTGTCGCCGCCGCCGTGCTGGATGTTGCTGTCGGTGACCTTGGTCCAGGTCGTCCCGGCATCGGTGGTGCGCCACATGCCGTCGCCCTGCGTCCCGAGCAACCAGGTTTTCGCGTCACCCAGCCCCAGCTTGGGATTGTAGAGGAAGTTGATGGCGTGGCCGGTCCCCCAACCATTCGTCGGCACATGAACGACCCAGGTGTCGCCGCCGTCCGGAGTCTCGAGCACGCCGGAGTTCGTGTTCCACTTCGTGTCGGTCCAGCCCCAGGAGCCGTGAAACGACAGGAGCACGTGGTTGAAGTCCTTGGGATCGACGGCGATGTCGTACGTGTCGTACTGAAACAAGCTCTGGGTGGTGCCGAGGTTCTTGAAAGCGTCCGTCTGATAAAAGCTCTCGCCGCCATCACACGAGGTCCAGAAGCCCTCCGTGTTGCCGCGAACGCCGTCCACCGCGTAGATGTGCTGCGAGTTGGCAGGATCGACGACGACCTGGATCGGCTCGTCGAGCTGGCTCACCTGACGCCACGTGGCGCCGGCGTCCGTGCTCTTGTAGAGGCCTGCCTTGGCCGCCACCGTGTCGAAGCCGTCGATCGTGAGGTACAGCGTCGAAACGTCACAGCCATCCGTGGCGAGCGCCTGCGTGAAGACGTTCGGCAAGTTGAAGGGAACGACGGCCGGGCTGATGTTCGTAAAAGTTCCGAGCGAGAGTGCCGGTGCCTTTGCGGGCAGCTTCGTGTTCTTCAGGCAGACGGGCGGTGCGTTCTTACAAGTCGCACCGAGGCCGGTACCGCCGTCGGTTGCTTGACCGCCTCCAGTTCCCGCACTGCTCCCGCCCGTGTTCGAGGCGGTGCCGCCACTGGCTTGCCCGCCCGTGCTCGACGACTTGCCGCCGGTTGCGGTGTGGCCGCCTGTCGAGCCGGTCGTCCCGCCCGTCGAGGCGTCCGAGTTCGCCATGCCGCCCATCGCGTCCGGCGCCCTCACGTCGCCGCTGTTTCCGCCGCCACCACAAGCAACGACGAACAGTGCGACGAAACCCGTCCATTGTTTCACACCGGGGTCTACACGCATACGGACTCCTTTCCACCCGCGACTAAGCCTGAGCAAATTTGTGCATAACGTCGAAAGGCCAAAAGGTACTCTCGCCGCATCGCGCCCACAAGGCGTCGGAGGGGAATCAAAGGTCATTCGGCACGTCATGAAAGTTCAATCACGAGCTTCGGAATCGTCTTCCGCGAGGCGCGGCGCGATGAATCGTGAGACGCCTGAGCGCTCCCTGATCTGACGGTGCGCGAAGAGATGTCAACGACAAATCAGCTTCGAACGGGTTCCTTGAAGGCAGTGAGCGTTCGATGAAGTTCATGCTCTCCGTCCCTCAAATCGTGAGCGAGCCGTTCATCGCACTCTCGCTCCTCTGGCTCGTGGCTGCGGTCGGTCGCCGCTTGGTCCGAATAACGGACATGGGCTTGCCCTGGTTAAGTCCCGTCGAGCGCGGGTACGTCTACCTCGCGCTCGGCGCCGGCTTCACTCAGTATTTCCCGCTTCTTCTGGGCGCTTTCGGGCTCTTGTCGGCGAAAGCGCTGGGCGCCCTGCTCGGCGTCCTCGCGGTCTTGCTCGTCGGCGATCTGTGGCAGATCGCGCGCGGCGGAGCGCGATCCTTCCGCGCCTTCCTGAATCGCCGGCCAACACCGTTGCTCGCGGTCTGGTGCGCATTGTTCATCGCCTTTGCCGTTGCGCTCATGATCCGCGGCCTCTGGGTCGGCAGCTTGGGCGACGACGACGGCTACCATCTGCTGGCGCCGAAGCGCTGGCTTGCGCGCGGTTCGCTCGACTACCTGCCCACCTACACGCACACGAACGCGCCGATGGGGTTCGAGATGCTGTACGCGATCGCGCTGGCGACGGGGCGCGTCGGAGTCGCGAAGCTGCTGCACTTCTTCGCGGGCCTCTCTTGCATGGCGGGGATCGTGTTGTGTGCGCGGCGCCTCGGCAGCACCGCGGCAGGCCTGCTCGCGATTTCCTGTCTGCTCTTCGAAAACCCCTTGTTCGATCTGCCGGTGTTGCTGGACCTCGCATACACGGATCTGGCGATGTGTTGGCTCACGGTGACGAGCGTTCTCGCGTGGCTCGCGTGGCAGGAGCGCCCGGAGCGCTCCTCGCTGGCCGTCGCCGCACTCGCCGCCGGCTTCGCTGCATCATTCAAATTCACCGCTCTCGCAGTGGGCGCGGGCCTTCTCGTGCTCGTCTTTCGCGAGCTCGCACGGCGCGGTCGTTCGTTCCGAGCCTCGCTACCGACCCTGGCCGGCACTGCGGCGCTCTCTTCGATACCGATATTGCCGTGGCTATGGCGCAACTTCAGGCTGACGGGGAACCCGCTGTATCCCATGTTGTCCAGCGTCTTTCCGACTCGCGATTGGAGTCCAGAACACGGCAAGATCTTTTCCCGATACTTTCGCTACTTCAACTGGGGACAAGACTATCTGCTCTACGGCTACGCCCAACGCCGGCAGCTCCTCCTGTTCGTCTCGGTTTTGCTGCTGTTCGGTTACGCGGTCGCGATCCGCCGGGTGAAGCGCCCCGTGCTCCGCGATCTCCTCGTCTTCTCGGTGTTGCTCGTCGCGATGGCGTTGCCGGTGACCGGCCTCTACTGCCGATTTTGGCTGCCCGCGACGATCTGCACGTTGCTCGTCGCGGTGACGCTCGTCTCCGAACGACTTCCCGCCCGCCTCGTCCTTCCGGCAGCGACTGCAGTGCTGTCGCTGGCGTTCTTGAAGTGGGCAAGCTGGGCCCGCTACGACGTCGCGGGGTGCCTCGCGGTCGAGCTCGGGATCCGCCAAGCCCAACGCGACGATCCGTTTTGGAACACCTGGCGATTCATCAACACCCAAACTCCCCCCAGTGCGCGAGTCTTGATGGCGGGCTGGTACCCGGCGTTTCATCGTTCGAGCGGCGTCGCGTTCTGGATCGATCGCGACACGTACACCGCAGATAGCCACCTGCAGGCGTTCTTCGACCTGACGAGCTGGGATGCGTTCGTGACGAGCGTTCGCGGCGCCGGCATCGACTACGTCGTCGTGTTCGATCGACCGGTGCTCGCCACCCCTCCCGGTTTCTCGGACACCGCGGTCGGTCGCAACGAGTTTCCCTTCAGTCGCCGTCTGGTCGAACGCTACGGAACGCTGGTGTTCCACCAGGGTGACGTCGAAGTGCATCGACTGACTTTGTAACCGTTCTGATACAAGCTGAGAGATTCCCAGCGAGGCGCTGTCGCCCGGGCAGGCGCTAGCGCGAGGCGTCGAAGGCGGCTCGTCGCGACAGTGAGCCCGCGTTTTCCGACTCGGCGAGCGTCTCAGAACGGCGATGAGTGCCGCCCCAGCAGGGATGCACGGAAAAGATCATGTGGGTGCACAGGCTCGTGAGGAATACATTGGACCCTCTTTCCGCATGAAGCTCGCTTCAGGAGACCGCCGATCGTCGACTCTTGCTGTAGTAACTACGAGTGCTTTTGCGCAGTAGTGACCACGACGGCTTTGCGATGACGAATTCAAGCGAATCGATGGTGACCGAGGGGTGGTATCGATCGGGGAGCCTCGCAATCGCGTTGCTGCTCATCGGCTGCACGAAGGTTTATCCCCCCGCGGGTCAAGCGTGCGTTGCTCCTGCCACCGGCGGGACGAGCGCGTCCAACGGAGGATCCGCGAACGGCGGAGCCTCGACAGGCGGCGCCGGGGGATCTGGCGCTGGTGCATCGAATTCGGGCGGAGCTGGCTCGGGAAACGGCGGTTCGACCGGCAGCACGGGTGGAGTGGCGCCGATGGGAGAATGGAAAAATCTGACCTCGAACCTGGCAGGCATGGCCTCCGAGTGCGGCAACATGTCGACGCTCAGCGTAAAGCCCGACGAAGACATGCTCATCGCAGGCATCGCGATCGGGGGGCTATGGTCGAGCACCAATGGCGGGACCTCGTGGACTCAACTCGGGACGGCCACCGGTTCCGACATGATTCTCAATAGAACTTCGGCGATCGTTTACGATCCCGTCCATCCGCAGACGTTTTGGGAGTCGGGCACGTACAGCGGCGGCGGCGTCTACGAGACGACCGACGACGGAATGACATTCACGCGACAGGGCAGCGACACGCACTCCGATCTCGTCAGCATCGACTTCAGCGATCCAGATCGGAAAACTCTCCTCGCAGGCGGGCACGAGGCGTCGCAATCACTCAATCGCTCGGCCGATTCGGGCGCGACGTGGACCAGCATCGGCGCCGGCCTCCCGAACAATACGAACTGCACCTCTCCCCTCGTCATCGACAGCCAGACCTATCTCGTTGGATGTGGCGGCTACGGCGGCGGATTCGCAGGCATCGTCCGGAGCACGGACGGCGGAGCGACCTGGACTCAAGTCGGCACATCGGGCGGCAGCCGCGCGCCCCTTCAGGCAACCGACGGTTCGATCTATTGGGCCAGCGCAACGAATGGCGGCATGGCTCGAAGCACCGACAACGGCGTGACGTGGACCAGCACGGTCGGCTCGGGAGTGCTGATGACCGCGCCGCCCATCGAACTACCCGACGGCAGGATCGCTGCGGTCGGCTCGAACGCGATCGTGGTTTCTTCCGACCAAGGCGTCACGTGGACCGCCGTCACCAGCGACATTCCTTACGTCAAGAGCGTCGGATACAACGACACGAACGGCGTTCAGTATTCGGTGCCACAGAAGGCCTTTTACATCTGGCACTCCGACTGCGGCAGCAGCGTCCCCGCGGATGCCATCCTTCGCTACGACTTCGACTACATGGCGAATTGACGAATGAGCGGCTCCCGCTCGTCGTACGCCGCTCTAGTGCACGCGGGCTTCGGCACCAGTAAAAAGCTGAACCTCGGTGGCGCGCGGCAAACGCCGGAGTGCGAGCACCTCGCGGTTGTCGACGCTCGCGGCGACCGCGGGCGACGTCGTGGTGACGATCCATTGCACGCGCGGGAGGAGCGCGCGGAGCGTTCCGAGGACGGTAGAGAGGATGGTGCCGTCTTGCTGGAGCTCGATTTCGTCGATGGTCACGACGCCCTCGGCCTCGAGCGGATCGCGCATCGGATACGCCGCCCAGAGCGCCCGCACGGGGAGCGCGCCGAACGCGACGAGGTGGCGCGCGCGCGTCGGGAGCACGTCGAACAACGTCGGCTTGCCGTCGTCGGCGCGGAAGACCGGTTCGAAGGAGACGGGGTCGATGCCTGAATACGAAAACCCGGCGAGCGACACCAACGAGTCGACCGTGCGCGCCATCGCCTCGCCCAGACGAACGAACGACGCGCCCCCGCGATCGCGCGAGAGGGCGGCGCTGATGGCCGCGTACGCGAGCGCTTGCTTGGTCTCGCGAGCCAGATCGGCGCGCGCGGCGTCATCGAGCGACGCGGAGGCGCGCACGTCGTAGCGCGCGACCGTGCGCGACGGCGCGGCGATGGCCATCGGTTGCCGGGAGAACCAGCGCGTGCTCGGGATCGTCACCAGGACGAACCCGCCGTCCTTCGCCACGCGATCGAAGTGCGTCTGTTCGCGGCGGCGCAGGATCTCGGTGTGCTCGTCGGGTTCGACCTTCGCCGTCGGGGTCGCGACGCGGAGCGCGTGCGGGCGCTCGGTGTCGTCCATACCCAATGACCAATCGGTGACGACGAACGGCGCGGGCTCTCCGGAGTTCGGAAAGGCCGCCGCGTAACCCGGGCGCGTGCCGGCGATGGCCGCGAGGATGGTCGTTTTCCCGACGCCGCCGCCGCCGAAAAGCACTGTCATTTGTCGCGCGGTGCCGTCTTCTTCGGCGAAGGGGATCGTGACGTCGCTGAACGGCGAGAGACCGACCATACGAAGGGAACAGAGCCGCACGGCACGGGGATACTACACGAAGCGGCTCAAACTGGCCTCGCAGCTTGGGGCGTCCCGGGGTAAAGAACGACCCTTCGCGGGCAACGAATGACGCGGCATATCGAAATCTACGATACGACGCTTCGCGACGGCACTCAGGGGCTCGGCGTGACGCTCAGTTTGGGTGACAAGCTCGCGCTGACCCAGCTCTTCGACGCGTTCGGCATCGACTACGTCGAAGGCGGCTGGCCGGGGTCGAATCCGAAGGACGCCTCGTATTTCGCGGCGATCCGCAACGTCGAACTCCGACACTCGAAAGTCGCCGCATTCGGATCGACCCGCCACGCGCGCACGGCCGCCGCCGATGACGGCAATCTGCGGCAGCTCGTCCTGAGCGGCGCCGCGGTCACGTGCATCTTCGGCAAGAGCTGGGATCTGCACGTCACCGACGCGCTCCGCGTCGGTCTCGACGACAACCTCGCGATGATCCGGGACTCCGTCGAGTTCTTGCGCGTGGAGACCGGGCGCCCGGTGTTCTACGACGCCGAGCATTTCTTCGACGGATATCGGGCAAATCCTCGCTACGCGCTCGAGACCGTGCAAGCAGCGGTCGACGCCGGCGCCGCGCGGATCATCCTTTGTGACACCAACGGAGGTTCGCTTCCGAACTGGATCGTCGAGGCGGTGCGGGCGGTCCGCGAGCGCTTCGGCGGCGTCTCGTTCGGCATTCACGTTCACAACGACGGCGGGCTCGCGGTCGCCAACACGCTGGCCGCGGTCGAATGCGGCTGCATCCAGGTCCAGGGAACGATCAACGGCGTCGGCGAACGCGCCGGCAACGTCGATCTCACGGCGGTCATCGCGAACCTCGAGCTGAAGCTCGGGTTCTCGTGCCTTCCGCCCGGGCGGCTCCCGCGCCTCACCGAAGTCAGTCGTCTCGTGTGGGAGCGACTGAACGCGGTGGGTCCGGTGAATCAACCCTACGTCGGCTCCGCCGCGTTCGCGCACAAGGGCGGCATTCACGTGAGTGCGATGCAGCGCAATCCGACGACCTACGAGCACGTCACCCCGGAAGCCGTCGGCAACACGCGGCGCATCTTGGTGAGCGAGCTCGCGGGGCGCAGCAACGTGCTCGCGAAGCTCGAGCACCGCTTTCCGGAACTGACGGACGAAAAGATCGTCTCGGCTGTACTCACCGAAGTCCAGGAACGTGAGAACGAGGGCTACTCGTTCGAGTCGGCGGACGGGAGCTTCGAGCTCCTCGTCCGTCAGAAGGTCGGCACGTGGCGACCGGCGTTCGAGCTCCACCATTACCGAGTGCACGGGATCGGCACGGCCGGCCAAGCGACCGACCTCGTCGAGGCAACCGTCAAAGTCAGCGTCCGCGGTGAAGAACGCCTTTGCGTCGCCGAGGGGAACGGCCCCGTCGACGCACTGAATCACGCGTTGAAGCAGGCGCTGATTCCGGCGTTCCCGGTGCTCGCGACCTTGCAGCTCACCGACTACCGCGTGCGCGTCGTGAACTCAGCCGACGGAACGGCCGCCAAGGTGCTCGTGCTCATCGAGCACCGCTTCGATCACCGGAACTTCGGCACCGTGGGCGTGAGCGTCAACATCATCGAAGCCAGCTGGAACGCCCTCGTCGAGGCGGTGGAGTACGTGATGCTGGCGGTCGAAGACTCCGCGTCAGTTGGACGCAACGAGTCGTAGCCGGGGTCGCTCCGCACGAACCGGAAAACCGAGCGAGCGCTCGCCGTACCAAGTGAGACGGCCGCTCCGCATTTCCGGCGTTCCGTTCAGCGCCGTGCCGACCGCTTCCATGGCCAAGTACATGGCCTGAGCGCCATCGACGCCTTCGGTGTACCGGACGGTTTCATCGCCCAGCCCGACGATCTGGTACGGGCAGTACACGTCGGTGGATCCGGGGATCCGCTTCGGCGCGCCGAAGAGCACCCGAACTTCGCTCCGCGCCCCGTTCGCGTTTGCGTCGAGATCCAGCGTTCGCTCCGCGACGACCTTACCTACCGTTTCAAGGCGCATGACGGTTTCTCCATTCTGCGTCGGGCAGCGCGTCCAGACGCTGCAACTGACGCTGCCAACCCGTTCGCTTTCCTGTGGGTTCGCGTGTCGAGAAACGGTCGGAGTTTTTTCTGGTTCGGGGTAAAAAACGATCGGTGCAATTCGCGCGGCTCGGCCCGCTCTTCCTTTTGACCATCGGGCTATTGCTGTCTCGAACGAGTCGCGCCGAAGAGACATCGGGCCGCACGATCGTGTTCGTCTCTCCCGCCGCGCCCGATATCGAAGCGTCGTTGCGCGATGCGCTCACCGCGCAACTTTCCGGGGTCTCCGTGAACCTGGTCTTCGAATCGTTCGCAACTCACGACGCGCCGCTCCGTGCGCAAGTCTCGGAGGCGCGTTCGCTTGCTGCCGCGCATCTGGCCGTCGCCGTGTTCTGGTTGGATGTGCAGGCCAGCTCCGACAAAGACTGGCTGATCTATCTCGCCGAACCGACGGGCTCGCGCGTCCTCGTCAGGCGGGTCCCGCTCCGTGCGGAAGACACCGCGGCCGCAGTCGAGGCGGTCGCGGTGATCACGCGTGAGTCGACCGAGGCACTCCTCGCGGGGCAAACGATCGGTATGGAGCCGATCGCGGACGTGTCCCGGTCGTCGTCGTCCCCGGTCACCCAAGTCCCCCCCGGGCCTCCCCCCGCGGTGCCGCCCGCACAGCGCGTCGATCGGCGGAATGGGCTCAACCTTTCGATGGCCTATTACGGCGACGCGTACGCGCATCAGGTGTGGTGGCAAAGCGGCATCGCGCTCGCCGGGGCGTACCATTTCGAATCCGGATTGCTCCTCGGACTCGGCGTCGTCGTATTCAACGACGTATCGGTGTCGACGCCAGACGTTGCGTTCCGCGTGACGCGCGTGCCCATTCGCGCGGCCGTCGGATACCGCACCAACTGGCGTCGATTTGCCGCGGGCTTCGAGCTTCGCGGGGGCGTCGAGCTCACCTCGCGACACGACGTCACCACTGATACGACGCTCACCGAAAGTCGTGATTCGACTCGCGCCGTCCTTCTCTTGTCGCCTCGATTGCGGGTGGAATACAGACTGACCAGCGTGCTAAGTGTTTACTTGGCGGCCGGCGGAGATATCGGTCTGAACCAATTTTCCTATGTGAGTCGGACAGATGGGCGGGATCTGGTCGAGCTCGACCCGCTCAAGATCCGGCCGTCGGGCGAGCTCGGAGTCGCGTTTTGGCCGTGACTTCCAAGAAATATCCGACCGACATCGACGCACCGCTCCACTCCTCGGTCGAGCCTGTGGGTTCCATGAGCCGTCCAGCAGAGGCGGCCGAGGGAGTCCCGAGCTCCTGGCAAGACGATTTAAGACTCATGTCTCAGGTGGCGGCAGGCGACGTTCGAGCGATGAATGAAGTCGCGCATAGGCTCGCGGGGCGAGTGCGCAGACTGAGTCGCATGATCGTGCGGAACGACGCCTGGGCGGACGACGCCGCACAGGTTGCCATCGTCGAGATTCTCCAGTCGGCGCGCACCTACGGCGCGCGGTCGTCGCTCGAGCGCTGGGCAGATCGCATCACGGCGCGCATCACGCTCCGTCACGCGAAGGACGAGCGACGCCGCTTTCAGCTCGCCGAGCCGCTCGAAGATCACCATTCGAACGACGCGCTCGCCATCGACGCGGATCCTTCGTCGGACGTGCGCGCGGAGACGCCGCGACCGCTCGAGGAGTATCTCGGCTCACTGCCCGACGTTCAGCGCGAGGCCTTGGTGCTCAAGCATTCTTTCGGATACACGGTCGACGAAATTGCGGAGCTCATGGGCGTGCCGGTCGGCACGGTGAAGGACCGCCTCGTCACG
>CAZDNG010000010.1:11543-95159 GCA_964506835.1 uncultured Polyangiaceae bacterium
GCGGCGGCAGCTCCGCCGGCTGATTCAACGCGACCTCGCGCTCGGTCGCACCAAGGGGCAGGGCTAGTGACGGACTACGAGCGCTGGTCGGAGCTATCCGATCGCGAAGAGGTGGGGGAATCGCTCACGGCCGAGGAACTGTCGTTTCTCGCGATCCAATCGGAGCGGCTTCCCGCGGCGCGAGCAGAAACGCGCCTCCTCGAGGCGTTCGCCGCGTTTGCCGATGGTGACGACGCGTTCGACGAGCGCGCGGCGTTCCTGGCGAACCGCGCCGTCGCGACGGTGCTCGCGGCTCCGCGATCGTCGTCGGTGATTCGTCGATTCGCGCCGGTCGCGGGTGCGGCGCTCGCCCTCGCCGCGGGGTTCGCGGTGTGGGTGGGGACTCGCGCGACGTCTCCCGTCGCAACCGGCGCCGCATCGGGCGGCGTTCTCGAGGTCGCGACCGGCCAAGTCGAAGCCAATGGCGTCAGTGTCGTGCGCGGCGCGGCGCTCGCACTCGGCAGCGACGTTGCCGTGACGAGCGGCGTCGCGTGCGTCGCGCTCGAACCGACGATTCACGCCTGTTTGCCGGCGGGTGCGCGCCTGCGCATCATCAGCTTGGGTGCTCCCGGACGTCGCGTCGAGCTCCTCGCCGGTCACGTCGACGTCGCGCTCTTCCCGTTGCCCGCGGGTCAGCGGTTTTCCGTCGTCGCCAACGGAACCTGGTCCACCGCGTTCGGCACGGCCTTCACCGTGGCGCTCTCGCCGGACGGAAGCGTCCAGACGGTCGTCCATGAGGGCAAGGTGCGCGTCGGCACCGAAGAAACCGGCTCGCTCGTCCTGGTCCATCAAGTGGGCGTGGATCGCGCAGGTGACGTGACCGTCACGCCGCTGGTCGATCACGCCCCCACCGAGACCTCCGACTGGAAGGAGCTCGGCGTCGTCGCCGGTCGTTCGATCGAAGACGCGATGCCCGTCGCCGCGAACGCACCCGAGGCGTCTGCGCCCGCTGCCGATTCGCCAGCCGCGCCGCCGCTCGCCGACCCCGCGAGTTCGCCCGCGGTCGTTGCCAAACCGGCGCATCACGCGGCCGTCGCGGAGGTCACGGAGGCCGCCACGGCTGTCGCCGACGCACCGAGCGCGACGGAGCTCCTCGCCCGGGCGCGCCAATCGCTCCGCGAGCAACGCTGGGCGGATGCTGCGTCGGCGTACGGTGAGCTCGTGTCGTCATTTCCGGCGAGCGCCGAGGCCCACACGGTGCTCGTTCCGTTGGCGGGTCTCGAGATCGATCGGCTCGGTCAGCCGACCCGCGGCCTCGCCCTCCTCGACCAATACTTGTCGTCGGGTGGCCCCCTCGACGTGGAAGCGCGGCTCGCGAAGATCCGCGCCTATCGTTCGCTCGGCGACACCGCTCACGAGCGAGCGACCATCGACGAGTTCTTGACCGCCCACCCGAAGAGCCTCGAGGCGGAGTCCCTTCGCACCCGGCTCGCGACGCTCAACCAGGGCCAATAGCGCAGACGTCCGCGACGCGCGCTGCGTCGCGGCAAGGTCTCGGCAGCGCGTTCGACGTCGGGGTCGCGACGCGCGAGGGATGCTATGATCCGTTGGTGCTGCTCACGTCGCGCGCGCCCGGTCTGTTGCTGCTGGCGCTCGCTGGGTGTTCGACGATCGAGCCCGACGTGGTCGCCATTCAAAAGAAAGCAGCGCCGAATCTCCCCGATTCGGGCCCGTCCTTTTTCAGTGACGACGCCGGCATCGAGCCGTGCCGCCCCGGCAACTATACGGGTGCGTTCGGCAGCGAGACCTTCGATGGCGGTGTGGGCTTGAACCTTCCCTTCGAGGGCACCATCAAGTTTGCGCTGGTCTCCTCGGTGGTCGGCGAATTTTCGCGCATCCAAGATCACGGCCTCTTGAACGGGACGAGCGGAAACTCCAAGTTCACCGCGGAAGTCGAGGGCGAAGCGGCCTGCCAGTACGCGACGGGCGCCTTCCGCACGACCCTTGCCAACGGTGTGTTCGATCTCTACGGGAACGGATCGCTCGACGTTAGTTTCGTAGGGACGGTCACCGGCCAGTACCTTCCCCATGTCGACACGTTCGTCGGCAGTTGGAGCGCCTACGTGAAAACGCCCCCCACGGATGGGTCCGTCCCGGACGGGTCCGCTTCGGCTTCGGCAAACACGGTTCCCGTCTCGCAGGGGTGGTGGCTCGCGCACCTCGGCGGGTATTGATCTGCGCGGCGTCGTCGCGCTCGCGCGCACTCACCGTCCGAGAAGGACGTCGCGCGCTTCGTTGATCTGCATCGCGAGATAAGCCGTGCCGCCTTGATCGGGGTGCACCTTCTTGATGAGCCGGCGGTGCTCCTCGCGGATCCGATCGGGCGACGCTCCCGGTGAGAGGCCGAGCACGCGGTAAGCCTCCTCTCGGGTCATCTTCGACGCGCCGGTCGATGACTCGACACGACGGGGGCCCGAACCCGCGCGTGACCTGCTACCGGCCATCCGGGTGGCCACGCGATAGAGGCCCATGAGGCCGAGCGCGAGCCACAGCGGTCCGAAGCGGACCGACAGGGCGATCGCCAGAACGACGATTCCTGCGCCGAGCAAGATGCTTTCGCTGCGTTTTCGGCTGTCGTCGCCGGACGATGCGGACATCGACCAAGCGCCGAGCAGAGCGAGCACGATACCGCCGACGACGAGAGGCACCGATCGGTTTTGTACCTCGCGATCACTCGCGGCGCCACAGTTAGCCGCGTTACCCACTTCGCTTCCTGACGCTTCTTCAGCGAACGGGCGTGCGCGCGGACGGCCTGAGCGTTAAGAGCCGGAGCGAATGTCGTCCGACGCCGTCATGGTGCGGTGCGAGCACGCCTCGACGTGCCCGGGCTGCCCGCTCATCGAGCTGCCCTACGGCGCGCAGCTCGCGCGAAAGACCGAGCGCGTTGCGGGCGCGAACGAGCGCTTTCTGGAGCTACGGACGGCGAAGGTTCTCGCAACCGAGCCCGCCCACGCGATCACCGGCTATCGCACGCGCGCGAAGCTGGTCGTCGAAGGAACGCGCATCGGGCTCTACGAGCGGTCGTCGCACGCCGTCGTCGACATCCCGGGTTGCCGCGTGATCGATCCGGGCATCCTGGAGATTGTCGACCGAATCCGGCGCGCGTTGCCGCTTCATCGCGCGCTCGTCGCGATCGACGTTCGCCGCGTCGAAGATCGATTTTTGGTCACGTTCGTCGTCGAGGGCGGCGCGGAGGTCGGCGAGCTCGAGAGGTTCGCGAAGCGGCTCGCGAGTGACGAACCGCGCCTCGCCGGCGTGGCGCTCAGCCGACGTCAGCCGGGCTCCGCGCAAGTGCTCGGCCAGAGCCCGACCACGATCTTCGGCGCGTCGCGCCTCGAGCGACGCACGTTTCCCGGCGGTGCCTTTCACTACGCGACGCACGGCGCCTTCGTCCAGGCGCACGCGGACGGCGCTCGATCGCTGACGAAAACCATCTTGGCGGCACTCCGCGCGCGGCTCGGGCGCCTCGAGGGGCTCTCGGTGCTCGAGCTGTTCGGCGGCTCGGGCGCGCTCTCGCTCGACCTCGCGAAGGCGGGCGCGGGTCTCGTCTCCGTCGAGGCGTTCGAGCCCGCGGCCGCGCAGCTCCGCGAAGCGGCTCGAGCCCAGTCCCTCGACGTGACGGTCGAAGCCGCCGACGCCACCCGCGCGACCCGCGGCTTCGCGGACGCCGCACGCCGTTTCGACGTGGTCATCGTGAACCCGCCCCGGCGTGGGCTGTCCCCCGCGCTGCGCATCGACCTCGCGCGGCTCTCGCCAACGCTCCTCGTGTACGTGTCGTGCGAGCCGGCGACGCTCGCGCGCGATCTCGCCGACCTCGCGCGGCGCGGCTACGCGGCGGACGAGCTTCGCCCCTTCGACATGATGCCGCTGACTCGGGAGATCGAGACGGTCGCGGTACTCGCGCCGTCGCGCGTGCCGCTCCCCGAGGTGCTCTTTGCCGACACGGAGCTGATCGCCGTGAACAAGGCGCCGCACGAGCCGACCACGCCGCAGGGTGAGCACGAGAGCTCGCTCCTCGATCGCGTGCGCCGTCTGCCGGACGCCACACTCGCGGTGCCGGTGCATCGCCTGGACGGCGGGACGAGCGGTGTCTGCCTGTTCGCGCGCCGTCCCGAGTTCGTTCCCGCTCTCGCGGCGGCTCTCACCGAAGGCGAAAAAGAATACGTCGCGCTCGTCCGCGGGATCGCGCGGAAAAAAGGCAGCATCGGAAAACCGCTGTTCGAGCGCGGCGAGCCGCACCTCGCGCGGACGAGGTACTCGCGCGGCGACGTCGTTTCGGGGCATTCGCTGCTCCGCGTGCGTCCCGACCAGGGGCGAAAGCACCAGATCCGCCGCCACCTCGCGTCCATCGGCCACCCGCTCATCGGCGACCCGCGCTACGGCGACCCGCGCACGAATCTCCACTTTTCGCTGCAGCACGGCCTCGATCGACCGTTCTTGCACTGCGGCGCGATCCGGCTCGAGCGGCGCGACGGCCCGCTCGAGCTCGTCGCACCGCTGGCGCCGGATCTGGATCTCGTGCTCGAGAGTCTCGCGAACGTCGCGAGCGGCGACCCCCCGTCCGTTCGCGCGCCCGACCTCACTGCTTCGGAAGCGTCGACGCCCGATCCATGAGCGTCAAAAATTCGTGTCGTTCGCCGTGCGGGTCGAATCCGAGCGCACTCGCCGCGAGCGACCGGGCCTTCGTCAGGTCGTTCGCTCCGACGCCCGGCGCTTCTCGGAGCGCGAGCGCATACTCGGCGACCGCCGCGCCGAACCGCTGATTTTCCGACGCCGACGCGAGCGCACCCGAACGGTCCCACACGGTGCGTGAAAGCAGCGCGCTCGTCGCTCCCGCGGGCGGCTTGTAGCGGATCTTCACCGTCGCGAGCTCATCGCTCGCCGACGGCGCGGACGGCGTGCGTTCGGCTTGATAGCGGAGCGGGTCGACCTCGGCTGGAGCGGCGCCGTCGTGTCCGCTCGCGGGCACGAGCTCGTAGAACGCCGTCACGTGATGTCCGGCGCCCATCTCGCCCGCGTCCTTGGTGTCGTCGTTGAAGTCCTGATCGGCGAGCACGCGATCCTCGTAGCCCACGAGCCGGTAGCTCTTCACGCGCGTCGGGTTGAACTCGATCTGGAGCTTCACGTCCTTCGCCACCGTGACGAGCGTCGCGCCCGCTTCGCGGACCAATACCTTCTTCGCCTCGGCGAGCGAATCGATGTAGGCGTAGTTGCCGTTGCCCTTGTCGGCGAGCATCTCCATCGTCGAGTCTTTCAGGTTCTCTTCGCCGAAGCCGAGCAACGTCAAGAAGACGCCGCTCTTCCGCTTCTCTTCCATCAACCGCTCGAGCTCGCCCTCGCTCGTCACGCCGACGTTGAAGTCGCCGTCGGTCGCGAGGATCACGCGGTTGATGCCGCCTTTCTTGAACTGGTGCTCGGCGAGCTCGTACGCGAGCTTGATCCCTTCGGCGCCGTTCGTGGAGCCGCCCGCTTCGAGATTTTCGAGCGCGCCGAGGATCTTCGCTTGCTCGGCGCCCGACGTCGGAGGGAGCGCGAGGCCCGACGCGCCGGCGTACACCACGATCGAAACCGTGTCCGTCGGACGAAGCTGACGAGCGAGCATCGCGAGCCCGCGCTTCAAGAGCGGGAGCTTGTTCGCGGGTTCCATCGAGCCCGAGACGTCGATCAGGAACACCAGATTTCGCGGCGGGACGTTCGCCTCTTCGATCGGCTTCGTCGCGAGCGCGACGCGAAGCAGCCGGTGATCCTTGGCCCACGGACAATCCGTGAGCTCGGTGGTGACGGCGAACGGCTCCGGTCCCGTGGGGAGCGGATCGTCGTAGCCGAAGTAGTTGACCCACTCTTCGACGCGGATCGAATCCTGTGGCGGACGGTGACCTTCTTGGACGAACCGCCGCATGTTGCTGTACGACGCGGTATCGACGTCCGCGGAGAACGTCGAGAGCGGCGCTTCGCTCACGAGCCGGAATGGGTTGTCGTGGATGCTCTTGTACGCCTCGGTGTTGAACGCGTCGTCCTTCATCTGCTGCTGTGCGACGGCGAGCGGACGTGACGGAGCGGCCGCGGTCATTCGCCCGGCGGCCACGCCGTAGGCGGACACGGACGCGCGCATTTTTGAAACGTGACCCACGATGCCGCCCACGCCCGCGCCCACGCCGTGCGCTTGTCCGCCGCCCGCCAGCAGCCCGACCATGCCGGTCGTCGCGGATTCGTCCATCGTCGGTGACGGCGCCGCCGCTTTCGGTCGGTCGACGATCTCGGACGTCGCCGCCGACGCGAGGGGCGCGGGCGGGGGCTCGGGAGCGCCGTTGTTCGCTTCGCCTTTGGAGTCGCGCGGCGTCTCTTCCTTCGGCGTCGCGGGCGTCTTGGGGGTCACGTTGCGCGCCACGTCGGATCGTTCCCTGTCGATGCTGTTCGAGCCCAGGCGGCCGTCGCGCGGCGTTGAGCCGGCGCCGGTCGGCGACGCTGTAGGTACGGCGCGCGAGCAAGCCACGGCACAGGTGAGCAACACAGCGATGCTCGACGTGAAGAGCCGCGGCCGAAACCGGCTCTTCCGTTGACGAGAACGCACGTCTTCCACGACCGGCGAATGCGCCGGCCCACGATGATTCGACATCTAGCCTCCACTTCTCGACGTCGGTGTGACTCGTCGAGGGTCGAAGCCTTTGGACGCCCCGCGGAGAAAAAAGTTCTCAGCCGTCGCGAAGGAGGTCGAGGAAGGCCTTCCCGTAGGCGGCAATCTTCTTGGGGCCCACCCCCGACACGTCGAGGAGCTCGGCCTCGCTCGAGGGCTTTTTCGCCGTCATTTCGAGCAACGTGGCATCACTGAACACGACGTAGGCCGGGACGCGGCGCTCGTCGGCGATGGCTTTGCGAAGCTGCTTCAGCCTCTGGAAGAGCTCGCTCGGCACGGCGTCGTCGTACGCGGGGGGGCTCTGATCGACGTCGGCCGGGACGCGCGCGGGTTCGGTCCTCGATTTGCCGCGCCGTTTTTCGACCAGTCGCGGCGAGCTCGCCACGATGTCGCTCGCGGTGCAGCGGTCGCACGACACCTTGCAAGGGGCGATCTGTTCCCCGAGGTAGCCGACGAGGAGCTCGTGCCGGCAGCCGCTCGCGTCGGCGAGGTTCAGCATCTCGCGCACTTGGCGCCGGTGGCGCTCGGCGATCTCGGGCGACGAGTCGTCGACGAAGCGATCGTAGCTCGCGACGTCGGCGTACGAATAAAAGAGGACGCAGTCGCTTCGAAGTCCGTCGCGGCCGGCGCGGCCGATCTCCTGGTAGTACCCTTCGATCGAACGCGGCATGTCGCGGTGGATGACGTAGCGGATGTTCGGCTTGTCGATGCCCATGCCGAACGCCACGGTCGCGACGATGACGGCCACGTCGTCACGGCGAAACGCGTCTTGCGCCGAGGAGCGTTCTTCGGGCGGAAGGCCGGCGTGATACGCGCGCGCCGAGACGCCGTTTTGCATCAGGTACTCGGCGATGCCTTCGACGGACTTTCGGGAGAGGCAATACACGATGCCGCTTTCGCCGCGGCGCGCGCGCGCCAGCCGCAAGATCGAGCTCCGGACGTCGATGGGCGACGCGCCGCCCTTCTTGTACGCATGCACGTGGAGGTTCGGTCGAAAGAACGAGCCCTTGTAACGCGCGGGCTCGCGCATCCCGAGCTGCGCGACGATGTCGTTCACGACGTCTTCGGTCGCGGTCGCCGTGAGCGCCAGGATCGGCGCCTCGCCGAACCGCTTGCGGAGGCCGGCGAGCTTTCGATACGCGGGACGGAAATCGTGGCCCCACTGGCTGATGCAGTGCGCCTCGTCGACCGCGATGAGCGAGAGCCGCACGTGCCGGAGCGCCGTCCCGACCGACGCTTCCAGTCCTTCCGGCGCCGCGTACACGATCTCGTAGTCTCCGCGCACGAGCGCGTCGATGCGACGCTTCTTCTCATCGGGCTCGAGCGTCGAATTCAAGAACGTCGCGCGGACCCCGAGCTCGCTCAGCGCGTCGACCTGGTCTTTCATGAGCGCGATGAGCGGAGAGACGACCAGGGTCGTCCCTCCGAGGAGCCGCGCGGGGAGCTGATACGTGAGCGATTTGCCGGCGCCGGTCGGCATGACGCCGATGCAATCGCGGCCCGCGACGACGGCGGCGATGATCGCCTCTTGCCCTGGACGAAACGTGTCGTAGCCGAACGTCGCCTTGAGCTCGGCGCGCGCCGCGCCGTCGAGCGCGCGGGCGCTCACCGGCGTCTTCAGGGCGTCGGCCAGTGCATCGGCCAGCGCGCGGAGCGCCGCGAGCTCGGGGCGGCCGAACAGCGACGGATTTTTTCGATAGAGCGCGCGGAGCCGCTCGAGTCCGGCCGCGCACTCGCTCCGCAGCCGGATGTCCTCGGGGCTTCCCTGCGTCCAGGCGTCTCGGAGACGAGCGACTTCTCGCGCGAGCTCGTCGGGGGTCGTGACGCTCGGGACCGCGCTCGGGTCGCTCATGGGACCTCGACGCCGCGGAGCGCGCGATCGTGGAAGAGGAGCATTTCCATGACGCCCGGTCCGCGATTGAATTCGTAGCTGTGGGGACCGGTCACGACGTCGAACCGATGTACGAGCCCGCGGTCGACGAGGGCCTGCGACAAGGCCGACGTCGATTCGAGGAAGTAGTCGCCGTTGCTCGTCAGGAGCCGCAGCCGGAACGCGGTGCTCTTCGCTCGCGCCTTCTTCGCGAGGTCGGCGAAGGGGGGAACTTCGTCGAGATCGATGGCCGGCTGCATCGCGGCCACGACGCCGAATGCTTCCGGGCGCGACAGACCGACGGCGAGGGCCGCCCGTCCACCGAGGCTCACTCCGTCCACTCCGGTGGTCGCTGGCGTGCCGATGGCCGGCGTCTCCTTGTAGACGCGCGGCAGCACTTCCTCGACGATGAACTCGGCGAAGCGCGGGCCGTCTTCGAAGGCGGTCGCGCCGTGCAGGAGGTCGGGGAGATACGGACAGACCACGATGAGCCCACGGTACGGATTCTTGCCGAGGCCGCGGTTCATTTCGGCGAGCCGGTCGGCGGTGACGAAGCCCTGGAGATCGTCGTCGGTGAGCGGCGGCGCTTGGAGACGTTTCACGGCGCCGAACAGGCCGTAGTCGTCGACCCAGCCGCGCGCGCCGCGGGCGGGACCTTTGAGCGACTCGCCGCGGCCGTGGAACGCGACGAGCACCGGGAATCGCTCGCCGTTCGTCGCCACCGGCGACACCACGACGACGTCCTCGGGACCGAGCGGGCCCGTCGGGTAATGAAACGTCGCCTCGCGGAGGGCGTGGGGAGGCGAGCCAGGTGAACCCATAGAAGAAGCCGCGAGCGCGGCGGAGCCTGCGGGGGGAGCGGGAGCGATCGCCGCCGCGGACGTCGTCTGGGTCGTCCGATCCGGATGCGCATTCACGCAGGAGGCTTCGAACAGCGCGACCGCCGCGAGCCCGAGCGCCGCGTGCGCCGTCATTGCCTCGAACGGCGCGTGACGACGGGCTCGCCGACGTGGTTGGTCACGAGGAGCTCGCGCACGTTGCCGCGAGCGCTGGCCTTCGAGTTGATGGGGCGGCTCACGGAGATTTCGCTGACGGTCCAGCTCTGGAAGAGCGACTTCGTGAAATCGGTGTACGAGTTCGACAGCACGACCGTCACCTTCTTCCGGTCGAGCGCTTTGAACTTCTTTGCGAGGCGTTTGTGATCGTCCTGGCCGAACGCGTCGTGGTGATAGGCGGTGAAGTTCGACGTCTTCGAGACGGGATCGTACGGCGGGTCGAAGTACACCGCGTCGCCTTGCTTGGCATCTCCGCAGACCGCTTCGAAGTCGCCGAGCACGAGCTTTACGTTCTTGAGGGCGGCGGCGGCCGCACGAAGCGCTTCGGGATCGAGGAAGCGCGGATCCTTGTAGCGTCCGAACGGCACGTTGAACTGTCCCTTGCTGTTCACGCGGTAGAGCCCGTTGTAGCCGGTCTTGTTGAGATAGATGATTCGCGCCGTGCGCTCGTGGAGCTCGAGGTCCTTGGGATCGAGCGCGCGGATCTTGTAATAGTGGTCGTGGTCGTGGCGATAGCCCTCGAGCACCTGGATGACCGCATCCACGTCCTTCTTCAAACCTTGATAGACGGAGAGGAGCTCCGCGTTGCGGTCGCCGAGGACGGCGCGCTTGAATCGCTTCGCGGCGGCGAGCGCGAAGAACACCGCGGCGCCACCCGCGAACGGCTCGTAGTAGGTGTCGATCTCCTGGGGGAGCACTTCCAGGATACGCGGCAGCGAGCGTGATTTCCCGCCGGCCCACTTGAGCACGGGCCGGACCGGCCGCGATCTCATCGCACGCCCGATACCGCCCCCACGTCGTCGCGTCCAGCAAGAGCAGACGGATGAGCGATCTTCAGCCTCCGGATCATCTTTTGGAGCCCGAAGCGGGAGAGGCCGAGGAGCTCCGCGGCCCGAGTTTGATTGCCCCCGGTCCGCTCGAGAGCGGCGCGCACGAGGTCGGTCTCGAGGGCATCGACGTGTCCGCGGACGTTCAAGCCGTGGGTGGCCGCCAGGGTCCGAGCGCCGGTGCGGACCGCGTCCGAGAGATGTTCGGGCCGGATGAGATCGTCGGCGAGGACGAGCGCACGGCGGAGCTCGTTCTCGAGTTCGCGAATGTTGCCTGGCCAAGGGTACGCCGTCAGGCAGCCGAGCGCGGCGTGCGAGAGGCGGATCGAACGCACCTTGCCGTGCTTCGCGAGGAAGTGACGCGCGAGCGGCTCGATGTCGCTCGGACGTTCGCGGAGCGCGGGCACCTCGATTGCGATCACGTTGAGACGATAGAAAAGGTCCTTACGAAAATCGCCGGTCTCCGCCATCTTCGCGAGGTTTCTATGCGTCGCGGCGATGACGCGCACGTCGACCTTGCGCGCGCGCTCCGAGCCCACCGGCCGGAGCTCGCCGCTCTCGAGCACTCGAAGCAGCTTCGTCTGCATCCCGAGGCTCATCTCGCCGATCTCGTCGAGGAAGAGCGTCCCACCGTCGGCGACCTCGAAGAGCCCCGCGTGGGGCCGCGACGCGCCGGTGAACGCGCCGCGCACGTGCCCGAAGAGCGTCGACTCGAGCAGGGTCTCCGGGATCGCACCGCAGTTTTCGCTGACGAACGCGGCACCGCCGCGAGGGCCGTTCTTGTGAATCGCGCGCGCGACGAGCTCCTTGCCGCTGCCCGATTCGCCGCTGATCAGCACCGGCACTTCGGTCGGCGTCACCCGATCGACGAGCGTGAGCAAGGCGCGAACTGGTTCGCTGTCGCCGACGACGTCGTCGTAGGTGTACCGCGTGGTGCGATTCACCGAAGCGCGGGCGAGCTCGCGTTCGACCACGTCGAGCTTCGCCTCGCGGTTGGCCAACGTGTCGGCGAGGCGCGCCTCGGCGCGCTCGGCGCGGCGCACCGAACGGCGGAGCGCGAGCTGGTCGCGTGCATCGGCGATCGCGACGGCCGCGAGCGTCGCGACGAGGCGGACCCACGCGAGCTCGGACGGCCCGAAGGCGCCCCTGCGGATCCGATCGTCCAGGTAAACGACGCCGAGCGGCTCGCCGCGCGCGACGAGAGGAACGGCGAGCACGCTCCTTAGCTTCAATGCGTGCACGCTCTCGTGCACCTCCGGAAGCTCGCCGGCCGCGTCGACCGCGACGACCGGTTCGCCGGTGGAAAGCGCGCGCTCGGCGAGCGAATGACTCAGGCGGAGCTGCTCGCCGCGAAGATCGTGGCGCGCGATGTTGCGCGCCGCGCGCACCGAGAGGCGTCCGCCGGGCGCGCGCAGCAAGAGGAGCCCGCGCTCGACGCCCGTCCACAGGACGAGCGCGTCGAGCACCTGGTCGAGCAGCGGCCGCAATCGGTCGCGGGTGCCGAGCGCGCGCACGAGCGACTCGACGTCGCCGATTTGTTCCGGCAAAAGGCTCGCCTCGCGCGGCGAGCGCATTCCTTTCACCCACGAGAGCGCCAGAAGACCGAGCTTGAGCTCCGGCGGCGCGCCGTCGACGAGCTTCCTAGCCGCGTCGGCGCTCATCGTCGCGAACCGTCGCGCGGCCTCGCCGTCACCGGTGCGCGCGGCGAGCGCCGCGCCGGCCGCGAACGCCTCGCCACGACTCGGGACCGGGCCGGGGAGGCTCGCCAATCGAGCGAGCGCCGACAAGGCGCGATCGGGGCGCTCGGGCGCGCGCTCGCGCGAGAGCAGGTCGGCGCGCGTTCCCCACCATTCGAGGCGCGCCGGAAGCGCGATCGACGGATCTTCGGCGAGCTGATCCATCGCGACGACGTCGTCGACGCGACCGCCCCGGAGCCGGCGCGCGGCCACTCGGAGCGCATCGTCGCGAGTCGCGCCGTCGGCCGCGACGAGACCCGCGGCGCGTTCGGCGCACGCGAGCCCGCGCGCGTCGGTCGCGTCGAGCACGTCGGCGATCACGAGCTCCGCGAACGCGTGACACCGTGAATCGCCTGCGCTCTCGGCGAGGTCGATCGCCTGCTCGGCGGCTTCGGAGGCGAGCGGCGCTGCTCCCGCGACCGCAAACGCCGCGGCGCGCGCGAGAAATGCGCGCGCCGCTTCCCGCCCTCGGCCGAGTTGCTCGAAGAGCAGCGCCGCGCGCGTCGACGCGGCGAGACACTCCGCGAGCTCGCCCGCGTCGAAGGCCGCCGCAGCGAGACCGGTGTCGTACGTCGCTTCTTCGAGGAGCGCGCCCGCGCGCGTGGCCGACGCCGTGGCGCGGCGAAACGCGTCGAGCGCCCGGCTCGCGTCGCCGCCCGCGTGGAGCGCGTTGCCGAGCACCGCATCGGCGCGCGCGCGCTCTTCGTCGTTCGACGACAGCGCTCGGGCGCGTTCGGCGTCGCGTCGTGCGGCCGGCAAATCGCCGGCGTAGAGCGCGGCGAGGGCGCGCACTTCGAGCACCGGCGCGGAAGGCGGCGCGTCGCCGACCACCGCGAGCGCCCGCGCCGGCCCGGCGCTGTCGAGCTGGAGGCGACCCATCGTGCCGAACCAGCGCGCGCGCACGCGCTCGCTCGCGTCGTCGACCGACACGGCGTCGAGGAACTGGCGCGCCCGGCCGGGGTCGCCGCTGCGCCGCGCGCATTCGGCGGCTTCCACCTTCGCGTCGTCGGACCCGAGGCCGCCGAGCACCGCGAGCGCTCGTCCCATTTGCCCCGAAAGGCGGAGCGCGCGACCGAGCGCGAGCGCGACGCTTTCGCGACCTTCGTCGAACGCCATCGACTCCGCGCGATCGAGGACGGCGGCGCTCGGCGCGCCGGCCCCGAGCGCGACGGCGATCGCGAACGGATCGTCGGAGAGCGATTCTCGCGCGCCGTGCTGCGCCTCGCCGAGCACGTCGGCGAAGGTCAAGCTCGCGGGCTCGACGTCCCGGACGCGGTCGAGCAAGCGATCGATGAGGGCGCCGTCCGAGTCCGCCGCAGGCAACGGCCAATTTGCGGCCGTCGGGCCCACGACGCGCGCGAGGAACCGCGCTCGGCCGAGCACGTCGAGCTCGCCCAGGAGGCGCTCTGGACCCACGATGCTCGCGCCGCGGAGCTCGCCGATTTTCGAAAAGAGAGCGGCCGCGTCGGTGAGCCATGTTCCGGCGGTGCCCGCGACGCGCACGTCGATCGGCGTTCCTCGGCTGATCGCCGCGAGCTCGCGGCGACGGACGGCGAGGTACGCGCGCCGCACGGCGCTTCTGCGCCGCTCGAGAGCGCGCGCCGGAGCTTCGGGTTCGCCGAGCAATTCACGGGCACGACGGGCGACCCAGTCTGCCGAAGGCCGCGCGCCGGGCGCAGGCGATAGGAGCGCGCTCACGACCGCTCGGAGCCGCACGGGGTTCATCGAGCGCGCGGCGTCGCGCGGCGTCGCCGCAGTGGCGACCGCTTCACTGGCCACTTCGGCGATGACCAGCCCGAGCGCGTACAGGTCGCGCGAGCGCGCGTCGCTCGAGCGCTCCGCTTCGAAACTTTCCGGCGCGAGGTAGCGGAGCGTGCCGCCGCGCGGCGACGCTTCCATGGCCTTCGCGCCGAGCCCCAGATCCACGAGCACGGCCTCCGAGCCCGCGACGCTCAGCATCAGGTTTTCGGGCTTCACGTCCCCGTGCGCGAACCCGGTCGCGTGGAGGGCCGTCAGTGCGTCGCCGATGTCGCGCGCGACGACGAGCGCCGTCCGCAGTCGCGCGGACGCGTCGAGCCGTCGCGGCTCGAGCGGCGCGCCGTCGACCCAGTCGAGCGCGACGTACGGGAGCCCGCCGAGCTCGCGGACGTCGTCCGGGACGAATCCCGCGCCTCGGACCTGCGCGACCGCGGGACAATCCACGAACGCGAGGAGCTCGGCCTCGTCCGCGAGCCGGCTCGCCTCGGCGCGCTCGCGCCCGACCTTCAGCGCGACGGCGCGCCCCGTCGCTCGCTCGGTCGCGCGGTACACCGATGCCGAAGCGCCGCGGCCCGCGCGCTCGCCGATCTGGAAGGCGAAATTAGACGATGCCAACTGAGGTGACTCCGATCCCACTCGCTCCAATAAGAGGATCTGGCTCGAAAATTCGGCTCAGTCAACCTGGATGGCCACGCTAGCTACTCGAGGATTCCACTGAAATTGGAACGACGAGGCCGCCACGGCAGCATTTTTGGGGCGCGCGACTCGGAGCTTCGGCGGCGAGGTGGGGACGCTTTCCGATCGCGCGTCAGGGCGTCACGGGCAGTCGTCGGTCGACGCGCCGGCGGCGATGAAGCGCTCGATGAGCCGCAGATCGGCGATGCCGTCGCCCAGCGCCGCGTCGGGTGGCGGCATTGGATCGAGCGACGCGAAGGCGTCGTGCAGTCGCTGCTCCTCGGGCGCGGACGCTTCGAGGCAAGTGCCGTTCGGCAGTGGGACGACGTGTTCCGTCGTGCAGGCGCCTTCGCCCGCGAAGTTCTTCGGGTTCGAAAGCAGCGTGTAGAAGAGGTAGCTCGACCCCGGGTCGTCCGGAAGGATGAGCGGCATCGCGACGCCGAATCTGAGCGGGCTCGTCGCGGGTCGACCGGTGTATGGCCCGTCTTCGGTCTCGCGCGCGACTTTCTGGATCGCGGTGTTCGCGAGCGACGCCCCGGAGTCGAGCGCGAGCCCGAACGTCGAGCTCGGTGCGCTCGAGTGGCAAGTCGGGCAACCGCCGCGCGCAAATGCCTGGAGCACGTCGCGACACGAGCTCGGCGCGACCGCGGGCACGGGCGCGCTCGCGTGCACCGCCGTTCGAAAGACGAACGTCAGCGGGGCGCCCCCCTTCGCGTACGGCGCGAGCGGCGCGCCGTCGAACGCACGAAAGCCCGCACCGCCGGCTCCGTCCGGCACCGTGATCTGCACCTCGTAAACGACGCCGGGAAGGAACTTGGAGCCGTAGCTCGGTCGAAAGGTCACGACACGTTCGAGCGGGTCGTAGTTCGTGTCGAAAAAAACCGAGTTCGAGCGGCGCCCGGTGAACACGGCGATCGACGCGCGCGACGCGGTCGACGGCAGCACATACCGATCGAACCGGAGCTCGATCGCGGCGTTGGTCGGCACGCCACAATGCGGGTCGATCGGCACGAAGCTGCTTTCGGCGTCCGCGTCGCTTCGGGCGTCACCGCTGCTCGCGGCGTCGCGGCTCGTCGCGCCGGCCAGGTTCGCGGCGCCGTCCGGGTTCGCCGCGCCGTCGCTGGCGTCCAAGCCGTTCGCGTCCGCGGCGGCGTCGCGCGTGCCGCCGTCGCGGCGCGGGAGCGGCGCACAATCGAGGCCCGCGCCGTTCTCGGGGTACGTCGCGATGACGTGGAGCGGCGGTCCGTAGCTCGGCTCGACGCGCGCCGTCCCTAAGTCGCAACCGGACGCTGCGAGCGCCAACCCAAAAATCGTCCCCCGTCGAAGCCAGCGGGCGAAGCGACTCGAAGCGCGTTCGGCGTCGCCCGGCCCGGCGATCAGCTGTCCGAGTAAAGCTGGAGCTGCTCGCGGACCTTTTCGTCGGAAATCCCGACCCGAATGTGGTCCTTCAGACAGTCGGCGAGGGTAATCAGGAGATCGTCCACGCCTTTTTCTTCGATGATCTTCGCCAGAAGGCGGCGCGACTCGCGGCTGTCGTCCTCGCGAAGGAACTCCCGAACCTTCTCGACTGAGATTTCCCCTTGGAAATCGATATACAGGTTGTCGAGTAGATAGCGGACCAGCTCCTTCACGCGGTGTCTCCTTGTCTGCCGCCAGCACGGCCGGCAGAGGCCCATCGCTATACCCATCTGTCGTCAGCCGGCGCAAGCAGATTGGGGGCTTCTCGCACGAAAATCGCGCTCCAGAACGCTCGCTCATCGGGCTACCGACATTCTGTGAGCGCCGGATCGGCGGGCGCGTGGCAAAAGAGGCAGGGACGAGCGTTCTTCGCGAACGCGATCCGGCAGTCCGACGCGAAGCCGGCCGGGTGCGGGCTCAGGCCGCCGCGTCCACCACGGGCCGCGGTCGCGTGGCACGTCGCGCAGTCGCGCTCGGTATGACAGCTCACACAGGCGGAAATATTGCGTTCCGCCTCCCAGGCATGATGCCCGGCGGTTCGCGGCGGATCGGTCCAGATGGCGCGCGGCGGATGGAAGCGGCCCTGCTCGGCGGTGTTCGCGAAGGCCCCGGACATCGAGACGCCGGCGCGCTCGTGGCACGTGATGCAGAACGATTGCTCGCGATGGCAGCTCGTGCAGTTGGGATCATTTTGTCGCGACGCCATCGCGTGCAAGTTGAGCCAGTCGTTCGGGTGGACCTGCCGCGGTCTCACGCGCCCGTCGTGACAATCGACGCATTCCTTTTCGGCGTGGCAGTTTCCGCAGAAGGCGCTGTCCGCCGCCGCGACGTCTTTGTGCCGTAAGACGAAATCGGGCCCGTGCTCCGCGCCGTTCAGCCACGCCGGCGGGAGCAATTTGCCGGTCGCGAACGTCGTCTGCAGACGACTTCCTTCGACCGTGACGTGGCAAACGTCGCAGCCGCCCGCTGGTTTATTGGGGGGCGCCCTGCTCGTCGAATGACAGCGGAGACACGTCCGCATGGTCGGCAGCATCGCGCGGGTGGCGACCGTCGACGCGTCGACCCCGGCGTGGCATTCGCTGCACGCGATTTTGGCGGCGTAGTGAATCGCGTGATCGAAGCGAAGATGCGGGGCGGGCAGCACGGCGCGCGCGACGGCATTACCGTCGGTCGCGCGATAGCCGTCGTGACAGTAGCCACAATCTTTCGCCGGCCCGACTCCGGCGCTCACCGTTTCGAGGCGTTCGTGATCCGTGCCGTGGCAAGCGTCGCATCGCGCCGCGTCGGGGAGCAATAGATCGGCGCTGCGACGGCTCGTCGCGGCGCGGTCGTGACAGAACACGCAGGTGAGCTTCGTGGTCTCGAGATGCCTTCGATGATCGAAGCGGAGCGGAATCGACTGCGCGGGATAGATCACCGCGCTGCGTTCGTCGGCTGCGTTTTGCGCGTTCGTCGCATTCTGCGCGTCCGTCGCCTTCGTCGTGAGACTCGCGTTCGCGCGCGGCGGCGCCGCCGTCGCCCCGAGGAGCGCCGCGATCGCGACGAGTATCGCGAGGGCCAGGGTTTCGAAGCGCGGGCGACTCATCAGAGCACCGTGAAATCGATCGTGGCGAGCGCTCGAAAGCGCTGCCCGACCAGCACGTTCATCGAATGTTCCCACTCGATGCCGACCCGCGTTTTCGGAAACGGCCGATAGCCGCCGCCGACGACGTACGAAAAGCTCGCGACGTCGCCGTCGGGTCGGAGCGCATCGGACCATTGATACAAGGAGAGGATGCCGTTCGCGTCGTAGCGGCCGTCGTCGAAGAAATGCCGGAGCGCGACGTCGCCGCCGCGTCGTTTTCCGCGATCGCCTTGCTCGTCCATGAGCCGGAGCGAACCCGTTCCGCGCGCGAACTTGTATACCGCGTCGAGCGACCCGAGCACGTCGTAGAGACTGCTGTCCGCGCTCGTCGACCCGGTCGCGTTCGCGGTCGTCGCCGTGTACGTCGCGGGATCGCCCTCGGTGACGAAGCGCCGGACTCCGCCGGTCAGGGCGAACGTAAGCCCGTGGACCGGCTGCACGCGGGCGCGGCCTTGAATCGTCGTCGTGCCGAAATGGGAAAACCAATTCCAGATCGAATCGCCGTCGAAGGTCGGGACGAAATATTCGTAGTCCACGCCGAGCGCGAGGGCAGGAAACGGCGTGCCGTCGAGCGACGCGGCGTATTCGCTCGTGCGCTGCGAGTACAGATCGTACACGACGTCGCCGCGGAGCGAGCCGAGCCCCGCCGCGGTCAGGGTGCCGGCCCAGCCGACGCGTTCACTCGACACCCGGTCGCCGCCGGTCGTCGCGAAATTGCCGCTCGAATCCGCGAACGGCGAGACGAGCACCGTGTCGCGGTCGATGACTTTGCGGTAGGTGAGCCGCGTCGACAGCCAGGTGAGCCCGGTGCTCTCGACGGCGAACCCGTACGCCGGCGCGAGCCGCGATTCCTCGAGGTACGACGTGTCGAGATCGACGGGCACGCCGTTGCGGCTGCCGCGGGATACGCCGTCGCCCTCGAAGCGCGACGTGGACAGCATGAAGAGACCGCCGCGCTGCTCGAAACCGCCGTACGTCTCGAACGCGACGTGCACGGGCGTCGTGATCCGCGCGAGTCCGCCGTCGAACGACCACCACCCGAGCGCGTCCACAACGTACTGCCGTCCGAGCCGAAACCCGAGGAGTCCCCCGACGTAATTTCGCCCCTCGACGTACGCCATCATGATGTCGAGCGGCGTCGTCTGGAGACCGGGGACGAACGCACGCTCGTTCGTCGGATCGCGCTCCTCGGGCGACACGCCGAAATCGGTGTCGACGCGGAGCCGCGCGACGGCGTCGAGCTCCGGCGCCTTCGGATCGTGGTCGCCCTGGAGGTCGTACACCTTGAGCGAGAGCGTCTCGGTGTATCGGTGCCGCGACAGCGCCGGCGAACCGAACGGGCTCGTCACCTGATAGAGCTGCGCGTCGAAGGTCGCGTCGACCGTAGCGTCGTACGCGCCGGCGGGCCGCGACAACGCCGCGCCGAACGCGACGGCGCCTACGCAGAGACGAGGCCCGGGACCCGAACGACGGAACGTCGCGGCCGTCGTTCGAAGTCGGCGCCGCGCCATGGTCCGAGCATCATGGGAAAATGCCGCGTTCGAGATACGCCGTCGAGAGGCGCTCGAGCGCGACGCCGTAGCACGCCGTTCGAAAATCGGTGCGGTGCGCGCCGGCGAAGTCCATCACTCGCTGATAGGTGTGGCTCATGGCCGCTTCGAGCCGCGCATCGACTTCTTCGAGCGACCACTTTTCGCTCCGTCGATTTTGCACCCACTCGTAGTAGCTGACGGTCACGCCGCCCGCGTTCGCCAGCACGTCGGGAATGAGCGGAATGCCGCGAGCCGCGAGCACCGCGTCGCCCGCGGGCGTGGTCGGGCTGTTCGCACCCTCGACGACGAGGCGCACCTTGAGGAGGTTCGCTTCTTTTTCGCCCACCTGATTTTCGAGCGCCGCCGGCACGAAGATGTCGGCCTCGGTCGAGAAGAACTCGTCTTGCGTGATCTTCACGCCGTTCGGGTACCCGGCGATGCTGCCGCGCTCTTGCACGTACGTCTGCAAGCGATGCTCGTTGAACCCCTCGGGGTTGTAGAGGTAGCCTGAGTGGTCGCCGACCGCGACGAGCGACATCCCCAATTGGCCGAGCAAGACCGCGCAGTTTGCCCCCACATTCCCGTAACCCTGCACGATGAGCTTCTTCGCCTGAAGGTCGAAGTGGTTTCGCTCGGCCCACTCCTTGATGCAATGGACGATGCCTTGTCCGGTCGCCTTCGAACGACCCGGCGTGCCGCCGCTCGTGATCGGCTTGCCGGTGACGACGCCCATCGCGTTCTGGCGGCTCACGGTGCCCACCGTGTTCATGTACGTGTCCATGGCCCAGGCCATGACTTGCTCGTTCGTCCCCATGTCGGGCGCCGGGATGTCGTAGTCGGGGCCGACGTTCGAGCCGAGCGCGTGGAAGAAGCGCCGCGTGATGCGCTCGAGCTCGGGCTTCGACACGTCGCGCGGATTGAACTTGATGCCGCCCTTGCCGCCGCCGAACGGGAGGCCCATGAGCGAACACTTCCAGGTCATGATCGCCGCGAGCGCCTTCAGCTCGTCGAGGGACGTGACCTCGTGATAGCGAAGGCCGCCCTTGTACGGGCCGAGAATGTTCGAGTGTTGGATCCGGTAGCCCTTGAAGAGCCGGAAGCTCCCGTCGTCCATCTTCACGGGGAAGTTGACGATGATCTCGTTCTTTGGCTGCCGGAGGATCGTGTGAACGTGCGCGGGGAGCTTCACGAGCTCCGCGGCGCGATCGAGGTGTCCCTGTACGACGTGAAATAGCGCGTTGCCGTCTTCGTCCACGCTTCCCTTCTACACGTCCGGGCGCGCGGCTTCCATCAATCGAAACGCGGGCGACCTCGCGCTCTCTGTGCTCGTTTTTGCGACGCGTCAGCGGGGTGCGACGAGCCAGGCCGTGTATACGTAAACGATCGGGCTCACGACGAGCAGCGCGTCGACGCGGTCGAGAATGCCGCCGTGACCCGGCACGATCCAACCCGAATCTTTCACGCCCGTCGAGCGCTTCAATAGCGACTCGACGAGATCGCCCAGTTGGCCGAGCGCGCCGCACACGACGCCGAGCAGGACGCCGTTCACGAGCGGGAGCGACGGCAGGTACCAGAAGTGGGCGAGCATCGCACCGGAGACCGCGCCGGCGAGCGATCCGAAAAATCCCTCGCGCGTCTTCTTCGGGCTCACGGCCTCGTAGAGCTTCGTCTTGCCGAGGAACCGTCCGGCGAAGTAGCCGCCGGTGTCACCGAGCCAGGCGAGCATGAGGGTGAGGAGCACCAGCGGCGGCCCTTCCGAACCGGCGTCACGACGGATGACGGCGATCGCCGCGAGCAAGGCACCGACGTACAGCGGACCCGCGATCCCCGCGACGATGCGAAACGCGGCGTCTTCGATCCGCCCGAGACGCCAGAGCGGGACGAACGCGCCGACGATGGTCACGCCGAAGAGCAAGGTCATGAGCGCGCGCGCGTCGGCCGACTCGAAGTACGTGGTGGCCGAAGCAACGCCGGTCATGGCGATCCCGATGATCCGCGACACGCGGTCGTTCGGGTGCGTCATCGCGAAAAATTCCGACGCACCGACCAGGGTCGCGATCAAAACGAGGACGTACCACGCCCAGGGAGGGCCGAAGAACAACGTACCGAGCAGGATCGGGGCCACCACGAAAACCGTGATGAGCCGGACGGCCAGGTTACTTTTCGCCACGCGGGATCGGTTCGTTATCAGCGAGACGGCGAGTTCACAAGCCGGGGAAACGGGCTCACTCCCGGCGACGCCGCCTGACGCGTCCCGTCCCGACGCTACGCCGATCCTCCGGAGTGCGGCCAATGCACCTCCGGAAACGCCGGACCCGGCTTCGCGAAGAGGAAGCCCTGGAGGAGATCGCAGCCGAGGTGCCGGAGCACGGTCGACTCGCCGATCGTTTCCACGCCTTCCGCGACGACGACCATTTTGAGGTCCTTCGCGAGCAAGGTCATCGCCGACACGACGCGTTGCTTGGTGACGTTCGTGTCGATGTCGCGGACCAGGGACATATCGAGTTTCACGAAGTCGGGCTCGAGGTGGGCGAAGCTCGAGAGACCGGCGTAGCCCGCGCCGAGGTCGTCGACCGCGATGCGAAATCCCATTTTGCGGAGATTGGCGACGCGGTGCGACGCGTCGGGTACGCGGTGGAGCGACGCGCGCTCGGTGATTTCGAGTACGACGCGCCCGGCGATCTCGCGGAGCTTCGTGCACTCGTTTCCGAGCATCGGGTCGAGCAGATCCTCGGGGTGCAAGTTCACGAACAGGAGCGGGCCCTCTTCGGGGTTGAAGGGATGCGCCGCGTGTTCTCGAATCAGACGACCGAGCTCGTTCAACCGGTTGAGGCGCTCGGCCGCGTCGAGCACCGCACCGGGGTGCGGGAGCGCCGGTTCTTTGCTCCGGAGAAGCGCCTCGTAGCCCACGAGCGACCCGTGCGCCGCGTCGATGATCGGTTGGTACGCGATCCAGAGCGAGCCGAGCATCCGATCGAACGCGACCTGGAGACCCGCGATGTCGGCGGTCTGAGTCGAGCCGTTGCCGACCAACGCCGCGGCTTCGCTCTCCGCGCGCGCCATGCGCGACACCTTGACGGCCTTGTCGACCGAGTTGGCCAGATCGTCGATGTCGAGCGGCTTCAGGAGATACCGGAGCGCGCCGTAGTCGAGCGCCGACACGGCGGTCTCGACCGAAGGATCGCCGGTCATCAGGATCACCTGGACGTGCGGGTCGCGTGCCCGGATCTCGGCGAGGAGATGAATCCCGTCGAGCTGAGGCATCGAAATGTCGGAGACGATCGCGTCGAACTGGCGCGCCTCGACGAGCCGGAGCGCAGTCTGCCCTTCGACCGCGGTCGTCACTTCGTAGCCGCGCATGCGCAGGGTTCTCGCCATCGCGCGACAGACGCTGTCGTCGTCGTCGACCACCAAGACTCGCCCCGCGCTGCGAGTGCCCGCGCGCCCCGGTTCCTCGGATGGGTTCGCGCTTTGCCGAGCGGCAGTGCTCATGTTCCTGTTGAACGACCGAAATCGCAAATCGCCTAAGGGTTTCTCGCGGCTAATGTCGCTTTAGTGGGGCCTTCTGGGACCGGCGAACTTCGCCATCCCGGGTCACTAAAAACCCGGTGCAGCTTGCACCGGCGTCCGGCGCCGTATTAGGTCGTCGCCTCGTTTCGATGACGCCGACTCGCGTGCATGTTCGGGGGCGTGCGCGAGCCCTCGGGCTCGTGGCGTCGATCGCATTTCTCGGCCGATGCGCGTCGCCGCCGCCGCCGGCGCGCACCCTCGACGGACTTTCGGCGATGCTCGGCGCGGCCGCTCACGGCCCAGTTCGTCCCGAAGACGTCGTCTGGGAACCCTCGCGGGGCCCGTTCCTCGAGATGCTGTTCGGTCGCCGGATCCTGTTTCTCGCCGGAACCGGCGAGCACGGCGAACGCGACGTCTGCCGGGCCCGGGTGCGATTGACCACCGAGGGACAGCCGATCGAGGCGCTCGGCCTCCGGAACATCACGGAGACGCCTCTCGGCGATGACTCTGGAATCGAGTCCAACGGGAACACGGTCGTCTTTGCGACGAGTGCGTTCGGGCGCGTCCAAGGGGTGTCGTTGCTCGACCTCGACGGCGTCCCCCCCGCCGAGCGGCCGGGCTCCGCGTTCGGGCGAGCGCTGCTTTCCTTGTCGTCGTTCCACCGGCAAGGGTCGCTCTCGGGCCTCGGACGCACCGATCTCGCGTTCGTGAACCCGGCGCGCGCGGCGAAGATCGCGCTCGCGCCCCCGCGGCTGTCGGTGGACACCGAAGACCCCGATGCGAGCTTCGCGATCGACGTCGCGACGGGCGAGCTTGCCGGCCCGAAAACGGCGGGAGCACCAGCCGTACGAGTGGTCCGGGGCGACTACCGCGGCCGCAGCAGCGCGTCGTGGTTCGTCGACGTCGTGCGGTCGTACGTCGGGCAACGACCCGTCGCGTGGATCGAAGACGTCGTGTTCGGTGCGCGCGACGACCTGAAGCGACTCGGCTCGAAACTCTTCGTCTGGTCTGCGACGGCTCGACCCAAAGATCCGGGCAAGGAGGTCGAGCCGGCTCACGTGCTCTCGCCCGCGGATCTTTCCGGCGACGAGACCGGCTTCCCGCCGCCGCCGATTCCGTCGCTGTGGCAAGCGCCGAAACCCGACGAAGGAAAATGGGTCGCCGTTTCGTATCCCTGGTTGCCGTCGTTGAAAGGGCCGTCGTTGAAAGGGCCGGCGGACAAGGCGCCTCCGTACTTCTACACGACGATGATCCGGCCCGACCCCGATCGGCCTTACACCGAGGTGATGCTGGTCGCGATGGACATGCGACAGCTCGAGCTCGGGATGGAGGGCGGCTACGAAGAACCGGAGCCCGCCACGGGGCCGCCCGATACGGGACGCATTCCGCGGGACGCCGCGGTGCTCCCGCGTGTCGTCGCGGCGTTCAACGGCGCGTTCAAGGCCGAGCACGGGGGCTACGGCATGATGGTCGGTAAGCGCGTCTTGCTTCCGGCCGTACCCGGCGCGGCGACCGTCGCTGTCATGAACGACGGCGCTGCGGCGTTCGGCAATTGGCCGAATACCAAGAGCATCCCCGACGACATCGTGTCGTTTCGCCAGAACCTCGACCCGCTCGTCGAGGACGGCACCGTGAACCCCGCGGGGCGACACATCTGGGGGTTCCAGATCGAAGGCGAGAGCACCGAGACCGAGCGCACCGCGATCTGCCTCACGCGCGGACGACACGTCTACTACGCCTGGGGTCACGACATCAGCGGCAGCCGGCTGGCCGCGGCCCTCCGACAAGCGGGCTGCGACTACGCGATTCACCTCGACATGAACCCGCGTCACTGCGGCTTCGTATTCATGAACGCGCCGAACCAGGACCTACACGGCGCGCACTACGCGATCGCCGACTCTCGCATGGACGTGAATCCGAGCCGGTACGTCCTCGGGTCGGACAAGGACTTCTTTTACGTGATGCTCCGGAACCCCGCGTTCGTCGATCCCTCGGGCGCGAGCTTTTCGCCTTCCGAGGGGACGCAACCTGCTCCGGCTTTTCTTCCCGGGATTCACGAAGCGGATGTGGTCGTCGGGGATCTCGAGCTGAAGGTCTACGAATTCGACGAAGGGCGCGTCGAGTGGGTGCTTCGCGCGGGCGCCGACGAACCGAACGAGCGCAACGCTCCGTCGAAGAAAATCGGCCTCGCGCCGGCGCTCGAAGGCAAAGTGCTCGCCTCGGTCGGGCTCGGGAACACCACCGACGCGCTCCGCTACGGTCTCGCATTCGACGGCAAGCCCTCGCTCGATCTGCGGCAGAGCTACGCGACCGTCGTGCTGTCGAAGGGCCAATCGCTGCGGATCTTCGCGCCCGGAGAACGCCCCGAGCTCGGCCCGACCGACGACGCGGTTCAGCTGCCGTTGCTCGCGGATCACGGCCAATTGAATTCTCGCGCCGCCGATCGCGGCGGTTCGCGACTACGCGGTGCGCTCTGTGTCACTTCCGAGGGGAAGGTGTTCGTCGCGCTCGGTCATCACGATTCGAGCGATCCGCTGGCGTCGGTGCTTCTGGAGTCCGGGTGCCCTCGGGTCGTCGCGCTCGACCGCGGGTCGCGTCACCCGGCGTTCGTCCATCGCTCGGAGACGGCGACGCCGCCGCTGAGCCGCTACGAAACGAGCGTGCTCTATGCCGTCGGACGACCGATGACGCCGCACGCGTATCGGTCCCGCTTCGACGGCGCGGGGCTCACGCCGCCATCTGCCCCATGATCGTCTTCAAGCGACCCATCGCGCGCGAGTGGAGCTGAGAAATCCGCGGCTCGCTCACGCCGAGCATGACGCCGAGGTCCTTGAACTTCACGCCCTGAAAGTAGTGGAGCGACACGATGTGACGTTCGCGCTCCGGCAATTGGTCGACCGCGCGCGCGAGGCTCACGCGCACTTCGCGGGTCTCGATCTCGCGATCGGTGTTCGAGGAGTCGCTCGCCACCAGGCAGCGCGCTTGCTCCGTCTCGCTCACCTCGTCGAACCGCACGACGACGGGCGGCCGAGCCGTCGCGTTGCCGGCGGCTTTCGCCGCCTCCGCCGCTGCGGCGCGGGCTCGTCGGGGAAGCCAATCTTGTGCGCGCAGCTCGTCGAGGATCGCGCCGCGGATGCGCACGCGGACGTACCAGTCGAAGCTGCCGCTCCGGTCGTCGCCGTGCTTGCGGATCGCGTCCCAGAGTCCACTCATGCCCGCTGCGATGAGATCGTCGCGGAGGACGTTGCACGGGAGGCGCCGCTGAAAACCGCCGGCGATTTGCCGTACGATCGGCGTGAACTCGACCAGGAGTGCGGCCGCGATGTGCGGCGCGAGGGTCGGCTTCGGCGTTTCGGTCGCGCGGCACTTCGCCGGTTTCCGGAGCATTTCCCCGGAGTCCAAGTTATTTCCCGCTTGCGCTTGTACATCGATCATTCCGCACCTCGAGCAGGCTCTTAAGCATGAGCCGTGCCGTGCGAGTATTGGTTCATGATTTCAAATATTTGCGTGCGATAGCTCCTATCTGGAGGGTCATCACTGACCCGGAACTCCCGTCAAGGTCCGTGCGACCGATGGATCGCCTCACTTCGAACGAAAGAAGATGAATCCTTACGAACGGACTCTGGATCGTACGATCGGGACCGATCCATCGTCGCTTCTCAACGACCCACGCTGTCGGCTCTCCTACATGGGTCGGTCGCGACCTGGAACGAGCTGAAAATAACCCAGTACGAGCGTGAATGGCCACGTGAGGGGTCGGAACACAGCTGGTGACAGCCGACCCGTCGGCGCGTTTCTTGGCGGTTCAACACCCCGGATGCCAAACTTTCGCCTGCTTCGGGATCGCGGGCAGCGCTCGGGCGCGAGGAACCATGGGCGACGGAAAAAACCTGGTCGGGATCGATATCGGGACGAGCTCGATCAAGGTCTGTCAGCTCAAGGAGTCGAAGAAGGGGTTCGCCCTCATGCGACTCGGCTACGCCGCGCTCCCGCCCCAGACCATCGTCGACGGGCAGGTCATGGACGCAAGCGGCGTCATCGAATCGCTCCAGCGCATCTTCCATGACTCGAAGATCGGCCAGCGCGAGGTCGCGCTCAGCGTGTCGGGTCAGTCGGTCATCATCCGGAAGATCACGGTACCGATGATGACCCCCGCGGAGCTGGAAGAGCAGATCCACTGGGAAGCGGAGCAGCACATCCCGTTCGACATCAAGGACGTGCAGGTCGACTATCAGGTGCTCCGGCGGCGTCCGGAAGCGAACCAGATGGATCTGTTGCTCGTCGCCGCGAAGCGAGATCAAATCAACGATTTCGCGCAGCTCGCTCGCGACGCCAAGCTCAAACCGGTGGTCTGCGACATCGACGCCTTCACGGTCCAGAACCTGTTCGAGATGTCCCGCGGGCTCCCGCCGGACCAGACCGTCGCGCTCATCAACGTCGGTGCGAGCATGGCGTCCTTGAACATCATCTCGAACGGAGTGAGCGCGTTCACTCGCGAGATCGCCAACGGCGGCAACATCATAACCGAGGAAATCCAGAAGCAGCTCGGCGTGCCGTTCGATCAGGCCGAAGCCTACAAATGCGGCGGTCCCGCCGAGGGCGGCGCCCCCGGGATCGTCCCCGAACCGGTCGCTCGAGTGATCGAATCGGTGACCGACTCCATCGCCGGCGAGATCCAGCGGAGCCTCGACTTCTTCCTCGCGACGACGGGTGAGGGCGAAATCAGCCGCATTTATCTCACGGGCGGCTCGGCGAACCTGCCGTCGCTCGGGCAAGCGATCGAACGCCGCTCGCGAGTATCGGTAGACACCTGGGCTCCCACCGAACGCCTCGTCGTCGAGGGCAAAGAAGTCGATCGAGCATTGCTGCAGGCGCGGGCCGCGCAGCTCTCCGTGGCGCTCGGGCTCGGCCTCCGGAAGCAGAAAGAGGCGCGCTCGTGATTCGCATCAACCTGCTTCCCCAGAAGCGCCGCGCACAGCAGTCGGAGGGCGGTCAGCTCTGGGCCGTCATCATCGTGCTCATCGTCGCTCTCGAAGCGGTCGTCTTTTTCTTCTATCACGGCAGCAAGAAAGAGGAGCTCGTCGTCGAGCGCCGGAAGAACGCCGAGGTCGAAGCGCAGATCGACCAGTCGAAGAACTCCATCAAAAATCACGCGGACGTCAAATCGCAGCTCGAGCACTTGAGGGCCCGCGAAGACGCGATCTCGAAGCTTCAGAGCGCGCGTACCGGGCCGACGGCGGTGCTCCTCGAGCTCGCGCGGATCGTCACTCCGGGGCGCGGACCGACCGTGGATCCCGATCGACTGAACCAACTGCGCCGTGAAAATCCGCTCGCCGTCTACAACCCGACCTGGGACGCGCGCCGCCTCTGGCTCACGAAGTACGTCGAGTCGCAGCGCCTGGTGAAGCTCGAAGGTCTCGCCCGCGACGGCGAAGACGTCAGCGAGCTCGCGCGGCGCATGTCGCTCTCGAGCTACTTCGGGGACGTGAAGCTCTTGCCGGCTTCGAAGATGCACTCGGCGGACACCGGGATGGACATGGTCCACTTCCAGCTCGAAGCAAAGGCGAAGTACTAAATGGCACGCGCGCCCGCCCTGCCGCGGCTCAACCTGCCGACCAAGATCGGCATCGGTCTCATCCTGGTCGTCCTGGTCGCGGTGGTTTACTTCGTCGTGTTCTACGGCGATCTGGCTACGAGCATCAGCGCCGAGCAAGGGCGCGGTCGTCAGCTCACCGGCGATCTCGCCGACGCGCAGAAGGCGCAGCACGCCTACCAGATGGATCTCGCCGAGCTCGCCGACCGGCAGCAACGTCAGCGCGAGCTCAACAAGATTCTCCCCGCGACCACCGAGTATCCGGCGTTTTTGAGCGCGGTGCAGGCGGTGGCCAACGTGGCCGGGGTGAGCTTGACGGCCTGGACGCCGCAAGACGAATCTCCGGATCTGTTTTACGCGCGGGTGCCGATGCGCGTCGAGCTCACCGGGCGATTCCACCAGGTCGCGAAGTTCTTCTACAACGTCGGTCAGCTCGATCGCATCATCAACATGGAAGACATCTCCCTGACGGAGCCGATCCAGAAGGGCGACGAAGTGACGCTGAAGGTCAGCGCACTGGCGACCGCGTTCCACTCCATCGACGAATCGAAGCGTCCGGTCCGGAAGGTGCAATGAGCCATGGCTAGGTTGCGCATTCCGCTCCTCTTTCTCGCCGCGCCCGTCGCGCTTTCCGCGTCGTTCGGCTGCACCGATCCGGTTTCGAAACCGGCGCCGCAATCGTCGGCGCCCGCCGCCGGCGCGCCCGCGGCCCGCGGCCCGCAAGCGGACCTCAAGGCCAAGCCGGCCGAGGCGCCGCCGGTCGTGCAATTTCAGGAGACCGACTTCAGCGAGAGTGAGCGGAGCCGAGATCCGTTCCGCTCGTTCGCCTCGGCGTTCGCCGAGGAAGCGCGCACGCGCGTGAAATCGCAACGTGAAGTGGTCCTCGATCAGTACTCCCTCGATGAGCTCAAGCTGGTCGGTATCGTGACGCGCATTCAACCGGAGCGCGCCCTCCTGGTCGATCCGACCGGCAAGGGACACATCATCATCCGCGGCCAATTCGTCGGGCGCGCCGAGACCGTCCAGGGCGGCACGAGCGGTGCCGACTACGAGATCAATTGGCGAGTCGAGCGCATCCGTGACACGGACATCGTCTTCGTGCGCGACGACCCGAACAACCCCGACGTCCCGAGCGCCACGCGCATCGTCGCGCTTCGCCCCGAGCAGGTCGCCGACTCGAACGACCAGAACTAGTCCATCGAAGCTCGAACGCCCGCTACGAGCCCGTCTTCGGGGTCGGAGCGGGTCCGCATTTCGGGAGCCGATAGACCTCGAGCCCCGGATTCAGATCGGGCAAGACCAGCCGCGCCGCGGCGTCGGGCATCGCCACGTTCGCTCCCGCGACCGGCAGCTCGTCGACGGCGGCCCGTGAACGCAACTCGGCCTCGATTCGATCCACGTTTCGCCTGGCGATTCGTGAACGACCGATGCCGTAGACCGGCCGCACGACGAAGCATTCCGACCCCTCGGCGTGCTCGATCCGCCTCTGGAGGTCGGCGAGCCCGGGCGCGGTCATCGTCGCGCGGAAGCCCGAGAGACGCTCGCTCGAGAAGCCAATTTCCGGCGGAACGAAGATGCGTGCGTGGCCCGCGCGCGCCCGAAGAAATCGTACGACGACGTTGCGCGTGTCCGGAGCGAGGTCGAGGTCCAACAAGGCGCCGCGATCGGTGAATGCGGCGTACAGCGCCACCACGGCTACCGCGACCAGGCTCGGCCACCACGGCGTCCGAAACGGCGCGGGCAGTCGGTTCAGCGCGGTAGACCACGTCGGCCTTCGACGCATCCAGAATGCCGGCGTCGCGATCCGCACGAGCCCGATCAGGCCTCCGGCGACGAACACCGGAACGAGCGCGAACACCGGCAGCACGGTGCGGAGAAAGTGCACGCGGTTCGTGCTCATGTGGACGAGCATGGCGAGCGGAAAGCTCGCGAGCGTCGCCGCGCGTCGGGGAGCGATGACGAGACCGAACAGCAATCCGGCGGCGGCGAACGCCAGGGTGGTGGGGCCGCAGTCGTCGGCGAGGCTTCGCAGATAGAAGAGAAATTGCGGAATGCCTGCCGGCCCGTCGTGGCCGGGATGGCCCGTCTTGTAGTGATGGATCTCCCAGGTGACGTCGGCCACGAATTGACCGCGATCGAGCACGCTGTAGGGCACGCACGCGAGGAACGCCGCCGCAGCAGCGACGCTCAGGACCGCCAGCCTACCGACCTGGGCACGGAGCCCTTTGCCGGTCCATGTGCCGGTCAAGACGATGTGGAGGCCGAGCGGGAGCAGCACGAGCGCGCTGTTGTATTTGCTCGCCGCGGCCATCCCGGAAAGCGCCCCCGGAACGACGCTCGTCACGAGGTACGAGTCACGCTCCCACGCCGCGAACGCCGTGGCGAGCGCCGCGGTCACGAAGAAGAGCGTGATGACGTCGACGCTCAGGTAGTCGGCGGTGGAATGCTCGAACACGTGGCTTCGCGAGACGATGAGCGGAGCCAGAACCATCGCCAGATTGCTTCGATACACGCTCCTCGCGATCACGCCGATGAAGGCGAGCGCGATGATCGACGTCAGAGCGAAGAGGAGCCGCGAAGCGTCGTAAGCGAACTCGGGGACGTAGGCGGAGCCTCGTAGCGGGACGGTCCAGGCGCTCGGCGGCGGCGCGCCCGACACCAAGCCGCCCACCTTCATCGTCAACGTCGTCAGGTAGATCGGCAGCGACGGGTAGCGAAAGAAGTGCGGATTGGCGTCGCCGCTCCGCAGTATGGAAACCGCTTGATGCGTTAGAAATCCTTCATCGACGTGTTGGCTGTAAGGGAGGGTGCCCACGACGGCGCGAAGCCGTCCGAGGCCGAGCGCGGCGAGCGTGAGCCCGAAAATCACCCACCAACGACGCCGGGGCCGAAGCCACTTCCAGCCCGTTTTTTCGCCCGATTCCGCGCTCTCGGCGGGGAGGCCCGCGGCGCCCTCCACTCCCGACGATCCTGCCTGCTCCGTCTTGGGTCTCACACTCATCGGTTAAGGAAGCGCCCGACGAATTAGCGCGGAATTTGTTCGGTTGGATCGGCGCACGTTAGGCTCCTGAATCGGGAATCAAGCATGCCTATGCGCGGTCGTGGCCGAAACTTCGTCTTAGCCCCCAACAGGGGCTACCCATCGTCGCTCGCTTCGGCCCACGCTGCCGCTCGGGGGGAGATCGTCCCACCCAGCTTGGCCTGCCGAGCCCCGAGCCGTCCGTCCGTCCCGGCGCGCCCTTCCGCGTGGCTCGTCGGTGCCGCGCTGTTCGTCGGGGCGACCCCCTCCCGGGGTGCCACCCTGGACCACGTCGCCGAAGCGCGCCCGACCCTGGATCACGCGACTCACGTCGAAGTCCGACCGCTCGCCGAAGCGCGGGCCGCCGAGGTTCGCGTCAGTTTCACCGCGCCGCCGGTCTACACGGCGCGGCTCGACAAGGGCAACCGTCGGCTCGTCGTCGACATCGCGGGAGCCGACGTGATGGGCGCTCCGGCGGCGCTCACCGAGCACGTCGGTGCCGTCGGCGGCGTCATGACGCAAGCGTTCCACACCGGGACGTCCGAGACGACGCGTGTGCTCGTGACCCTGCTCGAAGACTCGAAGTACTCCATCGTCCTCGAAGGGGCGGAGCTCGTCATTCGCGTACGGCCGGGGGCGCCCGGCGTCGACGACGCGCTCGCGAAACAGGGCACGGCCGCGCGCGCCACCGACGCGCCCCGCATTACCGACGTGCGCTTCGAGCACCACGAAGACGAAGACGACGTGGTCGTCGTGCTCACGCACGCCGCGAAGTACACCGAAAAGACCGGAGACTCGGCCAAGCCCCGCCTCGTTCTCGACGACGCCGAGCTCCCGACCGGGCTCGAGCGCAGCCTCGACGTCGCGGCGTTCGGCGGCCGTATCTCGACGGTGTCGGCGTTCCACGATCCGACCACCCACGCGGTCACACTCGACGTCGACGGCGACGCAGCGCTCGAATCGCACGTGTCGCGTCGCGGCGACGCGCTCGTCTGGTCGTTCTCGAAGCCCGGCTCGCTTCCGGCTTCGGTGACCGGCGTCGGGCTCGACGGCGGGGCGGCTCGTCGCGCGCGCACGCTGCACGTCGACGACGTCATTCGCGACATTCCGCCGGTCACGACGGCGTTCCGCGGCGCGAAGCACGCGCCCTCGTCGACGCCGGTCGAGCACGCGACGGCCTCCGAAGGCGCCGCCGCGTTCACCCCCGCGATCGCCGGCCAAGCCGCCGACGGGCCCGCCGCGAAATTCGACGGGCGCCGGATCGATCTGGATCTCAAGGACGCCGACATCCACAACGTGCTCCGGCTCCTCGCGGACGTGGGCCGGGTGAACATCGTCACCGCCGACGACGTTCAGGGGACCGTCACGGTGCGCATGCGCAACATCCCCTGGGATCAAGCGCTCGACGTCGTGCTCCAGTCGAAGAACCTCGGCATGGTTCAGCGCGGCAACATCATCCGCGTCGCGCCGCTCGCTCAGCTCGAGAAAGAGCGCGAAATGGCCATCGCGCGGCGGCGTCAGGAGCTCCAGCTCGCACCGCTGGAAACACGACTCATTCCGGTAAGTTATGCACAGGCCAACGACATTCAAGCTCGCGCCCGCGAGCTCCTGTCGAACCGCGGCTCGATCGCCGTCGACGCGCGCACCAACGTGCTCATCGTTCGCGACGTCGCCGGCACGCTCGACCAGGTCGAAGAGCTGACGCGGTCGCTCGACACGCAGACGCCGCAAGTGCTCGTCGAGGCGCGCATCGTGGAAGCTACGAGCCGCTACTTGAACGAATCCGGTATCCAGTGGGGTGGCGACGCGACATTTTCCGCCGCAACCGGCAACCCGACGGGCATCGCCTTCCCGAACAGCATCGGCATCGCGGGCGGTGCATCGACGGGCACCGCGCCGACGTCCGGGCTTTCGCCGTTCAATCAGACGGTGCAAAACCCGAACTTCGCCGTGAACCTTCCCGCCGCGGTCGGCGCCGGAAGCGGTGGCGCCATCGGTCTCACGTTCGGCTCCGTCGACAACAATTTCAACATCAACCTTCGGCTCTCCGCCGCCGAGTCGAACGGCATGGTGCGCATCCTGTCGAGCCCGCGCGTGCTCACGCTCGACAACCACGAAGCCCGCATCGCGCAGGGCACGTTGATTCCGTTCTCGCAGGTGAGCGCGCAAGGCGTTCAGACCACCTTCCAGGAAGCGAAGCTGCAACTTCTCGTGAAGCCGCACGTCACCGCCGACGGAAGCGTCTCGATGCACGTCAAGGTCAACCGCGACGAGCCGGACTTCAACCAGACCGCCGCGAACGGCGCGCCGACCATCTTGAAGCGCGAAGCCGAGACCGAGCTCCTCGTCATGGACGGACACACGGCGGTCATTGGCGGCATCTACACGCGCAACACCGGTCGAAACCTCGACCAGGTCCCGTTCTTCGGCGACATCCCGCTCCTCGGCCTCCTCTTTCAGCACCGCCGCTCGAGCGACACCCGCGGCGAGCTCGTCATTTTCCTCACGCCTCGCATCGTGAACCGCGCCGAAGCGCTCGGCCGCTGAGCGCGCGCGAAGATTTCTTCATCCGGCGATCGCCGGGAACAATCGCCGACTCCGCGGGTTCTCCGGATGGGCCAGGGGCAAAGACCAACGGAGGAACACATGGGGAACGAGATCGGCGGCGCTTGGTCGCCGCGGAAGCGCGCGTGCATCGTCGTCGCGAGCGGTTGGCTCGCATTGTTGTCGGAGGGCTGCGCGACGGTGGAGAGCGGCGCCTACGCGAGCCCCATGGACGCTCGTGGTCACCTCGCGAAGTCGCCGGTCACCCCGCTCGGTGTCCGGGTCAGCGGCACCGAGATCGGTCGACTATCGAGCCCGTATTTCGGCGTGCTCGCGTTCACCTTCGAGAACACGTCGCCGCGGTGGATCCACGTTCGCAAGGTGGGCATCGGTTTCGGCGACGCCCTGAAGGATCAAAATGTTCTCCTCCCTTGGGGAGAAGAGCTGTCGAGCGTCGAGCGGGCGTCGGTCGAGCGCGCGGAGATCCACGACGCGAATGAAACCACCGCACTAAGCGTCGTCGCGGCGGTGGGTGCCGTCGGCGCGGCAGCAGGGCATCACCTCGGCGGCGGGCAATCCACGGCGCTGACTGCCGTCGGCGGTCTCGCCACCGCGGGAGCGCTCGCCGGCCTCCTCGCGGAACACGCGAACGGCGTCACCGCGGGCGCGGAACAACCACCGCCATTTCCCGACACTCACCTGCTGGCCGTTCCGTTTTCGATCCCACCGGGTCTGTTCGCCAAGCGGTGGCTGGTCCTGAACACGCCGGCGGACGCGAAGCTCCCCTGCGTGGACGCGCTCCGAGTCGACTACGAGCTCGACACCGGTCAGGTCGAGCACGTGTGGCTCCGTTTTCGCAATGCGACATCGGCATCGGAATGGCAAGCAGAGGCGTGCGGCTCGTCGAGCGCGCACGCTCACGACCAACCCGGGGGCTGAACCCGCACCCTTTGTCGCTGCGAGCGGCGCTCTCAACGCCGCGCTAGAATGAACGCGTGTCCCGCGAGACTCGCACCGAGCACGCCACGGGAGAGATTGCTCGTGCGCTGATCGATCGAGCGCGGGGCACGGACCCGTGGGTGCCCGACGCGGCGTTCTTCGACGAGTTGCTCCTCGATTTCTGCATGCGGCACCCGCACCTGAAGGCGGAGCTGTTTCGCTTCATCGACGTGCTCCCGGTCTTGCCGCCGAGCGACGTCACGGCGCACTTGCTCGAGTATCTCGGCGGCGCGCGCGACGATTTGCCTGCGCCGATTCGATTCAGTATCGACGTCGCGTCGCCGAGCGGCAACGTCGGCAAGATCGTCGCGCGGGCGGCGCGACGGAACGTGCTGCGAATGGCGCGGCGCTTCATCGCGGGAACGAACGCGCGCGAGCTGATCGGGGCGATCGGTGCGCTCCGCGGCCGCCGGCTCGCGGTGACCCTCGACGCACTCGGCGAAGCCGTCCTCACCGGACGCGAAGCGGATCTGTATCGCGATCAGTACCTCTCGCTCCTCCGCGAGACGGCGCCCGTCGTGTCGCGGCTCTCCCTGGACCCGCTCATCGATCGCGATCACGACGATTCGCCGCTGCCGCGCGTGAACGTCTCGGTGAAGCTCAGCGCGCTGACGCCGCTTCTCGATCCGATCGACCCCGACGGCGTCGCTCGCGACGTCGTGCCGCGCTTCGCCGCGATCCTCGACGCCGCCGCCGAAGCCGGCGCGTTCGTTCACGTCGACATGGAGCAGTACGAGAAGAAGGATCTGACGCTCGCTCTCTTCGAAGAAGTGCTGGGGAGTGCGCGTTATCGAAAGACGCGGAACGTCGGGATCGTGCTTCAGGCGTATCTCCGGGACACCGAGCGCGACATCGCGCGCCTCGCGGAGTGGGCGCGGCGCCGCGGCGCGCCGGTGTGGGTGCGCCTCGTGAAAGGCGCGTACTGGGATTCCGAGACCGTCCTCGCGCGACAACGCGGCTGGCCGGTTCCGGTCTGGCAAGAGAAGTGGCAAACCGACGCTTGCTACGAACGCTCGTCGGCGCTGCTCCTCGACCACTCCGACGCGCTCCGTCCCGCTTTCGCGAGTCACAACGTCCGGAGCCTCGCGCACGCCCTTGCCCTCGCGCGCGAACGCGGTTTGCCCGAGCGGTTCGTCGAGTTCCAGGCGCTCTACGGGATGGCCGACCCGCTGAAAGAGGCGCTCGTCGGGCTCGGACAAAGGGTGCGCGTCTACGCGCCGTTCGGCGAGCTGATTCCCGGCATGGCGTACCTCGTGCGCCGCCTGCTCGAAAACACGTCGAACGACTCGTTCGTGCGCCGCGAAGTCGTCGAAGGCGACGCGCGGGGCGAGCTACTCAGTCCACCGCGCGCGCCGGAAAAGGCCCCGATCCCCAGGGAGAACGCCATGAAGTCGCAACAGAACGTCGCGCCGTCGCTCGACGGATTCGAGAACGAGCCGCTCGAAGATTTCTCGAAAGCGGGCGTGCGCGATGCGTATCGGGCCGCTTACGACAGCGTCCTTCGCGATTCCGGCATTCATTGTCCGGCGGTGATCGCCGGCCGCGACGTCGAAACGCCGGAGCGCATCCAAAGCGTGTCGCCGTCCGATACGTCGCGCACCGTCGCGGCGAGCGCGTCGGCCCGTGCCGCGGACGCGGATCTCGCCGTCCAGGCCGCGCGCGCCGGTTTCGCCGAATGGCGCGGGACGCCCGTCGAAGAGCGCGCTCGGGTTCTCGAGCGCGCCGCGGAGCTCTTCGGTGCGCGACGCCGCGAGCTCGCCGCGTGGGCGTGTCTCGAAGCGGGAAAGCCGTGGCGCGACGCCGACGCCGACGTCGCCGAAGCGATGGACTTTTGCCGGTACTACGCGCGCGCCGCTCGCGATCTCTTCGCGCCCGAGCGGCTCGACGGACCCGGTGAAGCCAACGTCACCCTGCACGCACCGCGCGGCCCGACCGTGGTCATCAGTCCGTGGAATTTCCCGTTCGCGATCCTCGCCGGCATGACGACCGCCGCGCTCGTCACCGGAAATCCGGTGCTCATGAAGCCGGCCGAGCAAACGCCGGCGTGCGGCTATCACGTGTTCCGTCTGCTCCGCGAAGCGGGCGTCCCTGCGGGCGCGCTGCACTTCTTGCCCGGCCTCGGCGAAGACGTCGGCGCGCGCCTCGTCGAGCATCCGGACACCGCGACGATCGCGTTCACCGGTTCGCGCGCGGTCGGACACCTCATCGCTCGCCGCGCCGCCGAGACGTCGACGGGGCCTGCGGGCATCAAGCGCGTCGTGCTCGAAATGGGCGGGAAAAATGCGATCATCGTCGACGACGACGCCGATCTCGACGAGGCGATCCCCGCCGTTCTCGGCTCGGCGTTCGGCTACGCCGGACAGAAATGTTCGGCCTGCAGTCGCGTCATCGTGCTCTCGCGCATCTACGACGCCTTCGTTGCTCGCCTCGCCGAGTCCGCCAAGGCGTGGGTCACCGGCCCGGCGCACGATCCCGCCGCGTCGGTGGGTCCGCTCATCGATCGCGAATCGGTCGATCGCGTGAATCGCTACGCCGAAATCGGCGCGCGTGACGGCAAAGTAGTTTTTCGCGGCGCGCTCGGCCCCACCACCGCCCGCGGCACCTTTGCCGCGCCGGTCATCGTCGCCGACGTCCCCCCGTCGTCGCCGCTCGCCGAAGAAGAGGTCTTCGGCCCGGTCCTCGCCGTGATGCGCGCCGCGAACATCGACGAAGCCTTCGCGCTCGCCAACGGCACGTCGTACGCGCTCACCGGCGGCCTCTACTCACGAAGCCCCGCGCACATCGAGCGAGCGCGGCGCGAACTCGACGTCGGCAACCTGTACATCAACCGGAAAATCACCGGCGCGCTCGTCGCGCGCCAACCCTTCGGCGGCCATCGTCACTCCGGCACCGGCATGAAAGCCGGCGGCCGCGACTATCTCCTCCAATTCGTCGTCGCCCGCACCGTCACCGAAAACACCCTTCGCCGCGGCTTCGCCCCCGACTGACGCGGAGCCGCCTGTGTCCTGGTATTACCCGAGTAGCATTCTCGGGTGTCTCAGCCGGCGGAGAAGCTCTCGATCAGCATGCCCCACAAGCTCGCGTCCGCGGCGCGTAAGCGCGCTGGCCGGCGAGGTCTCTCGGCGTTCGTCGCGCAGGCGGTGGCTCGGGAACTCGAACGGGAGGCGCTGGGAGAGTTCTTGGACGAGCTGGATCGAGCGCTCGGGCCGGTTCCCGAGCCTGAAATGAAGCGCGTGAGACGCGAGTGGCCGAAGCGCTGATCCTCGATTCCGAGGCCGTGAACGCGCTCGCACGTCCCGCCGAACGCGGCTCATATTCCTTGCGAGCGCGAGCCATCGCGCGCATCGCTTACGGGGAGACGGGTCAACGCGCCGGCGCGCTCCTCGAGAAGGCTCGAATGAGCTCGGCCAATGCGGTCGACGCATTCGTCGTGGCGACGGCCCTCGAGTTCGAATCGGCCGTGATCGCAACCGCAGACCTCGACGATCTCAGCCGCCTTTCCGCTTCGTATCGCCAGATTTCACTCGTCGCGCTTTGACGGGCGGCGATAGGACGGCCAACTCCGGGGGCCGCAATGGCACCTCGCGGCGTGTAAGACCCTTGTGCAAGCGAGCTGCAATGGGGCAGCCCTTCTCACTCTTTGTGGACGCGCTTCCTGGGGACGATGACGTCGGGTTCGACGCGCGTGATTTCGTTGGTGGCGCGGTTGCGGTAGCGGACTTGGTGAATGAGTTTGCCGCCACCGAGGAGGCCGCCGCCTTGGAGGTCGTGAAACACGCGGACTTCGCGCTTGAGGCCTTGTTGAACGGCGGCTTTGCCCTCGGCGGAGTCCTCGTCGGTTTTCCACTGGCCGATGTCGTCGGGGAGCGGTTCGAGCACGCCGAGGCGCATTTCCATCGCGCCGGGGACTTCGCGATAGACGACGAGGAAATAAAGCAGCCCGCCGATGAAGGCGATGAACACGAGGAAGCCGAAGATGAGGGCCATGGCGCGGGCGTCACGATAGCTCAAGCCGGGACGAAGTCGTCGGGTCGCCTCAGGGCTTCCTCGATGATTTGCGGCGCGTTCTTCGGTTCGATGCCGCGCCAGAAGACGGCCCATTCGCCGACTTTGGCCATGCCGTCGGACCGCTCGGTGTACCAACTCACGATGGGGTTTTCGACGCGCGCTCGCCAGAAGAACGAACGATGGGACCTTGCGACGGCGTCCCAGAGATCGCGACCCATGCCTTCGCCTTGGGCGATGCGTTCGACGGCGAACTTCGTCAGGTACGGCGCGATGTCCCCCGGTTCGAGCACGGCGGCGCTTCGATAATTTTCCTCGACGTAGACGGCGAGGGGAGGGCGCACGAAGAACCCGTCGTCGAGTTTTTTCCCGAAGCTCGACTCGAAGAGCGCTTTCAGACGAGACACGTCGATCGTCCGATAGTCGTCGTAGCGCTCGATGGGGCTGCCGCGCTTCACGAGCGTGCCGGCGCCCTTCACGGTGAAGAGCTCGCGGAGCAGGTTGAGCGGCGACGTGACCGCGGCGACTCTTCCCGAGCAATCGGGCCGAGCGAGTATGCGCTCGAGGTCGGCGAGGAGCTCCGCGTCGTCCACCGACAGCGCACCGGGCTCGCGAAGCGCCGGGAGATCCGTGCGAAGATTCACGACGGGGATGCCGAGCTCGACGTCCACGAGGCCGCCGGGCACGAGGCGTTTCTCCGGCGTCTTCCATTTCAGGCCGCCGCGACGCCGGAGCACGACGACCTTGTGCGTGCCGAGCACGCCGACGATGTCGCCGAGTCGATCGATGCCGTCGTGCGGCGCCGCCGCCGACGAGGGCCCGAACGCGACGATGGGCAAATTTTCTTCGCTGAGCTCACGCCGCATCTCGTCGGCGAGCGTGGGGTCCGAGGAGTTTTTGACGACCGCGCCGAGATCGGCGCACCGCTTGGCGAGACGCTGCGCGGCCTTTTCGGCGGTGTTCGGTTCGAAGAGTCCGACGGCGACCGGCGCGAAGAGGCCGAGCTCGCGCAGAAACCTGAGCTGTTCGACCAAGGACCCCGTCGCATATCGAATGACCGCCGCGTCCACGGCGATGATCGCGAAGCTCTCCTTGGGGAGCTCCTGGAAGAGACGGACGTAGAGCTCGGCTTCGGACCGCCGCCCCACGCTTTCGAGAAAGGCGAGCACGATGCCGGCGGTGTCCGGCGACGGGGTGGCTCTCGTCGTCAAGGGCACCTGCTAGAGGCAGCGATTTAGTAGATTTCTTGCGCGCGGGGATACAATCGTCGCGAGTCACGAAAATGAAACGCTCGCTTCCGACCTGGTTGAAGACGATGAGCCGCAGCCTCGAGCTTCGGGCCGCATTTCGGACGTCGTCGCGTGGTTTCTCGATGCTCGTCGCGGCGTTGCTCGTCGCGCCCGGGCTTCTCGCGGCCGAACCGGACCGCGCGCTCGCCGTCGATTCGGTGTGCGCCTGGGGCCGCCTCGCCGACGGCACGGGCCACCTGGTGCGCTGCCTGACCGAGTCGGAATCGGCCCATCTTCGCGAAACCGCACCCGCTCCGGCGAGCGACTCGACGAAGCCGTCCTCGGTGCCGCTGGCAGCGGTCGTGCCCAACGACTTTCGCCCGGAGCCTACGCCCGTGCCCGCGCCCGACCCCGTCGAGCCCGTTCCCGAGCCATCCGATGTGACGAAAGTGCTCGCCGAGGTGGGCAAAATCACCGCCGACGTCGGTGCGCTGCCGGAAGGGACGAAAAACCTGAACAAGGCTCGTGCCCGGTACGCGGAATGCGTCGAGAAAAACGGTGGCCTCAGCGCCGAGCGCGGCTCGGTCGAGCTGCGTTTTCTCGTGCGCGGCAAGGGGCGCGTCGAAGGGATCGGGGTCCAGAAGAAGCGCGGCGTGAGCGACGCGGCCGCCAAATGCATCGCGGACGTCGTCGGCCGTCGCTACGTCGGCTATCCAGAAGCCCCCATCGTCGCCGCTACGGCGACCGTGTCGATCATCAAGAAAAAGCGGTGACGCCCGAGCGCCCCGCGAAGGGGAGCCCGTCCCGTTGTCTAGTTCCCAGTTGCAACCCGCTCCGCCGACTCCCGGCGAAGCCCCGGCCGAGTCGGCCGCGGCCGCGACGTATCGCGCGCGGCTCGGCACTTACGGAAAGCTCGCGGACGAACTCGGCGGTCGCTCGCGCCGGGTCTCCAACCTACGCGGTCTCGCGTTCGGCACCGCGGTCGTCGCGGGCGGGTTCTGGATCTCCGGTGGCCACCCTCGAGCCGGCCTCGTCGCGCTCGTCGCGCTCGCGGCGTTCATCGCCCTGGTGATCCTGCATGCCCGCGTCGTGGCCGCGGAAGACGATGCGCTTCGGTTCGCTCGCGTGAACCTGGACGCGCTCGCGCGATGTACCGATCGCTTTCAGGAGCTCCCCGACGACGGGGCGCGGTTCACGTCGGAGGGCCACCCGTACACCGCCGATCTCGACGTGTTCGGGCCCGGTTCGATCTACCAGCGCATCAACGTCGGCCACACGCGGTTCGGCCAGGAAGCCCTGGCGACGTTTTTGTCGGCGCCCGCCGACCCCGCGACCATCCGCCAAAGGCAGGAGGCGGCGTCGGCGCTCGCGCCGAAACTCGAAGAGCGCCAGCGGCTCGAGGCGCTGTCCATCGCAGTGGTCGAACCGCCGCCCGGCGTGGGCGACGCTCCGCGAGCTCGGAAACCGACGCCTCGCCACGAGGCACCCGATCCGGAGCCGCTCCTGTCGTGGGCCGAAGGCGAGCCGCAGCTGTCGAAGCGTCGCGCCTTGGTCCTCGTGGCGCACGTCCTGCCGCTGGCGACGATCGGGCTCTTCGTGGCGGCGCGGGCCGGCGGGATCCCCAACGTCGCGTGGGTTTTGCCGCTGCTCGTGCAGATCGCGCTCGTGGTTTCGACCAACGCGGAGGCCGAACGGGTGTTTTCGGCGGTGTCGTCGACCCGCGGGGCTTTTCTCCGCTACGGACCGATGTTCTCGCTGATCGAGGGCGCCGACCTCGGTTCGACGTTGCTCGGCAAGGTGCGCGGCGCCTTTTTGGCCGGGAAGGTTCGTCCGTCGGACGCGATGCGGAAATTCGAGCGCGTCGTCGGGTGGTTCGATCTTCGGCACAACGGGCTGATTCATCCCTTCGCGAACGCTTTCGCGCTCTGGGACGTCCATTGCGTGCTCCGGCTCGAGGCCTGGCAGCGGCTTGCCGGTCGCAACGCGCGCGCCTGGTTTCAAGCGCTCGGCGAGGTCGAAGCATTGTCGGCCTTCGCCGGATTTTCGTACGACGAGCCCGAGTTCGCGTGGCCGGAAATCGTCGAAGGCCCTGCGATCTATCACGCGGAAGGGCTGGTTCATCCGCTCCTTCCGCCCGGACATCGCATCCCGAACGACGTCGTCGCGCTCGAAGAACCGGGCCGCGCGCTCCTCATTACCGGCTCGAACATGTCCGGGAAGAGCACGTTGCTCCGGGCGATGGGGGCGACCGCCGCGCTCGCGCTCGCCGGCGCGCCGGTCTCCGCGAAGCGGCTTCGGTTATCCCCAGTAGCAATCCGATCCAGTATGCGAATCAGCGACTCGCTTCGTCGCGGCGTGAGCCATTTCTACGCCGAGGTGTCTCGACTCAGGGACGTGCTCGACGGGACCACGGGAAAATTGCCGGTTTTCTTCCTGCTCGACGAAATTCTTCACGGAACCAATTCCGACGAGCGGCAAATCGGGGCGCGGTGGATCCTCGCCGAACTCGTGCGTCGGGGCGCGATCGGCGCCGTCTCGACCCACGACGTCGGGCTGCACCAGCTCCCTGACTACCTCATGAGCCACATCGCGCAGTTTCACTTCCGCGAGAGTGTGGAGAACGGGAAAATGACCTTCGACTACCGGCTCCGCGCGGGGCCTGTTTCGGGTGGGAACGCGCTTCGACTCATGCGGCTGGTCGGTCTACCCATCCCGCTTTCCCCGGGCGAATCGTCGTAGTGAGGGCGTTCTGTCTACTTCGGACTACACGCACACGTGCACAGGAGGCGTGTGGACCGAGCGCACGTCTTGACGCCCGGAGTCCAAGGAATCTAGGGTCTTATGGTCTGTGCAGGGGTGCTCGTCACCGTCCTCGGCCGAGCTGGTTCGGGCATTCTGCTTTTCATCGTTCATGAGAACCCCGCGCTCGTCAGTCCCGCTATAATTTGAAATTCAAAGACTCGGCCACACGCTGTGAGTGATTTCGACGAAAAGACACGAGTCACGCAAGTCGTCCAAGGGAAGGTCGAGGATGAACTTGCGGAGACGGGTAACGACTGTCTCGTAGTCATTTACACGAAGGAGCCGAACCTCCTCGGTAAGCGATTCGTCCTCGACGGCCCGCGGATCCGAGTGGGCCGCGGCGCCGACAACGCCATCGTGCTCGAGGGGGACTCGGTTTCCCGGCAGCACGCGCACTTCGAGCGGCGCGGCACTCATTGGCACGTCGTCGACGACGGGTCCACGAACGGCACGTACGTGAACGAGAAGCAGATCGTCCGCGAGGCGGCGCTTCGTTCCAATGATCGAGTGAAGGTCGGTCCGACCATTCTCAAGTACCTGTCCGGCGCCGATGCGGAGGCGAAGTACCACGAAGAAATTTACCGCATGACGATCGTGGACGGCCTCACGCAGATCCACAACAAGCGGTACCTCTTCGAATCGCTCGAGCGCGAGATCATCCGATCGAGGCGGCACGATCGGCCGCTCTCGCTCCTGATGTTCGACATCGATTTCTTCAAGCGCATCAACGACCACTACGGCCATCTCGCCGGCGACTACGTACTGCGCGAGCTCGCCGAGACGGTGCAGTCGCGGATCCGCCGTGACGAGGTGTTCGCGCGCTACGGCGGCGAGGAGTTCGTCATCGTGCTCCCGGAGACGACGATGGACGGCGCGCAGAACCTCGCCGAGACGGTCCGCGAGAAAGTCGCGGATCATCCGTTCGTCTTCCAGGGCGAGAAGATCCCCGTGACGATCAGCATCGGGTGCGCGCTCGTGCACGACAACGACTCGGCCGTCGAGCTCATCCAGCGCGCGGACGAGAAGCTCTACGAAGCGAAGCGGTCGGGAAGAAACCGCGTGTGCGCGTGACCGGCGAAGACGCGCCGCACATCGTCACGCTTCCGCCCGGTCCGCAATCATTGACGTGGCTGGTGCGCGGGACGCGCGCCGCGGCGCCGATGGGGCGCGCTCGGCAGGCCGACGTGCGCGGAGGCGTCGCGCGCGACGTGCCCCCCGACTCGATCGTCTACGCGACGGCGAAGGGCGCGAACGTCACCGACGTCGATGGGAACCGCTACGTCGATTTTGCCGCCGGGTTCGGCGCGATGCTCATCGGGCACGGGCACCCGACGATCCTGCGCGTCCTCGAGCTGCAATCGGCGCGGCTCCTGCAAGCGCTGGGCGACGTGTTTCCCTCCGACGCGAAGGTGGCGCTACTCGAGCGCCTCGTCGCGCTGTACCCGGAACCCGGCGCGCGCGCGATCATCGGGCAATCCGGGTCCGACGCGGTCACCGCCGCGCTGAAGACCGCGGCGCTCGCGAGCGGGCGGCCCGGCGTGCTCGCGTTTCACGGCGCGTATCACGGCTTGTCGTATGCGCCGCTCGCGGCGTGCGGCCTCCGCGAAGGATACCGAGCTCCGTTCTCCGACCAACTGAACGCACACGTGACGTTTCTCGACTACCCCCGCGACGAGCCCTCCGCTGCCGAGGTGCTCGAGCGCGCCGACGTTGCGCTCCGCGCGGGCGAGATCGGCGCGGTGCTCGTCGAGCCGATCCTCGGCCGCGGCGGCGTGATCGTGCCGCCCTCCGGGTTTCTCGCGGCGCTCGCGAGGGTCGCGAAAGAACGCGGCGCGGTGTTCGTCGCGGACGAAATCTGGACCGGCCTCGGCCGCTCGGGGGCGATGCTTCGGTCGTTCGACGACGGCGTCGTTCCGGACGTCGTGTGTCTCGGCAAGGGGCTCGGCGGCGGCTTGCCGGCGAGCGCCTGCGTCGGTTCGGCGAGCGTCATGGCGTCCTGGCGTCGTGACGACGAGGTCGTCGATACGTCGACGTTCGCCGGCGCGCCGCTCGCGTGCGCCGCGGCGATCGCGACGCTCGACGTGATCCGGCGCGAACGGCTCGTCGAGCGGAGCGCCGAGCTCGGCGGCGCTTTCGTCGGCCAGTTACGCGACGCGCTCCGCGACGTTCCGCTCGTCACCGACGTCCGCGGGACAGGGTTCATGGTCGGCATCGACTTCGGTGCGCGCCCCGGCGCGGCGAGCCGCGCTCAGCGAAATTTCTTACGACGCGGCTACATCGTCTCGACCGGAGGCGGACGCCGCGAAGTCGTCGTGCTCACGCCGCCGCTCACCATCGCGAAACCGCTCCTCGAGGGCTTCGTCGCGATCGTCGCCGAGGCGTGCCGCGAAGTCGGCGAGTGAGGGTCAAAGCCACGGCGCGAACTCGTGCGCTCGGGCGCGACACACCTCGGCGCGACCGGTCTCCCCGAGCGCCGTGAATGCGTCGGCGAGGGTGAGCCACGGCGTGGCGTAGTCGAGGGCGACGAGGGCCGGCCAGTCGCCGGGGGACGCGGGCGCCGTGGGTTCGAGGCGGAACCGCGAAAAAACGTCGAGATTCATCGGCTCGAGCTCTGCCGGAGAGGGCAGCGCGGTTCCCGGCGACAGCACGCGCACCACGGCGCCGAGCGGGTAGGTGACGAACGACGGCGCGAGTCGCGTTCCGTTCGCGCCGGCGAGCGCAACGGGTCGCCCCGCGTGGAGGAGCGTCGCGATGAGCGGCGTCATGTCCGGCGGATTGCCGCGCGGAGGGTCGATCGCGACGCCGAGTCGACGGCTCGTCTGGGCGCGATACCACGGCGCATTGAGGAGCCGCGGTGAGACGAACGCGACGTCGGGGCGTAACGAAAGTGCGCGCGACGCGTACAGAAAGCCGCCGAACCGGTGATCGCTCGAGCCGAAGACGACCGCGCCGTCGGGAAGCGAGCCGAGCACGTTCTCGACGTAGAACTCGACGCTCGGTCGAGATGCTTCGCGTTGATCGACGGCGGACAAGGCGAAGCCGGCGCCGAGCGTGAGCGGAACGAAGGCGAGTGCCGCCGCTCCGTCGATGAGCGACGGAAGGAGGAGATCCAGGCCGACTGCGCCGAGCACGGTGAGGGGGACCAGAGGTAACAAATAGAATCGCTCGACGATGGCCGGCCCCACGTCGGTGAGCGGTCGATTGAAAGCCGCCACAAAGGCCGGTCCAACAAAAATAAAAGTCGCGAGAAGGACGGCGAGGGGCGCGCGGCGCGCCGAGTCGAGGGTGCGGCGGAGGCGCGGCACGATGAGCGCGGCGATGACCGCGATCGCCACGAGGGGAAGACCGAGGAGCTCGCGGACGGCGTGCGCGAAGAAGCGCGGAACGTGAACCCAGGGCGCCGGTTTGCCTCCACGGAGCGACAGCGAGAGCGTCCCGTAGTCGGCGCGACGGAAGTGCGAGAGCAAGGTCGGCAGATCGTGCACGTTGCCCCACACCCACGACACTTGCGGATCGGCGTGGCGCGCCGTTTCGAGGAGGGCGACGTACGGCGAAAGGCCGACGACGAGCGCGGCGAGGCCGAGCAGGACGGCGAGTGCCCGCGATTTCGATTCACGGACGCTCGCGGCGAACGCGAAGAGCCCGCTCGGCGCAAACAATACGAGCGACGGATGAAGACTGAGCCCGAACCCTGCGACGAGCCCGAGCGCCGCGGCTCGTCGCTCCCCGCGAAGACGGCAAAAGGGACCCGAGAGCGCGAGGATCGCCCCCGCCGCAAGCGCGCTCGGCGCGAACACCTCGGCGTGCGTCGCGAGCTTCCAGAAGAGCGCCGACGAGGCGAACACGGCGGTCGCCACGGCGCTCGCTCCGTTCGACGCGCCGAATGCACGGCACGCGCGCGCCGTAGCGAACACGGCGGCCCCACCGAGCGCCGCGGTGACCAGCGCCGCGCCGTGCGCCGGTGACCGTGCGGGAACGAAGCGAAGCGCGCGCAAGAGGAGCACGTAGAGCGGGAAGCCCGGCGGGTGCGCGACGCCGCCGGTCGCAAAGAGCGTCGCGTACTCGCCGTTGTCGCCGCCGAGCACGTACGGGCAGGCCGTGAACAGGTACGTGCATGAGGCGACGCCCACGACGAACGGCACGAGCCACTTCGAAGACGGCGTCGGCATGCGGCGTCAGACGTAGCGAGTGATGCCGTTCGGATGGCGTGCCTTGTAGCGACCGTAGAAGAGGCACGCCGGATAGAGCGAACAGACGACGAGCGCGCCGAAAAGGTACGTCGCGCCGAGCCCGGCGCGGTGCTCCAGATCGAGCGCGTGCGCGGCGCCGACGAGCAGCGGGATGTGGAGTAGGTAAAAGAACATCGGCGTCCTGCCGAGCACGACGAGGAGATTTTTCGGCGAGAACGCGTTCGCCGGGAGCGCATAGAAGGCGGCCAGGACGAGCGACGCGCACCCGAGCTCGAGCGTCATGTAAGTGAGGCTCGGCGGATATTTGCTCACGTGAAGCCATTGCACGACGCTCGCGTCGTCGCGGAGGAGGCGCATGTTGCCGTAGGCGTCCTCGCCGCGAACGGCGACGAACAGCGCGAGCGACAGAGCGCCCCCGACGACGAGGCGACGCATCACCGCACCGGGCGGCGGATTCGCGAGCAAGTAGCGCCCGAAACCCCAGCCGAGGAGCATCGGAGAGAGCCAGAACAGAGTCGGGTACCCGATGATCAACGCGCCGTGGTCACCCGGCACGAGGAGCAGTGCCCCGAGGAGCGGCGTCGTCCCGGGCGGAGGGACGTAGACCGCGCCGACCAGGGCCTCGCCGAAGACGCCGAGGAACGCGCCCAATGCGACCATCGCCGTGGTCGGAAGCCGCCGGAGCGGAACCATCAGGATGAAACACGTGCCGATCGCATACAGGACCTGAAACAGGTAGTGCCCCGGAGGCATCCAGAAGAAGGACACCCAGAGCTCGAACCCGGCGATCACCGCGCCGCGCGAAAACAGCTGCCAGTCGATGGACAGCGCGCGCTCGCCGGACGCGACGCGCCGCGCGATGCTGAGCGAGAGCGACGTGCCCGCGAGAAAGACGAACGTGGGCGCGCAGAGGTGCGTGATCCACCGGGTCATGAACTGTGCGGCGGGGAGCGGATCGTGGGGGTGGTAGAACGCCGCGCTGTCGGAGAAGAGCCGGCCGCGGTTGAACTCGCCCGAGCTGTGATCGACGGCCATGAGCACCATCACGAGACCACGAAGCGCGTCGAGGGCGTCGATTCGACGCCCCGAGCGCGGGCGCCTGTCTTCGGCAGGGTCGGAAACGCGAGTCTGCATGCGAGCGTGCGTCGCCCTGAAACCGAGCGTACTTCCGAGGTTACCGCTCAATCCGTTCGGGTTGATTGCCTAAAGCGCGCGGGCGTTTCAGATCGTCGCGGCGTCCGGTCTTTGCTACGAAAACCGGATGGTCAAGCCGATCGCGGTGGCGATGGTCGCTGTCTTTGCCGCGGGCTGCGCCGGCAACAACGGCGTCGAAGCGTGCTCGATACCGTCGGGAGGCGAGCCGCCCCCGTCGCTCAGCGCGAGCACTGCTCCCGCGCCCGCAGCGCCGCCGAGCACGCCCGCGGCACCCGTCTCGAGCGCCGCTCCCACCGTGGATCCGGTCGACGCGCTCCACCGTTCGGCGATCGTCATCGACACGCACGACGACGTCACGCAACGGCTGGTCAACGAAGGCACCGATCTCGGTGTGCGCCAGACCGAGGGGCAAACCGACGTGCCGCGGATGGTCGAGGGCGGGCTCGACGCGGAGTTTCTCTCCGTCTGGGTGCCGCCGCAGCTGTTTCCCAAGGACGCTGCGTACACGCATTCCATCGCCGAGTTCGACGCAATCGACGCGTTTCTGTCGCATCACACCGACACGACGGTGCTGGCGACCACGGCCGCCGGGGTGCGCGCCGGCGCTGCACAGGGGAAAACCGTGTTCCTCATCGGCGTCGAGGGCGGACATTCTCTCGGCGAAGGCACCGACGACAAACTCATCGGGCGTCTGAAGGAGTTTTTCCAACGTGGCGCGCGTTACATGACGCTCACGTGGTCGAATTCGAACCGCCTCGGTGGAAGCTCCGGAGACGCCGGCAAGACGAAGGGGCTCACCCCGTTCGGACGACGCGTCGTCAAGGAGATGAACGCGCTCGGCATGATGGTGGATATTTCGCACGTGTCCGACGCCACGTTCTTCGATGCGGTGAAGGCGTCCAGGTTGCCGGTCATCGCGTCGCATTCGTCGTCGCGCGCGCTCGCGGACCGTCCACGCAACATGACCGACGACATGCTGCGCGCGGTCGCCGCGAACGGCGGCGCGGTCTGCGTGAACTTCGGCCCCGAGTTTCTGGACGCGCACTGGCACGAAGCGTCCGAGGCCGTGCAGAAGGAAGCGGGGTTCGATCCCGTCAAGGTCATCAAGGAACACGGCGCCGACACCAAAGCGGCGCAACTTGCGCTCTGGGCGCAATTTCGCGAGCTCGCACGCAAAGTGCCGCCGGTCCCCGCCAGCGTGGTCATCGATCACATCGAGCACATCACGAAGGTGGCCGGCGTCGACCACGTCTGTCTCGGCAGCGACTTCGACGGCATTCCCATCGGCCCCGCCGGACTCGACGACGTGTCGCAATTTCCGTACGTCACGCACGAGCTCGTGCGTCGCGGATGGAGCCCGGACGACGTGAAAAAGGTGCTCGGCGAGAACGTGCTCCGCGTCATGGAAGCGAACGAGCACGGGGCGACCGAACACGGCGACACTGCGCGCGCAGAAGGCCATGGATCTCCTCCGTGAATCGGACGCGCTGCACGCTCGCGTGCAGGCGTTGGCGCGAGCGTGGGACCGCCGGATCGCCGCGCCGGAGTCGTTCGACGCGATCGCGACGGACATCGTGCGCCATCAGATGCGCTACATCCCCGGGGTACGACGGCTCATCGAAGCTTCGGCGAGGGCGTCACTCGCGCCGGACATGATCCCGGCGGTCCCCGTCGACGCGTTTCGTCTCGCGCGTATCGCGGCGCATCCGCCGGAACTCGACGTGGTTCGCTTCCGGACCAGCGGCACCACGAGCGGCGCGCCCGGCGTCCACGCCATGCGAACCACGGAGACGTATCGCGCGCTCTGTCTCGCGATGGGACGTCGCGCGTTGTTTTCGGCGTGGGACGGCCCCGCCGTCGTCGTCGCGCTCGCGCCGGCGCCGGGAGCGACACCGACGTCGTCGCTCGGGTTCATGATGGCCGCCTTCATGGACGAGTTCGACGGCCGCGCGCTCGGCGGCGAAGGGGTCTTCGACGTGAACGCGCCCGAGCGCTGGCTCTTCGGCGACGACGGGGTTCACCTCGCGGGGCTCCGGCGCGCGGCGCGCATCGCCTCGGAACGCAACGAGCCGTTCGTCGTCCTCGCGACGGGCTTCGCGCTGGTGGCTCTCCTCGACGCGCTCGACGGCGCGACGCTCGGGGAGGAAGCCCCGACGCGCACCGTCGTCATGTCCACCGGCGGACTCAAAGGACGCACGCGGACGATCGAGCCGTCGGAGCTCACCCGGGCCACCGCCCGCGCGTTCGGCGTGCCGGAAGCTCACGTCGTCGGCGAATACGGCATGACCGAGCTCGCGAGTCAGCTTTACGAAGGCACGCTTCCCGGTGGTGCCCTCCGCAGTGCGCGCAACGTTTACGTCGCGCCGCCCTGGCTCGAGGTCACGCCGGTCGATCCCGCGACGCTCGCGCCCGTCGCGCTCGGGGACGTCGGCATCGCTCGTTTCGTCGATCTCGGCAACGTCGATTTTCCACTCGCGATCCTCACCGAGGATCTCGTGCGTCGTCGCGGCGACGGCATCGAGCTCGTGGGCCGCCGCCAGGGAGCGCCGCTCCGCGGCTGTTCGCTGGCCATCGAAGAGATGGCGCTCTCGCCGGGTCCGGTCGCGTCGTGACCGAACGGTCTCGCGCGAAGGAACGAGTCCGCGCGCTCGTTCGAGCCGCTCGGCGCATCGCCGACCCCAACGACGAACTCGGGCGTGAAGCGCGCCCGCTGCTCGTCGCTTCGACCGGCCTGAGTCCAGAAGGAGTGGAGCTCGCCCTCGCGGAGTGCCTCGAAACGCACCCGTCGGAGGACGACCTCGAACGACTCGCCTCGTCGGTGACGCCCGCGTCGCGTGCTCACGTCGTGCTCAGCGCGAGCGTCTTCGTCGCGGCGCACCGCGCGATCGCCCTCGGTCTCGCGAGCTCGGTGTCGGTATTCGTCAAGCCGTCACGACGCGATCCGGCGATGTCCCACCTGCTCGCGCGCGCGGCGCCTGGGTTGTTTCGCATCGTCGACCAGCTCGACGCGAGCCCGAGCGACGTCGTGTTTGCGTACGGCTCGGACGAGGCGCTCGGAGCGGTCCGGAGCGCCCTTCCCGACGGCGTGCGGTTCGAGCCGCACGGCACCGGCATGGGGATTTGCGTGCTCGAGCTCCCTCCGGACGTACCCGGCGCCGAGCTCGACCGCCTCGCGCGCGCCGTGACGAGCGACGTGGTTCCGTTCGACCAGTTCGGCTGTCTCAGTCCGCGCGCCGTCCTGGTCGTCGGTTCGGAGGTCGAGACCGAGCGTTTCGCCACTTCGCTCGCGGCGGCTTTGGCCGAGGCGGAGCTCCGGGTCCCACGTGGACGAATTCCGGAAGACGTGGGCGTTGCCGCAGCGCGATATCGTGACGCGATGACCGTGGCGGCGTCGGTCCTTCCGGCAGGTGCCGGCTGCGTCGGGGTCGCTCGCGACGGGGGCATTGCCGTGATTCCGCCTCCGGGTCGCAACATTCACGTCGCCCGCGTCGTCGACGTGGGGCGAACGGTCGAAATGTTGAGGCGGTGGGTAACCGTTTTTGGAGTCGCCGGATCTGCGGCACTCTCGGGGCAATTAGCGGAGCTCGCTCCGGAGGCGCGCCGAGTTCGGCCGGGTTTCATGCAGCGACCGGCCTTCGACGGTCCCGTTGATCGGCGTCACAAAAGGCAAGCGCCCGGCGAACTTCGTCACCAGCCGTACTAGTCAGCGACCCCAACTTTTGCGATGTTCATGACGTGAAGAGCGAACGGCCGCATCTCGATTCGATCGAGCCGTCGTCCCGGTCGAGCTACCAGCCGCCCCGACAAGAGCAGAAGACGCTGGTCAACGAGGCGTTCTCGCTCCGGCCGCCCAATCTCCGCAAGCGCGCCGTCCTCGTCCGGATGGACTCGGTGCACGCCGGTCAGGTCACGTCGCTCGACGGGCCGGAAGCGCGCATCGGCCGGCACCCCGACAACACCATCGTCGTGGACGACGACGGGCTCAGCCGAGTCCACGCTCGCGTCTACTATTACGAGGGGGTTTACGTCGTCGAAGACCTGGGGTCGAGCAACGGCTCCTACGTCAATGGGCAGCGCGTCGATGCGCGGACGCTCTTCGAGGGGGCTGTCCTGCAGTTCGGTCCCAGCGTCTGCTTTCGCTTCTCGATCACCGACGAAAACCAGGAGAAAATCCTCCGTCAGCTCTACGAGACGAGCGTTCGCGACGGGCTCACCGGCGCCTACAACCGTCACTTTTTCGTCGAACGGCTCTCCGGCGAGGTTTCTTACGCGAGCCGTCACGCCGCCCAGGCATCGATCGTCATGTACGACGTGGACCAGTTCAAGAAGATCAACGACACGTACGGCCATCAAGCCGGCGACGACGTGCTCCGCAATCTCGCCGCCACGACGCGAAAGCACCTTCGGGTCGAAGACGTGTTCGCCCGCTACGGCGGCGAAGAATTCATCGTGCTCTTGCGCGGCGTCTCGCTGCGCGGCGCCGAGCGCGCCGCCGAGCGACTCCGGCAATACATCGTCGAGGCGCCCACCGAGAGCGGCGGCGAAGTGATCGAAGCGACGGTCAGCATGGGATGCGCGTCGGTCGACTGCATCGAGCAGCGCGACGCCGAGACCTTGATCGCCGTCGCCGATCGGCGTCTCTACATCGCCAAGGGCGCCGGTCGAAACAGAGTCGTCGCCGACGGGTGATCGAGTTTGCGACCAGTGTGACAGTCGCGCGGGGTGTTCGGCGACGGCGTGTGTCGATGTGCGCGCGCGCCCACACTTGCGTTCCGAACGCGTCGGATTCGTTGGCCGAATCGAGCGAAGTGGCGTTCAATTCATACCGTGAGCCATCTCAACGGTGTGATGTTCAATTGGGCAGCGGCGCTCGGCGCTTGGGCACTCGGCGGACCGCTTTACGCCGTGCTGGCGTTCCTCGGCGTCGCGCTGGTGCGCGTATCCCTGCAGATGCAAGAGCTCCGTCGCGACAACGACGAGCTCAGACGGCTCCTCGACGATCCAGCGCGCGGCTTTCGAATGTCCGGCACGCGCCAAGTTCCCACCCCGCGTCCGCTCGGCGCCTTCCGCCCGAATCCCGCGCGGTTTTAGCGCGCGCCCCGCCCGGAGGCCCGCCCGCGTTCTCGACTCCGCAAACGGCGTGAGGATTGGTGGCACCGTCGTCGCCGCATCGCGGCTCTGTCAAGGCCACTGGTCGCACGCCACACGGGAGGCGGCGGGTTTCAGTCGAGGCCGCGGGCGTCCGTCGCTTTTTTCACGCGATCGATCGCGAGGATGAACGCTGCCGTGCGGAGCGAGCACGAAAATTCGCGGCGTGTTTTTTCGACGGCGTCGTGCGCGGCGACCATGTACCGCTCGAGCTTCTGATTCACGTCTTCTTCCGACCACGACAGCTGCTGCACGTTCTGGGTCCACTCGAAGTAGCTGACGGTGACGCCGCCCGCGTTCGCGAGAATGTCGGGCACGCAAACGATCCCGCGCTCCTCGAGGATGCCGTCTCCCTCGACGGTGCACGGCCCGTTCGCCCCTTCGAGGACGTATTTCGCGCGAACGGTCTTGGCCGTCGCTTCCGTCAACACGTGCCCGAGCGCGGCCGGCACGAGCACGTCGCACTCGACGGCCAGAAGCTCGTCATTGGTGATCGGTTTCGCGCCATCGAACCCGACGACGCTGTTCGTCGCCGCCGCGTGCGCGGCGAGCCGCGGCACGTCGAGGCCGTCGCCGTTGAAGGCGCCGCCGAAGGCGTCGCTCACCGCGAGGATCCGCGCGCCCTGCTCGTACAATAGCTTCGCGAGAAAGCCGCCGACGTTGCCGAATCCTTGAATCGCGAAGCGGGTGTTCGCGAGGCTCTTGCCGTCCCGGCGAAGCACTTCGCGAATCGCGAAGAGGCAACCTCGGCCCGTCGCCGCGTCGCGTCCGAGCGAACCGTGGAGCCCCACCGGTTTTCCGGTGACGACCGCCGGGCTGTAGCCGAAGCGACGGCTGTATTGGTCGAAGATCCAGCTCATCACCTGCGCGTTCGTGTTCACGTCCGGCGCCGGAATGTCGGTATGCGGACCGATCACGTTGCCGATGGCGTCGACGAAGCGGCGGGTGAGCCGCTGGAGCTCGCGCGGCGTGAGCTTGGTGGGGTCGACCTGAATGCCGCCCTTCGCGCCGCCGAACGGCACCCCGACGACCGCGGTCTTCCAGGTCATCAAGCTCGCGAGCGACCGCACCTCGTCGATTTCCACCGAGGGGTGGTAGCGAAGGCCTCCCTTGAACGGCCCGCGCGAGTCGTCGTGCTGCACGCGGTACCCGATGAAGTTCGCGAGCGTCCCGTCGTCCTTCGTGATGTTCAGTTCCACGCGCACTTCTCGCGACGGCGTGAGCAGCAAGGTTCGATACTGCGGCTCGAGCCGGAGTGCGCTGAGCCCCTGGGCGACGAAGTGATTCGTGGTTTCGTAAGCGCTGAGCGTCATGATCGATGTCTCCTCGGACCAAGGGACCACTCCGGAGCTCCGTTTCGTCTCCGGACTCGGCGTAAAGCGAGGCCGAGCAGCGTGATTAGCCCGGCCATCCCCGCACCGGGGTTGGGACGGCTCCCGGAGCCGCCCGAGCTCGCGAGACGGCAACCGCACCCGCTGCTGCTTCCATTTTTCGGCAGGGTGCACGCCGCGTGCGAACAGCTCGCGCCCTTCGCGCAATCAGCGGACGTCGCGCACGACGTGCCACAGGCGCCGTTCGTGCACGGATAGGCGCCGCAACTCGTCGTGCCGCCGTCGGCGCGCTCGACGACCCCATCGCCTTTGCACACCGTTCCCCCCGCCGGAAAACAAACGCCGTCCGCGTTGCACGTGAAGCCGGCGGCGCAGTCCTGGTCGCCCGCGCACGTCGTGGCGCAACTCGTGGCAGCGCCGGCGTCGCCGGCATCGCCGCTCGCTCCGGCGCAGGTGTACGGCGAGCACGATTTCCCGACGATGAGCGAGCACGACCCGATGCCGTCACATCCTTGCGTGACGTTGCTTCCGTTTTCACATCCGGGCGGCCCGCACGACACGTTTTCCGTCGGGTAGGAGCATCGGGTGCGATCCGAACCGTTGCAGGTGCCCGCGCAGGTGCCGGTTCCGTTGCAGGCCGCCCGCGTTCCGTGCGGCGGATCGGTGGCCGCCGTGCAGGTACATTCGACCCCTTTGATGTCGCACGCCTCGCACTGGCCGTCGCAGGCGACGTCGCAGCAAAAGCCGTCGGTGCAAAACCCCGACGTACACTGCGCGGCCGTCTTGCACGCGGTGCCGTTTCCCTGAAGCGAGCAGGCGCCGCCCGCGCAATGGGCGTTCGGTGCGCAGTCCGCGTCCGCTTTGCACGTCGTCGTGCAGGCTGCGGCGCTGCACCGATAGGGGATGCAGCTCGTCGTCGCGGGCGTGCACTTGCCGGAAGCGTCGCAGGTTGCCGCCGCCGCGAGCGTGACGGCGTCTGCACAGGTCGCCGTCGCGCAAGCTTTCCCGAACGCCGGCACCTGACAGGCGCCCGCGCCGTCGCAGAGCGCGTCTCCGGCGCACACTCCGGTCCCTTCCTTCGGGCACTCGGCGTCGGGGTCGGTGCCCTTGGCGACGGGGCCGCAGGTGCCGTCCGTGCCCGAGCCCTTTTTCGCGGCGGTGCACGCCTTGCACGTGTCGGTGCAGGCTCCGTCGCAACAGATGCCGTCGGCGCACGCGCCACTCGCGCAATCCGCGTCGGCGGCGCACGCGCTCGGCGTGCACGGCTTCGCCGCATATTTTTCGCACTTGCCGGCGCCGTCGCAGAAGCCGTCATTGCCGCAGCTCGGCGAACCGTCGTCCGTGCAGTCGTTTCGGGGGTCTTTCCCGGCGAGGACGAGTGCGCACGTTCCGTCCGCTTCGCCGGTCGCCGCCTTCGTGCAGGCGTTGCAGCTCGTGGTGCAATCGGTGCTGCAGCACACGCCGTCCGCGCAATGTCCGGACGCGCACGTCGCATCCGCCGTGCACGCCGCGCCGAGCGCGTCGAGCGCCAAAAACTCCGCGGTGGTCGCGGTCCCCGTCGGACCGTCGCCGCCGGTGAGGAGCAATCGTCCGTCGTTCAGCGCGGTCGCGGTGTGGTACGCGCGCGCCGTCTTCAAATCGGGCAGAGCGACCCAGCTCTTCGTCGCCGCGACGTAGAGCTCCGCGCTCTTCAAATAGGTCGTGACCGTCGCGTCGTTCTGCAACGTCACGCCGCCCGTCGCCACGGCGGCATCCGCCGAGAGCGCCGTGAGCGTGTGATGCGCCCTGGCCGTCGCGAGCGTCCCCGCCGTTGCCCAGGCGCTCGCGCCTTTGGCGAGCAGCTCGGCGCTGGCGAGGTTCTTCGCGGTCGCCTCGTCGAAGCCGCCGGCGACGAGGATGTCGCCGTCCGGAAAGGTCGCTCCCGCGAGGTAGTGCCGCGAGGCCGTCATGCTCGGGCCGAGCGTCCAGGCGTTCTTCGTCGCGTCGTAGCTCTCCGACGAAGACGTGTCCGCGGTCGCCGTCACTTCGAGCCCGCCGATCGCCACGGCCTGTCCCGTCGGCAACGTCGTCAGAAGGTGGCCCGTCCGACGAAATTGCATCGTCGTGGTGAGCGTCCAGGTGCCCAAGGTCGGGTCGAAGTGCTCGGCGCTGTTCAAGATCGGGTTTTGCTGCGCCGGGTCCACGCCGCCCGCGACGAGCACCTGACCCGAGGCGAGGAGCACCGCCTGAGTGTCGGCCCGCGCGGCCTTGAGCGGCCCGAGCGCCTTCCACGTCCCCGCTTTCGGATCGAACACCTCGCTCGACGCGAGGGCGCCCGTCGTGTTGAGCCCGCCCGCGACGAGCACGGTTCCGTCGCTGAGCGACGCCGCCGCGTGATGCGAGCGCGCTGCCGTCATCGAGCCGGTAGCGGCGAACGTGTTCGTCGTGGGGTCGAACAGGTCGACGTTTTTCAGGTACGTCGTGTTGGTACCGGTCGGGTGCTCGCCGCCCGCGACGAGGACGGTTCCGTCACCGAGCAACGTCGCGGTGTGCGCGCGGCGGGCCATCGTCATCGTGTTCGACGTCGAGGTCCACGTGGGGTCGACGAGCAGCGGATACGCGATGGGTCGGCCGGCGTCGGAGAAGTCGAGCCGCACCGTGCACGACGCTCGCCCCGGCGCGACCACCGCGCGATTCCACGGCGCCGAGGGGTCGCGATCGACCGCACAGTCGTCGACGGTGACGGTCGCGTCGCGCCGCACGCCGTTCGCGTCCACGGCGTACGGCGCGCTCATCCTGAGCCGGGGCACGCCGTGGGCGTCCACGAATTCGAGCACGCCCGAGACGAGGCGGAGCCCCGCGACGTTCGCGACGTCGAGCGAGTACTCGACGTGCTCGGCCGCCGGGCGAGCCTCGAAGAGCACGAGATCTTCGGTGCCGCCCTCGATGGCTCGATGCACGACGTGGCTCGCGCTCGGACCCGCCGCACGGTAGATCGTCCATGTGTCCACTCGAGTGGACGGAACTGGCCCGCTCCCTGCGAGGGCGAAGCGGAGCGAAACGCCGCTCGCGACGTCGCGCAACGTCGCGGGTAAGTCGGCTCGAGCCGGAAGCTCGACGGTCGCGACGTCCGTCGACCGGTTCGACGGGTCCGCCGACGCCGCGTTCGGCTCGGCCGTCCCGCCTGCGCTGACCGCACCCAGGTCCGCGGCAAAGACGCCGTTCGGGCCGCCGTAGCGCGCGAGGAGCGCGCGGGCGGCCGTCGTGGCGCTCGCGCCGTCCGAAGCCGCGACTCGGGCGCCGCTCCCAGGCTCGTGGGCGAGCGCTGCGGCTCGGTCCGTCGGATCGCCCGACGAGCACGCCAAGCCGGCCAATAGCGAAGAGAAACCCGCCGCGATGAGCGAACTCGCCTGTCTTCTCATGGGCCCTCGGTCCCGACCGAGCCCGGGACGAGCACGGACCGGGAGAGCCTCACACTACAGCCACAGGCTCGCGCCGGCCAGATCCTCGGGGCCCGTGGCGCGTCAGCCGCGTTAGAGCGCCGCTTCGTAGACGCGATACTTCTTGTAGATCTTCCCACCCATGAACTTGATCCCCACGTTCACCGGGCCATTGTCCTCCAGCGTCCAGGACAATTCGCCCCAGCGATACCCCGCCTCACGGCCGGCGTCGTTCATCTTCGAATAGAGATAGATGCTGAGCCCCGCGTACTTGCGCTGGAGCCGGTACTTCTTCTTGATGCCGAGGATCACGAGCCGCGCCGATTTGGTGCCCTCGACCTTCAAGCGATAGACGAGCTTCGCGATGCCGGTCGGGAAGAGGCTACCGCCGAGATCGCGGATGACCTCGTTCAAGTTCGGCAGCGCGAGCGCGACGGCGGCGGGCTCCCCGTCGACGTACGCGATGTAGGTGATCGCCGGATCGATGATGAGCTTGAAGTCCTTGGCCATCTTCCGAAGCTCGCTCTCGGTGAGCGGCACGAAGCCCCAGTTGTCGCTCCAGGCGTCGTTGAACACCTCCATCACGAGGCGAACGTCGCGCTCGAGGTTCTTCATGTCGATGTGGCGCGCCGTCACCTCGGGGAGCTGCTCGATTTCACGCGTTGCCTTGGCGGCGCGTTCGGGGATCTTTCCGACCTCGTAGCGCCAGGCATAAAAGTCCTTGAGCTTCGGGAGCCCCGATTGGGCGATGAGCCCGCCTTGATACGGGCGATGGTGCGGCATCATGAACATCGGCGGCGTCTCGAAGCCCTCGATGAGACAGCCGAGCTCTTCGTTGATGCAGAGCGACAGTGGGCCGCGGATCTTCTTCATCCCGCGACCTTTCAGCCACGCGCGCGCCGCCTGGATCAGCGCGGTCGCCACTTCCTGGTCGTCGATGGTATCGAAGAACCCGAAGAAGCCGACGTCGTCCTTGTAGCGATCGAGGTGCAAGCGGTCGACTTGCGCCGTACAGCGTCCGACGCACCACCCATTCCGGTATGCCGTGAACGTCGTGCCTTCACCGTGCTCGAAGAAGGGGTTTTTCGTGCTGAGCTGCTCCTTGACCATCATGTCCAGGGGCCGCACGTAGGCCGGATCTTCGCGATAGACGTAGTCGACGACGTCGAGAAAATCGCGCAGGTTTCCGCCGATCGGCGTCTCCTTCACTTGGACGGTCATGGGCGCGATTGGTACCCGTACTCTCGACGGGGCGTCAATCGCTCGGCGACTCAGATCACGCCGAACTTCTTGCCGGCTTTGTAGAACGCCTCGAGCCCGCGATCGAGGTGATGGCGCTCGTGACTCGCCATGTAGCTCGTGCGGAGCATGGCGTGCTTGGGCGGCACTCCCGGCGAGATGAACGGATTGGTGTACACGCCGTGCTCTTCCAGGAGCTCTTTCCACATCATCAGAGTGCGGAGATCTTGCCGGATGTAGATCGGGATCACCGCGGTTTCGGTGCGCCCGAGCTCGAAGCCCATCTTCGCGAGCTCGGTCCGCATGTACGTGAAGTTCTCGGCGAGTTTCGTGAGGCGCCAGGGTTCTTCGCGCATGACGTCGAAGGCCGCCATCGCCGCTGCGACGTTGGGCGGCGCAGCGCTCGCCGCGAACATGAAGCTCGGAGCGAAGTGCTGGATGTAGTCGAGCACCTTGCGCTCACCGACGAGCCACCCGCCGATGCTGGCCATCGACTTCGAGAACGTGCCGCTGATGAGATCGACCTGGTCCTCGAGCCCGAAGTGATACGCGGTGCCGCGACCGCCGGGGCCGATCACGCCGAGCGCGTGCGCGTCGTCGACGAAGAGGCGCGCGCCGTGCTTCTTCACCACCGGCACGATCTCGTCGAGCCGTGCGATCTCGCCTTCGGCGCTGAACACGCCGTCGGTGATGACCAGTGCGCCTTCGCCGGCGTCGACCTTCGTGAGGGCGGCGTCGAGTGATTCCGCGTCCGAGTGCTTGTAGCGAACCAGGCGCGCTCCCGACGCTTGGCCGAGTCGCACGCCGTCGTAGAGCGACGCGTGCACGTTGCGGTCGATGACCGCGACGCTGCGCTTGTTGGAGAGCAGCGCCGAACAGGTCGCGATGTTCACCTGGTAGCCGGTGGTGAACACCAGCGCCGATTCCTTGCCGAAGAACGCCGCGAGCTTCTCTTCGAACTCGTTGTGCAGCTTCATCGAGCCGTTCACGAGTCGCGAGCCGGTCATGCTCGTACCGAATTGATCGATTGCGCGCTTCGCGGCTTCACGCACCTTCGGGTGCGTGGTGAGCCCGAGGTAGTTGTTCGAGCCGAACATGACGACGCGGCGACCGTCGAGGACCGCTTCCGGTCCGTCGTTGAAGTCGAGTGGGCGGAAGAAGGGGTACATCCCCATCTTGCGCGCGTTGTCGGCGGCCAAGAATTGGTAGCACTTCTCGAACACGTCGCGCCCGCCGATGCTGGCGAGGGACGTGCGCTCCTTCAACGCCTGATCGAGGACCGCGTTGTCCGAGCCCGGGGTGACGAAGGCGTGCGCGATGGAGCCGTTGCCGTGACCATTGCCGTTCGCGTGCGCGTGGCCATTGCCGTTCCCGTTGTGGGTGACGGTCGAGTCGCCGGACGACGCGTGACCATTGCTATGGCCGTTGTGTGCTTCGCCGTTGTGGCCGTTATGGCCATTGTGCCCGTTATGGCCGTTGTGTCCGTTCGTCCCGTTGCGAAGCTTTACTGGAGCCGACTCTCCGATGCTGTCGTCGAGCGCCGGATCGATCACCGGAAGGTCGTGTCCGTTGAGCAGCATCTTCCACGCGGCGCGCATTCGCGTGCGCACGTCGAGCACGCCTTCTGCGGCCTTCATGACGCGGTCATCGGAGATCCACCGCATGACGGTGGGATTCATGACCATCTTCTTGCTTCGGTCGGTGATTCTCTTGGTCAAGGCCATCGTGGTCAGCTCCTAAGGCTTGCGTGGGACGCGGCGCAGAGGCGACGTCTGGTTCAACCACGCACGGCCGCTCGTTCGTCGAAGCGGTGCCTGCGCCCGCTACGCTATCGCGCAAAAGTGAAGTTAAGTCAACGAGAGGACAAGTGGTCTGGCCACTTGTCGCTACCTTCATCATTGAGTTCGATGTGTAAGAGATAGAGCCCGTCAGGCGGGGCCGTCATCCCCAGGTTCGTTCGATTGCCGCTTTGGATACCGCGTTCAACAGCCCCGGGAAGTAGACGGCCTCGCCCAACATCGACGAGCGTTCCCGCAATGATGCGCATCATTCTGTGAAGAAACCGATCGCCAGTTATCTCGAGCACGATCACGCGATCGTCCACCGCGTAAGAAAGAAACTCGGCGCGAACGAGTGTGCGCACCGTGTCGACGCGTGAGTCGGTCGAACTTCTGAAGGCGCGAAAGTCGTGAGTGCCCACGAGTGTTCGCGCCTCGGCCACCATCGCATCGTGGTTTAACCTCTCACTCGTTCGCCACGCGCGATGGTGCCAGAAGGGATCGCGCACCTCGGAATGCAGGATGAAGTAGCGGTACGTCTTTCTCATCGCGTGATCGCGCGGGTCGTAACCGGCGTGCACGCGCGACGTCGCGACGATGCTGATCTCGTCGCTCAGGTGCTGCGCGAGAGCGAGTGCCCAACCTCGCGGCGGAATGTCGAGCCTGGTGTCGAACGAGACGCGCTGGCCATGAGCGTGAACGCCGCTGTCGGTGCGGCTCGCGCCACGCACGAGTGACGCCTTCGGGTCGAGCGCGCGAATCGCGCCGTCGAGCTCGCCGGCGACCGTGCGGGTCGAAGGCTGGCGCGCGTATCCCGCGAAGCGCGTTCCGTCGTACGCGACGGTGAGGAGCACGCCGAACATCGACGCGTCGTGCTCCGACGACTCGGCGTCGTGCTCGCCCCTCGGTTCAGTTTCCGAGGGACGCGCTGCTCGACGTTCCGCCAACCGACGATCCGCCGCCCGCGCTCGGCGCTCCACCGGCGCCCTGGCCTAGGCTCGTCGCCGCTCCCGCGGGCGTGAGGCAATGGTTTGCCTCGGCCTGCGCGAGTGCGGCCTTCGCCGAGGCCGAGAGCGCACCGCCGTCAGGGCCGACTTCGATGTACGTCGGGTTGGTCGCGGTGCCGGTCTGTTTGAAATGGAAGAGCGGCAACACCGGGCAGTCGTTCGCGCCGAACCCTTGCCCGTCTTCGCCGCAGCCGGCCACGACGGCGAAGCACAGCGCAAACGGGGCGAGGGTTCGAAGGACTCTCATTTTCCGGTCTTCGGCAGGAATGAGATAGGAACCTGGACGTCGACGCAACCACCGGCTGGGGGCGGGAACTGGCCGGCGCGAAACTTTTGAAGCACGCACGAGGTCACCGACGGATCTCCCAGCGAATCGCTCACGATGTTCGCGCTGCACGTCGAGCCACCGTGCGCGCCGACGCGCACCGCGACGACCATTTTGCCTTGCAGCATTTGGTTTTGACGCAGTGCACGCTCGTAACAGCCTCGCACACTTCCAGCGGCGCCGCTCAGCGCGGACCTGAGCGCCGCTGGGACTTCACCTTTGCAGGTGCCTCCACAGCCGCCGCCATTTCCCGACGCGATGAGGTGTTTCTTAGGCGAAGTCGCCTTCGTGCCCGCGTCCGGTTCATCCGGGGGCGGAGGGGGAGGGGGCTCCTCGAAGCTCGGCGCCGTATTGGCGCTTGGCGTCGAAGAGGGCAGAGGCGGCGGGCCGTCCTTCCCCGCAAACTTCCAATAGAGAAGTCCGCCCATCGCGAGCAGCATCAAGATCACCGCGCCGATGAACGCACCGCCACCGTGATTCTTGGGTGGTGGTGGTAGGCTCGTTTCAGGCATTCCCGTTTTCCCCTGTGGATACGCGAGGGTCTCAGATTAGACCGGCTACTATAACAAAGGCCGCGCGAGCAAAGCTCTGCGGAATGTTTGCGGCAATTATTCGTTTTTGTTCGGTATTTCGAAAAACGACATTCCCGAGCCGCCCCATTTCCGTCGATCGGCGAGCTCGAGGCCACTGTCTTCGGACAGAGTCACGGGCTGGGCGGCTGGGTGTCCGAGGAGCACGCGGGCGTCTTTGGCGAGGAGTCCGGCGAAGAGACGCGCGACCGCGACGGCTCCGAGTTGTGCAATGCGCCACGGCGGATCGGACAGCACGAGATCGAACGGCGCGAGCTTCTCGAGTCGGCTTCGCGCCTTCTCGACGGGCACTTCGAGCACCGTCGCGTGGGCCTTCTGACCGAGCTTGTCGAGGTTGTCCTTGATCGTGTGGAGCGCGGCGCGATCGGGTTCGATGAACACGGCGTGCAGCGCACCGCGCGACAGCGCTTCGATGCCCATCGCTCCGGTACCCGCGTAGCAGTCCACGACGCGAAGGCCGTCGAGGTTGCCCAGGATCTGGAAGATCGCTTCGCGCGCGCGATCGCTCGTCGGTCGGGTGTCGAGTCCGCGCGGCGCCTTGAGCGGCCGTCCGCGAAGTTTTCCTGCAATGACTCTCACGGCATCAGCCTGTTTCGATTTTCGTCCACATCTCGCGACGCATCTTCTGTCGCGAGCCGTCCTTCTTGGTGATGAGTCGTGCGGCGCCGAGCGCGGCGATGAGCTGCCCTTCCTGGCCGAGCGCAGGAAGCACCGTCGTTCCGACGAGGAACGTGCCCTGGATCGGGCCGCGGATCGGTTCGCCCGCGAGACGGAAAAACCCGGGCGGCTCCGACGACCAGAGCCGCTGCATCGCTTCCGGCGTCGGCGCGCTCTCGGTGAGATGGATCCGATCGATTTCGCGGCGCGCGCCCGAGGTGTGGTCGTAGAGCGGCAAGCCGTCGTGGGGCGAATCGACGAGCACCAGGTTTTCGTCGAGAAACGGGAGCTGCTCCGAGAGCGTGCCGAGGATCGATTGCCGCGCTTCGAGCAAGGTGAGCGAGCCGCGTTTTGGAATCAACGCTTCGGCGACGAGGAGCGTCTCGTCGGGATGATCGGGATCGTGCCGATCGGAGCGTTGAAGTCTGACGACGAGCCGTCGCGGATCGGGCCGCGACGCTTTCTTCGGCATCACCAGCGACTCTTCGGCGAGCGGCTCCGGCAATCCCTTGGTTTTCACGACGAGGCTCACGACGAAGCGGCCAGCGAGCGCCGTCACGCGCGGCCAATCGCGCTCCGCGCTTTTCGTGATGCCCTCGCCGCGGGCGAGCTCGGCGAGCTCTTCGCCGGGCATGTCGACGATGACCGAGTCGGCGCTGGTCGGCGTGTCGTGCCCGTCTTCGACGATGCCGGACACCGCGCGACCGCGGACGACGACCGACGTCGCTCGCGCATCGAGGCGGCATTCACCGCCGTGCGCGAGGATCCGCTCGATGAGAAAGCCCTCGAGGTCGTCCTCGCCGCGCGGCAGGGCGTGCACGCCGCGGGTCCACGCGCCGTGCAATCGGGCGAGGGCGAACGACGGGAGCGGGCTGCCGAACGGCGCGAGATCGGAAGCGAAGAGCGCCGGCCACATCGTGACGTCGCGATAGGGATGGCCGACCGGAAATTTGCCGAGCACGGCTTCGGCGTCGCTCTCGCCGAGCGGCAGGGTCGCCGCGATGCGGTTCGTCTCGATGCGCTCCCAGAACGTGCCGGGCGGCCAGACCGCGTCGCGTTCGAACGCCGTGTCGGCGACGGCGTTCACGGTCGCGAACGTCGAGTACATCTCGTCGACGACTTGTCGCACCTCGGGAAATTCGCGGTCGATTTCGCGCGCGAAGAGCTCGAGGCTGGGCGGCACTTCGAGACGGAAGCCGTCGCCGAGCACGGCGAACATCGGATCCAGCGCCCGCACTTTGCGCTTGAAGCTCTGGGTCTGGGCGAGCTCGTGCAGGAGCCGTCGCCACGCCGGGCACGAGGCGCCCAGAAACGTGAACGCGCGGCGCCGGAGGGTCCGATTTTCGAAGCGATATGACGGCGGGCGCTGGGCCTGACCGACGACCAGGACGCGAAAGTCGCGACGCGCGAGGAGTGCCGCCGCCGACAAAGCGCCGAGCGTGCGTCCGAGAACGACCACGTCGTAGTGCCGCGACGTCATGCGCGCCTCAAGTGGGCTCGAGTTCGCTTGCCGTCGATGCCCGGCGTGACGTCGAGCCGGCCTTCGGCGATCGCGGCGAGCACCTCGACGAGCAGGCGGTGTTCCTCGACGAGGATCCGCGCCGTCAGCGATTCGACGTCGTCGTCGACGAGGACGGGCACCGCACGCTGCGCGACGATGGGTCCAGTGTCGGTCCCTTCGTCGACGAGGTGCACCGTGCAACCGGTGACTTTCGCGCCGTAGTCGAAGGCTTGTCGTTGCGCGTCCACTCCGGGAAAGGCGGGAAGGAGCGACGGGTGAATGTTGAGCACGCGATTCGGGAACGCGCGGAGGAGCTTCCCCGTGAGCAAGCGCATGAACCCGGCGAGGACGACCCAGTCCACCCCTGCGCCGACCAGCGCCTCCACGAGTGCCCCATCGAAAGCCTCACGATCGGCGTAGTCGCGGTGCGAGACGACCTTCGTCGGCACTCGGGCTTCGTGGGCGCGCTCGAGGGCGAGCACGCCGGGCTTGTTCGACACGACGAGGCGCACCGACGCGGCGAGCTTCCGTTCGGAGATCGCGTCGAGGATCGCTTGAAGATTCGTTCCGGCGCCCGACACGAGCACGCCGAGATTCACGTTCCGCGACATCCGCCCGCTAACCCACTACGTCGACTCGCGCGGGCTCGGTGCCCCCGGTGGAGATGACGTCGCCGGCGATCCACGCCTTCTCGCCCGCGGCGGCGAGGGCGCGCACGGCGCGATCGCCCGCGTCCTTCGCGACGACGGCGATGAGCCCGATGCCGAGGTTGAACGTCGTTCGCATCTCGTCTTCGTCGACGGGACCCCCCTTCGCGAGCAGGCCGAAGATGGGCGCGCGCTCGTGATCGAGGCGGATCCGCGCCGCGACGCCGTCGGGGAGCACGCGCGGCAAGTTCCCCGGTACGCCGCCGCCCGTCACGTGACAGAGCGCGTGCAAGCCGAGGCCGACCTCGGCGAGGAGCGCGCTCACCGCTTTCGCGTAGATCCGCGTCGGGGTGAGGAGCTCGTCGGCGAGCGTTTTGCCGAGCTCCGCGACGTGCGCGTCGAACCGCAGTTTCATTTCGACCTCGAGCACGCGGCGCGCGAGCGAGTAGCCGTTCGAGTGGAGGCCGCTCGAGCCGACCGCGACGAGCACGTCGCCGGGAAGCACGCGCAGACGGCCGAGCACCGCGCGTCGTGCGACGACACCGACCGCGAACCCGGCGAGGTCGTATTCGCCCTCGGGATACATTCCGGGAAGCTCCGCCGTTTCACCGCCGAGGAGCGCGCAGGTCGCGAGCTGACAGCCGTCCCCGATGCCGGAGATGACTTGCTCGGCGACGGTCACGTCGAGTTTGCCGCACGCGAAGTAGTCGAGGAAAAAAAGCGGACGCGCGCCGGTGGTGACGACGTCGTTCACGCACATCGCGACGAGGTCTTGCCCGATGGTGCCGTGACGGCCCGTCGCGAACGCGACCTTGAGCTTCGTGCCCACGCCGTCGGTGCCGCTCACGAGCAGCGGATCTTCGATGCCGCTCGGAATCGCCGAGAGCGCCGCGAAACCACCGACGCCGTCCACGACCGTATCGAGATACGTGCGCTTCGCGATCGGCTTGATGCGTTCGACCAGCTCGTCGCCGAGGTCGGCGTCGACGCCCGCAGCTCTGTAGGTGATGGCCATGGAAAAACCGGGTCGGGTCGGCCCGAGCGAGGGGGGCACCCTAGTATCGAGCGACCCGAATTTCTAGGACTCGAGGCGCGCGGCTTCGAACGGCGTGGGATCGACCGGGGGTTTTTCGCCGGTCGCGAGCGCACTTACGATCTCCGCGGTGATCGGGGCCAGCAGGATGCCGTTCCGGTAGTGGCCCGTCGCGAGGAACAGCCCGCTCACCGAACTCCGCCCGATGATCGGAAGCTCGTCCTTCGAGTAGGGGCGAAAGTTGGACCAGCTCGACACGAGCGCCGCGTTCGCGAGCCCCGGCACGAGCGCGATGGCGGCGGTCAGGAGATCGCGCACGGCCACGGCGGTCACTTCACGCCGGTAGCCCACGAATTCCAGGGTCGATCCGACGAGGACTCGGCCGTCGTCGCGGGGCACGAGGTAACAATTCGGACCGAACACGACGCGGTGGACGAGCGGCGCGGGCGTCGAGAGCTCGAGGATCTGTCCGCGCGCGGGGATCACCGCGTCCTTCGCGAGCGCCGCACCGCGCACGTGCGTCGACCAACTCCCGGCGGCGACGATGACGCGCGGCGACCGGTAGTCGACGCCGCCCTCCACCGCGACGCCGAGCGCGCGGTCGTTTTCGACGAGCACGCGATCGACGATCGCGCCGGTGACGAATCGCACCCCGGCGCGCTGCGCGGCGATGTGAACGGCTCGAAAGAGTCGCTTCGGATCGATGCGCGCATCGGTCGGAAAATGCACGCCCCCCGCGGCCTTCGCGAGCGCCGGTTCGAGACGCGCGAGCGCCTTTTCGTCGACCGCCTCGAAACGCCGCTTCGGCGCGCGCATCCACGAGGCTTCCCGGGCGAGCCGCTTCAGGTCGGTCGCGTCGCGGGCGAGCCGGAGGACGCCGGACTTTCGAAACTCGACGTCGATGCCGGTCACCCCGGCGAGCGCTTCCGACCATGCGGCGTGTCGTTCGAGCCCCGCGAGGAGGAGATCCGCCATGGGTCCCGGGCCGTGCGCTTCGGCGTGCGCGCCGAGGATCCCCGCGGCGGCTGTCGACGCTTCTGCGCCGGGGACGCTCTTCTCGAGCACCACCACGTCGAGCCCACGCTCGGCGAGCTTCCACGCGCACGCCGTTCCCATGACGCCGCCGCCGATGACGACGACGTCCGACGTCGTCGATGCCGACGTCCGCGACGACCGGGACGAAGACTGGCGGCGACTCACGGCGCGCACTCTGTCAGATTCCGGCAAACGCGCTCTCGGCAATCCGCCCTTCGGCGTTTCGCTCAATGCGCCTTGGCGTTGCTCGCGAGTCGGATCACGCCCCAGACGTTGAACACCGCGAACGCAAGAAACAGCGCGACGAGCCCGACCGCCCAGCGTGTCGTGGCCGGCGCCTCGCCGTCGACGAGCACCCAGGCGTCGCTCGGCGGGGGCTTTCCGAGGGCGCTCGCGATCGCGCTCGCGAGGGCGCCGTGTCGTAATCCCGCTGCGTCGAGTGGCACGAAGCGCCCCACGAACGAGTTCGGCGCGACGTAGTGCTCGGGTTCGATTTCTTCCGGAATGCGGAGCTCGACCCAGACCCTCGCGTCGTCTTCCAGCGGCGCGACGCGATATCGGTCGTGGTCGAGGGGGCGGCTGTATTCGACGGATGTGGGGCCGAGTGCGCCCGTGCCGTGAACCCAGGCGTTCTCGAGACTCGAATCGGACTGAACATGCGTCAGGGCGCCGAGCTCGCGGGGCGGGCCGAGCCACGCTGCAAAACGCGCCGGTGCCCGCAGCGACCACGCCATCCACAGCGAAAGGACCGCCGTCACGACCATCACGCCGAGCGTCGTTCGCCGCCACGGGCGCCGCGGTTCGGGCAACGCTTCGAGCTCGGGATCGATGGAGGCCGCTTGCGAATGACCTTCCGTCACGATCGATCTGACACTCGGAACGGGTCGTGGGTTCCCTCCCTACCCCGAAAAAACGTCGAATGTTCGCGCTTTTCGTCGCGATTGATTTAGTTGGGGTCTTGCTCGGGAGCGAGCTACCCTCGGAGTTCACTCGGAACTTCCCATGGCTCAGCCGAAGCAAGTCGTCTGCCCGTCCTGTGGCTTCAAGAACAGCCTGCCCCTGCCCAACAATCGATGCGTCTCGTGCGGCGCAAAGATCGAGGACCTGAAGCGGGTCCTTTCGCGGCAGGAAGAGCTCGAGCGCCGCTACCAGCAGGAAGGGTTCAGCCCCGCCTGGTTCGGCATCTCGCTCGTCATCGTCGCCGTGCTCACGGCCGCGATCGTCATGGGGCTGCCCATGGTCATTCCCGTGTTCGACTTCGAGGGCTCGGCCGGGATGCTCATCTCGATTCCGGTTTGGTTCCTCGGAGGCATGCTGGTCGGCCTCATCTCGCCGGGTCGCACCTTCATCGAGCCGGTCGTCGCGACGTTCCTCGTCGCGATGCCGACCGCGTTCTTGCTCTTCCAGAGTCAGACCGTGAAGGCGATGCCCGCGTTCATGTACGTCCTCATGTCCGCGCTCGGCGTGCTCTTCACGCTCATCGGTTCGTACCTCGGCGAACGGATCCAGATGGGTCCGGCGCCGCAGACCGCCGATTGAAACGCGCCGGGGCGATCCTCTTCGTCGCGCTGTCCGGGTGCCGTGCTCACGGCGAGAGCGCCGAGGCCGTGCGCGGCGAGGCGGGCCAGGTCGTCCACGCCGTCCGCGCGCTTCGCGACGCTCCGAACGAAGCCAAAGCGCCGCTCCTCGAAGTCGTCTCCGCGACGTCGTGCTCGGCGAACGACGTCTGCGCCGCGCGCGACGCCTGCGCAGCCGCCTACGGGATCCAAGTGGAGGCGCTCGAGAACCTGCACGCCGTCCGTCGCGCCGCCACCGGCTCGACGGATCCAATTCCCTCCGCCGCGGTCGACGTCCTCGCCCGCGCCGAGTCCGATCTCCGTCGCGCGGCGGACCAAGAGAAGTCGTGCGCGGATCTAGAAGCGGCGCTGACCAAGAAATACGGGCTCTAGTGCCTCGCTTTACCCCCTACGTCCTTCGCCCCCTCAAGCTGCGACGCGTGGCCGTGCGACGAACAGAACTGGTGCACGCGGAGCCACCGCGAGGCAGCCCCTTTTTCCCTCGTGCTCGCCCTTAGCTCGCAGCTCTACCGCAGCTCCCCGACGCCTAAGGCGCCGAGCCGGGCGGGCGCGGCGTCGTGAGCGGTACGCTGACAGGGCGACCTAGTTTTGCGGTGGCGGCTGCGGGAGTCGGTGCCGCGCCGGACGCGGCGGGCGCGCCGGGCGCCGCGGACGCCGCGCTGGCAATCGCAGACGTGCCGGGAACGGCGGGCGACCAGCCTTTGACGGCGAAGAGCACGCGACCGAAGCGCGAGGCGCGGTGGAAGTTCCCTTGTCCGAGGATGGGCGACCACGAGACGCCGGAGTTGTTCTCCATCGCGTAGAAGTTCATGCGCCAGGTCGTTCCCGGTTCGGGCGGCGTCTTTTGCGCCTTCTCGAACGACTTCCACGGAATGGCGGCTTCGACGGTGTAGCCCTGGTCCACGTCGTCGGGCTTGTCCATCGTGCCCTGTAACGTGACCGCGCTCTTCACGTGCGCCGACCACTCTTCGTGTCCGAAGGGCCCGTCGGGCTCTTTCTTCGGCTGGTTGTAGTTGTCGTACTGCGAGTCGAAGACCAGGTTCTGCGGGTTGATCTGGATCTCGTAGTAGTCCTTGTTGTCGCCGTCTCCGTCGGGGTCGACCATGATTTCGACGGTGTGCTTCGTCCAGAGGTGCGGGTCCTTCTGGTCTTTCTTGAAGCCGCCTTCGATGTCCTTGTCCTTCACGTCGAAGCCGAAATACACGTTGGTGTCGTCCCAGAGGAGCCGCAGGGCGCCGCCGACCGGCGAGTCCGTGCTCGGACGACCGGTGCGCACGTCGACGAACGCCCCCGTCGTGGGCGCCGTTGCCCAGAGGGTTTCGTCGAGCTTGCCGTCGATGACGATCTTCTCGCCCTTGGCGAGCTTGTCGACGCGGATCTCCGGCACGCGCGTGGAGATCGGCGTCTCGCCGCCGGCGGCGATGGAGATCGTCGCCGCGGTGCCGCGATTTCCGTGATCGTGCGGGCCGCTCAGGATCGCGAGTCGGTCTTCGCCCTTCCAGATGCCCGTCGTCACCTGAATGGTCGAGGTGCGCACCTTCTTCGGAATGACGAACTCTTGCTCGTCCACGTACGTCTTGCCGGACTTCCACGCGCTGGGTGAAAGCGCCTGATCTTGGCCGACCATGCGCCGGAGCGGACCGACGTTGTCGATGTTGAGGACGCGCTCACCGGAGCCGTCGACGACGTGCGTGAAGAGACGCCAGCCCTCTTCGCCGATCTCCTTTTGCACCTTCCAGTACATCGTGACCTTCACCTTGTCGCCGGTCTTCACCGGGCCGCTCGGCTCCACCTTCGCGCCGAGCAAGGTCACCTTGTTGTCGTAGTTGATGTTCACCTTGGTGCCGACGTCGGCCGGCTCCGTATCGAGCACGAAGCTCTTGAGCGACTCCGCTTGGTCGGGCGGCGGCGCGTCTTTCGAGCCACCGACGCAAGCGCCGAGCGGCGCTGCCGCCCCCGCAATGAACACGAGCTTCACGATATTCCAACGCATGATTCCCTCCGATAAGCGCTTCGGCGTTCCCCTCACGGATGACCGTGAAATTGCCGAGCCATGGCAAGCCCAGGACGCACCACCCCCGTCTTGTAGTGAGCAAGCAGTACCGCGTCGTGATTGTCCGAAGTGCCGCTCACGACCGGAAGACGAAAGCCCGGTGATTGGGGCTGGCCGTCGTCTTTCCACGCCCCGACGATGAGCGAGACCTCGGGCGTCAGCTCGTTCGCCTTCGGCATTTCGAGCGTCTCTTCATCGACGATCAGCGTGTCCGGTTGCACGAGCGCGAGGCCTTCGTTCGGTTTGCTCAAGAGCCACTTACGAAATGGCCCGGCGTCGTCGAAGTTACGAACCCGGCGTCCGTGGTCGTCGATGAGGTGCGTGAAGAGTCCCCACCCGGGCTCGAGCGGGCTCACGACCTTCCAGTAGAGCTTCAGGTTGATCACCGAGCCCGGCGGCGCGACGCCTTCCGCGCTCGACGACCAGCCGACCAGGTGCAGTTTGCCGCCGAAGTCCGCGAACGTCGTCTGTGCGTCGTCGGGCAACGCGGTGAGTACGAACGGCGCGAGCGCGGCCGTCACGTCGGGGTCGCTTTGCGGTGTGCTGCACGCCGGGAGACCGAGCAGAGCGAGAACGACCGGAAATGTCCCGAGGAACGACGATGCCTTCATTTGCCTCGGTTCTTCTTACGCGAATCGCGCTCGCGCTTGCGCTGGTTTTTTTTCGCGTTTTTTTCCGACTTCGACAGTTGCCGCATCCGCGGCGCCGCGACGCTGCCAGCATCGCCGCCCGCACCGAGCCCTGGAAAGCCCATCCCCGCCATTCCCGGGAAGCCTGCCGGCATTCCGGGAAAACCAGGGGGCATCCCCGGCATTCCCGCGCCGGCCGGAAATTTTCCGCTCTTCATCGCGCGCCGCATGTTGCGCGCCATCGCGAGGTTCTTGAGCCCCGGGATCTTTCCCAGCATGCCCCCCATGTCCCCGCCCATGCCGGTCATCATCTGCTGCATGAAGAGGAACTTCTGGACGAGCTCGGTGACCGCTTGCTCCGGCGTTCCCGAACCGCGCGCGATGCGCGTCACGCGACGTGGCTCGCGAATGAGCGAGTTCGGGTCGGTGCGCTCGGAGGGCGTCATCGACTGAATCATCGCTTCGATGCGCACGAGCTCGCGATCGTCGAGGTCCACGCCGGGCGGCATCATGCCGCCGAGGCCCGGCATCCGTTCGACGAGGTCCTTCAGCGACCCCATCTTCTGGATGGTCTTCACCTGCGTGAGAAAATCCTCGAGCGAAAATTGGCCCGAGAGCATCCGCGCGGCGTCTTCTTCGGCCTTCTTCTGGTCGACGACGTCTTCGAAGTCCTTCATCAGGCCGACGACGTCGCCCATGCCGAGGATGCGGCCGGCCATGCCTTCGGGCCGGAACTCCTCGAGCTTGTCGGTCCCTTCGCCGACACCCGCGAACAGGATCGGCGCGCCGGTCACTTCCTTCACGCTGAGCGCCGCGCCGCCGCGGGCGTCGCCGTCGAGCTTCGTGAGGACGACTCCGGTGATTCCCAGGCGTTCGTTGAACGCCGCCGCCGTCTTCACCGCGTCTTGTCCGATCATCGCGTCGATGACGAGAAAGACGTTTCCGGGATGCACTTCTTTCTGGATGTCGCCGAGCTCCTTCATCAGGAGTTCGTCGATCGCGAGACGGCCCGCGGTGTCGTAGACGATGACGTCGCGACCGAGGCGCTTCGCTTCCGCGTCGGCGGCCTTGCAAATCTCGAGCGGCGACGCGTCCGCGATGTTGAACACCGGAACGTCGACTTGTTCGCCGAGCACCTTGAGCTGCTCGACGGCGGCGGGGCGCTGCATGTCCGCCGCGACGAGGAGCGGCTTCTTGCCTTCCTTGGTGAGGAGGCGCGCCAGCTTCGCGGTGGTCGTCGTCTTACCGGAGCCCTGAAGGCCGACCATCATGATCCCGGTGCGACCATTGGCGGCGAACCGGATCGCGTCGCCCTCGTGGCTCATCATCTCGATGAGCTCGTCGTGGCAGACCTTCACGAATTGGTCGCTCGCCGAGACGCGGAGCTTTTCTCCCGCGTGCTTCACCGTCGTTTGAACGGTGCGACCGACGGCCTTCTCTTCGACGCGCGCCAGGAAGCGCTTCACGACGCCGAGCTCGACGTCGGCCTCCAGCAACGACAGCCGCACCTCGCGGAGCGCGGGCTGGATATTCTTCGAGTCGAGCTCGTCGAGGCCCGCCAGGCGGTTTTGAGCTTCCCGGAACCCTTTTTTCAGCGCGTCGAACACGTGGGCCGCCTCTTACCACAGGCGCGGGACGACCCGAACCCGGGAACCCGGGGGGCTGGCTCGGAACTCCCGCCCGAGGCGGGGGAGGGGCGATAAAGTTCGCCCATGCAACCCCGAACGCCCTCCTCGTCACGTGTCGAGATGACTCAGATCGTGATGCCGACGCACACCAACGGCGTCGGGGGCGTTCTCTTCGGGGGCACGTTGGTCCAATGGATCGACGTTTGTGCGGCCGTGGCAGCGATCCGCCACTGCGCAGGAAGCGTGGTGACCGCCTCCATCGATCGTCTCGACTTTCTGGTGCCCATTCGCGTCGGGGACATCGTCGTGCTCCAGGCGCAGGTGAATTTCGCCGCACGGACGAGCATGGAAGTCGGCTGCCGCGTCGAGACCGAGCACCCGCGGACGCGGGAACGCCGCTACACGACCAAGGCGTATCTGACCTTCGTCGCGACCGACGACGACGGCCGCCCGCGTCCCATTCCGCCGCTCAGCCCCGAGACCGAGTTGGAAAAACGCCGCTTCGGGCAAGCGATCACGCGCCGCCACGAACGGCTCCGCCTCGCCGGAAAGCCGGTCTCTTAGTCCGGGTCGCGGGCGCGAACGAGCTCGAGCACCCGCGCGTAGATTTCGCGACGCGACGCTTCGACGAGCGCCGAGACGGAATCGGCGACCGTGCGCGGCGAATCGCCCGCGTCGAGTCGCTCGCCGATCAGTCTGTCGATGTCGACGTCGGTTTCGACGTCGACGTCTCCTTTGCCTTCGACGACGAGCGTGAACTCGCCGCGCTCGGTGACGTCACGCGCGGCGAGCTCGACGAGCGTGCCCCGCACGGCTTCCTCGTGAACCTTGGTGAGCTCGCGGAGGACGCACGCCCTTCGCGCCGGCATGGCTTGGGCGAGCTCGCCGAGCGTCGCGCGGATCCGCGCAGGGGCTTCGAAGAGCACGACGGGCTCCGGCGATGCGGCGATGCGGCGGATCGCTCGTTTCCGCTTCTCGCCGCGCCGCGAAAGGAACCCCAAAAAAAGAAAAGGTCCATCGACCAAGCCGCTCACCGACACGGCTGCCGTGACCGCCGAAGGGCCGGGGATCGCGACGACCGTGATGCCTCGCTCGGCGGCGCGACGCACCAGCGCGCTTCCCGGATCACTCACGGAGGGCGTGCCCGCGTCGGTGACCAGCGCGACATTTTCCCCCGCGTCGAGGTGTTCGACGAGCTGTTCGACGATGCGCTCGGGGACGTTCGCGTCGAGCTTCGTCAAGAGCTTGCGATCGATGCCGAGGTGCGTGAGGAGCGCGCGCGTGCGGCGCGTGTCCTCGGCCGCCACGCGTTCGACGAGCTTCAGGGTTTCCGCGGCGCGACCCGAGACGTCTCCGAGATTACCGATGGGAGTGGAGACGACGTAGAGCGTGCCGCTCAACCGCGTGCTCCGAGTCCATCGGGCCGCTGCACTAGCCGCCTACTTCCACCGCGTCGCCGAGGGAGGTCTTCAGATATTCGCGCAGCTTGCCGGTGAGGCGCACTTCGAGCTGGCGCACGCGTTCGCGCGAGACGCCGAACTCGTCGCCGAGCTCCTGCAAGGTGAGGGGTTCGTCGGCGACGAGGCGCTTGTCGAAAATCTGCAAGTCTTTGCCGGCCAAAGTCTTTCGAAACTCGGCGAGACGATCGTGGACGAGCTCCGACAATTCCGCGCCTTCGGCGATGTCGTCGGGGCCTTTTCCGACGGCGGGCAAGAGCTCCATGCGCGTCGTTTGACGTCCGTCGCCGTCGCCGACGGGCGCGTCGAGCGACGCATCGCCGCGCGAAAGCCGGCGGTCCATTTCGATGACGTCTTTTTCGTCGACCTTCAGGCTCGACGCGAGCGCGGCGTGACTCGGTTCGATCCCCATCGCCGAGAGCCGCGCTTTTTCTTTGTTCAAGTTGAAGAAGAGCCGGCGCTGGGCCTGCGTGGTACCGATTTTCACGAGGCGCCAGTTGTTCAAGATGAACCGCAGCATGTACGCGCGGATCCACCACGCCGCGTAGCTCGACAATTTCACGCCGCGGTAGGGGTCGTAGCGCTTCACGGCCTGCATGAGGCCGATGTTCCCCTCCTGGATCAGATCCATGATGTTTCTGTACGCGCGTCGATATTCGTACGCGAGCTTCACGACGAGCCGGAGGTTCGCTGTCACGAGCCGCGCGGCGGCGTCGACGCTGCCGCTCTTCGAATAGTCGACGGCGAGCCGATGCTCCTCGTCGGGGGTGAGCAAGGAGTGCTTCTGGATCTCGCTCATGTAGAGCGCGAGCGGGTCGGCGCGCGAGATCGCTCCCGAGCCGGCCCGAGACTTCGCGGGACGGACGTTCGAGACGTCGACGTCGACCGCTTCGGCGTCGTCGTCGATCTCCGGCTCGACGTCACCGTCGGCGGCCGCGTCCGGTTCGTCCCCTGGTTCCTCGGCATCGACGGGTGCCGGTTCGTCGCCGCCCTCGTCCGCGGGTTCGTCGCTGCCCTCGTCGCTCGGCTCTTCGCCTTCGGGACGCTCGTCGTCGTCCGTTCGAGTCGACGCGACGGGTGCGGCCTTTTTACGAACCTTCTTCTTCGACGTCTTTCGGGAAGCCACCGCACGACCTTTCGGGCCGGGAAACGTGCTGCCGCGCGGTCTCCGGGTCAAGCAGCGTAGACCGCCCGTCGCCGATTTACTCGAGCTTCACGGGGCGGCCCGCAACGGGCGCGGGCTCGAGCAGGATGACCCGCTCGAGCTTGGCCTTTTCGAGCGTCTGCGTGGACGCGGCGAGGTCGTACGCGAGACCCCACTCGACGTCGTCGTCTGCCGACACGAAGACGAAATCGGAATCTTTGCAGCGATGAGCGGCGTTCGTGAGGTCCATTTCCGTCATCGCCATGTCGGGGCCCGCGAGCCCCTTCGGGCTTCTGACGGCCGTTCCACCCGCGAGGCTCCAGACGGCGTTGCGACGTTCGGTCAGCACTTTCGCCACGACGCTGCACGACGGGGCCGATTTTCCGGCACTTCGCGGCGTGAACTTCACGGTCTTCGAAAACTCCGTGCGCGTATCGGTCGCGACCGTGATGCTCGTTGCTCCGCCGACGTCGAGCGCGTCGAGCATCGCCGCCACGTACGCGAGCTTCGCTTGCCGATCCGCCGTCACCTTGACGTCTTTGCCGGAGACGTACTCCTTGTTGTCGCCGATCTGTCCGGCGAGCTTCTGCTTGCCGTCGGGCTTGTCGAGCATGATGTACGTCCAGCCGACCTTGGGCCCCTCGGCCGCGACGCTGAACTCCGGCGGCCCGGCGGGCTTCGGCGGCGCGCTCAACGCGGGCGGCTCGACCGTGTCCTTCTTCTCCTCGAACGGGTTCGGCGCGGGTTTCGAGTCGCACCCCGCGGTCACGGCCACGAGAGAGAAGAGCCCCAGAAAAGCGATCCCGACGCGTCGCATTGCGCCGGAGTCTATCAGAAGCTCACGCGCGCCGAGTCGTCAGATCGGCGCGCCGCGCCTCACCGCAACTCATCGCAAACCGGGTCGGTGAAAGAGAGCACGATGTTCTGACTACACGCGCCTTTTGCGGTCGAACTGGCCCCGGCGCAGATACTGGACGTGCAGTCGTCGTCGGTGCTGCACGCTTCTCCGAGCGCGCCTCGTGCCTGGCAAGTGCCGCTGTCGCTGCCACCGTCGCTCGAGCCGATGGCCGCGCCGCTCGTGGTCAAACAACGAGAACTCTGGTCGCACGGAAGGTCGGCCGAGCACGTCTGCCCGGCGCTGTTCGCCGAGATGCAGTGCGAATCCGAGCTGCAATAAAAGCCGGTGTCGCAGACGTCGCTGTCGGCGCTGCAATCGAGGCCGCCGCCGACCGTCTTCGGCACGAAACAGAATCCCTTCGCCGTCGGCGACTTCTTCACACAGGTGAGCCCGGTGTTGGTGTCGCAGTCGCTCTCGACGGCGCAGGTGTCGCCTTCGTTCCCCGGCCCCGACAGTACTTTGTCGCAAGGCGTAGCGAGATGAAGGACGGTGTCGCGCTCGTCGGCGGTGAGCACGGTGTCTTCGTATGCTTTACCGACCGCGTCGAGACAGTCGAGTGCGCCTTGCTCGGAGTACTTGTCGGCGGGGACGAGCGTCTCGCAGAAGCTCTGTTGCTTCGCGACGCAGGCATTCGTGCTCGCGGCCGAACAGTGGCTCACGACGTCTGCGTTGCACGCTTGTTCGGCCCATGCTTCGCAGAAGCCCGTCACGTCGGCGAGAGGATCGGGCTTCGTCGGCTTCATGCACCCGGAGAGGATCAGACCAAGGAAGAGCGGAAAGCGGAGCGTCCGTATCATGTCGTGTGTTTTCCGGCAGTCGGCGACGCGGGACAAGTTCCTTGCTGATCGCGGCGAAATGTCAGGGCGAAGTCGTGGGCGCCCCGCCCCGCCCCGGAGGCTTTCACCGGTGAATTAACTGTGGCGGCTCCCGCCGGTTGCACTATGTTCCGCGCGGAAATGCGAGCAGCTCCTCGCCGGCTATTCGGCGCGGCCGCCGCGGCGGTCGATCTCGCGGTCAGGCGCACGGCCCTCGCCCGCACGAGCGACCAGCGCGAGGCAAACGGACTTCGTCACGACGTCCGCGTGGCACTCCTGCGCCGTCTCGAGCGCCGTTACGACGTCGGGCACTCCAGCGAAGTCTTTTTTCGCGAGCCACGAAATATCTGGGTGTCCGAGCGCGTCGTCAGGACCGACCGGCGCGGGCAGTCGGTGATCGACGTGAACTGGCCGAGCGACTACCGGACCTTCATCCCCGACGTGCAGGAGCGTTTCGACGCCGCGACGAAGAACGCGACGGCTACGGCGCGGCTCTTCGTCAAAAAGGGTCCGCCGCGTCCGCTCATCGTTCTGATTCATGGGTATCTCGGTGGCGTGCACAGCGCCGAGCGGCGTATCTGGCCGGTCCCATTTTTTTCGCGCATCGGCCTCGACGTCGCGCTCTTCGTCTTGCCGTTTCACGGTCCGCGCGCCGAGGGCCCGTTCAGCGGGCTTCCGCCGTTCCCCGGGTCCGATCCGCGCATCACGAACGAAGGCTTTCGCCAGGCGATGGGCGATCTCCGGGACTTCACCCGGTGGGCGCTCGAGCGGGGTCACCCGCAGGTCGGCGTCTCGGGAATGAGCCTCGGCGGCTACACGACGGCCCTCGCCGCGACCGTCGAACCGAAGCTCGCGTTCGCTATTCCGATCATCCCGCTCGTTTCCGTTGCCGACGTCGCGCTCTTGAACGGGCACCTCGGCTCGCTGCGACGCGAAGCGGAGATCCAGCATCGAGCCCTCGAAGCCGTTTACCGGATCGCGAGCCCGATCCATCGCGAACCGGTGATTGCCGGCTCGTCGATATTCGTCATCGGCGCCGACCGCGACCAGATCACGCCCGTCGCCCAAGCCAAGCGGCTCGCCGAGCACTTTCATTGTCGCTTCGACACCATGCACGGGGGTCACGTGCTCCAGCTCGGTCGTTCGGAGATGTTCAGGAAGATGGGGCGCTTCTTGAACGAGCTCGGTGTCTTGAGCCGCCGTGCGGCTCGCTGAGAAATGAAGTAGCGTTTTTGTCGATGAGCGAGGTCACCCTGTTCGACGAGGTCGGTGGTGAGCCGATCCTGCGGAGCATCGTGAACCGGTTCGTCGATCGCGTCTTCGACGACGCGATGATCGGGTTCTTCTTCCAGAAGGCCGATCGCGCACGCATCAAGGACAAGGAGTACGAATTCGCCGCGCGGCATCTCGGCGGCGGCGTCGAGTACACCGGTCGGCCCCTCGCGGAGGCCCACGCCGCGCACGCGATCATGGGCGGGCAATTCATGCGCCGCTTGCAGATCCTGAAAGAGACCCTCGACGAGTTCGGCGTGCCGCCTCGTGTGCGCGAGCACTGGATCAAAAATACCGAGGCGCTCCGCGCGCAAGTCACGAAGGACGCCGGAAGCGCGTGCGACCCCACGCTCGTGAAGCGGTTGAGAGTTCAGTGACGTGGGTTCGGGTCGTCGTGGCATCGGCGTGGGTCGTCGGGTGCGCGACCGCGGGCTCGACGTGGATGGACACGCCGATGACTGCGGTGGACGACGACTCGGTCGGCAGCGCCGTCATCCTGCCACCCGCGGGCTCGAGCGAGGCGGATCCGTCGCGGTTTCGCACCCGCATCATCGGCGGCGAACGCGAACCCCCTACGGTTCACAGCGAGCGCGTTCACGGCGAAGAACTGCACGGGCGCGTGCTCGGCACGTTCCGCAACACGTACTACGACTTTCCGACGGAGACCGATTTCGCAGGCGCGCCGGTCACGATCAAGGACGGCGCGTGCGGCGCGATCGCCGACGTGCCGCGCGGCTTCTACGAGGCCTTGTGCGTACAGGGAAGCGGCATCTTGAAGAGCGGGCGGCCGGTGAGCTTCGAAAAGCGCGACTGCAATTGCGCCGAAGTATGCCCGCGCACCGGTCAGAAAATTTGCTTCGAGGCGCTCGATCGTGACCGATTTCCATGGGGAAGGGGGGCGCTCGGTACGGCGATCACGCCGCTGGTCACCGTCGCCGTCGACGACACCCTCGTCCCGATGGGAACGGCGGTCTACATCCCGGAATTCGACGGCCTTCCGACCGACGCGTCGCGCACGACGACCCACGACGGGTGCTTCATTGCGCAAGATCGCGGGCTTCGCGTGAAGGGCCAGCACATCGACGTGTTCACCGGACAATCCGCGATCACCGCGCTCTGGAACCAGCTCGTGCCGAGCAACAAGGGCGTCACCGTCGTGCTCGACAGCCCCCGGTGTGCACCGCCATCGGTCATCAGCAACGCCCAGGTGAGTACGCCCGGGCCGCTGCCCGCTTCGCCGACTCCACGTCGACACCCACGCTGAAAGCACCTCGATTTTTTCGCGCGCGTCAGTTCGCCGCGCCGTGGCACTTCTTGTATTTTTTGCCGCTGCCGCAGGGACACGGGTCGTTGCGTCCGGCACGCGGCCCTTCGTGGACCACGGGCTTGTTCGGCACCATCTGGCCGTCGACGTAGTACCAGCGGTCTTCGAAGCGCTCGAACGATGCGCGCTCGTGATGCGTCTGCGGCACATTGTTCAATCGGAAGCGCGCGATGAACTCGACCGTCCCTTTGTCTTCGTTTGCACCGCCGCCCTCGGTCGACACGACGTCGAGGCCTTCCCACTTGGCGCTGCTCGACCAGGCTTCGGTGGCTTTCCGATCAACGTCTTTTCGATGGTTCGGGTGGAGCGACTCGAGGATGTGATCGACCTTACCGAGGACGTACGCGGCGTACCGCGAGCGCATGAGCGCCTCGGGCGTCGGAGCCGGAGCCCCGTCGATGATCGGGCCGCAACAGGTTTCAGTCGATTCGCCTAGACCACAGACACACGTCACTTCTTGTTTCTCCCGGTCGAAGGCGCACCTTCTATCACGACCGCGCGGTGCCGAGCGCCCGGAGCAGTTTTTCCCGGATACCGCCGAAGGCGCCGTTCGACAAAAGGGCAATCACGTCGCCCGGCCGAGCCTCGGCCGAGAGCTCGCTCACGATGGGGTCGATCGCGTCGAACGCCCGCGCTTTCTTTCCGAGCCGCGTCAGATCTTCGGAAAGACGCGCTGTGTCGAGACGTTCACTCTCCGAGAGCCCCGCGCGGCCGAGCGGCGCGAGCAGGATCACGTCCGCGTCGCCGAAGCTCCGCGCGTACTCGGCCTGGTGCATGGCGCGACACGCCGTGGCGCTCCGGGGTTCGAACACCGCGAACAGACGACCCTCCGCGAAGCGAGCGCGGAGCGCCGCCAAGGTCTCGCGAACGGCGGTCGGGTGGTGGGCAAAGTCGTCGATGACGACGACGCCGCCCGGCTCGCCGACCACCTCTTGCCGGCGCCGCACCCCGCGGAACTCGGCGAGCGGTTTCATCACCTCGCGCAGCTTGACGCCGTAGCCCTCGACGGTCGCGGCGAGCGCTGCGAGCGCGTTCGCGACGTTGTGTCGCCCGCCGAGCGGCACCACCAGACGTCCCGCCGCGACGCCGCCGAGATAGAGATCGAATGCCGTCCCACGCCGGTCGGTGAGCGCCGGAGCACCGAGCCACCGCGGCGCGACACCGTGCGTCTCTTGGCCTTCGAGGGCGTACCAGGCCACGTCGGCGCGCGCCGACGCCTGGACGGCCTCGACGACGGCAGGATCCGCGGCGTTCGCGACGACCAGGCCGCTCTCGGGAACCGTCGCGACGAATTTCCGGAACGCGTCGGCGTAGCTGTCCCACGACGGGTAGATGTCGACGTGGTCGTGCTCGATCGACGTCACGATCGCGACCTCCGCGCGGTAGTGCAGAAATTTCGCCGATTTTTCGAAGAACGCCGTGTCGTATTCATCGCCCTCGAGAACGAACGGCGGCGTTGTCGCGGACGGTGCGTCGCCCGCGAGCGGTAACTTGCGTCGCCGAGCGGCGCGAAAGCTCCGTTCGAAATTCGACGGCACTCCGCCGACCAAGAACCCCGGCTCGCGACCGGCCCCTTCGAGGAGCCATGCGGCAAGCGAGGTGGTCGTGGTCTTGCCGTGCGTCCCCGCGACGACGAGGGGACGCGTTCCTTCCAGCGCGAATCGTTGCAGCGCCCCGGCGATATGCGTGTACGGAAGCCCGCCGTCGATCGCCGCGCGCGCCTCCGGGTTGTCCTTGCGGCACACGTTTCCGATGACGACGAGGTCCGGTCGCGGGTCGAGGTGCGCCGGGTCGAAGCCCCGGAGGCAGTGCACGCCCCAGCTCTCGAGCAAGGGGCCCATCGGCGGGTCGAACGCGACGTCGCTGCCGCTCACTTGGTGCCCGAGCTCGCCGAGAAGGCCCGCGAGCGAGCCCATTCCCGTGCCGGAAACCGCTACGATGTGGATCCGCATCAGCCCGCCTCCTTTACCACCGCCCGCGGGAGCTTTCTCGCCCGGACGCCTCCTGACACCGGCGCCCCCTCGGTACTACCCTCCCATCCCGACTCCGATGAAGATCATCGACAAGCTCGCTCGCGAAACCCCCGCTTACTCGTTCGAGTTCTTCCCGCCGAAGGACGAAGCGGGCGTCGAGCAGCTCTTTCGCACGGTGAAAGAGCTCGCGCCGTACTCGCCGACGTACGTCTCGGTCACCTGGGGCGCCGGCGGCAGCACGCGACGATTGACGATGGATCTGGTCCACCGCATCAAACGCGATTCGGGCATCGAGGCGATGGCGCACCTCACGTGCGTCGGCGTCACCCAGGCCGACATCGTCGAAACCCTCGATCGGTTCCGCGACCTCGGCATCGAGAACGTGCTCCCGCTGCGCGGCGATCCACCGCGCGGCGAAACGTCGTTCACGAAGACGGAGGGCGGGTTCGGCTACGCGTCCGAGCTCGTCCAATTCATCCGCTCGCGCCACGACTTTTGCCTCGCCGGCGCGTGCTACCCGGAAAAGCATCCGGAAGCCGCGAACGCCGGCGCCGATCTGCGAAACTTGAAGCAAAAGGTCGACGCAGGCGTCGATTTCCTCGTCACCCAGCTGTTCTTCGACAACGCCGACTACTTCGCGTTCGTCGAGCGCGCGCGGAAGGCGGGCATCGACTCCAAGATCGTCGCGGGGATCTGGCCGATCACCAACTCCGCGCAGATCAAGCGCATCTCCGAGATGTGCGGCTCGAAAATCCCCAAGGACCTCGTGGATCGGCTCGAAGCCGCCAAGGGCGACCCCGAACGGGTTCGCGCGATCGGCGTCGCGCATGCGACCGCTCAATGCCGCGAGCTCATCGCCAAAGGCGCGCCGGGCATCCATTT
>CAZDNG010000010.1:95259-148290 GCA_964506835.1 uncultured Polyangiaceae bacterium
CTCGAACTCGGCGAGGAGCTTCGACCCGATCCCCGCGTGCACCTGGTCTTTCGTGACGAGGAGCTGTTTCAATTCGCCGACGCCGCCGGCCGCGACGCCGCGGGCGGCTCCGACGGTGCGCTCGCCGATCTGGCACTTCAAGACGACGTCGCTGCTCGTCCATCGAATGCCGAGCGCCGCGTCGTGCGGAGGCCACTCCGTCGCCATGAACGAGTCGGCTTCGGTCTGGGAAAAGTCGGAGATCGTCATTTTCGTCGAGCTCGGTGTGGTCTGCACGGCAATTGGCTAGCACATGCCGCCTTCGCGCGGCCGTGGTCCGCCGGCGCGCGGCGCGGTAGTCTCCGCGGGTCCGCTCACCCGAAGCCGGAGAGAAACGTCATGAGTGATGCCCTTTCGATAGATCCGAAATCGTCCGCGCTGCTCGTCATGGATCTCCAGAACATGATGGTCGGCTTCGTCCCCGATGCGAATCCGCTCCTCGCCGCGAACGCGAAGCTCATCGACGCCGCGCGCGCCCACTCGCTCCGCGTGATCTACGTCGTGCTCGGTTTCCGCGCCGGCCATCCCGAGATCGGAGCCACGAACCCGGTGTTCGGGCAGGTCAAGACCGGTGGCCTGTTCGTCGAGGGGTCGAACGAGGCGCAGATCCATTCGACGGTCACGCCGAAGGGCGGCGACCTCGTCGTCACCAAGCATCGGGTCGGCGCATTTGCCGGGACCGACCTCGAACTCATCTTGCGCGCCAACAAGATCGACACCCTGGTGCTCACCGGGATCGCGACGAGCGGCATCGTTCTGTCGACGGTTCGCCATGCCGCCGATCACGACTATCGCGTCGTGGTGGCCCGCGATTGCTGTGCCGATCGCGACGACGAGGTGCACCGCGTGCTGATGGACAAGGTGTTTGCGCGGCAAGCCACCGTGACCAACTCGGAAGCGATCATCGCCGCGATCGGCTGAACGATTGCGGGCTTCGGGTCGGTTCCCCATATTCGCCTTCGTGAGCACGAACGACGGCTCATGCACTCGGAGAACGACCCATGCTCTACACGCGCTTCGGCAACACCGGTCTCGTAGTTTCTCGGCTCGCGTTCGGCGCGATGACGTTCGGAAGCGGCAATCTACCGACGATCTACAAGGTCGACGACAAGGGCGCCGATTCTCTCGTCGGGCGCGCGCTCGACGCCGGCATCAACTTTTTCGACACCGCCGACGTCGATCTCTACATCGTGCACCGGATCGACCCGATGACGCCGATGGAAGAAACCCTTCGAGCCCTGGATGATCTCGTGCGCCGCGGTCTGGTGCGCTACGTCGGGTTCTCGAACTGGCCGGCCTGGCAAGCGGCCAAGGCCGTCGGGTTGCAGCGCGAGCACGGGTGGGCGCGCTTCGTCGGGGCGCAGATGTACTACTCGCTCGTCGGTCGCGACATCGAGCATGAGGTGTTGCCCTTTGCGGCGGATGCCGGCGTGGGGACGATGATCTGGGGGCCGCTCGCCGGCGGCTTCCTGTCCGGCAAGTACACGCGCGAAAACCTGAAAGCAGACGACAATCGCTTGTCCGGGTTCGACTTCCTTCCGTTCGACAAAGAGAACGGGTTTCGGCTCGTCGAATCGATGCGGCAAGTCGCGACCGCGCACGAAGCCTCCGTCGCGCAAGTGGCGATCGCGTGGCTCCTCGCGAAAAAAGGCGTGAGCACGGTGATCCTCGGCGCGACCAAGCCGTCGCAGCTCGACGACAACCTCGGCGCGACCGCCGTGTGGCTCTCCGAGGCGGAGCTACACCTGCTCGACGAGGTGAGCCCGCACACCGACTACTACCCCTCCTGGTTCACCGCGCGCCTCCGCGACGCCGCGATCGACAAGGCCCTCGCCCTGACGTCGGGGTAACCCCGCCCGCGTCGAGCAGGACCCCTAAACCCACATCGGCGCCTCGTCGTTCGGGGTGCCCTCGTGGAAGTCGGCGCGGTAACGTCGGTTCATGGGGCAAGATCGATCCGACTGCACGTCGCGGCGCTTTGCGTCGCTCGCCATCGTCCCGCGCTCGTCGGCGTCACGCTTGCCGGCCGGGCCGGCCCTCACGCTGGGCGCGCTGCTGCTCGGCGCGGTCGCGGTCTCGGCGTGCTCGAGCAGTAGTAGCTCGGGATCCGGCCAGGACGGTGGCCAGAGCCAGAACGGCGGCGCAGGCACCGGAGGGTCGAGCGGGACGGGGACCGGCGGTTCCGCGGCCGCGAGCGGCGGAGGCGGTGCGACGTCGAGTGGCGGTACCGCGTCGTCGAGCGGCGGCACGTCGAGCAACGGCGGCACGTCGAGCAACGGCGGCACGTCGAGCAACGGCGGCACGTCGAGCAATGGCGGCACGTCGGGGAGCGGTGGTGCGTCGAGCGGCGGCGCGAGTAGCGGCGGCACCGCGAACGGAGACAGCGGCACCGCCGACGGCTGCTCGGGAGCGCGCCCCGACGCGACCAACACCGGCGTCCCTGCGGGCACGTCGCTGACCGTCGTGAACCAGGACGTCACCGTCACCGCCGATGGAACGACGATCGACGCGGAGGACATCCACGGATTTCTCGTGATCCAGGCGAGCCACGTCACCGTGAAGCGCACGATGGTGCGCGGCGGGGTCGCGACGCAAAACGGAGACGGCATCCGCGTCGATTCGGGGACGGATATCCTCATCGAGGACACCGAGGTCGCGCTCGCGCATCCTTCCGCGTATCTCGACGGCGTGGGCGGTCAGAACTTCACCGTGCGACGCGCCAACATTCACGGCGGCGTCGACGGGATGAAGCTCGGCTCGAACAGCACCGTGGAGTGCAGCTACATCCACGACATGACGTCGTTCGACTCCGATCCGAACCAGGGCGGCGGACCGACGCACAACGACGCGATTCAGATCCTGTCCGGGACGGACATTCACGTGCTCGGCAACGCCCTCGTCGCGGCCATGGACCAGAACTCGGCGATTCAGGTGACCCAGGACTTCGGAACGGTGACCGCACTGACCATCGACTCGAACTACGCCGATGGCGGGGGTTGTACCTTCAATTTCTCCCACAAAGGCGGTTCGAGCCTCACCGGCGTGACCGTCACGAACAATCGATTCGGCCGGAACTCGTTCTACGATTGCCCGATCCTGAAGAGCACACAAACGACGCTGACGCAGTCGGGCAACGTCTGGGACGACGACGGAACGCCCGTACCGGTGCAAACCCACGATTGATGACTATGCTCTGGTGGGCGAGGGCAGCGTGTTTTTGACGTTGATGGTCATCGGTCTGGTCGGGCTCGTCGTCATGGCGATTCCTGCGTTTGCGCATGGCCATGCGGCGCTGTCCGGTCACGGCGTGGCGCACGGCGGAATCGCCCACGGCATCGGCCATGCCGCGTCGACGCCGCTCGGGTCCCGAGGTGCACTATCTCAAATCGTGCCCGCCGATCCCGGGCATGGCAGCCGCCTTCGATTCATTCCTTCGCCGCGCGCGGTGTTCAGTGTCCTCGCGCTCTACGGCGCGTTCGGCAACGTCGGCGTTCACGCATTGCACCTCGGTCAACTCACGTCCGGGTTCGCCGCGTTCGTGCCGGCGCTCGCCTTCGAATTGCTTCTGATGCGCCCGCTCTGGAACGCCGTCTTCCGGCTCCACGCCAACGCGAGCTCGCCGTTCGAGCAGCTCATCCTATCGGAAGCCGAAGCGGTGGTGCCTTTCCGGAACGGTCGCGGCGTGGTCTCGACCGTCCGCGACGGCCGCCGCGTGCAGCTCGCGGCGCGGCTCCGCGCCGACCAGGAAACGGCGTCGGTTCGCGTCGGAGATCGACTGTTGATCGAAGACGTAGACGCCGCTCACGAGCGTGTCACGGTGTCGGTGCCCGAGGGGTGACGGCTCGCGCGCCGCTTTTTGGGTCCGCAGCAAAAAAAAGACAGGAACGTCATGATTGAACCCTCTCTGATCATCGCGGCCGCGGCCGTTCTGTTCGTCCTCGTGCTCACGTCGGCGATCATCACGACGTTTTTGAAGAGCGTGGACGCCGGCGAAATCTTGCTCGCGAGTCGCGGTCGGAATCTGAAGATCTATCGCGGGCCGAGCAAGGCGCTCATCGTGCCCGTCGTCACTCAAGTGCGGATCATCCCGGCGCAAGCGATCAACGTCGACATCGAGATCACCGATCAGACCGCGGACGTGGACGCGACTGGTCGCTCCGCGCCGGTGAAGGTCACCGTGCGCGCCTCGGCGATCGTCAGCGTCGGCGAGGACGAAGCGATGGTGAACACCGCCGCGAACAAGTTTTTCTCCAAGTCGGCGAGCGAGCAGCTCTCGACGCTCACGGACGTGCTCTCGTCCGCGGGCCGGCGCGCGATCAACCTACTCAAACACGATCAGCTCTTCAACGCGCGCTCGGCGGCCGCGACGGCGGCAATGGTCCAGGCGGCCCGCTCGGAGCTCGCGCTCCCGCACGGCGAAGACGACGAGCTCGCGGTGATCATCAAGGACGCCTGTTCGCGCGAGCTCATGGATCTCGGGCTGTCGTTCAACAGCCTCAACATCAAGGCCGTGCTCAGCGAGGTCGCCGAGGCGCGCCGGCGTGAGTCGGCCGCTCGCGCGAAAGCCGACGCCGACGTCGTGCAAGCTCAGGAAGAGCAGCGCGCGCGGATTGCGCAGCTCGAAGCGGCGCAGAAAATCAACGACCAGGAAAAGGCACTCAACATGCAGATCGCCTCGAACGGCGCGTCGATCGCGCGGGCCGAGGCGGAAAAGCAAGCTGCGGTCCGCCAGCAGCGCGAAGCCGAGCTCGGTGCGAGTCAGATCACGCAAGCCCGCGCCGACGCCGAGCAGAACGTCATTCAGCAGGAAGCCGAGGGACGCGCACAAGCCGCGCGCATTCGAGCCGTCGCCACCGCAGAAGCCGAGGCGATTCGCATGAAGGCGCTCGCCCTCGTCGAAGCGGGCGGCGCGTACCTCGACCTCCGCAGGCTCGAGATGGCTCCCGAACTCACCGCGCAGGTCGCGTCCGCGCTCGCGAATAGCCAGTTCGTCAATTTCGGCACGACGGGCGGCGCGGGCGGCGACCACGGCGCGGTCACGTCGGGCACCGACGACGTCCTTCGCGTCGTGCAGACGTTGATGGCCGCACAGGTGATCACCGGCGGAAGTGGCGGCGCGATCGCGAACGCCGCCAAGGACGGTTCGGTCGCGCAGGGCCCGCGAACCGCGCCGCCGCCGCTCCGTCGCGGTTGACCGCGCTCGTTCGCGCGAGGGATGGTCACGCCCGATGACGCCCTCGGTCTACGCCATCGACTTCGGCACGAGTAACTCGCTCCTCGCCGCGGCCGGCGAGCACGGCAGCAAGAGCCTTCGATCGTACATACCCATCACACTGCTCCTCGGAGAAAGACGGTCACACCCGTGCCGTCGACTTCGACGTCCGCTGCCGCGCACGCCCACCTTCCCTTACGGCGGGAACCGTACACCGTTTTTGTCGATCAGCGAGTGCGATCGCGCACGGCGACGACCTGTCGTCCGAGCTACGGCGGTGCCCGCTCGAGTTGACCCTCCGCAGGTTTTTGCCCCCCATGGGTGAGGGTGCCACGGCGACTATTCGAGGTTCTGCGGCTTCCAGTCGGGGTTCGCCTTTTCCGGAAAAACGACGAGCCGGCGTCCGGCGAAGTTGAGCACCAGACCGATCAGGGTCGCGCCCGCCTTGGCGATCGCGATGTTGAGGCCGATCGCGACGAAGAACTTCGTGGAGATCAGATCGACGATGCTGACGAAGCCCACGACGCCGAGGAACAGGACCATTTCCATGCCCGAGTTCCACCGGGCCGATCGCTTGAAGAGCAGCTTGATGGAGAGCCAGTAGTTCACGAACGCGGCGAGGAAAAACGCCGTGAGCGCCGCCGCCGTCACGCCGAGAGGGCGATACAGCATGACGAACAAGAGCAAGTTCACCAGCGCGGAGAAGCCACCGATGAAGATGTAGAAGAAGAACTGGATGCCCCAGGGCGCCTTGTGGAGGTTGTACTTGAGGATGCAGTACAGCGCGCGAAAGCCGTCCTTGACGCCGATCTTCTTGCCCTCGGCGTACGTGCGACCCTTGTACGAGATCCCCATCTCGTAAATGCGAAGCCGCTGCTGCGAGATCTTCGCGACGACCTCGGGCTCGAAGCCGAAGCGATTTTCTTCGATCTTGATGCCCTGGATCACCTCGCGACGGAACACCTTGTAACAGGTCTCCATGTCGGTGAGATTCAGGTCGGTCAGCATGTTCGAGAGCAGCGTCAAGAAGCGGTTGCCGAGCGAGTGCCAGAAATAGAGCACGCGGTGGTAACCGGACGACAAGAACCGCGAGCCCAAGACGACGTCGGCTTCGCCGTTCCGAAGCGGCACGATCAGCCGCTTCAGATCCATCGGGTCGTATTCGAGGTCGGCGTCCTGGATCGCGACGAAGTCCCCCGATGCGCGGGCGATCCCCGTGCGCAGTGCGGCGCCTTTCCCCTGGTTCTGCTCGTGGTGCAAGACCACGAGCCCCGAGATGCGTTCGCCGAGCTTCTTACCGATCGCGAGGCTCGCGTCGGTCGAGCAGTCGTCGACGATGATGAGCTCGAGCTCGAGCTCCGCTCCCGCGATGGCGAGAACCTTCTCGACGCACAGCTCGAGGGTCTTCTCTTCGTTGAAGCACGGGATGATCAGGCTGAGCCGGGAACGGCCTTCTGCGGCTACGGTCAAGCCCTGATCCGTCATGGTGACCGGCGCCGACTGCCTGCGTGATGAACCCGGTTGCTTCTCTCTTGCAGCACAAAATCCCTCGAATGAAGCGGCCCGACGGCGTTTTGAATCGCACGACTCTTCGTCCGCGTCACGCAAAATTGCTCCGGCAACCGTGCCTGTCGCTCGCGTTCGGCATCGTCGGCGTCTCGCCAGTGCCGTACGGCCGCCGTCGAACTCCGGTTTCGAGAATGTGACGCCGCGTGTGCGACGTTCGTCACTTCTCTTCCAGAAACGCGCGGATCAGGTGGTGGGCCAAGGAGTACGGCGGGGGCGTCGCGAACCCGACGGGGTTTCTCACCTCGTCGCGTGAAAACCAGCGAGCGTCCTCGAGCTCTTCGCGGTCGACGTGGATCTCGTCGGAGGCCGCTTCGGCGCGAAAGCCGAGCATGAGGGACGACGGAAACGGCCAGGGTTGCGAGCGAAAATACCGGAGATCGCCGACGTCGAGGCCGAGCTCTTCCTTCACTTCGCGAATGGCGGCATCTTCGACCGATTCGCCCGGTTCGATGAACCCGGCGTTCACCGCGTAGAACCCTTTCGGCCAGCCCGGTTGTCGCGCAAGCACGCATTTGTCGCCGCGGCAAACGATGACCATGACCGCCGGATCGGTGCGCGGGAAGTGCTTGTAGTCTTCTGCCTCGCAGAACCGGACGTGACCGCCTTCGCGCGGCTTCGTCGGTTGCCCGCAGGAGCTGCAGAAGTGATGGCGACGGTGCCAGTTCAACATGCCGCGCGCGTAGACCAACACGTCCGCCTCGAGCGCAGGGAGGAGGCCGCCGACGAACCTCAGATCGGCCAGCGCCGCGAGCCCGGCCAAGGTCGGATGTTCGAGCGGCTCGGGAAGGTTCGAGAGATCGAGCGCGAAGCAGTTCTTGTCTCCCACGATCCCGAGCCACACGATTTCGCTCGCGGCGTCGATGAGTGTCGCGGCTCGGTCGCCGGGGACGAGGACGGCTCGGACCTCTGCGCCGGTCGCGACGAAGTTTTGGTCGCGGTAGACCGGAACGAACAAGGTCTTCGGCGAGTCGAGCGCCGCCATCAATCGGTCGGTATCTCGGCGAAGATGCGCGGCGCGATCGAGGCGTTCTGTCACTTCGGCGATCACGGATGCTCCGCCGCTTGTACCATGCCTCTCCGATGAGCCTTGGGAGTTACGTCGAGCACACGCTACTTCGACCGGACGCCATGCCGGCTGACGTCGAGCGACATTGTGAGGACGCGGCACGCCACGCGCTCTTCGCCGTTTGCATTTCGCCGCTGTTCGTCGCCAGCGCCAAAATGTGGCTTCGTGGCACGAACGTTCGGCTCGTGACGGTCGCGGGTTTTCCACACGGCACGGAAGTGTCCGAAGTGAAGGCGGAAGCGGCTCGCCGCTCCGTCGAAGACGGCGCCGACGAAGTGGACATGGTGATGCCGCTCGGGCTCGCGCGCGCGGCGCGTTGGGACGCGGTCGAGCGCGACGTGGCCGTCGTTCGAGACGCCATTCCGCGAGCGACGCTGAAGGTCATCCTGGAAACCGGTTACTTCGACCACGACGCGATTCTCCGCGCCGCGCACGCCGCGGTGTCCGGAGGCGCCGACTTCGTCAAAACGTCGACCGGCTACGGCCCTCGCGGCGCGACGCTCGAAGACGTGACCGTGCTCGCCCGGGCCGTGGGCGACAAGGCCGGCGTGAAAGCGGCGGGCGGCATTCGAACCGCAGCCTTCGCTCGCCTCCTCATCGGCGCCGGCGCGTCGCGGATCGGAACGTCGAACGGCGTCGCGCTCGTCGAAGAGCCCTGAACGGCGCGCGGCGGGTCCCCACCGTGGCGGCCGCGACCGGTTCGCGTGCCCCCTATTTCCTCACGTCGACGATCGTCGGTTTTCCGTCGCGCGGTTTGCCGCTCACGCCGTGCCATCCGTCGGGCAAGGCTGGATCGACCCAGCGAAAGAGGCGCGCCGCGTCCGACGGCGAAAGCTCGATGTTTCCCGGGCCGTGCTCGATGCCGAATCGATCGTGCCAGTAGGCGCCGAAGAGGGATTGCCCCGATTCGAGCCCGAGCGCCCACGGTGCGTCGTAGATCGACACGCCGTCGGCGAGCGTCGCCGGATCGGCGCCGACGAACGTCACTTGCTTGGACACGACGGCGAACTCTCCGCGCCGGGTCGCGGCGTCGCTCTCCGGCGCACCGAGACGATCTTTTCCGACGCTCACCAACGTGACGAAGACCGGTTTTTTGCCTTCGTACGCGACGAGCGTGCCGGTGATGACGCTCACGTCGATCCATTTCTGATCGCCGTCGACGAAGGCCGGAAAATCGTGGCGCTCGCGCACCAACGTGACGTCGCGTTCGCGAACCCACTCGTGCTCGTTCTTCGCCCAGAACGTGACGCCGCCGATCGTGCGAAAGCGCCCGGTGAGCGCGACGCGCTCGTGATAGTCGAGCGCCGCTTTCGGCGCAGGCTCGTCACCCGTGAGCGACCAGAGCCGTACGCCGCGCTTCACGACGAACGCCATCGGCAACTCCGTGCGTTCGCCGAGCTCTACTCCGGCAAAACGGCTCGTCGCGGCGGTCTCGAGATCGGCCGTGTCGACGAAGTGTCCGTCGGTCATCATCGCGAGGTGCAGCGCCGTTCCGTTCGGATCGGTCGCGTTCCACGAGCCCACGACCGCGAGTCCGCTTCGCGCGCGAAGGGGCGACAGCGGGCGGACGCGGGCGTCGCTCGCCGGGTCGACTTCGTAGATGCTCGTGTCGCGCGTCGTCCGCGCGTACGTGTACGGCAGCGCCTCGCCGAATTTCGGTTTCAGCGACATCGCCGTCAGCGTCGGGTGCGTGAGATCCGTCGTCGCCGTCGACTCCGCGCACACGAACCCCACCGGGCGGATCGCGTACCAACCGCCGCTGCAGCCGACTCGCGTGAACGGTTGCTCGGCGCGCGCGACGGTTTCGCCGGCATGCAGATAGCCGAGCACGGTGCCGCGGTGCGACGGTCGATCGACGATCGGCGCCCGGTTCGCGATGGCGCCGAGCCTCGGTCCGCCTTCCGCCGGAACCGGCACGACCGGAATGGGCACGTCCTCGTCGTCGGGCTTTTCGAGCCGAACCTCGTTCGAACGGCGCGAACAGCCGCTCAGCGCGACGAGCGCGACGAGCGCGACGACCATCCCGCCGACCCGCGCTCCCACGCCTCTTGCCCGCACGACCACGGTTCCGGCGTGGCACGATCGACGCGCATTGGCCCAATTTCCGGGCCCTATCGACCTCACCCGCGGCGGAAATGGCGACGGAGCAGCGGGAAGTCTTTTCGCGCGCTCCGCGGTGACCTACGTTCGGTTCCCATCGTGACGACGTCGAGGATCGCCGGCCTACTCGTTCTCTGTGCGCTTCCGTTTTTCGCGGAGAGCGCGCTCGCCGACAAGGCCGAGTGGGCCGACAAATGGGAAGGCAGCTACGACCCCGGTCGTGCACTCCGTCGATCGGACGTTGCCATCGGCCTTTCCCTCGGCGTCGCGCTCGGCGGCGTGTCCGGGTATCCGAACGACGTCCAGAAGTTGAACGATCCCGCGTACGAGGCGAATCTGGGGGCCGCGGCCGGGGGCGCCGGCGCGGTCTGGCTCGGCGGCGCGCTCCGGGATTGGTTCGTCGTCGGCATCGGGTACGCGTCCTCGACGACGACCGGTCACGGCTACACCTCGGTCGCCCGGGACTTCATCTTGCACATCGAAGGATTCCCCCTCTTCGCGAAGGGCGGGGCTTGGCAAAATCTCGCGCTCATCGGCGATTTCGGGGGCGGCGCGCAAAAGATCACCAAGCAAGACCTCACCTCCGCCGACGGCGGTGCAATGGCCTTCGTCGCTTTCGGCGTGCTCTACGAGCCGCTCCGGCTCGGCGATCACTTCTCGGGTGGGCCGGTTCTCGAAGTGACGGAGCAGTTCAGCGATTCATTGAACGCGACGCTCGTCACCGGCGGGTTTCAGATCGCGTTCTACGGTGGTCCGAGCTGACGAACGACTTCGGTACGATCCGCTCGTGACGGAATTGCCGTCGCCGCGTTTCATTGTGACCGCTTCGGCCAAGACGCTCTAACATCGTAAGCCATTACGCAGTACGAGTAAGAAGGCACGATGTCGCTCCAGCTGGGGCAGGTAATCGACGGTAAGTATCGGATCCTTCGCGTCATTGGCGAGGGAGGGATGGGTGCCGTCTACGAAGGGGAGAACCTTCGGATACGCCGTCGCGTGGCGATCAAGCTTCTCCACGGCGGTGTCGCGTCGAACACCGAGATGGTCCAGCGCTTCGAGCGCGAAGCGCAGGTCGCCGGCACCGTCGGCAACGACCACATTCTCGAGATCCTCGATCTCGGAGCGCTGCCGAGCGGCGAGCGCTACATGGTCATGGAGTATCTCGACGGCGAGACGCTCACCGAGCGCATCAAGGCGCGCGGCCGTCTGGCCCCGTCGGAGGCCGTCGTCCTCATCCGCCAGGTGTTGCGCGGCCTCCAGGCGGCGCACGTCGCCGGCATCGTCCACCGCGATCTGAAACCGGACAACATCTTCATTCTGAAGGAAAAAGCCGGGCAGCGCGACTACGTCAAGATCATCGATTTCGGGATCTCGAAATTCGCCGAGCAACAAGGCGGCGTGAGCTCGCGGATGACGCGGACCGGTGCGCTCATGGGCACGCCGCACTACATGGCGCCGGAGCAAGCGACCGGAAGCACCGATATCGATCGCCGCACCGACGTCTACGCCATCGGCATCATTCTCTATGAGATGGTGACGGGCCGCCTACCGTTCGAAGCGGAGACCTTCAATCAGCTGCTCTTCGAAATTGCGCTCGCGAAATTGATCCCCGCGAGGCAGGTCGTGCCCGACCTCGACCCCGGTATCGACTCGATCATCATGAAAGCGACGGCGCGCGACCCAGTGCATCGCTTTCAATCGGCGCAAGACTTCATCGCGGCGCTCGACGAATGGGAGCGGAGCGGCAGCGCCGTTTCCGTCCCTCCCGAGCAGAGCATCGAAGCGATCGTCGCGGCCACGGTGCCGCGGGCCTCGGCCGGTCGTGGCCTGAACACCCCGGTCGGCGCACCGATCACCGCCGGCGGCGGGCGCGTTTCCGAACCGCCTTCGGCGACGCCGGCAACGGCCGTGTCCGCGGCGCCCGTGCAGCCGACGGTGAACACCTGGGCGAACACGCCGGCGACGGTTCCGCGCAAAACGGGCTCGGGGCTCGTTCTCGGAGCGACCGCGCTCGGGATGGTGCTCCTTTTGGGCGGGGGCATTGCTGCTTACGTGCTCACGCGTCCTGCGCATTCCGCCGACCCGGGAGCGAGTCTTTCGAGCGCGACCGTCGCCGCAGAGCCGCCCGCGGCAGTGACGGCCAGCGCGAAAGGCAGCGCGGAACCCGTGCCGGCGCCGGCCGCGAGCGAACAACCCGCCGCGTCCACTCGAGCGGTCGCACCCGCGCCGGACGTTTCCGTCGCGAAACCCAACGGGGTTCCAGTCCCGACGCATCCGGCACATCGCCCTCGTGAAGTGGGTGAGTCCGAAAAGCCCAAGGGACATCGCGACCTCAACTTCGGTTACTGAAAATCGTCGCGGCTGATCGCGGGCAACGCGACTGATCGCGGCTAACGCGGCCAACGCGGCCAACGCGACTGATGCGCTCGCGCGGTGACGCGTTCGCGTGACATCCGAAGCGCGCGTGCTCGACGAGAAAGGGTTCCCTGTCGACGACAGGCGCTCTACGCTCGCGCGTCATGGGAGTTGGACGAGGTTCGAAGCGAGTGCGATGGTGGGTCCTCAGCGCGGCGCTGCTGCGCGGTCTCGCGATCGCGTCGCCCGCCGCCGCGCAGACCGACGAGGCGCGCTCGGGCGCGCGCGCCGCGGCGACGCAGGGCGCGCAAGCCTTTACCGAGCACCGCTGGGCGGACGCGATCGATCTCTTCACTCGCGCCGAGTCGCTCGTGCACTCGCCGGTGCATTTGCTGTACATGGCGCGGTCCTTCGAGAAGCTGAATGCTCTCGTGAAGGCGCGCGAGGCATACATCAAGATCACGAACGAAGATCTTCCCGCGAACTCGCCTCAACCGTTCAAGGACGCGAAGGCAAACGCACAGAAGGAGCTCGAGGCGCTCGATCCGCGCATGCCTTACGTGAGTGTGGTGGTGCAAGGCGCCGGGCCGAAACCGGTGATCGTCACCATGGATGCCGTGCAGGTTCCGCCGGCGCTCCTCGGCGTTCCGCGCCCGGTCGACCCGGGCGATCATCGCTTCGAAGCGACCGCCGAAGGCATGGATAGCGCCGTCAGTAGCGTCGCGGTGCGCGAGGGTCGCAGCGAAACCGTCGTGCTCACGTTGCACGCCTCCGCCAACGCAGTGCCCGAGGCGATCGCACCGGCGACGGCGCCGCTCGCCGTGTCGCCGACGCCGCTCGTGCCGCCCGCCGCGCCGCCTGAAGCGGATCAATCGCACGCGCTTCCGCCGCTCATGTGGGTGGGGTTCGGGGTTGGTGCGGTCGGCCTCGGACTCGGCACGGTGTTCGCCCTTCAAGCGAAGAGCAAGACCGACGACGGAAACGGTAAATGCGATCAAGCGGGCCCTGACGGCCAGAAGAACTGGTGCACCGCGAGCGAGGGCGCTGCCGCGAGTTCGCTCTACGGCGATGCCCGCACCGATCGCACGATCGCCATCGTCGGTTTCGTCGCGGGCGGCATCGGCGTCGCCACCGGCGTCACGATGTTGATTCTCGCGAGCCAGCACAAGAAGGAGACCGCCGGAGTCGTTCCGTGGGTGGGCCTCGGGTCGGCAGGAATGAGCGGGCGGTTCTAGATGACGTTTTTTGGCGACATGAAAAAGCGCGGAGTCTCGATCGCGGTTTGCTCGCTCCTGGCCACCGCGGTGGCGGTGAATCCAGGATGCGGCTCGATCCCGGACAATCCGAAAGTGCTTCCGGGTGGCGGCACCGGCGGCATCGACAGCGGCACGGGCCCCGACGCTTCCCACACCGGAGGCGGTGGCGGCGCCACCGGCGGCACGTCCGGTTCCGGCGGAACGACGACGAAAGACGGCGGCGGCACTGGCGGCAGTGCTTCCGGTGGCAAGGGCGGAACATCGGGCACCGGCGGCACTGTCGGCGACGGCGGACCCGTCCCGGACGGTGGCGATGGCGGCGCGGTGGCTCCGCCCGTGAAATGCGGGGCCAGCACGTGCACCGGCGCGGTCGCCGACGGCAAGCAATACCCCCCGTGCTGCACCACCGACAACAAGTGTGGTCGATCCTTGGAGACCGCTCCCGGGGCCAGCACTTGCCTCGCTCTCGCGCAACCCGGCTCGCTCACGACGGACTGCGTCGCACAAGAGGCGGAATCCACGCAGTTCTACGGATGCTGTCGCAGCGACGGCACGTGTGGCGCGAGCCTCGGCCCAAGCAATGCCGCGGGCTTCGGGTGTATCGCGGCGAGCGTGGTCGGCGGAATGAACGTCACGTGCGCGACGAGCGCAACCGACACGTGCAAGGTCCAAGAAGACACCTGCACGCAAAACGGCGATTGCTGCAACCTTCCGGGCGGGAGCGTGTGCGTCGATTTCGGCGGCGCGAGCGCAACGTGCACCGAGTACTGCCTCGACAACTCGGACTGCGCCACGGGGTGTTGCGTCGAGCTCACGAGCGGGCATGGCGCCTGCGCGGACGCGAGCATGTGCCCGAAGGCCTGCCCGAGCACCGTCGCCGAACGAACGTGCGATTCCGACGCCGATTGCTGCAGCGGCACCATTTGCCTCGAGGAGTACGACAGCGGGCCGCGCATCTGTCGTCCGAAGTGCACGACGGACGCCGACTGCAAGCCGGAGTTCTGCGTCGCGGATACCACGTCCGGTGAGCTCGGGTGCACGGACCCAGGGGTGGGCCTCTGCACCAACACGTGCACCCTCAAGAGCAATGGTGCATGCGACGACGGCGGTTTCAATTCGGATGGCAGCGACTGCGCGCTCGGTACCGACTGCGCCGATTGCGGGACGCGAGTGAACGGCGTCGAGCAGTGCGACGATTCATGCACGACGTCCGCCAACGGCACTTGTGAAGACGGCGGCACCGGCTCGAAGTCGGCGGCGTGCAGCTTCGGGACCGACTGCACCGACTGCGGCGCGCGCCTCGGCATTTGCTCCAACAGCTGTGGCAACACCGACGGCTCTTGCGAAGACGGCAGCGGGTCTTCGGGATTCTCCTTGTGCGCACTGGGCACCGATTGCAACAATTGCGGCGTCATCTTCGGAGGTCGTGGGCAGGTTCCGTGCGATGGCTCCGAAGGGACCGCTTGCCAGGCTGCTGACCCCAACGCCGACGCTGGCGACAGCGTCTGTGAGTGCGCGAGTTGCAAGTGGGAGAGCGGCGTTGATTGCCCGACACTCCCGAACAAGTGCAACGGCGTGCTGGTCAGCACGTGCTGCGCGGCGAGCAATCCGTGCAAGCTCGCGGACGACGCGCTCTGTGAGTGCGGCGGTTGGTGCACCTGGGACACCGACGACTGCGGCACGCCCTGAGCGCGCCAGCGTCGAACGAACGGCACGAATCGCCGGGACGAGCGCTCGCTCAGCCCGGCGCGAGCCGTCCGCTCACGACGCGCTCGATGCCGCCGTAGTCACGGCGGCGTTCGACGTCGGTGAAGCCGGCGCGGTCGAGCAAAGGGGCGACGAAGTCGGCTTGGCCGGCGCCGATCTCGACGGCAAAGACGCCGCCCGGGCGGAGTCGTCGGGCCGCGACGTGCACGACGCGACGGACCACGTCGAGGCCGTCCGGGCCGCCGTCGAGGGCGAGGCGCGGCTCATGGTCGCGCACGTCGGCGCGGAGCGTCGCAATTTCGTCCGTGGGAATGTACGGCGGATTCGCAGTCACCAGATCGAACCGTGCGTCGTCCGAGAGCGAGCCGTCGAGGTCGCTCGCGGCAAAAGCGGTCGACGAGACGACGCCGAGTCGTTCGGCGTTTTCGCGGGCCAGCGTCAGAGCTTCCATCGAAACATCGATGCCGACCACGCGCCACGTCGGTCGATGCCGCGCGAACGCGATCGCGACGCAACCGGAACCGGTGCACAAGTCGAGCGACTCGCCGTACAGGTGAGCGCTCCGGGTGCGTTCGATCGCCACTTCCACGAGGGTCTCGGTGTCCGGGCGAGGCACGAGCACGCGTCGATCGACGCGCACCGGAAGGCCGTAGAACTCGCGGGCCCCGACGATGTACGCGACCGGCTCTGCACGGCGACGCCGCACGATGAGCTCGCGATAGGCCGCGAGGGCGCTGCCGTCGAGCACCCGCTTCGCGTCGAGAAAGAGCCGGACGCGATCGGTGCGGAGCGTGTGGGCGAGCAGCACCTCGGCGTCGAGGCGCGGCGATTCGAGACCGCGACGCCGAAAGTCGTCGGCGGCCCAGCCGAGGACGCGCTCGATCGTCCATTCGTCCCGCGTGGCGGGTTCGACGGGTTCGGGCATCCTACGCTCGCAGAGACCCTTCGAACCTGTGGCGCGCCTCGCCGAGCACGGCTTCCACCTCAGCTCGAATTTCGGCGAGCCGCGCTTCGCTCGGCGCTTCGAACCGAACCACGATGACCGGACCGGTGTTCGACGCGCGAACGAGCGCCCACGCCCCGTCGGGGTACTTGACGCGCACACCGTCGATCTCGGTGGTCTCGCGGCGACTACGGAAATGCTCGCGCACCGCGGCGACCACGCGCTGCTTCACGTCGTCCGGGCAGCTCACCCGAATTTCGGGAGTCGAAAACCCCTTCGGCAGATCGGCGAGCAGCTCGCCGACCGATTTTCCTTCGCGCGACAGGATCTCGAGGAGACGAACGGCGGCGTAGATCCCGTCGTCGTAGCCGAAATAGCGATCGGCGAAGAAGAAGTGTCCGCTCATCTCGCCGGCGAGGAGGGCCCGCTCTTCTTTCATCTTCGTCTTGATGAGTGAGTGTCCGGTCTTCCACATGATCGGCCTCCCTCCATGGGCTTCGATGTCGCGGAACAACGACTCCGAGCACTTCACTTCGCCGATCACCGCGGCGCCAGGCCGGTCGCGCAGCACGTCGCGCGCAAACAGGGCGAGCAGCCGATCGCCGTAGATCATCTCTCCGTTTTGGTCGACGACGCCGAGTCGATCGCCATCGCCGTCGAACGCGATACCGACACGAGCGCCTTCGCGCGCGACGGTCTCGATCAGGGTTTCGAGATTTTCGGGGACCGTCGGATCGGGATGGTGATTGGGAAAAGAGCCGTCCATGTCGCAGAACAGCGGCACCGGATCGAGCCCGAGCGCGCGCAACGTCTTCAGCGCGAGCGGTCCGGCCGCGCCGTTGCCGGCGTCGACCACGACGCGCATCGAGCGATCCTTCAGGACGACGTTCGAGGTGACCGCGGCCACGTAGGCGTCGTCGAGTTGCGCGCTCGTCGAAGCGCCGCTTCCCTGGGTCGAAAATGCGTTCTTCTCGACGAGGCCGCGGAGCTTCTGGAGATCCTCGCCGAAGAACGAGGCCTTGCCGCGCATGATCTTGAAGCCGTTTTCGTCGCCCGGATTGTGGCTGCCGGTGACCATGACACCGCCGTCCGCCCCCAGATGGTGCACCGCGAAATAGAGGAGCGGCGTCGGGCCCACGCCGACGTCCACGACGTCCGCGCCCGCTTCCCGGAAACCGGCGGAGAGCTCGCCGATGATCCGCGGCCCCGAGACGCGGCAGTCGCGCGCGACCGCGATGCGCAAGGGACGCGACGGCGCTGCGTCGGGCGCGAGCAAACTACCGAGGCCGCGCCCGATGTTGCGAGTGACGGCGTTGGTCAGATCGCGGTCGGCGACGCCGCGGATGTCGTATTCTCTGAAGATATGCGAAGTCATGGCGACGCTCTTTACCGTGGAGTGGCAGCCGTCGGGGCCTCGGTCGTCGTGGCACCGCACGCTCGCGGCTCCGGGCAGGGTTTCCCGCCTTCATCCGGATACCACCGCCCCGGGACGTAAAACAGCAGGCTCCGGTCCGTGCCGGCGGCCCAGCCCGACTCCGCGGTGGCGAAATGACACCCCGGAGGCGGCACGACCCAGCCCCCTGCCGTCCATTCCCACGCCTCGCCGACCCACTCCCAGCGGCCGTCGAACCACGCGCACGGCTTCCCGGGATCGGGCGGGATCCGTTCGACTTTTGCCGGCGGTGGCGGCACGTCGACCAGCTGCGGCGCGGCCGCGACGTCGGGAGGCGCCCCGAGCGGCACGGTCCGCAAGCTGGGCCCACAAGCGGCGGCGCCGACGACACACGACGCGACGACCGCGACGACTCGAAATCGGACGTTCATGAACGGAGCACCACGCCGAGATACGCGTTCACCAGCACCTCTCCAAAAAACAAATATTCGAGCGTGGAGAGAGCAAGAAAGGGGCCGAACGCGAGGCGCACTTTGCCGAATCCACTCTCCGGAGGCCGGGCGAGCGGATCCAGGGCGAGCTCGGCTTCGAGCTTCTGTCGCGATTCTGCGTCGAGGGTCTCGAGGTGCTTCGCGAGCTCCGCGCGTTCACGCGTGACGGCTTCGGGCTCGTCGATCTTGCCCTTCACGGCGAGCACGACGAAGGCCACGACCGTGCCCTGGAGCGCGCCCGCGAGCAGTGCGAACGCCGCGCCTTGCCAACCGAACCAGGCGCCCGCGAGCGCGAGTAACTTGGCGTCGCCGAGACCCATGCCGGGGTAACCGCGGATCATTCGATAGAGCAGGTGGAACGGGAGCCACACGATCGCAAACCCGACGGCCGCGCCGAGGAGCGACGTCGTCCAGGGCAGGTGTCGCATCGGCGCGGTGACGAGGCCGAGCGCCGCGCCGCCGAGCGTGATCTCGTCGGGGAGCAACATGAAGTCGAGGTCGATGAAGATCGCGGCGATGAGTCCGAGTGTGAGCGCCAGATAGCACGCGAAGAGCGCCGCGCTCGAGACGAGGCTCGCGTCCGCTGGCGCGTCTTCGAGCACCTTCTGGAGCGACGCCCAGCCCGATAGACCCCCGAGCAGCTCGACCAGGGGATAGCGCGGCGAGATCTTCGTCCTGCAGCACCGCGAACGTCCGCGGAGGAGGAGCCACGAGAACACCGGAACGTTGTCGAAGCCGCGGATCGGTGTGCCGCAACCCGGACAGCGCGACCCCGGGTGCACGACGCTTTCGCCGCGCGGGAGCCGATAAATCACGACGTTCAGGAAGCTGCCGAAGGCGAGCCCGAGCGGGATCGCGACGAGCGCGAGAAACCAGTACGGGAACTCCGCGAGCACGAGCCGATCCTACACTCTGCGAGAGGCTGGGCGATAACGACGTGCTATTTCTCGTGCCATGCCGAAATCGGAGGCAACGACTCGTTCACTCGAGCGCTACACGCCGGACGGCAAGGGATGGATCGTCGCCGCGCAAGCGCTCGCCGACGAGCGCGGTCATGCCGAGATCACGCCGCTTCACTTGCTCGCGCGCGGAATCGACCGCCACCCCGGGATCGCGGAGGTCTTTCGTCGCGCGGGCGCCGACGTCGTGGAGCTCGCGGCGAGCGTCGAACGGCGCCTCGCCGAGCTGCCGCGCGCCGAGGGTGCGTCGTATCTCTCGGTCCGCTTGCTCGATTTGCTCGCGCGGGCCGAGCGCGACGCCGACCGCGATCGAGCGAAGGAAGTCACGGTCGAACACATCTTGAACGCGCTCGCGCAAGAGATCCGCGGTCCGGCCGGCGACATCCTCGGCGCGTTCCGGATCGGGCCCGGCTCGCTCAAGCCTCACCTCGGCGCGATTCGAGGGACCGCGAACGCGTCGTCGGCGTTCGGCGGCGCACCCGAAACGCCGTCGGAAGAGACGCCCGATCTCGTGGTCGCCGCCAAGAACGACGCGGACGATCCCGTCGTGGGGCGGCGCGACGAGCTCCGCCGCTTGATCACGATCCTCGAACGCCGGCACAAGAGCCACCCGCTCCTCGTCGGTGAGCCCGGCGTCGGCAAGCGCGCCATCATCCGCGCGCTCGCGCGGGCCATCGCGAGCGGCGACGTGCCGCCCCGTCTCGCCGGCGTGCGGCTTCTCGACGTGGACGTCGGCGCGCTCGTATCGGGCGCGCGGCTCCGCACCGAGGTCGACGCCCGCGTGCGGCGCTTGCTCGAAACGAGCCGCGGCGGCGGGGAATCGGTGCTGGTGATTTCCGGCATCGACCAGCTCTTCACGCAAGGGCCGAGCGGATCCGCGGTCGGCGACGCTCTTCGCACGGCGCTGTTTCGCGGCGTCGTCCGGCTCCTCGGCACGACGAGCCCCGAGGGTCTCCGCAAGCTCGAGGACCGCGATCCGATGCTGCGCCGGCAATTTACCGAGTTATTGATAGAGGAACCTTCGCCGGAAAAAGCCGGCGAGATGCTGCGGAGCGTGGCGTCGCGGTTCGAGCGTCATCACGGCGTCCGCGTGAGCGAGAGCGCGGTCATCGCTTCGGTGTCGCTCGCGAAGCGGTACTTGCAAGACCGCTTCCTGCCGGACAGCGCCGTCGATTTGTTCGACGAAGCCGCGGCGTCGCTCGCCGTCGAAACGGACGGCGTGCCCACCGAGACGGACCGAGCCATTCATCGGCTCGACTCGGTGCGCTCCGAGCTCGCGTCGCTCGAAGGCGTCGAAGACGAGACGACGGTCGCCGCCCTCGGGCGGCTCCGCGCCCTGGAAAGCGAGCTCGTGCCGCGCGTCGCGGAACTGAAGAAAGAGCTTGCGTCGCGACGGAGCGCGACGGCCGCGGTGCGCGGTCTCCGCGGCGAGCTTGCGTCGGCGCGCGCGTCGCTCGAAGCGGCGCGAGGAAAAGACGCCGCCCACTCGGGCGAGCTCGAGCACGTGACGATCCCCGATCTCGAAAAGCGGACGCTTTCGGCCGTGGAAGCCGCGAAGAGCCTCGGCGCCAACGTCGAGCCCGCGACGCTCACCGAAGAACACGTCGCGCGCACCCTCGCGGCCCGCACCGGCATCCCGGTCTCGAAGATGCTCGAGAGCGAAGCCGAAAAATTGCTCAAGATGGAAGAGCGACTCGAGCGGCGCGTGCTCGGCCAGAACGACGCCGTCCGCGCGCTCTCGCGGGCGATCCGTCGCGGGCGGGTCGGGCTCCGCGACCCGCGGCGACCGATCGGTTCGTTTCTTTTCCTCGGACCGAGCGGCGTCGGCAAGACCGAGCTCGCGAAGGCGCTGGCCGAATTCCTCTTCGACGACGAGGCCGCGCTCACCCGGCTCGACATGAGCGAATTCATGGAGCGTCACATGGCCCAACGGCTCCTCGGCGCGCCGCCGGGGTACGCCGACAGCGAACAGGGTGGCTTTCTGACCGAAGCGGTGCGCCGGCGTCCGTTCTCGGTGTTGCTCTTCGACGAGGTCGAGAAGGCGCACGAGGACGTCTTCAACCTGCTCCTCCAGGTGCTCGACGATGGGCGGCTCACCGACGGTCGCGGCCGGCTCGCGGATTTCACGAACACCGTCGTCATTTTGACGAGCAACATCGGTTCCGATCGCATCCTCGGCACCGACGAGCGTCTCTTCGAGAGCGCGGATGGTCGCGAGGCGCTTCGCGACGTGCTGCTCACGGAGCTCGGCAAATTCTTTCGCCCCGAATTTCTGAACCGCGTCGACGACGTCCTCGTGTTTCGTCCCCTCAGTCGAAAAGACCTGGCGCGGATCGTCGACATTCAGCTCGACCAGGTCCGCGCCCTCCTCGATTCGCGGCACATCGCACTCGACGTCGCCGACGACGCGAAGGCCCGGCTCGTCGAGCTCGGCTACGACCCGGCGCTCGGCGCACGACCCCTTCGGCGCGCCGTCGTGAGACACGTGCAAGATCCGCTCGCCGAAAAGCTACTTCAGAAAGACGTCGCCGACGGCGCTCGGCTCGTGGTCCGGTTCGACGGGAGCGAGTTCGTCTTCGACGTCGCGTGACGCTTTCGTGGCACTCGCGCGCTTGACCGAGTCGCGACTCGGCAATACATGATGCTTCGCGAACATGGCGCGTGAGTTCGCGCTATTCCTTCTCCTCTTCGTCGGCGCGGTCGTCGTGGTGGCCCTTTATGGGCGCCGCGCATACGACCGGCGTCGTGCGCTTCTGGACGCGCGGCGCGGGCCAGCGAGCCATGGCGTCACGCCGGAGTCGGAGCCGGCGTCGCGCCCGGCGATCGACGCGTTCGTCGGGCTCGATTTCACGCGCATCACGCTCGGCCGCCCCGCGCCGACCCGGCATCCGATCGTGCTGTCACACGGCTATTTCGGGTTCGACGCCATCGGCGCGAGCCGGCTCCGGCGCGAGTATTTTCACGGTGTCCGCGAGCGCCTCGAAGCCCTCGGCTATTCGGTTCACCTGGTCCGGGTGTCGAGAATGGCCGGCGTCGAGCAACGCGCGCGCCAGCTCGCCGAACAGATCCGTCAATTGCCCGGCGAGCGAGTCAACATCATCGCGCACAGCATGGGCGGCCTCGACGCGCGTTACGCCATCGCACGACTCGGGCTCGACGCGCGGGTCGCGTCGCTCACGACGATCGGAACGCCGCATCGAGGAACGCCCATCGCCGACTCGAGCGCGTTGCTCTTGGGCGATCGCGCGCGGCTCCGGCGCATGCTCGACTCGATGGGCGCCAACGTCGACGGTCTGTACGATCTGACGACGCGCCGCATGGCGGATTTCAACCGGCTGATCCTCGACGCGCCGACCGTACGCTACGCGAGTGTCATCGGAGCGGTCGCACCGAGCGAAAAGCCGAGCACGTTCTTTCTCGGGCCGGGCCACGCTTACTTGCTTCGTACCGTCGGCCCCAACGACGGCATGGTGCCCGCCGCGTCGCAGCGCTGGGGCACGGTGCTCGGCGAAATCGCGGCCGACCATTGGGCGCAAATCGGGTGGTCGCGGGGTTTCGACGCCCGCACGCTCTACGCGCTCCTCGTCGAGCACCTGTCGGCGCTCGGCCTGTGACACGCGCGCCTTTCGTCGGGTTTCGCGCGCCCTCCCACTTCGCCGCACATCCGAGGCGCCTGAAAAAGCTCGGCCCCGCGACGGATCTCTCCCGTTCCGCGTTCCCACCCTAAAGAACCATCGAAATTCGCCGTCTTACCGAGTGGCCGCATGGCTTCGCCGACCGTCCATCACGACCCGGTGAGCATTCCGTCGCTCGCGGCGGCGAACGTCCATCGATTGGCGGCCACTTCGGCCGTGGCCGGAGTTTCTGGCGTTGCATCGTTCGTTGCAGCGGTGAGGTTTGCCGAGCCCGGCCTCGAAGCGCACTGGGGCCGCGCCGGCGTGGGTGCGTTCGCCGCGGTGCTCGCGATCTTCGGTGCGCTGGCGTGGACGGCGGGACGCCGACGCGATCGCCTCGAGCGCGCGCGAGTCGTCGCGCTCGAAGCGCGGGTTCGAGCCGACCGCGACGCGCTCGTGCGAAGCGACGAGAAGCTGCGGGCGCTCGCCGCGCAGGCGTCGGTCGCCCTGTTCGAGACGGACGCCGACGGCAAGTGCACGTTCGTGAACCGACGCTGGTCGGAGTTGACCGGCTTGTCGCTCGAGACCGCGCAGAGCCGCGGATGGTTCTCGTCGGTGCATCCCGATGATCGACAGCGGGTGGCCGACGCGTGGGCCGCGGCGCGACAAGGCGCGGAGTTCGCGCTCGATTTCCGGTTCGTGGGACCGAGCGGCACTGCGTGGGTGGTCGGCCGCGAAACGCCCCTCCGGGACGGGGCCGGCACGATCGTCGGCTACCTCGGGACCCTCACCGACATCACCGATCGAAAAACCGTGCTCGACGCGCTCGCGCGCTCGGAGGCCAGCTTTCGCACCGTCGTGGAGCGCGCCCCGGTCGACGTCATCGTCCATCGAGATGGACAGATCGTCTACCTGAACGCCCGGGCTCTCCGGACCCTCGGATACGCCGCGTCGATCGATCTGGTGGGTCGCAAGGTGCTCGACGCGATCATTCATCCGGATCACCGCGCCGCCGTCGCAGTGAGAATGCGCGCGTCGTACGAGGGCTCGCCGCTCCGCGACTTTCCGGTGCGATGCCTGCGTCGAGACGGCTCCGAAGCACTCCTCGAGGGGACCGGGATCTTGATCGAGTTCGACGGCGCGCCGTCGGTGGTGTTCGTCGCGCGCGACGTCACCGCACGCGAGCGGAACGAGCGCGCGAGGGAAAGCGCCGAGGCGGCCGTTCGCGCGTCGCTCGCGGAAAAAGAGGTGCTCCTTCAGGAGATTCACCATCGCGTGAAGAACAATCTCCAAGTCATCTCCAGCCTGCTCAGGCTGCAGTCGGCCCGCATCACCGATCCGGTGGCTCGCGACGTGTTCCTCGAGAGTCAAAACCGTGTGCACTCGATCGCGCTCCTTCACGAGAGCCTCTATCAATCGAGCGACCTCGCGCGCATCGACATGGCCGAATACGTGAATCGATTGGTGACGGGTCTGACGCGGATGTACGCCGACGTCGGAAGGCGCGTTCAGGTTCGCACCGACGTTCGCGGTCTGACGCTCTCGCTCGACAAGGCCGTCCCTTGTGGCCTGATCATCAACGAGCTCTTGACCAACGCGTTCAAGCACGCGTTTCCGCCTTCGGGGCCCGAAAAAGGTTCGGTCGTCGTGAGCATGCGCGAGAACGGCGTCGTGTCGCTCGTGGTGTCCGACGACGGCGTGGGTCTCCCCGAAATCGCCGCGCAAAGCACGTCGAAGACGCTCGGGATGTTTCTGGTGCAAACCCTCAGCAAACAGCTCCGTGGTCGCGCGGTGTTCGAGCGGGCGAACGGAACGCGCTGCACCGTCACGTTTCAATCCGTCGACGAGGGTGGCGCGTCGTGACCTCGTCGATCCTCGTCGTCGACGACGAAGCGCTCGTCGCGTTCGACATCCAGACCGCGCTCGCGTCCCTCGGGTATCACGTGCCGGCGACCGCGGCCTCGGCCGTCGAGGCGCTCGAAGCCGTCGAGGCGCATCGCCCGAATCTGGTCTTGATGGACGTCCGCTTGCAGGGGAAAACCGACGGCATCGCGACCGCCGAGATCGTTCGTCGCGACTACGGGATCCCGGTCGTCTTTCTCACGTCGTATTCGGATCGTGCGACCGTCGCTCGTGCAAAGACGGTGAGCCCGTACGGGTACCTGTTGAAGCCGTTCACCGAGCACGAGCTGGGCGCGGCGATCGAGGTCGCCCTGCAACGCCATGAGGTCGAGGCGCGGCTCGCGGAGAAAACCGCGCTCCTCGAGGCCGTCGTGAGCAGCATGGGCGACGCGGTCATCGCCGTGGATTCGAGCGGTCGCACCTTGGTCTTCAACGCCGCGGCGAAGCGCATCGTCGCGCTCCATCCTCTCTCGCAAGGACCGAACGAACCCCAGTCGGAGTTCGGGCTTTATTTGCCGGACGGAGTGACGCGCTGTCCGCCGGAAGAAATGCCGATGCGGCGCGCGATGCGCGGCGAGATGCTCCGGAACATCGAGCTGTTCGTCCGCACGCCGGAGCACCCCGAAGGGCGCTGGCACAGCGTGAATGCGACGCCGCTGAAGGGCCCGGACGGAGTCGTTCGCGGCGGCGTCACCGTCGGTCGCGACGTCACCGAGCTCAAGGCGATGCAGATCGAGCTCCGGCAATTGTCGGACACCGATCCGTTGACGGGCGCGTACAACCGCCGGGGCTTTCTCACCTTGTCGAAGCGCGAGCTCGACAAAGCCGCGCTGACTGGGACGACTCCCGCCGTGTTCTTCGTGGACTTGAACGGGATGAAACAAATCAACGACACGCTCGGACACCAGGAGGGCGACCGATTGATCAGCGACGCGACCGCCGTGCTCCGGAAGTGCTTCCGCGGCTCCGACGTGGTCGGGCGTCTCGGCGGTGACGAGTTCGCGATCCTGGCGCCCGACGTCGGCGTGCAAAATATCGACCTCGTGCGGACCCGACTCGAGGATGCCGTGAACGACTTCAACGAGAACGAGGCGAGGCCTTACCGGCTCTCCATGAGCGTCGGCGTCGCGGTGTACGATCGAGCGTCACCGGCGACCATCGAGTCGCTCGTCGAGACCGCCGATCAGGCCATGTACGAAGACAAAGATCGCCGGAGGCGCGAGCGCAGCGGCGTTACGAGGAATGCGCTCCACGATCGAAATGCTCCGCGTGAAGCGTCCGCATCGCCCACGGATCGGACAAGACGGCGAGCGCCTCCTTCGCGCTGATCGCGGCGGTGCCGTCTTTGACGATGCGGTTCACGATCGGCTCGATGACTCGTCGCGGACGCGTCTTGCCGCCGGACGATTCGAGCAGCTTCACGTGGAGCGTGTTCAACCACGGGTCGCCGATGATCGTCTTGAATCGATGCGTGAAGCTTCGCTCGGGCGCCACCCGAGCTTGGGCGAGCTCCAGGGCGCGCTCGATGACCGACGGGGGTCGGGTTTCGGGCGGCACCAGGAAGAGCCCGTTCGCCGCCGCTCGGAGTCCGGCGTCGCGACTCGACAAGAGCGCGGCGAGGGGCACCGCCGAAAGGAGACCGAACCACACCGGCGCCATCCACAAGACGAGTCCGGGAGCCGCCACCCAGAGCACGGCACCGATGAACGCGCCGAGACCGCTTTGCCAGCCGTGCGCGCGGAGGGCGTCACGCACCGGTGAAGGCGTTTCGTCGCGAGGCGGCGCGACCCATTCGACGCTCACGCCGGAAATCACCGAGAAGAGCGAGACGGTGTGGGCCGCCATGAACATCGGCGCGGTCAGCACCGAAACCACCCACTCGACGGCCGCGCTCGCGATCAGGCCGGCGGCGCCGCCGTGCAGCGCTCGCCGTCGCGGATCGAGGAGCACCAGACCGACGCCGAGCAGTTTTCCGGCGAGCAAGAGCACCAGCGTCGTGACGAGCAGACCGAGCGACGCTCGCGCCAGCTGCGGATCGAGCGGCGACGTCGCGCCCGAATAGTGGAGCGCGAAGAGCACCAGGTAGACCGCCCACAACGCCGACATCAGATAGTAGAAGATGCCGATCGCGAAGTGGACGCGGCTCTTCAACGGAAACGTCGACGAGAAACAGAGCCGCAAGTGTTGCAGGTTGCCCTCGCACCAGCGGCGATCGCGGCGGGCCGACTCGCCGAGAGACACCGGGCACTGCTCGTAGCTCCCTTCGAGGAGATCCCATGCGAGTCGAACCTCGTAGCCGGCGCGCTGCATGAGCGCGGCTTCGACGAAATCGTGGCTCAGGATCGGGCCACCGAACGGCGGCCTTCCGGGAAGCCCGGGAAGCCCGCAATGATCGATGAACGCCTGCGAACGGATGATCGCGTTGTGCCCCCAAAATCCGGCGTGCCCCTCGAGGAGGTACGAGAGGCCGGCAAAGATCGACGGACCGTAAACGGACGCGGCGAACTGCTGCGCCCGGGCGTAGAGGGAATGGCGCATCGCGGGAACGGCGGGCGCTTGCAGGATGCCGAGCTGCGGCACCGCCTCCATGCGCCGGACCAGCTCCACCATCGTTTTGCCGTCCATGACGCTATCGGCGTCGAGGACGAGCAAGTAACGGTAAAGGCCGCCCCACCGTTCGCAGAAGTCGGTGACGTTTCCGCTCTTTCTGCGGAACTTGTTCCCCCTCCTTCGATAGTAGAGGAACGGAGCGCCGGCTCGCGAGCTGCGGACCTGCGTCCACTCGAGCTCTTCGCGGAGCCAGAGATCGGGATCGGTCGTGTCGCTCAGGACGTAAAAGTCGAACGAAGCCCCGCTCCCTGTCGCGGCCACCGACTCCAGCATCGCCTGGATTCGTGCGAACACGCTCTCCGGGTGCTCGTTGTGAATGGGGACGAGGACCGCCGTGGCCGGCAGCGGCTCGCTGTTCGACCGGAGCGGGTATTCGAGCGCGAGCGCGCGACGTGCTCGGAACACGTGCACCGCGCCGATCGCCGTCACCCAGAACCAGAACGCGATCCATCCGAAGATGGCGACGAAGACGACCGTGGTGACGATCTCGAGAACGGTGACGCCGCCTCGAAACAACGTCGCGGCGAACACCCCGGTGCCGAGCGCGGTCGTCGTCCCCACCGCCGCGGAGAGCCATGTCGTCCGACGCGATGGCTCCGCCTTCATGTTCATGAAGATTGGCCCACCCAGCCGCCGCTACGATCCCGCGCTCGCTCGGTGGTATTTTCGATGGCGCGCCGGATGACCGCAAACGGCTGGTCGATGCGCTGCTGTCGCATGGCGCGATGCTCGGGCTTCGGCAGCAACGCGAAGCCGTGGGCTTCGGTGCGCGCTCCGAGCACGGGCAGCGGTGTTTCCATGAAAGCGTGAGGAAAACGCCCGAGAAGCTCTCGCGCTTTCCAGAACCAATCGGGCGAATCGTCGAGGCTGCTCCGCGCGAAATCTTCGACCCAGCTTCTCGCCGTCGCGACGAGGAGGCCTCTCGTGTTTCTGTCGGAAGACGACGTGGCGGTCGCGACGTGCGCCAGGACCGCCGTCACGATCCGGCGTGCCGCGGTTTCTTGGGCGCCTTCGTCGAGGAGGCCGCAGCTGTTCAAGTAAGAGCGCGTCAACCGAAGCAGAGGTTCCGAAGTTGATGGTTCGCCGAAAGAGTCTGTGGGGCTCTCGCCACCAACCAGCTCTGCACGATTCGATCGCATGGGCCTCACTCCGAATTTCTCTCGAACTTTGCGGCGCCTGCTCGAACGCCTGCGGGGACCTTAGCTCTGCATGCAGTGCGCCAAAAACCCCCTACGTGAAGAAGCATCGAGGCTTCCCGGCAATCGTGCTTTTCTCAATTGTTTCCGGCCTTCGCGGTGGCACTTCTCGACCGCACGGCCGCGGCAAAGTGCCTCGAAACAAATGTGCGCGCCGCGACGATTCGCGACAGGTTTCAGCGGGTTACGAAGCGCCCGCGACTCGAATCCTCGGCCTGGGCCCTGTCGGACAAACCCGACGGGCTCCTATCGCGGGGTAAGCGAAGCGACGAAACGTTCGAACGCCGCTCGCGCGTCCTTCGGGCCGACTCGGTCCCACCAATCGCTCGGGTAGCGAACCTGATGGGTGATCAGGCACGCGATGTCCGCGTCGTAGTGGTCGAGGTCGACTTTCGAGGGGTCCCGACCGACGTCGATCGTCGACGTCGTCAGGGTTTCGCAGATGCCCTTCGGTGTCGCGACCACGACGGGCGCGGCGTTCGGGCAACACCGTTGCCTCACGAGGCTCGTCGCGGCGAGATCGAACCGGCCGAGGTGCGCCCACAGCACCATGCCCTCGCCGACGCCGTGCTGCGCGACCGTCATGTTCAACCGTCGCGCGAGCTTCCAGAGATCGGTCTCTCCGCACAGAAACGCGACGTCGGGAACTTTGCCGAACGTGCCTTCAGCGAGCGTCGTGGCCACGCATTCGTTCGGACTTGCCGTCGCGGCCGCGGCCGATGTCGCTGCAGAAGGATCCGGCGCGGCTGACGGTTCGGCAGACGCGGACGCCGTCGCTGCACCAGCGGCCGATGCCGCTGCCGTCGCCAGGGCCGCGGCAGACGCCGAAGCCAGGGCCGTCGTGGGTTCGATTTCTTGGGGGGCAAGCTCGACCGGCGCGGCGCTCGCGGGTGCGTTCGGTGCGGCGCTCGCGGCGCTCGGCGTCGTCGGGTCGACGTGTCGCGAGCCATGTCGGAGCTTTGCGCCGAACATGCCGGCCGCGGCGGAGACGACGACGATCCCCACCAGGGCGACCGCGGTGAGCGGCGATCGCGACCTCCGTTTGGGCGGTGTCGTCATCATCAGCCCGATATTCTTCGGGATGGTCGAGCGCACCACGACAGGTTCGAATTTCGGCGCCGGGTCGTCGTGATCGTCGCGAGCCGCCTTGCTGTCGTCCGCGTTCAGACGATGCACGACGAGCGGCGCGCGCGACTCGGGACTGTCCGGGCGCGCGAGCGCCGCGACGAGCGATAGATCTCCGACGTCCGGCGCGGACTCGGACACGGTAGGGATGGCCTGCACCGGAACGAAGGGGCCGAGGCTTCGCCGATCGGTGTCGCCGAGCCATTCTTCGAGAACCGCGCGGAGCGCCGCGGCCGTCGCGAAGCGCTTTTCGGCTCTCGCCGAAAGCCCCTGCTCGATCGAGGCGTAGAGCTCCGGATCGACCGTCTCGATCGCGGGGGGCGACCCACGAACGATCGCGCGGGCGAGCTCCGTGCGTGATGCCCCTTGGAACGGCGGACGCCGCGCGAGCGCGGAGTACAAGGTGGCCGTCAACGCCCAGACGTCGTCCGCGACGGACGGGCCGCCACCCGTGACTCGCTCCGGCGAGCAATACGCGCCGCTCGGCGGGACGACCAGATGAGTGAGGAGCGGGACCGGGCCGCGATCGAATCGCGTCGCGATCAACGCTCGCGTCGAGATCGCGCCGTGTACGCCGCCTGCCTCGTGCAGCGCCCCGACCGCGGCGGCGACGGACGACAGCCATTGAACGGCGTCCTCGACGGAGATCGGACTCGTGTCGAGTCGCTCCTGCAGACTGCGACCCGGGACGTATTCCGCGACGGCCACGCGCGCGTCCTCGGCGAGCGGCTCTTCGCCCGGCACTTCTTCGCGCGCCGGATTTTCGAGGACGTCGAGCAAGGTCGCCGCGTGCTCATGGGTCACGCCGATGAGCGGCGTGAGCCCGATCGCGCGGGGCGGCGGCACGACGCTGGCGATCACGTCGCGACCGGTCTTCGAGTCACGCGCGAGCCAGATGATCGTGCGCGCCGTTCCGCGGAAGCGCTTCGCGAACGTATAGCGACCTGCTAGCGGACGAGGGGCGTCCATGGGCTCACGACTCCGAGGGGGTCCGGCTATGGCGCTGCGCGAAGGCCCGGAAACACAGGGTCGCCGGTGCGCCTTTGTCCACGCACGCGAGGAGCTCGCGATCGTACGGTGTCGTCAAGCATTCCGTGGTGGCTTCGAGGACGTCGTCTTCGGGCACGTTCGGATCGGTGATGACGATGGGAATGCCGCGCCGCGATCCCACGATCCGGGGCCGCCCCTGTACGAGTCGCGTCGCGAAGTCGTGGCACTCGTCGGGGCCCGGAGCCCGGCGCGCGCACCCCGAAAGCGCGCCGATTCCGGCGAGGACCGCGACCACTGTGACGGCCGAGCTCGAACGGCGTTCGGCTTTGCTCCGCCGCCGAGTGAGCGCCGGATTCGTACCCCCTCGGCCGCGATGGTCGTCCGGTGCGCGCATCACCTGAAACCTTAACAGCGCTCTCTCTGCACGGTAAGCTCGAGGTTCGGTGGTTCGAGCGATCTTTTGGGTCGTAGCGGCCTCGGGGGGCGGCCTCTTCGGGTGCACGCATCCGTTCGAGCGCGCCGCGGAGACGGCGCCCGCACCGTTGCCGAGCGATCCGCGTGGTGGCCCGGGCGCGCCGCGTATTCCCTGGGCCCAGAAGACCCGCGCCGAACGCGTGGAGTTCATGGGGCTCTATTTTTTCCCAAAAATGAAGACGGTGTTTCGCGGGCAAACCCTCGCGCTGCCTTTTCGTTGTCAGACCTGTCACGGAGAGAACATGGAACAGGCGGATTTTCGGATGCCCAATGGGCTCCATCCGCTGCCGCCCGACGACCCCGTGAAGGCCGCGCTCGCCGAGGACGAAGCAGGGGCCCGGTTCATGGTCGAACAGGTCGTGCCGACGATGAACGAGCTGCTCGGCAAGGACGACGCGCAAGACTCCGCTCGCGTCGCTTGCCTCGATTGTCACGCCCCCCGCGTCGCTCCGTGAACGGAGTCGCGCGGCGCTCGAATGACGTGTCGCAAGGTGAGGCTCACGCGTTCACCGACGCTGCCGGGTTCCTTTGGAATCGCGTGGCGGTAGTGGCCTTGACAGGGTGCATGCATGACGAGGAGGGTGCCATGCTCCAGAAGGACATCGATGCGCTCGTCGTTTCCGCGCCGCGGCCGAAGCACGAAGCGCCGCGTGACGCCGAGCGAGACGGACGCGATCGTCGGCGCTTCGCCGAGCTCCGGCTCGTCGTCGGCGTGAAACCCCATGCTGTCGTTGCCGTCGCGATAGCGGTTCAAGAGCACGTGGTTGAACGGAACGCCGGCGTGCGACGAGACGCGCGCCGTCACGCTCCGAAGGACGTCGGGGAACGCGCGCGGCTCCAGGGTTTGACCGGAATAGCGATACGGCACGTCGCCCGCCCACGCGACGAGGCGCGGTTGCAAGATGCGTTTGCCGAACAGGACGATCTCGCGCGCTTCCCAGGTCACGTCGCGAATGAGTTCGCTGAGGAGCGCGCTCGCCTCCGCAGGCGAAAGCCACTCCGCGTCGAGCTCGAGGGCTCCGCCGCGCTCGAGTTCTCGCCGGAGATGCGTGCTCACGCGCGCGAGCGTACGCGGTGAGCGCGGCTCGTGCCTGTACCTCGCGCGACGCGCGTCGTGGCGTGTGACTCGATGAATGCAGGCAGACCGGACCGACGCGACGGAAAACGCGAGAGCCGCTCTGATCCGTCCGAGGTTTTCTCGGTCAGCGCTTGGTTTTTCTGGACAGGCCGGAGCACGGTCAGGCTGTAATGCCGCGATGACGAAGGCGCGCGGTTCCCGTCGGTTCACGAATCTGCTCGCGCTCTCGATCCTGCCGGCGCTCGCGTCGTGTGGTTCGAGCAGCACGAAGACGAACGCCTCGCCGGGAAGCACCACCGACGCCGGCATGAAGCAACCCGCCGGTCCGACGTTGCCGGCTTGCAAGAACGCGACGCCGCGTCTCGATCAGAACAAACAGGCGAGCGGCTACGTCATCTGCGACGACATCGGATTGCACCGCGCCGAAAAGACGAGTTGCGTGTCGACCTTGCCGCGTCCGTACCCCTGCGGAGTGAGCGTGCCCGACTCCGGCAACTTCGACAACTGTCACTCGGACGGCGATTGCACGACCAAGCCGAACGGGTACTGCGGCACCACCGCGGCCAGTGCGAGTTGCTTCTGTCAGTACGGTTGTGTCACCGACGCCGATTGCGACTCGGGGTACATCTGCCTCTGCGGAAGCCCCGCCGGCACCTGCGTGCAGGCCAAGTGCACCTCCGACGCCGACTGCGGAAGCGGCCTCTGCATCCAAACCGCGTCCGGCCCGTGCACGAACGTCTTCGCGTGTCAGAAGGACGGAGACCAGTGCGTCACCGACAAGGACTGCGCAGCGTTCGCCAGCGAACGCTGCATCCTCCAGGGAGACCAGCACGTCTGCATGGTGGCCCCCTCGTGCGAGACGATCGGTCCCTGACGTCTCAGTTGATGGCGAGCTTCGTCGCGCAGCCGAGCAGAATGTCGACGCGCGCGTCGGGGGCATTCGCGACGGTCGTCGTTCCGCCGTCGCCGGTCGCGGCCTTGATGTCGTTGCACGTGTCCGCGCACACGAGGATCTCCGTCGGATTGCTCGGATTATCGTAGTACCAGCCCTCGTTACCGGCCGCCGCGCAAGCGCTGGCCGAGTTCACTCGGAGGTAGTCGTGCTGGGCGCCGTTCACCGTGAGCCGGACGTTGACCTGATCGCGGTTGAAGGTCTGACCCGCGGGAACGGGCGGGATCTGGTACTGGCAGTTGAGCTGGGCCGTTTTCACGACGGTCGTCGTCGTCGTCACCGTGCCGCGGATGGTGTTCAGCGCGGCGACGAAGGCTTGCGTGCCCGCGCGCACGTCACAGGCCTGATCCGCGGCGCCCATCGTCATCGGCGTGCAGTCGGTGCCGCCCGCCTGCGCGATCGAATTGAGCATGTTGAAATCCGCGCCGTCCATGCCGACCGTGAACGTCTTCACGCCCTTGGCCAGCGCATCGGCGGCGATTTGAGAAAGATCGGTGACGTTGCCGTCGCAGAAATCCGGCTGTCCGTCGGTGATGAGCACCGCGACGCACTTCTCGCCGGTCGTGCTGTTCGCCTGGTAGTTCAGGCAGAAGTTCGTCGCGCCCCGGAGCGCGGGCTCGATCGGCGTCACCGACGACGGACCGTGTGCGGTCACCGAGTTGTTGATCGCCGTCGCGTTCTGAGGGAGCGGTCCCATCGGCGCGTCCGGCTTGTCGTAACCGGTCCCCGTGCAATCGAGGATGTTCACGCTCGCGTCGGCGAAGAACTTGATCGCGACGTCGATGCCCGCCGAATTCGGATCGGTCGTGAACGCCTGGATCGCTTGCTGTACCGACGTCCATTTCGCGCCGAGCATGCTGAGCGATTGGTCTTGCATCAGGTAGACGGCGACCGGCGCCGGCACTTGCGTCGTTTGGGTCGTCACGACCTTCTCGCCCGTCGACGACGTTTCGGCGCACGAGCCGTCCGCTTGGACGCCGGTGCTCCCGCCGGACGTATCGAAGAGACCACCGCCCATGCCCCCGCTACCGGCGACCGAGACGTTTCCACTTCCGCCCAGGCCAACCGAACCGCTGGCTCCTCCGCCTGAAATGGCGAAACTCGAGCCGGCTCCTGGAGGGGCGCCCGTCGCACCACCCGAGCTCGACGAGCACGCCGTAGCGGCGACGCCGAGGATCCCGATGAGGGACAGCCACCCGACTCTGCGATCGTGAATACGCATCCTCAATTTTACTCCTCGCAGCGGTTTTCGCCGGTCCGATCCTGACCTTCCAGCCGGAACAAGTCGGCTGGCCGGTCTATTTTTCAGAAAGACGAGCGCCGGCTCCGCCTCGGTTTCAATGAGTCACTCCGAGCTCGAGCGTTGTTGAAAGGGCGGAAAAATCGGAGCAGCGCGTCATTTACGGGCGCTGCACGGGTCGAATCCGCCAGGGTTGACGACGTCGAGCAAACGTCCCTCGCCGCAGGCGCGAGGGACGCGGGCTCAGGGCCTCACTTGTTCGCGCTCAGGGCGGGCAGGCGCCGGTCTGCGGTAGCGGCATCGTCGTCGCCAGCGGGTTCACGCACGGTGCGCAAAGCTCGCCCATCTGGCAGGTGTCCTGGAGGAGCGATCCCGCGGGCGGCGCGGGCATCACGTTGGCGGTGAGATACGCGGGTACGCACCCTCCCTTTTGACCGGTCGAGTTCGGCTTATCCAGACCGAGCGGGTCGAGGAAGCTCGGGACGCACGTGGGGAAGTTGTAGTTGAGGTCCTTCACCTTCTCGGTCGGCGCGCAGACGAACTTGTTGCCGCCGTCGCCGCCGCCCGTGCACGTGTCGACCGGCACTGCCGCCTTGAGATCGGCGGGCACCAGGTTTTCGGGGACGCAGAGTCCCTTGCTCATGCCGCACGCGGCGAACGTGACGGGCGTCTTGTTCGCGGGCCCGGTGTCGCAACCTTGGGTGCACGCCTTCGTGTCCGTCCCGTCGATCGGATTGAAGCACGGCGCGCAACGCTCGGTCTTGTCGCACACGTCTTGCGGTAGCTGGTCGATCTGCTGATTCACCTCGGTAACGCACGAGGAGATACACCGGCCCTCGGCGCCGAGAAGCGAGGTGCACTTCTTCGCGAGGAACTGATCGTCCGTGGCGATGAAGTCGTCCGGCGTGCAGAAGCTGCCGTCCGGGCACTTCGAGAGGAGTGACGTCGAGGACATCTCGTTCGCGGGAACGTCTGCAAGCGGAACGCAGTGCGCGTTCGAACAGCCCATGAGGTTGCACGACGCGAGCGAGCCTTGCGGCAACATCGGCGTCGTCCCCGGGCATTGCGTGACCGTGCCGACGATGTGAATGTCGTTGACGTTGGTGTCGCCGCCGACGTTGACCATCGACGTGCCACCGGTGTTCGACGTGCCGCCCGAACCGGGAGGAGTGCCTCCGCCGCCGACGGGGGTGCCCCCGTTACCGTTGATGGGAGTGCCTCCACCGCCGACGACGCCGCCGGCTGCGGGAGTGCCGCCGCTGCCTCCGTTGAATCCGCCGAATCCACCGGTCGCCGAGGTTTCGCCGCCGGCGCCCGACGAGTCCGGGCTCTTCGAGCTGCAGGCCATCATCGTCGTGATACCGGCCAGTACACCAACACCCACACTCACGTAACCGAAGCGAATCTTATTCATGATCGAGAAGCCTCCTGTGGGCCCGCTTGAACCCAGACATGCGCATCAGCTTATCGGACGCTCGACACTTCCGGAATGCGTCGCCCCCGGCGCTAATGGGCTACAGAGGCTACCAAGAACCGGTCCAACCACCTACACGTTTTGATGGCTTTTCGTTGCCACGCTGCGTCGGGACCGGTGGCTTCTCGGGGAGCCGCAAGCGGCGTCGTTTGTGCGCAAAGGTAGGAAAAATCACCGGCTTTGCTCAGCAGGCTCGCGGAACGGGCGCGTGTTAGTTTGTCGGATTCGTTCGACGCGATCGTCGCGTCCTCGAGTCCATCGTGTCCGAGCCCTCCCCCGAGATCCAACAGGGCGCTCGTATCGCCAACCGCTACAAAGTGGAGCGCCTGCTCGGCAAAGGCGGCATGGCGGCCGTGTACGAAGTGCTCGACGAAAGTCGCGGCATTCACGTCGCGTTGAAACGCCTGCTCCCCGCCGGCGACCGCCGGAAGAGCGTCGAGGTGCTGTTCCAGCGCGAATACAGCACCCTGGCGCAGCTCCAGCACCCGCTGATCATTCGCGCGTTCGACTACGGCAAAGACGGAAGTTTCCCGTTTTACACGATGGAGCTCATCCGCGGCGAGAACCTACGCGCGCTGGCTCCGCTGCCGTTTCGCGAGGCGTGCTCACTCGTTCGTGACGTCGCGCTCGCGCTCGCCATCGTCCATTCCCGTCGTCTCGTCCACCGTGACGTAACGCCACGGAACGTCTGTCGCACCGAGAGCGGGCGAGCGAAGCTCCTCGACTTCGGCACTCTGGCGCCGATGGGTGAACCGCGCGACGTCGCCGGAACGCCGCCGTTCTTGCCGCCCGAGAACCTCGACTCGCAACCGCTCGGCGCGCGCTCGGACCTGTTCTCCCTCGGAGCCGTCCTCTACTTCTTGCTGACGGCTCGCCACGCTTACCCGGCGGCGCGACTCTCCGAGCTTCGGCAGGTGTGGAATCGGGTCGTCGACCCCCCGTCGGCGTTCGCCCCCGACGTCCCGCCGGCGCTCGACTCGCTCGTGCTGTCGATGCTCGGCTTGAACCCACTCGCGCGACCGGCGACCGCGACCGAGGTGATCGATCGGCTCACTTCCGTCGCGAGCTTGTCGTCCGTCGAGACGCCCGAGGCGGCGCAAGCTTACCTGACGACGCCGTTTTTGGTCGCGCGCGATGCGGCGCTTCAGCGATTCCGCCGCCGACTCTTGCGAACCGAACGCCGTCGCGGCGGCGCGCTCGTCATCGAGGGTCCGAGTGGGTCAGGCCGGTCGCGTCTGCTCGCGAGCTTTCTTCGAGAGGCGAAGCTGCGCGGCATGTTCACGGTGCGCGCCGAGGGACGAGAAGGGAAGGCCGGGCCCCTCGGCGTCGTGCGAGCGCTCGCCGCGAGCGTCGTCGAGAGCGAGAACTCCGGCGGCGTCGACCTTTCGGCCAAGGAATTCCTCGCGCGATTCGAAATCGACGCCGGTCTCGTCGGCGACGAGGTCACCGATGGCGACGCGCTCCTCTCGGAGAAAATCGGCGTGTTCGTCGAGTGGTTTCTCTCCATCGCCGAAAAGAACAACGTCGTCATCGGCGTCGACGACATGGACGACTGCGACGAATACTCGGCCGCCGCGCTCCAGCGCCTCTGCGAAGAAGCTCGCTCGCGTCATCTCTACGTCGTCCTCACGGGCGAACCGGCGTCGCCCGGCTCGCTCCTCGATCACGTGAAGGAAGCCGGCACGTCGGTGACGCTCTGGCCCTTTCGCCCCTCGGAGACGCGCGCCCTCGTGACGTCGCTCTTCGGAGACGTGCCCCAGGTGGAAGCCCTCGCGAACTGGGTTCACGAGCTGTCGGCGGGGAACGCGCGCACCGCGCTCGAGCTCGCGCAACACCTCGTCGACATCGGCGTTGCGACGTACGAGCAGGGCACTTGGGTCCTTCCGGATTCGCTCGACAAGCTCGAGCTTCCGTCGAACCTCGAGCAGGCGCTCGCCAAACGGATCGACGCGCTCGGCCCAGGCGCGCGCCGCCTCGTCGAGGCCCTCTCGCTCACCGCGGAGCACGGACCTCTCACGCTCCCCGAGTATCCGGCGCTGGTCGACGGAACCGATTTGTCCGCCGTCTTCGCGTCGCTGAACGAGCTCGTCGCGGCGCAGGTGCTCGTCCAAGTCGACGACGACACGTACGCCTTCGTCCACGACACGATGAAGGACGTCGTTCGTCGCGGCATCGACGAGAGCCGCCGCGCGGCGATCCACGCGCGCATCGCGCACGCTTACGACTCGGGCCCCGAGCCGTCGCAAGTGCTGTCGGGCTATCACCTCTTCCAGTCCGGCGACGTCGCCGGCGCCTTCGCCAAGCTCACGAGGTTCATCTCGGAGCGCATCGACCATTTCGTGCGCGGCGGCGGGTTCATTCGCTCGCGTGAAGGGGCCGCATTTTATTCGAGTCTCTTCGAATGGGGCGAAGCACACGGCGCAGGTCCCGAAGACATGGCCTTGATCGGTCGCGGCGTGCTTCAGCTCGCCGCCGTATCCGACGCGTCGCTCGCGCGGCACGCTCCGAAAATTCTGTCGCGCCTCCAGAGGGACGCCGGCCTCGACTTCTGGAGCGCCTTCGAGAGCATCACCGATCCGGCTCTGCGGGTTCAGCGTGCCATCGCCGAGGCCTACCAACGTCACGAATCGTCGCGAGAACCGGACCGCGGTTTGCCGCCGGGCAGGGCGATTCAAGAGCTCGCCGTGTCGACCGCATTACTCGCCGGCTTGTACGGAAGAACCCACAACGCGCTCGCCGCGAAGTCGCTCACGTCGGTCATGGACCCGCTCCGTCCGCTCGCGCCCGCGGTCGACGTAGTGGCGAACACCATCCAATTCGCCGCCGACGCGATGAGCGGCAAAGTGACCCGCGATCTCAAGCTCCGAGTCATCGATCAGGTGAAGAACCCGGTCGCCGGCATCGACGAAGTCTCGCGCGTCGGCATCGGCCTCATCACGCGCTACTTCCTCGGTCTAGAGGAAGCGACGCTCGGACTCTCGTCGGCGTTTTCGCGGGTCGCGCCGCTCGAGGCTCACGCGTACTACGCGCCGCTCGCGTGGCAGGTCAAAGTCGTCGCGAGCCTTTTTCACGGCGCGCAGAAGCAAGCCGAAATGTATCGCCGCAAGCGCGACCTCGCGATGACGGCGCGCTTCGACGTGGACCAGCACCTCGAGACGAGCGTGCTCTACGAGGCCGCCGCCCAGGGCTTTCTCGGCGATCTCCTTGCGTTGAAACGGCTCCTCCCGATTCTCGAGGATCGAGCGAAACGGTGGCCGGGCTGGGCGCCTCACTGCGAGCTCGCGCGCGGCAACTGCGCGCTCTTGCGCGGCAACCCCGACGAGGCGCTCGCGATTTTCGAGCGCGCTCTCGGCGCCTTCTCCGGTCCCGGGGAACACGTGACTTGGGGGTCGCTCACGTTGCGGACCATTCGCATCCTGTCGGACAGCGGCCGTTCCGACGAGGCGTGCTGGCGAGGGCGCGAAGCGCTGGCAAAATGCAAGGCTTACCCCCTCGTGCCTTTTTACGTCGATATGCTCGAATCGACGTTGGCCGTCGCCGAAGCACGCGCGGGGTTCAAGGACACCGCGACCGAGCGCGCCGGCAGCGTGCTCGCCCGCGCCGAGATGCTCGGAACCGCGGGCGCCTTCCTCGTCGAGGTCCTCGAAGCGCAGGCGCGCGTCGCGTTCGAAACCGGTGACCGCGTCACGTTCGACGGCGCGGCGCGGCGCATCGCATCGATGTGCGCGAACACCGAGAGCGCCGCGTTCGCGAAGAAGCACTCGTCGCTGCTTCAACTCATGCAGACGACGACGTTCGACGGCGTGCACCTGGCGCCGGGCGCACTCCAGAACATCCAGAGCATTCCGACCACGCTCGCCCCCGACGTTCTCTCCGAGATCGAGCGTTGCGCCGGCTCGCCCGAGCGCGCTCGGCGCGTCCTTCGGGAGCTACTCGAGCGTTCGCTCGCGGATATGGGCTTTCTGTATCTGCAAGGACCGCAGGGGCTGTCGCTCGTCGCGTCGAGCCACGACCTCCCGGCGCCCCCGGACGTGGACCGGCGCGTGAGCGAGTGGATGCGTACGTCGCTGCAGATGATGGAGACGACGACCGCGAGCTCGCACTCGGTGGCCGTGACGCCCGGACGCACGGCGCAATCCGGCTTCGAGTTGATCGGCATCTTCGCCGATCGCGATCACGAAGCGGTCATCGCCGGCGTCGCGGCCCTGGGCGCGAGCGGTCGACGCCCGCGCCCCATCCCGCCAGGGATCCTGGTCGCACTCGGCCAGGCCCTGGTCGATGCCGGCGATGCTGGCGCACCCGCTCGTTGAACTGCGCTCAGTCCTTCGAAGCGTCCGAAGAGCTCGCGTCCTTGCCCGCGTCCGGCGGCGGAGGCGGCGGGGGCGGCACGCACATCGGCCACGTGGCGCCATCGCTCGGGCTTTCGACCGCAGGAAGGTGAGTGATGTACTCCGCGATGTCGTGGACGTCGGCGGTCTTCAAGCCCGCGAAGGCGCCCCTCGGTCCGAACGGCATCGGCGGACAGAGCGGCGTCTTGTCCTTGTCGATTCCCTTCTGGATCACCTGGGCGACGTCGTCGGCGGTCCAGCCTTTGATGCCGTTCGTCGACTGCGTGATGTTCAGTGAGGTCACCGTTCCGAAGGGGTCACCGATGACGAAGGTCTCGCCGCCCGCGAAGAGGTTCGACGAGTCGACCTGCTGATTTTGCAAACGCGGCGAATGGCAGTCGATGCACGGGCCGAGCTGGCCCGCGAGGTACTTGCCGAACTCCGCCGACGTCTTGACGTCCGCCGAATCGGTCGCCGTGAATACCGGATCGGGGACCTTCGCACCGTCGAGCACGGCCACCGGGAGCGGAAGCTGTGAAATCGGCGACGGGAGCGGCTGGCGAACCGGTGTGTCCGGATCGATCGGCGTGAGCGACAGGATGTACGCGGCGATCGCGTCCGCGTCGACCTGAGCCATGTTGTGGAAGAGCTGATACGGCATGATCGGGAAGAGACCGAGGCCGGCCTTGTCCACGCCGGTCAGGATCGCGGTCGTGATGTCCTTGGCCGTCCAGCCCTTCTTGCCGAGCTGCGTGAGGTTCGGCGTGGGGATGTTGCCGATCGTCGGGCTCGCGGGGTCGAGATCCGCGAAGCTCGGATTTCCGGCGAGGATCTTCGTGGTGTCCGGCGCGCCGCTCGGGAGCCGCGGCGTGTGGCAATCGCCGCACGCGTCGAGCGACGTCACGATGTAAGCGCCGCACGCGATCTGATCCGCGCCGGTCTTGCCGCCGCAGTACGACGTGACCGCCGGGCCTGCGTCGCCGCCGTCGGTCGTCGTTCCACCCGTGCCGGGCTTGCCGCCGGTGCCGGTCGTCGTTCCGCCCGTGGCTTTGCCGCCGGTACCGGTCGTCGTTCCGCCCGTGGCCTTGCCGCCGGTGCTCGTCGTTCCGCCGGTGCTCGTCGTTCCGCCCGTTCCGCCGTCGGTAGAGCCCGAGGAGCTGTTGTCGCTACTGCACGCCGCTGCGAACCCCACGGCGATGCCGCTGCAAAGAACCGATACCCAAATGCTCCTCAATGCCATGTCCCTGTCCTCCTCCTGGTCGTCAGACTCAACGGAACCCGCCTCGTAGCACACGTGTCTTTATTGGGTAAGAGTCTGCGCGAGCGGCATCACGCGTTTCTCTCACTCCTCTCCGCCGGTGCCCACTCGAGTGGTCAGACGCTCGCGTTCCGATTTGCTTCGCCCCTCCAAAATATTGCGCTGCTCGCCTCGAAAGGAGACCCATGGCCGCCTCTTCCACCATGCTCGAACTCGGAACTCCGCTTCCTGCGTTTTCGCTCCTGGACACCATCAGCGGAAACACTGTTTCGTCGGCGAGCCTCGCCGGTGCACCGTCGCTGATCGCGGTGCTCTGCAACCACTGCCCCTACGTGAAACATCTCTCGGCGGATCTGACGCGATTTGCCTCGGACGCCATCGCGAAGGGCTTCAAAGTCCTCGGGATCAGTGCCAACGACGTCGGCAGTCACCCCGAAGACGGGCCTGCCGCCATGGCCGCGGAAGCGCGCCGGAACGGGTACCCTTTTCCTTATCTGTACGACGAGAGCCAGGAAGTGGTGAAAGCCCTTCGCGCCGCGTGCACCCCGGAGTTCTACGTCTTCGATAACCGCGGTCTCCTCGCTTATCGCGGTCGATTCGACGACTCGACGCCGCGCAACGGCCTCGCCCCGACGGGCCGCGACCTCACCGCGGCGATGGACGCGGTTGCTGCCGGTCGCGCGCCGAACGCCGATCAGAAGCCGTCGATTGGCTGCAGCATCAAATGGAAGCCGGGGAACGAGCCCGACTATTTCGGCTAACGGCGGACTCGGTTCCCGGCGTGAGGTTCACGCTCCGATGGCCGCGCTCGGCGACGCGGCGAGTCCGGCTCGCGTGAGCAAGGCGTCGAGCGACGGATCGCGACCCATGAACGAGCGGTAGAGCTCGAGCGGATCCTCGCTGTCGCCGCGCTCCAGGATCTTGCGACGAAAATCGTCGCCGACCGTGCGGCTGAACACGCCGCCCTTCTGGAAGCGCGTGAACGCGTCGGCGTCGAGCACCTCCGCCCATTTGTACGAGTAGTACCCGGCCGCGTATCCGACCGCGCTCGAGAAGAGGTGCGTGAACCCGGCGATCATCGCGTAGTCGTCGCTGAACGGCGCTGGCGCGTAAGACTGCATGACGCGACGGGCGTAGGCGAGGACGCCGCCGTCGCGCTCCGGTCGATAGTCGACGTGGAGCGCGAGATCCGTCGCAGCGAAGCCGAGCTGCCGCATGGTCGCCGAGGCTTCCCGGTAGTTGCGGGCGCGCTGCATCTTGCCGAACAGATCTTCGGGGATGGTCTGGTTCGTTTCGACGTGCCGCGCGAATGTGTCGAGGGCCGCTCGCTCCCAGCACCAGTTCTCCATGATCTGCGACGGAAGCTCCACGAAGTCCCACGCGACGTTGGTGCCGGCGAGGCTCCGCACTTCGACGCGGCTCAGGAGGTGGTGCAACAAGTGACCGAACTCGTGAAAGAGGGTCGTGACCTCCTGGTGGGTGAGGAGCGCCGGTTGTCCGGCGAGCGGCGTCGTGACGTTCGCACAGATGAGCCCGAGGTGCGGCGTTCGCCGAGCGCCGTCCGAAACGCCGGTCACGAGCCCGTTCATCCAGGCGCCGCCGCGCTTTTCTTCGCGCGGGAAAAAGTCCGCGTAAAACGAGCCGAGGAACGCGCCGTCTTCGTCGCGAAGGTCGTAGCCGCGCACGTCGGGATGCCACGCGCGCAGCGACGGGTTCGGTTCGACTTTGACGCCGTAGAGCCGGTGCGTCGTCTCGAACAGGCCTTCGACGACGCGGTCGAGCGAAAAGTACGGGCGCAGCGCTTCTTCGTCGAAGTCGTAGAGCGCGCGCTGCTGTTTCTCCGCGTAGTACGCGACGTCCCACGGCTCGATGGAGCTCGCTTCGTCGCCCTCGAGTGTCCGGCGAAACGCGGCCAGCTCGGCCGTCTCGCGCTCGAACGCGGGTCGGCTTCGCGCCGTCAGATCTTCGACGAAGGCGCGCGCCCGGGCGCCGCTCTTCGCCATCCGATCTTCGAGCACGAAGTTCGCGAAGTCTTCGTAACCGAGGATCTTCGCTTGCTCGCGCCGGAGCTCGAGGATCTTCGAAATCAGCGGCGCGTTGTCGGCCTTGCCCTGGGTCGCGCGCGAGTTGTACGCGCGATACGCCGCCTCGCGAATCTTGCGATCGTCCAGGTAGGTGACCAGCGGGATGTAACTCGGCGCCTGCAAGGTGAACCGATACCCCGCCTTTCCTTTTTGTTCTGCGCTCTGCCGAGCCGACGACGTCGCGGACTCGGGGAGGCCGGCGAGGGCCGAGGCATCGGCAATGACGAGCTCCCACTCCGCCGTCGAGTCGAGGACGTTCTGCGCGAATTTGACCGTGAGCTCGGCGAGCTCGCGGCTGATGTCCTCGAGGCGCTGCTTGGCATCGGGCGCGAGCTCGGCGCCTTGCCGACGAAAGTCGTCGAGGGTCTTCTTCAGAAATCGCTTCCGTGCACCGGTGAGCGAGCGCGCGTCGGGGGTCGCGGCGTACTCGCGGAGCACCTTCCAGAGCCCGGCGCGGAGCGGAATGCTCGCGAAGAAAGCGTTCACCTCGGGGCGGACCGTGTTGTACGCCGTTCGCAGCGCCGGCGTGCTGGCCACCGATTCCAGGTGTCCGACCACCGTCATGGCCACTTCGATGCGCTCGGTGGACCGATCGAGGGCGCCGAGGACCTCGTCGTAGGTCGACGGTGAAGCGACGGCTTCGATGGCCTCGAGCTTCGCCTTGGCGTCGGCCGTGAGCTCCGCGATCGCCGGCACGACGTGTTCGGCGGTAATGCGGTCGAACGGGATCTGGATGCCGAGAGCGAGCAGCGGGTTATCGGAGGTGGCTATCGTCATTTTCAGTAATGCCTAAAGCAAGACGCCGATCCCCGCCAGGACGTTCCACGACGTACCGAGCTCGGGAAAGCCCCCGACGGTGACCAGACTCCCCGATTTCCCCGGCGTATTTTCCGGTGTGAAGAGCGCGCCGCTTTGATTCGAGAGGACGCCGAGGGTCGCCGACAAAGTGAGCTCGACCCAGTTTGGCAAGACTTCGATGCGGCCGCCCACCGAGAACGGCACTTCGAGGAACACCCCGCTTCGGATCGGGAGCGACACCGTCTGAGGGCCGCTGGTCTGGAGCTCCTGGGCCGTCGAGCGACCCCAGGCGATCCCGCAACCGGCGAAGAGCTCGAGCCGCTTCACGGGCGACCACGTCGGTTCGAGCTCTGCGCCGAGCAAGATGCGCGAGAGATCCGACTGCTCGTACGCCGTGTGCTCGGGGAGTCCGAGCGCGCCGTCGTCGAACGACACCGAGTTTTGTTCGAGCTGCACGAGGGCGCGCGCGCCGAGCCATCGAAGGATCTCGATGCGCGCGTGCATCCCCCAAACACTAGAAAGCCCGTAGTGCACCTTGCCTGCGTCGCCAGGACGCCGGCCGAGCCCTCCGTCGAAGCCGATCTCGACGTGTCGCCATCGCTCTTCCTCGATCGGCGGCTCGACGACCTCGGGCTCTGGGCCGAGCACCAGATCCGGGGTCGGCGCGGGCGCGGGCGCGGGCGCCCCTGCAGGGCTCTCCGCCGCAAGCGCTGCCGGCGCGGTGACGATGAGAACGACGCCGAGGCGTCCGACGATCGCAGCGCGCATGCCGCGCCCTAGCTCCGGAGCTCGCCGAGGTGGAGGGCGGCCTCGCGCACGCGCGCGTGCTGTCGTTCCACTTCGTCATCGGTCAAGGTTCGCGCAGCATCCGGATCCGTCGTGGCTTTCGGGTCGCGATACACGACGCGGTAGGCGAGCGAGCGACGTCCTTCGCCGACCGCGCCGCCCGTGAAGACGTCGAAGAGCTCGACCGACTCGCAGAGCTCGCCGGCCGCCTTGCGGAGCTCGCGCTCGACGTCGCCGGCGAGCACCGACTCCGGCACGATCAGCGCGACGTCGCGGGTGACCGCCGGAAGCCGTGGGATCGGGTGGAACACGGGCGTCGGATGGCCGAGCCGCGCGAGCGCGACGAGATCGAGCTCGACGACGACCGCCGGTCCGCCCAGGTCGAGCGCCTCGGCAACGTCGGGGTGGAGCGGCCCGAGCGAACCGAGCTGGATCGGGCCGACGGCGATGACGGCTGCGCCGCGCGGGTGCAAATGAGACGGTCGCTCGGTGGGTGAAAACAGCGCCACCTCCGGTGTGCGCCCGGTGAGTCGCTCGACGAGCTCGACCGCGAGACCCTTGGCGTCCCAGACGTCGACGTCCTTCGGCGGCTCGAGATAACCCACGCGCGGGCCGGCGAGCACCGCCGCGAACGACGGTCGCTCCTCGGGAAGCACGCCCCGGTCTTCGTCGCCCTTCGAGAGCGCGAGCGCGTGCTCGGAAAATTCGCGCTCCGGAGCGAGAAACCGCGCGCCGATCGAGAAGAGCTGGACCGCCTGCTCGCCGCGACGGCGAGCGCGCCGGAGTGAATCGAACAAGCCGGGGAGCAGGCTCGTGCGCATCACTTGCCGATCCTCGGTTTGCGGATTTCTGAGCGCCACGAACGCCGGCTCGGCATGGACTAGCGCGAGGTCCTTCTCCGAGACGAAGCTGTACGTGATGGCCTCGGAGAGTCCGAGACTCACCGCTTCGCGCGCCAGGTGGCGCTCGAGCCGGAGCGCGGGCCGCGGCTCCTCCGGCTTCGTCGCCGGGAGCACCGTCGGGATCTGGTCGAGGCCGCGCACCCGTGCGACTTCTTCGATCAGGTCCACTTCGCGCGATACGTCGGGGCGCCACGACGGCACGACGGCGTCGAGCGCGCCGGGCTCCTTCGCCGCGCTCACCGCGAATCCGAGCCGGCCGAGGATCGCGCTCGCTTCGGCGAACGGCACGGGCGTGCCGAGGAGCGCGTCGAGCCGCGACGATCGGAGGCGCACCGTCGGCGCCGGAATCGGCGGCCCTTGCACGACGATCGATCCCGGGACGATCGCGCCGCCCGAGAGCTCGGCGAGGAGCGCCTTGGCCCGATCGAGCACGGCGGGGATGGCGCCGTGGTCCACGCCGCGTTCGTACCGGTAGCTCGCCTCCGTGGAGAGACCGTGGCGGCGCGACGTCCGGCGCACGCCGCGCGGGGTGAAGTAGGCGCACTCGAGGAGCACCCGTCGCGTCGTCGCGCGAATCTCGCTCGCGATGCCGCCCATCACGCCGGCGAGCGCGGTCGGCCCCTCGGCGTCGGCGATGACGAGATCGTCCGGGTCGAGTTTTCGTTCGACGCCGTCGATGGTCGTGAAGGGTTCACCGGGTTTCGCGCGCCTGACGACGATTCGGCCACCGCGCACGAGCGCGTGGTCGAAGGCGTGCATCGGTTGCCCGAACTCCAGGAGCAGCAAATTCGTGATGTCGACGACGTTCGAGATCGATCGAATGCCGAGCGCCTGGAGCCGATAGCGGAGCCAATCGGGCGAGGGTCCGATCGTCACGTCGTCGACGACGGCTGCCGCGTAGATCGGGCAACGCTCGAGGTCGTCGACCTCGACGGTGACGAGCTTGTTCAACGCCAGCGCCGTCGTGCGCCGGGGTTCGGCCGATTTCGGCGGCGACAGCGGGATGCCGAACGAGGCGGCGAGATCGCGCGCGACGCCGAGGTGCCCGAGGGCGTCCGGACGGTTCGGCGTGATCGCGAGATCGAACACCGTGTCGCGGGCGGCCGGCACATAGTCGACGAGGCGCGTTCCGGGCGCCGTGCTCCCCGGGGAAAAGACGACGATGCCTTCGGCCGACTCCGATAAGCCGAGCTCCTGTTCGCTGCAGAGCATGCCGGCGCTCGGTACGCCGCCGATCGGACGCGCCTCGATGGTGAGCCCGATGGCAGGGAGATGCGTCCCGAGCGGCGCGAGCACGACCATGCCGCCGGGCTCGGGGACGTTGGGCGCGCCGCAGACGATGCGCTCTTCGCGGCCGTTTCCGACGTCGACCGTGACCAGGCGGAGCTTGTCGCGCGACGGGTGCGGCTCGACCTGGCGAACCGCGACGACCCGCACGTCCTCGCTCGCGCCGAACGGGATCACACCGTCTACGGCGAGACCGAGCGACGTCAAACGCGCCGCGACCTCGCCGGCAGTGGCGTCGAGGTCGGGCAGTAGTTCTTTGAGCCAGGAATAAGAGACGCGCATCGGGAGCGCTTTTAGCACCTTCGCCGCGCGAGCTCCCGGCCTCGCGCGCTGCCGACGGCGAAGGCCTTTTTTCGGGCGATCCGCGCCTCTCGCGGTGAAGAAAACGTCAGACGGCGCGGAACGCTTGGCGCGCGCGGCGCGCGAGAGCCGACAAGAGCTCGGAGGCGCCGAACAGCATCGCTGCGCCCTGGGACAGCAGGAGTTTTTGCTCGTGGAGCGCGTGGAGGGGCTCCTGAGAGAGCCACATGCCGAGGGCCATCAATGACAACAGGCCGAAGTAGGCGGCGCCCATCGCGACCCGGCGCGGCGCGGGCACGTCGTAGTAGGCCGTGCGCGGCGCCTTGAGCGAGCGATAGAGCTGCATTCCGCCGAGCACCAGAATGATGAGGAGCAAGGGCGAATGCGTCATGACGAACACGCCGATGCCGACGGCGAACCCGACCGCCCAGAGCCAGCGGCTCACGACGCCCACGACGCGGCCGCCGTCGAGCGGGGAGATGGGGATCATGTTGAACATGTTCAACATGAAGCCGGTCGATGCGAGCGCGAACCAGAACGGCGAGCCCGTCGTGGCGCCCACGGCGAGACACCGCCGCGCCGATCGTGCCGAGGACCGGTCCGCCGATGCCGACCACGGCTTCGACCCACGCGTCCCGCGGCATGCCGCGCATCGCGATGACGGCCCCGACGAACGGAATGAACACCGGCGCGCTCGCCGGTATCCCTTGCTGCTTCATGGCGATCGCGTGCCCCATCTCGTGCACGAAGAGCAACAGCACGAACCCGAGCGCGAACGGCAATCCCCAGAGCGTCGCGTAGACGCCCACGGCGAGGAACATGCTGAGGAGAGTCCCCAGTTTGACCAGCTTGAAAATGGCGAAGGCCCACTTCAGCTTGCCGAGCAAAAACGCGAGGGCGACCCCGATGGGGCCTGCCTTCTTCGTTCGGCCGGCTCGCCCGTTCGGGGCCGCGCCGCTCGGCGGGGTGGACGGAGCCACGAGCCCGGTTTCGGCATTCATCCCCTCCAACATAAGGTCTCGGGTGCGGTAGGGCTAGGGCGCGCCGGGCCGGCGAGGGAAATCGCCCCGTCAGCGCTTCGTTCGGGCCCGAAAGCAGGTGGGGGAATGGTCGTCGACCAGGCCGCACGCCTGCATGAAGGCGTAGCAAATCGTCGAACCGACGAACTTGAAACCGCGGTCGACGAGGGCGCGACTCAGCGCGTCGGACTCGGCCGTCCGGGCCTGGATGTCCTTCAGTGTGCGCGGCCGATTCACGATGGGTTTGCCTCCGACGAACGGCCACACGAAGGCGTCGAACGAGCCGAACTCCTTCTGGAGGGCGAGAAAGGCCTTTGCGCTCGTGATCGTGCCTTCCACCTTCAGTCGGTTCCGCACGATGCTCGGGTCGTCGAGGAGGCGTTTCGCGGTCTTCGCGTCGAAGCGCGCGACCTTCTTCGGATCGAAGCCGGCGAACGCGCGGCGATAGCCGTCGCGCTTCTTCAAGATCGTCATCCACGACAGGCCGGCTTGGGCGCCCTCGAGGACGAGCATCTCGAAGAAGTGGCGATCGTCGTGGACCGGAAGTCCCCATTCGGTGTCGTGATAGTGAATCATCAGCGGGTCGGTGCCGGCCCAGTGACAACGCGGCTTGTCGGATGGATTGGCGAGGACGCGGAGGCCGGGTGGAATCGGACGGCAAGCGCACGCTTTCGCGTGGTCGAGGTGCCAGAGCAGGCGATCGGTCGGACCGGCCTTGGGCGGCATCGGGTGCGCGGCGTGCCACTTCGCGTTCATCGGCATCGCGCGACGTTACCACTGGTAGACTCCCGACCTTGGCACCGAGCGAGCTCGTCCTTCGTCCGAGTCGTTTGCGGGCGGCGCTGCTGGTCTTCGGGAGCGCTCTCTTCACCGCGATTGGCGGGTGGATGATCGCTGGTCACGAGCCCAAGGGCTGGCTGGTCGCCGGGTTTTTCGGGGTGTGCCTCTGCGTGCTGTTCGCGAACGCGCTGCCCTCGGCGTCGCGCCTCCGACTCGACACGACCGGTTTCGAAGTCCGCTCGCTCTTTCGCACGAAGACGTACCTTTGGACCGACATCGAGTCGTTCGGCGTCGCTCGCATCGGCGGAACGGTCACCGTCGTGTTCACGCGGCGCCAGACGGATTCGTCGCCCCCCGCGACGCGGTTTCGACTGAGCCGCGCGGATGGTGCATTGCCGGACCGCTACGGACAATCGGCGGAAGAGCTGTCGTTGCTACTCGAAGCGTGGAGAACCGGGAACCGTCGCGGGCTCGACGCCGGGCCGGAGAACGGCGACGTCCGTCGCGCGGCCTCGAGTCTCGGCGATGGGCCCGGCGCCGTGCTCGTGCTGAAGATCGCGTCGATGCTCTCGTTCTGCGGCGGCCCGCTCGTCCTGGGCGACGTCTTCGGCGTGAAGCACAAAGGTCCGCTCGCGTTCGTGATCCTCTTTTCGCCGATCGCATTGCTCGTTTTCGGTGCCCTCTCGCTCCGAGACGACGTCGAGGACGTGGGGGCCCGATGGTCCGTTCGCGGCGGGTTGCTCGGCGCCGTGTTGCTTACCGCCATGAACGCGCGCGCTGTGGTGAAGCTCGCTACCGAATCGCCGCAGGTGGGTAACAAGAGGCTCGCCGCGATCGGCATTGCGGTCGGCCTTGCAACGGCGGCGGCATACTCTTTGAAGGCGATTCGCTTCCTTTCGAACGGTACTAGACTGAAAGGATGACCGCCGAGCCCCACGACGCGCGCACCTTGCACCTCGAGACTCTCGCGATTCATGCCGGGCAGCCGCCCGATCCGGTGCACGGGGCGGTGATGACGCCGATCGTTCTGTCGAGCACCTTCGCGCAACCCGAGCCCGGCAAACCGCCGCGCTTCGACTATTCGCGGAGCGGGAACCCGACGCGCGAGGCGCTCGAGTCGTGTCTCGCCGCGCTCGAGGGTGGAGGCCGCGGCTTCGCCTTCGCCAGCGGGTGCGCGGCCGCGACGACGCTCTTGCACACGCTCGCGCCCGGCGATCACGTCGTGTGCGGCGACGACGTGTACGGCGGGACGCACCGCATTTTCCGATCCGTCATGCAGCCGGTCGGCATCGAGGTGAGTTTCGTCGATCTGCGCACGGTCGACGCACTCGAGCGCGCGCTCACGCCACGCACGAAAATGGTGTGGCTCGAAACCCCGACGAATCCGTTGCTCCGGCTCGCCGACATTCGCGGCATCGCGCGGGTAACGTCTGCGCGGGGGGCCAAGCTCGTCGTCGACAACACGTTCGCGTCGCCCGTGCTCCAGCGTCCGCTCGAGCTCGGCGCGGACGTCGTCCTGCACTCGACGACCAAGTACATCAACGGACACTCCGACGCCGTGGGCGGTGCCATCGTCACTCGCGACGACGCGCTCGCGGACCGGCTCCGGTTCTTGCAAAACGCCATGGGCGGCGTGCCGAGTCCATTCGATTGCTACCTGGTGCTTCGCGGGGTGAAGACGCTTCCGCTTCGAATGCAGCGCCATGTGGAGTCGGCGACGGAGCTCGCGCGCCGGCTCGAAGCTGCGCCGGGCGTCGCGAAGGTGCACTACCCCGGCCTTCCGAGCCATCCGCAGCACGCGCTCTGCCGCGAACAGATGCGCGGCCCGGGCGGCATGATCAGTCTGGAGCTCGAAGGCGGGCTCGCCGAGTCGCGGAAATTCCTCTCTGCGCTTTCCGTGTTCACCCTCGCCGAGAGTCTCGGCGGAGTGGAGTCACTCGCCGAACATCCAGCGCTCATGACCCATGCTTCGATTCCGCCCGACCACCGGCGCGCACTCGGCATCGGCGACTCGCTGGTCCGGCTGTCAGTCGGCATCGAGCACGTGGACGACTTGTGGGACGACCTCGCGCACGGTCTCGCCGCAGCGAGGGCCGCGTGAAAGCGCCGGGAAATGACGTTCGTCGCGGGGTGCTCGCCCTCATCGGCGAGACGCCGCTCGTCAGGCTCGAATCGCTCGACACCGGACCCTGCGAGCTCTGGGTGAAGCTCGAGAATCAGAACCCTGGTGGGTCCATCAAGGATCGCATCGGGCTCGCGATGATCGAAGCCGCGGAAGCGCGCGGCGACATTCCGGCGGGTGGCACGCTCGTCGAGGCGACGGCGGGCAACACCGGCCTCGGGCTGGCGCTCGTCGCGGCGCGCAAAGGCTACCGGCTCGTTCTGATCATCCCCGACAAGATGAGTCAGGAAAAAATCTTCCACCTTCGCGCGCTCGGTGCCGAGGTGCGGCTCACGCGCTCCGACGTCGCGAAGGGCCACCCGGATTACTACCAGGACCTCGCCCAGCGCGTCGCGGGCGAGCTCGGCGCCTATTACGTGAACCAGTTCGGCAATCCCGCCAATCCGCTCGCGCACGAAACGACGACCGGTCCGGAAATTTATCGTCAAATGTCGGGCGAGCTCGACGCGGTCGTCTGTGGTGTCGGCTCTGGCGGCACGCTCACCGGCCTCAGCCGCTATTTCGCGAAGGCGGCCCCGGACGTCGAGATGGTGCTCGCCGATCCGGCGGGCTCGGTGCTCGCCGGCTACGTCGAGACCGGCAAGATCGGCACCGCGGGGTCGTGGCTCGTCGAAGGCATCGGCGAGGACTTCATTCCGCCGATTTGCGATCTGTCGCGGGTGCGCACTGCGTTCACGATCCCCGACGAAGAGAGCCTGCTCACGGCGCGCGCGTTGCTTCGAGAAGAGGGCATTTTGGCCGGCTCGTCGTCGGGCACCTTGGTCGCCGCGGCGCTTCGCTATTGCCGCGCGCAAACCACGCGGAAGCGGGTCGTCACGCTGATCTGCGACAGCGGCAACAAGTACCTGTCGAAGATGTTCAACGACTTCTGGATGCGCGACCAGGGTTACCTGCGCGCCGTCCCGCGGGGCGATCTGCGCGACCTCATTTCTCGCAGCGCGGAGAAGGGCTCGGTGGTCGCCGTCGCGCCGTCGGACACGTTGCTCGTCGCACACGCGCGCATGAAACTTTACGACATCTCGCAGCTCCCCGTGCTCGACAACGGGAAGATCGTCGGTCTCCTCGACGAGTCGGATCTGCTGGTCGCCGTCTCGAAAGACGAGGACGCGTTCCGTCACGCCGTGTCCGGCTTCATGACCGGACATCTCGAAACGGTGTCCCCCGACGCGTCGTTCGAGTCGCTGCAAGGGCTATTCCGCAAGGGCCTCGTCGCCCTGGTCGTCGAGGGTGACAAGTTCCTCGGCCTCATCACGCGCATGGACGTGATCAACTACCTTCGCCGGCAGCTTCGCTGAACGACGGCGCCGCGCGCGCCGGTCCTCCTTCCAGTGTGAAAGGTCCCCGGACCCGCGTATGCTCATTGATCCATGCGGGAAACCTTTCGTCGAATTGCCTCGCCGTGGCTCGCTCTGGCGTTCGTCGCGACAGGTTCGGTCGCGCACCTCGGATGCTCGAGCAATTCGTCCGGCGCGACGTCCGCGGACGCCTCGACGCCCGGCACCGGCGGCACGACGAGCACCGGCGGCACGACGAGCACCGGCGGCACGACGAGCACCGGCGGC
>CAZDNG010000011.1:0-6237 GCA_964506835.1 uncultured Polyangiaceae bacterium
CCGTCGCGGTGGTTCCGCCGGTCGCCGTCGTTCCACCCGTCGCGGTGGTTCCGCCCGCGCCGCCCGTGCCGCCGCCCGGCGTGACGCAGGTGACGTTCGCGGTGATCGAGCTCGTGCAGCTCGTTCCCTTGGTCACCGTGACGGTGATGCTCTGCGTGCCGGCCGTCGTGCAGGTGAAGGTCGTGTTCGGCGCCGTCGGGTCGGCGAAGTTCGCGCCGCCCGTCGACGTCCACGCGAAGGTTCCCGTCGTGTCGGTCGCCGTGCTGGAGACGTCAATCGTGCTGCCGACGTCGGTCTGCAGCGGATCGATGACGACGTTCTCGATCGCGGGGCAGGTCTGCTGCGTCGTCACGTTGCCACCGATCGTTGCGTTGCCGGTCGGCGAAGGCGTGGTGGCGGTGCCGCAGATGATCTGGACGGTCACGCTCTGGGTCGAGCCGGCCACGACCGTGAACGCCGACGAACCGTGGCAGCCGTCGCCGTTGGTCGCCGTCGCGTCGAACGTCACGGTGTACGCGCCGGGCGCGAGAGCGCCGGCGAACGCCGAGATCGTTGCATCGGGCGAAGAGACGTTGATCGTCTTTTCGATCAGCGGGGTCGTCGACGAGCCCGCGAAGATCTTCATATCCACCGCGTTGATCGTCTCGCCGCCGGTGACCAGGTTGATGCCGACTACGCCGGTCTTGAGCGAGCTTCCCTGGTCGGTACTACCCGGTTCGTTGGAGCCCGTACAGGCCGGCACCAAGGCCACACAGCCCGCCGCCAAGGCGAGGGCGATCATAGAGCGCTTCATGAATTTCATTTGAGGATCCTCCACTAGAGTTCGCGGTCTCAGGGAACGGCCAGCGATCTCCGAGCCGACGGACCCGCTCCTAGCAAGGAGAGCGCCAAGGGCGTCCGCTCGACGCTCGGCGAGCTCGTGCGGCGGGAAATGATCGCCGATTCTCGACCACTTCACGCTTTGAAGCGCCTGGCATCCTGCGCGCAACCTGCCGTTAGCGCCGAACTAGCGTCCGGAATCCGGAAAACACATCTAGAAACGAGAAACGTGCGCCGTTGTATGTCGATGCGCTGCGCGTTCGAGAGTTCCGGTAGCGTCGCCTTCGATTCTCGGAGAGCAAATTCCGAAAATCGCAGGGTCGCGTCGAAGCGAGGTCGCGCCTCTCGTTCGCCTCGAATGCGTGAACGAACGAAACGCGGTTACGTGGAAGACTCGATTCCCGAAGTGCATTCGCCACGCCGCGCGACGGTCATGGTTTTGTCGCAATGGGTCCCGAAGTCGCATGCTAGGTCGACCTCGTGGTGCCGCTATCGTCGGAGGTCCGCTCGAGGGCGCTCGGGCTGCGGTGGCTTCTCGCTCTCGTCGTACTCGCGTGCGGAAGCGCGGTCGGATGTTACCCGGAGGGGAGCGCGGCACGACCGAAGCAATCCGTTCTCGCGAATCAACCGGGAGACGGGGGAGGTGTCGTCGCGATGAGGGATGCCGGCGCGCCGCCACCGGCGGTCGACGCGGGCACTCAGGTCTGTTTGCCCCCGCGCACGATGGAGTCGGACCCAGCTCGCCTCCAGGTGATGAGCGCGCAGGTGCAGACGGAGCAAACGGAGTTCGTTCGCGATTTGTTCACGAAGTTCCAGGGTGCCTGTGGCGAGTGCCACGTCAACGGGAGCTTCGGCGGTTTTCACGTTTCCGAAAGCACGTTTCCCACGGACATTACCCAAGCCGTGCTCGATGCGATCGGCTCGAACGATCCGACTAAGGTCATGCCGCCGGGCTCGACGCCGGCAAACCAGCGGCCGAAGACCGATTCGAACCTCCAGCTCCTCGCATTGCTCGAGATTTGGTTCAAGCAAGGGAAACCCGCCGATGTGTTCGTTCTTCCGAACGATTCGGACGCAGGAGCCGGCGGCGGCGCCGGCAAAGAATACCTCCTGTCCGAGACCGTCGGAAACGCGCTGACCAACCTCGGTAACTGCATTCCGGGTCGCACGCTGTTCGGTGCCGAGGTCGACGATAAGGACGCATTTTTCGAGAAGGCCGCCGCGCTTCCACAGACCTTGCAGGAGACGGATCTCATCTCGTTCGACTCCGCGGTGCTCGCGCGACACGGCGTCGTCGCTTACGCCCCTACCTATCCCTTGTGGTCCGACAACGCGCGCAAGATCCGGTATGTACGCGTGCCGCGGGGCAAGAGCATCACGTTCGACAAGACCACGCAGCAGTTCGTGATTCCGGACAACACTCGATTTTACAAGACCTTCATGAAAGAGGTCGTCGAGAAGGACGGGAGCGTCCGCTATCAGAAAATGGAGACCCGGCTCATCGTGGCCCGCGCTCCGAACCTGAATCCCGACGGTTCAGTGAAGACCGACGCCGTGTACGGCCAAACGGCGCTCTTCGGTACCTATTATTGGAGTGACGACGAAAAGACGGCGACGCTCGTCACCAATTTGCTGCACGATCAGCAGCCGTTCACCGACACGTTCCGCACGTACCACACCGATGAGCGCAAGTACGACGCGGTGACCGCGAGCCTCGGCAAGGACGGCGGCCCGACTGATCTGACGACGGGCCTACGCCAGTCCGGCGCGATTCGGAACTACGCGATCCCCGGAAGTCCGCGCTGCATCCAGTGTCATATGGGGAGCCCGAGCCAAAGCTTCGTCCTCGGCTTCACGCCGTTGCAAGTCGTTCGCCGCCCTCTGAACGTCGGAGGCGTCATCGAGCCTCCGGGCCCGGATGATCTGACGCAGTTCGCGCGGCTCGTCGACCTCGGCATCATCACCGGAATGAGTGACACCTCCGACATTTTGCCGCTCGAAAAATCGGAGGGCACGCGCGCGCCACGCAACGACTACGAGCTCAAAGCACAGGGATACATGGTTGGAAACTGTGCGCATTGTCACAATCCGCGCGGCTACCCTTCCGTTCAAAATCCGGTCCTTCAGAACTTCCTGAGTTTCCTGCCGGGGCCCCTCGACTGGCAGGGGATCTTCCAGTTTCCGCTCGAGAAGTTCAGCCCGCGAATTCCGCGCGACATCGGTGGCTCGGTTCCCATGCCGTACATCACACCGTCGCTCGTCGACTACCCGAGCCAAGGTGACCTGAATCACAAGGTCATCGACCCGTCTTACCTGAGCAATGCCGACGTTCCTTACCTCGCGGATGGGCTCGTGCTCGCTCCCTGGAGGAGTCTCATCTATCGCAACGTCGATACGCCGTTCGCTTACGCGGACGACCTCGCCATTTTTCCACACATGCCCATGAACGCGCCCGGCTTCGATTGCCGGCTTCCGCAAATCATGGGCGATTGGATGGTGAGCATCCCGGCCGCTCGAAAGCATCCGACGATCCCCGAGCGCCTGGTGCAAGCGCCGGATCCCTACGCCAACGGCGAGGCATCGGATCCTTCGCTCATCGGGCTTCATGCCAATGACGGGACCGACACGGAGCCCCAACCTTACGTCGAAGTGAAAACCGGCGACGACGCATACACGACGGCGATCTCGACCGCGAATGCCCGGCTCGACGCTTACCACAACGGCGGCTTCAATGGTCTGAGCCCGTCCGGCACGGATCTGGGTCGCTACAACTATTGTCCCGACACTTCGGACATCGTGGACCCTGACGTGACGGGGGCCGATCAGGCGCACCTGATCCCGAACGATCTCGCGTGGTACAAATACAAGAATCAAACGCTGTTCGTCCCCGTGGACTACCAACCGCCGCAGGCCGGCATCCCTTACACGGACACCAACCAGCTCCTGCCGCAGAGCGCGACCCTGACGTGGCCCGGCGAGGGAGTTCCGGATCGGCCTCACTGGGTCCTCACCGACACGACCGACTACCTCGGGCCGTGGACTCCACGTCGCTCCGATTGGCAGAACGTCCTCGTCAAGCACCAGTACACGGGCTCGGACAGTGCCGCCAACGAGGACCTCGTCGTCGAATTCTTGAATCCGAGCGATACATCGAAGCCGGGAGTCACCTTGAGTCCAGCGGTTCGCGCTTACGCGCTGAACGACTTCCCGTACGGGCTCTGGGAACAAAAGACCTCCTGTGCGTCCAAGCTGTCGAAGATGCCGACGGTCCAGAGCTTCACCGGTGCGAGCCGGCCGCTCTGGATGGACGTCGCCATCGCAAACCCGCAGAAGGATGCCGACGGCGGGACGCCACCGGTTACGACGGCCCCGGTCTACGAGGAATTGCCCGGCGCGGCGGTGTTCAACATGGTCTGCATCAATTGCCATGGGCCCCTGGCGGACTCGCACGGGCGTATGGCGGACACGTTGCAACTCATGACCGGTGGAACGGCCCGAGTCGCCGATCTCCGTGACGGCTTTTTCGGTCCCACGAGCGCTCCGGGATCCGACCGCAGCGCCGTGTTTTCCATCGGGGGAACCGACATAACCGGCGTTGCGCTTACCGACGACGACTGGGGCGCGCGCTACATGGCGTGGATGGCGCTCGGCGGCACGCAGAAGCTGATTCCGAAGGCCATCCTCGACGTCGTCGCGTCCACGCCGGTGTTTGGTATCGCGAGGAAGCTCCCGGGAGTGGACTCGGCGAACATGCTGGGTCCGATCGAAACCTTGTGCGCCGCGTTGTTGTCGAAAGACGCATGGTCGACGAGCCAAACGTCGAACCAGATGACCGCGATCCCGTTTTCCCCACCCGAGCAATCCTGGGGAAACTGGTGGTGGAACTCGGTCATGCAGGGCCAGCAGGGTCGGCTGATGACTCAAAATGGCGACGCGGAGCTACTGGCACGCATCTGCAGTCTCGACAACACCATGCCGATCGCCACCATCAAGGTCCGAAATCAAAACGCGGGTCTTCCGGACAAACCCTTCAAAGCAGATACGTTTCTCATGCTGTACGTCCCTGCGAGCTCCTACCCTTCCGGCGCTCCGGTGGGCAACGGCCGGGGCGGTGCGGACGACAGTCTGAACACCGACAATCTCATGCCTTGGTGCGTCGATCCGCCCGATGCGGATGACCAGGCCACGGCAGGTTACATCACTGGTTTCCAGACGACCGACGGCAAGCCGCTGCCGCTGTGCCCGCCGCAGGTGAGCTCCCAGGCGCTCAGCGGCCCCATGACGTACGACGCGCTCGAGGCTTGGGCCTACCGGGGCGCGATCAACGCCGGGTTGTCCGTGTTCCTCTATCTCGACAAGGTATCGCGAGGCTACACACCGATCCCGCCGTACAATCAGTGCGAGTCGCTGCCATGAGCGCGGCGCGCACCTTCGTCCTTCGGGGGCTTTGGCTCGTGGCGTTGCCGGGTGCGCTTGCGGCGCTCACGGTCCATTTTTTCGTCCCGACTCCGTCCGAGGCGCGCGACACTTGGACGGAAGGGCTTGCGACCGTCGGTGACGAACACACCGTCGGGCTCATCGTCGCGTTGTTCATCGTGTTTGCCGCGCTCGCGCGCTCGTCGAGTTTCTGGCTTCCGCAACGACCCAGCACGCGCCCCGAGCGTTCGGGCCGCTCGAGGACCGCGGCGACACTCGCGTTCGCCCTGACGGCCGCACTCTTGTTTCGCAGCTCGTTCGGTTCGTATCGCATCGAGAGCGCGTCGATGTTGCCGACGCTCGAGCCCGAGGACGTCGTTGCCGGAACCAAGTGGGCCTACGGTCTGCGGATGCCCGCCATCGGGGCCGTTACGGCGTCTCGGTTGCCGGCGCGCGGCGACATCGTCGTGTTTCGTGCGCCCGCGGGTGTCGACGCGCCCGATCAGCTCATCAAACGCGTGATCGGGCTGCCCGGCGACGAAATCGCGATGCATGGGATGCGCCCCCTCATCAACGGTTGGCAGCTGCCGGCGTGCGACGTGGGGCCCTACCTCTACCCGATCGTCGGCGGAGGAGTGGGGGGGCGCCTGTCCATCGAGTATCTCGGTAGCCGCGCCTATCTCACCATTTATTCGCCGGATTCCGAGCCCTGGCGCGCGACGTACCGCGTGAAACCCGGTGAAGTTTTCGTGCTCGGTGACAATCGAAACAACAGCAGCGATTCGCGAGCGTGGGACGGCGGCAAGGGCGCTGGCCTTCCTGCAGAGTCCATCGACGCAAAGATGGACTGGTGGCTCTTCGGCAAGCGGCGCGATCAGCACGTGGACCTCGAGCACCTGATGCACCCGCTCGATCTCTTCGTGAGGCTCGACGGGCTCGACACGAGCGCGATCCGAGCTGGAATCGAACGCTGTCTCCGCGATCGGCCCGCGAACACGACGC
>CAZDNG010000011.1:6337-51151 GCA_964506835.1 uncultured Polyangiaceae bacterium
GCGATCCGAGCTGGAATCGAACGCTGTCTCCGCGATCGGCCCGCGAACACGACGCCTCCGCCCCCCGCGCACTCGTGAAAGACGGGGGTTCTGCTCGAACGGAGCCTCCGCCTTCCGCTCAGCGAACGTTTCAGCTCGAGTGGCAACCACTCTAGCTTGGACGCGATTGCTCGTCGCGCGTTCGCTGCTCCCGACGCGGGTGAAGGACGACAGACCGGAAATCGGAGGGGTGAATTCGATACCTGTAACCACGCGGGTGCGCTGCGGTGACCAACGGAGCGGAACGTCGAGAATTCCTGTCCTCGATGCTGGGTTGGTCGCGTTTCGTGAGCGGTCCGATCCTTGCTGAGGTGGGGTCGAGCACGCGCAGCACCTGGCGTGATTTCAAGGAGCAGGAACGACATGAGAACTACGATCGCAATCGCAACATTCCTTGCGGTAGGCGCGGGCGCAGTGGGCGTCAGCGCGCTGAACCTCAAGGGGTCGGACACAATCAAGGACACGACGGTGGCGTTGCTCACGGAGGCCACGCCCGACTGCGGCGGCGTCAGCCAGGGCGGCACGCTGATCTACGACGGCACCGGCTCCGGCAACGGCCAAGCGGCAATGCTCGACCCCAACTCCGGTCAATTCGTCGCACCGATGTCACGTCCCTTCAACAATGGGATCTGCGGCCCTTCGCAAGCGACGGCCGAGGGCATCGCGTTCGAGCTCGACGGCATCACCATCGCGGCCAACGGCGCGAACTGGAACACCTGCAACGGCGCGAATCGTCCGGACTGTACGCCGGACCCCGCGAACCCCCAGGGCGGTGTCGTCTTCACGCGAACCCTCACGCCGGACGCGTCGAGGACCTGCGTCACCGCGGCCGACTGCAACACGGCGGGCATCTCCGGTGAGATCTGCGGCAGCGGCGGCGTCTGCCAGTACACCCTCACGAGCTGGAAAGACGCGCTCAAGTTCATCTACTTCGGCATGAGCGCCGCGGCAGGCACGAACTTCGCAAACCGTAACTGCGGCAGCCCCGAGCGCACGTTCCTCGCGAACAACTGGAACCAGTTCCTGCAGACCTGCAGCTCGACGAACTGCCCCGCCGGCATTCAGCACGCGTTCCGCCGGAACGACGAATCGGGAACGTCGGACCTCTTCGCGACCCTGCTCTTCGGAAGCTCGCCGATCAACCAGATCAACAACACCAGCCCGTTCTGTAACGTCGGGACCAGCGGCCCGACCTACTTCGCGGCCTCGCCGCCCAGCAAGGCATGCAACGCCGACACGGATTGCGTTGCATCGTCGCCTCCCGCCGGGATCTGCGCCACCGACACGACCTCGCCCACGGGCAAGCGCTGCCAGGTCGTCTTGAAGGGTGCTCAGGCCGCGGTCAGCAGCTTCGACACGACCTTGCCTGCCCCCGCGGGCGGACGGCCGAACCTCTCGCCGACGAACATCACGGAATGCCTCACCGGTGCGAACGCCTACAAGGGTGAGTACTTCACGGACTTGCAGGACCACGACTTCATCCGCCGAGCGTGCGCCTTCCCCTCGGAAGACGTGTGCAGCGCGCGCGGTGACCTCGGTTTGGTGCTTCCGATCTGGGACGTTCCGAACACGGACATCCCCTCGGCGGACGCCTTCCCGACCCTCGCTTGCGCCAACGGCACGTACACTTGTGAATCGGCGTCGCGCGACAACTGCAGCGGCGCGGCCCACTTCGCGCTCTGCCCCGATGGCACCGACCCCAACGCGCCTTCTGGAACGAACCTCTGCCCGAAGAACCAGTGCGCGTACCCCGCCGGCAAGACGAGCGCCGGTCTCGACCCGCGCTGCAACGCGCCGCGTACCGCGAATCCGCCCGGTGCCGGAACGTTCGACGGTCGCGTGTACAACCTGACGACGTGGACGTCGGACCCGAGCGCCGGCTTCATCAAGGCGAAGATCACCCGGTCGACGGGGCTCACCAATCCGCCGACGGGCGCGGGCACGACGGCAGGGGTCGCCATGGTTGGCGCCTTCTACCGTATCCACAGCGTCCACTCGATCGCCTCGCCGGCGATCTTGTGCAAGAAGGTGAGCGCCACCGACCAGATCGGTTGCCTCGTGCAGGCGAGCCCCTGCAGCATCGGCTATGCGGGTAACTCCGCGGCGGATGGCACGAACACCATCGCGCTCAAGGTCAACAACGTGGATCCGAACAACCTCTGCGTTCAGAACTTCCTCTCCGACCCGACCTTCGCGAACGCGACCACGTACCCGCTGTCGCGCAAGCTGTTCCTGAACACCATTGCCGGCTTCGAGACGGTGACGGGTGATCAGCTGAAGCTCGCGAGCTGCTTCGCGAGCGGAACCGCGAGCAACATCGCGAACGGACTCGGCTTCGTGCCGCTTCCGCCCGGTCAAGAGACGTTCTGCGAGGACTTCAACGAGCAGACGACTTGCGGCGCCTCGTCGAACAACAACGCGTGCTCGAACAACAGCGCGCCGATCCCGAGCTGCCGCTTCGGCGACACGTCGGGATGCTCGTTCGGAACCGGACCCTGAGGTCGACGTCGGTAACGACCGACAAGACCACAGCTCAACGCAGTTGAGCTGTATCGAGAAAGACCACAGCGGTGACCGGAGTTCGCCCGAAAGGAGCGGGTTTTTGACCCTCGCCTACGGGGGGCAAAAAACCTGCGGACGGTGAACACAATCGGAAACCGCTGTAGACTGGGTTGACCGGAAGGGCGCGTCCGATGGGACGCGCCCTTCGCCTTTGTGTGATGCGCGCCCAGCGTTCGAACACCCGCCGCGCCGCGCATGTCGCTGTCATGGCTCCGTCGCGACATCGTCACGGGCGGTCCAAGGGTTCACTGGTATAGCGGCAACGTGCGTGTGGGTTGGGTTGCCGTCGTCGTCGCTTGTTCCATATCGGCGTGCTCGGTCGACGATCGCCAGCTCTCGGTGAAGTCGTCGGATCTCGGCAGCGGCACGCCCATTCCGTTCACGGATGGAGGGCCTGGCCTGGACGGTGGGGACGCGGCTCTGCCTTTCGGCGGCGATGGCGGCGGCGATGGCGGATCGCCCGGAGTGACGCTCCCGGACGGCGCCACTCTGACGCCACCCGATGGAGGCTCGGGGTGTGCACACGTCGACAATATGGGCCTCCGGGATTGCTCGCAGACCTTGGTCGCGAATGCCGACTTCAACCGGAACGTATCGGGATGGGTGCCGGATCCGGGCTCGAAAGCCACGTGGAATTCGAGCGATTCCCAGAATGCGAAGACCTCCGGTTCTCTGCTGGTCGAAAACGACAACGAAGAGGATCTCGACGGCATGACCGTCGAAGGGGTCGGACAGTGCATCGCGGTGACGCCCGGAACGACCTACGATTTTGCGGCGAGCATCATCGTTCCCAAGGGTCAGGACTACGGTTCCGGTCAGATCTCGGCGTGGTTCTACGACAAGCCGAGCTGCGCGGGGTTCGTCGATCAGGCTTACGCGGTCGCCGGCGCGGATAGCACGGCACAATGGACAGCCGTGTCGGGCAGTTTGATCGCACCGATGACGGCGGCGTCCGTCATGGTCCGACTCGTGGCTCAAAAGCCGTTCCGGGAGCCAAAGGTCCAGGCAGAGTTCGACGCCGTCCGCGTCCGCGAGCATTGAGTTTCGCCGACCGGGCCGCCCTGCGCCAGAATTCTCCACAATCGCCACGTCGTCCTCACGGAGGCTCCACACTCGCGTGTTGAGCTGGCGACGTCGTCCTCATTACGACGAAACGCGCTCACTGGAGCACGCACGTGCCGCGCGGGACGCGGCCGAAAGAGAGCGGTCGTGAAGACATTCTACCGCGGCAAGGTGGACTTCCATCTCCACTCGTACGCCTCCAACGTCACCGACTACTACGCGGCGAACGCGCTATCGCTCCCCGAATCGTACTCCGAGCCAGCGAAGGTTTACGGGCTCCTGAAGGAGCGCGGCATGACGCTCGTGACGTTGACGGATCACAATTCCATCGACGGTGTGCGCGAGCTCCTCGATGCAGGGAAGACCGACGTGTTCGTGAGCGCGGAGATGACGACCACCTTCCCCGAAGACGGTTGCAACATCCACGTGACGGTCGCCAACATGACCGAGGTGCAGTTCCGAGAAATCGATCGTCTGAGGGGCAACGTGTACGAGATGATCGACTACGTCGATGGTCAAATCGCGCGCGAGACCCGGGATGGCAATCGGCTCGCCTACTTCGTCACGCATCCCCTCATGAGCACGCAAAATCGACCTTACGGGCGCGAGGGGTCGCTTTCGGTCGAACATATCGAAAAGGCGCTCTTGTTCTGCAACGCGTTCGAAGTGCAGAACGGATCCCGCACCAAGGCACTGAACGAGCTCACTCACGCGGTCCTGAAATCGCTCGACCGGCGAACGATCGAGCGGCTCGCCGACAAACACGGGATCCATCCGAAGGGCGAGACGCCGTGGCTGAAGACCATCGTCGGAGGCTCCGACGATCACTCCGGTATCAACCCCGGCCGCACCTGGACCGACTTCGCACACGACGGACGCGCGACGCCGAACGACGTCATCGATTCGCTGCGAAGGCGAGACACGTTTCCCGGCGGCGCGCACGGCGGTCCGATCACGCTCGCGCACTCCATGTTGAAGCTCCTTTACGACGGCAGTTCGAGGAACAAGGGCGCGAAGGCGAAGGTCATCAGCATCGGTGGACCGGTTCACTCCCTCCTTCGCGTCGCATTCGACTCCGATTCGGAGAATTTCGTCGAGCGGTTCCTGGTGCTCGCGAAGGGCTTCGTCGAGGAGCTCGTCGCGGAGCACATCGTTCGTGCCCATGCGGCGGGTGAGACCTTCGAACGGGTGTTCCAATCCGAGGTCCATCGGCTGCTCGTGGATCCCGAGTTCCGCGCCGCGCTCGCCCGGCTCGACGCGACCGCACAGACCGACGATCGCATCTTCCTGGTGATCGGCACCTTGTTGAATCGCATCTTCGCTCGCTACGTCGCGAGCTTGCGCGAGCGCGGACGGTTCCATCTCATCGGGTTCATCAAGCAAGCCGTGGCACTCGTCACGTCGAACGCGCTGGTGTCGCTCCCCTATCTCGTGTCGTTTCTCCAGCAGAGCTCCGACTCGCTCATCGCGCGCGACGTTCGCAAGGCGTTCGGGCTCACCGAGCGCGAAAAGCTGGTCCTGGTCACCGACACCTTCTTCGAGATCAACGGCGTTGCGGCGACGATCAAGCGCATGATCCGCGAAGCGATCCGTCGTGACCTCGACTTCACCGTCGTGACGTGCCTCGGCGCGGACGAATCCGCCGAGCACCTGAGCGATCCCGAGATCCGACGCTTCGTGGAGTCCGGGCGACTGAAGCTATTCGAGCCCGTCGCGCGCATGAACTTCCCGGAATACGACCGTCTTCAGATCCGGTTTCCGCCGTTTCTCGATCTTCTCCGCTACATGCAAGAGTCGGGGTTCACCAAGGTGCAAATCAGCACCCCCGGAATCATCGGTCTTTCCGGGCTCCTCGCCGCGAAAACGCTCCAGATCGAAACCGCGGCGACCTACCACACCAGCATTCCCGAGTACGTCGAGAACTACACGCGCGACATCAGTCTCGAAGCGCTGGCGTGGAAATACATGATCGCGTTCTATCACGCGGTCGACGAGGTCATCGTCCCGTCGAAGTTCATCGCGCGCCTCCTTCACAAACGCGGGCTCCGCAATCGAAAATTGCTCATCCTCGATCGCTGGGTCGACGTCGAGCGGTTTCACCCGCGCAACCGGACCGCGGGGTTCTGGAAGCGGTTCGGGGTGGACGACGAGGCGTCGCTCGTCAAGTTCGCCTACGTCGGGCGAATCGGCGTCGAGAAGAATCTCCAGCAAGTCGCCGACGCGTACATCGCGCTTCGCGCCGAGCGCACCGACTGCCACCTCATGATCGTCGGTGACGGGCCTTACAGAGCCGAGCTCGAACGCCGGCTCACGGGCGTGCCGGTCACGTTCACCGGATTTCTCGAGCGTGAAGACCTCTGCCGCGCGGTGGCTTCCGCGGACGTGAAGCTCTTTCCGAGCACGACCGACACCTGGGGCAACGCTCCGCTCGAGGCGCAAGCTTCTGGGGTGCCCGTGGTCGTCTCGGCCGTCGGCGGGCCGTCGGAGCTCATGCTCGACGGCGTCACCGGTTTGAAAGTGTCCGGACACGATTCGGCCGAGCTCTTGGCGGCGATGAGAACGCTCATGGACCCTGAGTTGCGCGCGCGTCTCGGCCGACAGGCGCGGGAGTTCGCCGAAGAGCACCGAGTCGACGAACCCTTCACGGCGATCTTCGACGCCGGCGCGTATCGGCGCCGTCTCCGCGACGACAAAGCGCCCGATGATCTCGCCCTCCTGAAATCCGAGGCCGCGAGCCTCGCGTGCCTCTATTTCGCCAACGACGAAAGCGTCGTCGGGTCGGAGTACGTCGCATGATCGGGAAGCTCAAGGCTCGGCTTCTCATCTCCAAGGCGAAGCATCCGTCACTGCGTGGCCACTCGAAGATGGCGCTCCGGGTGGCGCGTCACGTTCCATTTTACGAATACGGCGAGCACGAATTCTTCGCGACCGACGGCGCGCCAGAGCACGTCGTCGAAAAACGGCGCGCCGGCTTCGAGCGCCTCGCGGCGGCGCTCTCGACACGCTCCGCCGTCACCCTTGCGGAGAGCGCCGAGCTCGAAGAAGGGCTCTCCGATCTGGCCTTCGTCAACGCACACCGCGTGCCGTTTCAGTTTCGGCGCTACGTCGCGTCGCGACTCAAGCTCGGGTCCGTCGTTGCCGAGGCGAGCGGCGCGCGCGTCCGCGATCTCGACGGAAATTGGACCTACGACCTCAGCGGCGCCTACGGCGTGAACCTCTTCGGACACGCGTTTTACGAAGGGTGCATGGAGCGCGGCTTCGAGCGCGCGCGTCAGGTCGGCATGACGCTCGGCGCGTATCATCCCCTCGTCGCCGACAACGTGCGGCGGCTGAAGGCGATCTCCGGGCTCGATGAAGTGTCGTTCCACATGTCGGGCACCGAAGCCGTCATGCAAGCGGTGCGTCTCGCGCGTTACCATTCGGGCCGCTCGCACGTCGTCCGATTCTGCGGCGCGTATCACGGCTGGTGGGACGGCGTTCAAACCGGCGTCGGCAATCCGCGGCCGCCCCACGAAGTGTACACGCTGAAGGAAATGGACGCCGACACGCTGCGCGTCCTCCGGACCCGCGACGATATCGCGTGCGTCCTGGTCAATCCGATCCAGGCGATGCACCCGAACGCGGGGCCTCCTGCCGACTCGACGCTCGTCGCGAGCGACCGCAAAGCGCACTACGACCGCGCCGCATACCGGCAGTGGCTCGCCGAGCTCCGCGAGGTGTGCACGGCTCGCGGTATCGCGCTCATCATCGACGACGTGTTTCTCGGTTTCCGTCTCGCCGTCGGGGGAACGCAGGAATACTTCGGGGTGCCGGCGGACCTCGTCACTTACGGTAAGACCCTCGGCGGCGGGTTGCCGGTCGGCGTCGTCTGCGGGCGCCGCGAGTGGATGCGGCGCTTTCAAGACGATCGCCCCGCCGACATTTGCTTCGCCCGCGGGACGTTCAATGCGCACCCCGTCGTGATGGCGACGATGAACGAATTCCTTCAGCGCCTCGGGGATCCGACGATTCGCGACAGCTACCGCAACCTCGACGAGCGATGGAACGAGCGGGCGCGGGCGCTGAACGCCTTGCTCGAGGCGGAGCACGCTCCAGTCCGCGTCGCAAACATGACGTCGATCTGGACCGTGCTCTATCTCCAGCCCAGCAGGTACAACTGGATGCTCCAGTATTACCTCAGGGACGCGGGTATCTCGATGAGTTGGATCGGAACGGGCCGTTTCGTTTTCGGGCACGATCTGACCGACGACGATTTTCGGGAGATCGCGACGCGGATCGCCGCCGCTGCCCGAGCGATGCGCGAGGACGGCTTCTGGTGGCGCACCGGTGCTCTCACCAATGGGTCCATCAAACGCCGCGTCCTCGGGGAGCTGGTCAGTGCGCTCGCTCTTCGCTCTCGTTCTCCGGAAGCATCGGGTCGAGCCACTCGCCCTTGAGCAGGTGGAGCGGCGCCTGGTGGTAAATCTTCACGTCGTGAAACGGGTCGGTGAGGATCTTCGTGAACCACACCACGCCGGTTTGCGTGCCGCGTGTCAGACAGAGAAACAACGCGCGCCCGAAGAGACCGCCGCCGGCAAGCACCAGCCAGAGGGCACCGAGCTGATGCAAGTACGCGCGAGTGCCGTGCACCGGTGACACGAGGCCGAAGAAGGACGGATAAATCGCGAGGAGCACGGGGACCGACAGCCAGAGCGCGAACAGAATCGCCTTCCGTCTGAGGTTGAAGCCCACTTTCACTTCTTCTTTTTTCTCGAAGCTCACTCCGTTGGTGTCGTCGAAACCCTTGGGCTCGAAAAAGACGTGACCGATCTGCCGCGGCCACATCGCGATCGCCCACCCGAAGACGGCGGCGGAGGTCACGTCGACGAAGAGAAGCACGTAGGTGACCAGGAAGCAGCACGCGCTCACCAGATGAAACGTCTGGTTCACCCGGCTCCGATGATAAAAGCGATGATCGTCCCAGCGCTGCTCGTGGAGCTCTTCGAGGAACGTCAACGGGATGGTTGCGGCACGATCAGTCATGAGAACCTCGCTGATGGGGACGAGTGGACAGCACCGGAGAGCCATTTTTTCCGCGGCGAAACAGAGGTTCACCCATGCGCACCGTGTTTCCTTCCCGGACGCGATCCGAGAAGGTGAACGGCCCGCTGGCGAAGACGATGATCGTCGAGCCGCTCTGGAAGAACCCGAGCTCCTCGCCCTTTGCGACGGGCGCGTCACCGAGTGCGACGACATGCGGCCCTCGATAGCGCAGGTCGAAAACCCCATCGACGGCGTGGATCTTGATGCTCGCGACGAGAATCGACGCGACCGCGACGACGGTGAGCGCCTCGTCGCGATTCGGGAGCGCGAGCTCGAGGACGGCGCGCTCGTTCTTGCAGAAGAGCCGTTCCACCCGGCGGAGTGCGATGGGGTTCACGTTCCAGGTGTCGCCGGACAAGTAGCGGACCTTGTCGAGGCGAGCGTCCGCGGGCGCGTGAAAGCGGTGATACATGTTCGACTTGAGACGCAACGTGACGAAGAGCCCGTCGCGGTGTCGTTCCGCGAGTCGAAAGTCGCCGAGCAAATCGAAGAGCGAGTAAGGGAACCCCTTGGCTTGATAGACGCGCGTGCCGTCGATCGCTCCGAAGGCGCCGACCTCGGCGTCGCAGGGACTGGAAAGGACGTTGGGATCCGGGTCGATCGGTCGCGCACCGGGACGGAGCTCGCGGACGAAGCAGTCGTGGAGGCTAGCGAAGTGCGTTGTCTTCGCCTCGTGAAGCCGGAGATCGTCGGCAAACAGGCGCCAGATTGCGATCGAAGCGCGCGCGAGCAGGGGACTCTCGAGCCGGCTGAACCAACCCATGAACAGCGTCGCGTAGCGGCGCGGGATCCGGTTCGTCAGGAGAAAATTCAGATCCTCCTGCAGGAAGAATCGGCCGAGGAGCGGCGCCGCGACGACGTCACTCGGAGGGCTGAAAGAAGAACTGGATCGGTTCACCGGGGTCGGCGCGATGTGGACTTCGCTAACCCGCTACCGTAGAAGCCATTTGTTCCCGTTCGGTGCAGATGGCGTGACGATCGCTTGTCACCGCTTCACACGTCGGCTCGGCGCGGACTCGCGCGGGTCAGGTACGAGGCGACGGGGCTCAGGGCAGGGGAGCCAGCGCGTCTCTCGCGCGACGAGGCGAGGCGAGAATCTCCGCGAGCGCGTCGCCGAGCGTCGTGCCGGCGTTCCAAACCGCGGTCCAGCGACGGCGTCGCTCATCGTCCGTGAAATCCGTCACGTCGCGACGCGACGGATGCCGCCCACTCGGGAGCGTCGCGATGAAGGATTCCGAGGGCGCGAGGAGGACGGTTCGGTCGAGCACGTTGCCGCGTGCGAGCCGGCGCTCGAGCGAGCGATCGAACCATCCGGGGACGAGGTGCGGATGGAAGTGTGGGTAGAGCACGAGCCCCGCGGAGCGCTCGAAGGGCAACACCGGGTGATAGTCGGTGAGCGCCGCGTCGCGGTGCGGCCCCTTCGCGCCGGGAATCGAGACGCCGCGGACGAGAAAGGGAATGGCCGCCGAAGCCGTCAACACCGACGGCAGATTTTCGGCGGTGAGCGCGGCGTGCTCGGTCGGAAAGTCGGTGAGAGCCGACAGCGGTCCCGGTTCGCCCCGGCTGTGGAACGCCACCCGCGTCAACTGAAGACCGAGAGCGCGACGGCTCACGAAGTTCGCGGCCGCCGCGAAGCCGAGCCCAGCGACGAGGAGCGTCGGACGCTCGCTCGCGGCGAGCCCCCGGCACCGACTCGTGAGGATGTGCAGGCGAAAAGCGGGGTGGTCGACGATTCGCGCCGCATCGTCGCCGAGTACCGTTCCGACCAGCGTCCGGGCCAGGTGCGACAAGTGACGCCGTCGGGCGCGTCGCAGATCCCTCACGCCGAGGTACGCGGCCGCGAGTCGCTCGAGCGCCGCCCCTGAATCGCGCGCGGCGAGGCACGCGAGTCGAAAGCTTCCGATGGACGCGCCCACGCAGTGAAGAGGTCGCTGTCGGCGCGTTCGCGCGAGCTCCGAAAAGAGCACGCGATCCAGTCCGCCCAACATGAGGAACTTGGTGCCCCCGGCCGCGGCGACGAAGACGTCGAAATCGTCGAGCGCAAGACCACGGCTCTGCAGGTGCTCGAACGCAGATTTACCCGCGAGGATCCGGAGCGGAGGCTCCATGTCGTCCGCACGATAGTACGCGAGCCTCGTCGCCATGCGTGCGTCACTCGAAAGTGGCGTTCATGTAACAGTCGTGAAAGCGCGCTCGCGTGCAGAGTGCCCGGCGGCGCCCATGACGAAAATCGAATGGACCGTCGCGCTCGTCGTGAGTGCGTTGCTGTTCGTCGCGTTCTTCGCCGCGCGCTACCTGCCGATGGTCGATCTGCCTCAGCACGCCGGGCAAATCAGCGTGTGGTTACACATGGGCGACCCGGCGTTCCCGGCGTCGCGCGACTTCGCGCTGAATCTGCGCACGCCTTATCTCACCGCGTACCTCGCGGCGTGGTTCGCCGCGAAATGGCTCGGCGCGGTGCCGGCCCTGAAGGTCGTCGTATGGCTGTCGATCGTCGCGCACTTCGGCGCCTTCGCGCTCCTCGTTCGGCAGCTCGGCTATCCGTCGTGGCTCGCGCTCTTCGGATTGCCGCTCGCGATGGGCTACCCGTTCTATTTCGGCTTCGTCAGCTTCATCGCGGCGCTTCCGCTCGTGCTCCTCTCCTTGTCGGCCGCGCTCCGGTGTCGTGAAAACCCCACGTGGAAACGGAGCGCGCTCCTCGCCGCGCTCCTCTGCGCGACGCTCCTGACTCACGGGTTCGCGCTCGGTCTCGCCGTGATGATGACGTTTCCGCTCCTCGTTCGCGGAAACGGGTCACTCGTGCTTCGACTGGCTCCCTTCGCCGCACCGCTCTTTCTCGCGGTGTTCTGGCTCGCGCCGGGTTCGTCGGTGCAACGCATCGGCGCGACGGTCTGGCAATTGCGCTTGCTCGAGCTCGTGCAGGTACCGGCGCTGCTGGTCGGAGCTTCCGGCGCCGATCACGCCGCCGAGCTCGTCGGAGCGCTCCTGTTGCTTCTCGTCGGGTGCGCGCTCGGACGCCCGAGTCGCGAGCCCGAACGCTGGGCGCCGCTCGCTCTCTTGGTCCTCGGTTACTGCACGTTCCCGCTCAGCCTCGGCGGTTTTGGTCCGCTTCATCCGCGCTTCGCTGCGTTCATGGTTCCGGCGCTCCTCGTCGCATTCGAGCCACGACGGCAGGTCCGAACGCTGCCCCTTGCCGAGTGCGCGCTCGCCCTTTCTTCGATCTGGTTTTGTTGGTTCGCCTTTCGCCTCGTCGCGTTTCAGGGCGAGACCCGTCCGATCGCCGACTTCGTCGAGCGCATGCCGCGAGGGCTTCGCGTGAGACCCATCGTCTTCGAGCGCAACAGCAGCGCGTTTCCGGCGTTGCCGGCGCTCTTGCACCTGTCCGCTTACTACGAAGCCGAAAAAGGCGGACGCCAGGGCTATTCGTTCGCGATGTATCCGACGAGCGTCGTCCGATACGTCGCGACGCTGACCCCGGGAATGCAAGGCGGCGCCGAGTGGCACCCCGAGGACTTTTCCGTCGATCGAGAGCTGCCCGACTACGACTGCTTCCTCGTTCACAGCAGCTCCGATCGCGCGGCCGAGCTGTTCGGTGAGCACAGCGGAAACCTGACTCTCGCATTCCACGAAGGCGCGTGGTGGGCGTATCGCGTCGCCACGCCGGAAGGGATCGCGTCATGACGCAGCGGTGGACTTCTCCCAGTGAAACGCCGGCGCCCGAGAGCGTCGCCAGGCCGCGCGCGCGACCGGGCGATTCGGTCGTTCGCCTCGGCCCCGTCGCGATTCCGGAGTCTCGCGCGGCAAACCCGGTCGTGCTCGGCCCCGAAGTGGCGAGCGACGATTTCAAGCGGTACTTCCCGCACGTCCCGACGGCGCTCGCCATCAAAGAGTGCGCGCGTCTCGCGGTCGTCCGAAGATATCGTTGCGACGGTCCGGTGCTCGACGTCGGTTGCGGCGATGGCCTGTTCGCGCGAATGGCGTTCGGAGACGTCGAGGTGTGGGGCATCGACATCGACGCGGCCGAAGGCCGGTGGGCCGCCGCGAGCCAGGCCTACGCGCAAGTCATTCTCGCCGACGTCACCCGAGCGAAGCTTCCCGAGCGATTCTTTGCCACGTGCGTCGCGAATTGCTCGCTCGAGCACGTGCCTCGCATCGATCTCGCGCTCGCGGGCATCGAGCGGTCCCTCGTTCCGGGCGGCGTCGCGTACCTGTTCGTTCCGGCTCCCGACTGGGCGCGCCACTTCGCGACGGTCCGAGCTCTTGTCGAATGCGGCGCGCCCTCCGTCGGCGCGTGGCTACAAGGATCCATCGACCGGTTCTTCAAGCACCACCACTTGTACGGCCCGGAGGGCTGGGAGCGACTCGTCGAGGACGCCGGTCTCGAGCTCGTTTCCGTCGAGCCCGTGCTGTCGACCGCAACGACGGTCGCATTCGAGGCCTTCTTGCTTCCGTCGATCTTCGGGTGGGCGAACAAGCATCTCACGACGCGGTGGACGAATTTTCCAGCGGTGCGAAGCCTCTTCGCCGCGCCCGTGTATCGGGTCGTGAACGCCGTGATGGCTCGCGCCGACAAGTCGCCTACCGCCGAATACCTCGTCGTCGCGCGGCGACCGGAAGAGTGACCGTGGAGCCCGTCGATTACTTCTCGAACCACCGCTCGAAGTTCCGCTTTCCGTGGAGCCTCTACCATCGGCCGATCGTCCGCGAGCTCGGCGCGGCGCTTTCGGACGAGGACGCCGTCGACGTCCTCAACGTCGGATCGGGGCCGTTCTTGGAGCTCCCCGAGCTCGCACGAAACGGCAAGCGGTTCACGATCTGCGATATCGACGCGCGCGCCGTCGAGCTCGCGAGAGAATTGCACGGCACGGCCATCGCGCGAGCAGACGTCGTTGCGGAAGGGGCGCCGCTTCCTTATCCCGACGCGAGCTTCGACATCGTCGTGTCCATGGACGTGGTCGAACACGTCGAGGACCCCCTGCCCTGGATTCGCGGAGCGCTGCGCGTACTCCGACCAGGCGGTTCGCTGTTCCTCACGACGCCGAACTACGCCTCGGCGTCCCTCCGGATCATCGAAAATACGGTGCTCGAGGCCGTCGCGCGCCGTCGCGGGTTCAGCCGTCGTCATCTCCACCCGACGAAGCTCGATTCGAAAAAACTTCTCGAGTTGATGGACCACGCCGGCGCGAAAGACCGCGCCGTGAAGTCCATTGCCTTCGGCTGGGTGCTCGCGGCTCGCGCGCGGCGTTGACGAGGCCCGCTCCCAGATTGTGCCGACCGTCGCTCGCCGCTACGGCGCAGGCTCGTGCGTTTCGACGGAGTTGAGTTGCCCCCGCATTTCGAGCATCCGCCGCCGCCGTTGAACCAGCAGGGCGTCGTCCCCGTTGCTCAAGCCTTGCGCGACGTCGTCGGGCGTCGGTTCTGCAGAGCCAGACGCCGAGGGCGCGGTCGGCGCCGCATGCGCCGCGGACGGAGGGACCGGTACTCGCGGCGCGGGATCTGGCGCGGCCGATGCTTGCGCCATCAAGGCGTCCATCCACGATTTGCAATGGTCGAGATCGCTCTTCGTTTCGGCCAATTTTTGCTCGGTCGCGTTCAGGCGCTCAGCTGCGGCTCCCCGTTCGACTTCCGCTCGGGTGCGCGCTTGGTACCATCCGACCACCGCCGTTGCCGTGATCAGTCCCGACAGCAGGTACGGAACGAAACGCGAGCGGAGCATCTCGGTCCGGGGTTCGGGCGGTCGCGAACGCGGAGCGGGTTCGGTCATCGGACGCAATGGTAGCTCGAGAAAAGACGAACAGCCGGCCTCCGTCGAGACCGGCTGTTTGCGTGCGTTACGGGTCGGAAATCAGTGGTCGTTCCAGTCTCGTCTGCGGGTCAGTTGCGATCCGCGTCTCGATGACCGAAGTCGAACTCGTCCATGAGATCGTCGATCGACGGGCCGTTCCTGGGCACCCAGGGTAGCTCGCGCGTGGCGAGCGGGTTCGGCAAATTGTCGCGGCTGCGGTGCGACACCGTGGGGAGACCCCAGTTCCGCTCCACGAACTTCAAGATCGAGACGTGGTCGGCGTACTGGTGCGACACGTGTCCGCCCGTCGCGTACGGCGAGACGGTGATGAGCGGGATGCGCGTGCCGTCGCCGAAGAAGTCGAGCGACTGCACGTAGCCCGAGTCCCAATAACCGCCGCCTTCGTCGAACGTGATGAAGATCGCCGTGTCCTTGAAGAGCTCCGGGTGGGCCTTGATCGCGTCGACGATGTTCTTGGTGAACCCTTCGAACAAGTCGAGCTTCGAGGACGCCGGGTGACCGTCGAGCAGACCGCTCGGCTTCACGATCGAGAAGGCCGGGAGCCAGCCGTTCTTGATGTCGCTCATCAGATCCGTCGTATCCTTGAGGTTCGTCGTACGAGTTTGATCGTTGGTCATGATCTTCGTCTCGTATTGGAACGGGTTGCAGATGTTGCAATATTCCGCTCCGGGCTGGTATCCGTCCGGATCGGCGACGTAGGCGTTCCAGTTCTCGCCGTAGTACCTCCACGAGATGTCGTGCTCCATCAGCGTGTCCGCGATCGTGCGCGTCGAGGACGGCGGGATCGTGAACGGCTCGGTGTCGACCGTGCCGTCACCGAGGAAGCCCGGATTGTAGTTGTTGAGGAGGTAGTAGTGCCCCTTCTCGCAGTTCCGATTCACGTGGAGCGCGCTCAGGTACTCCGCGATCGGCCCTACACCCGGTTGCGTCACGTCTTCGCAATCCGTGTAGCTACCGCCCGAATAGCCATCCTGGGTGTACCAGTTGTTGGTACCGGCCTGAGGATTGGGGTTCTCGGTATTGAGCGTCGGGGGAGGGACCGGGTTGCCGTTCTCGTCGCTGTACCAATCCGCGTCGCCGGTGCCGAGCGCGATGTGGTTCGCTCCGGTGCCACCTTGGATCGACTGGTGCATGTTGTCGCTCATCGAGTACTCGTCGGCGAGCGACTTGAAGTAGGGCGCGTCCCCGTTCAAGACGTTGTAGAAGCCCATCGACGTCGAGCCCTCTTTCGTCGAAGTGTCGTTGAAGCCGGCAGGCTGCGTCACCCCGTTGTTGCCGGCCCCGATCGTCACCTCGACCCACGGGAAGAGGTCAGCCTTGCACCCCGAGGGGTTCTCGAACGTGCGCTGCGCGACCGAGCAATCGAGCTGCTGCCACATCTGATAGAAGCGATGCACCGGGCTCGCCGCGTAGTCGTCGTACGCGATGCCCGGCGTCAGCTGAAACGGCCCCGGGGGAACCGCGAGCGGATTTTGCCCGAGCCGCGTATCCGGCGTTCCCGCCGTGAGACCCGTGGCGCCCGAGATGAGAAACGGAACGTAGGACGGCGGGAGGGCCGCGCCTTCGTCCGTCTGCGCGTCGGCGAGCGTCGTCACGTAGGGCGTCTTGGCGCCGCCGGCGAGCACCGGAGGCAATACGGAGTAAGGCGTCTTCGCGTCCGGGCTCAGCTCGAAGGTGGAAGGCGGCGAGTCCGTCGCGCTCTTCTGGAGCGCGAGCTGGAAGTTCGGCCCGGGGCTTCCGTCCTCTTTCACGATGCCCTTCGACAGAATGTTGCTGATCCGTTGACCGTGCTTGGGCTTGTAGGTGCCGAACACGTGATCGAACGTGCGGTTCTCTCCGATGATCACCACGACGTGCTTGATCGGGGTCCGCGTGCGAGTGTCGTTTCGGCCGCTTCCGGTGCTCGCCAGCACGACGTCCGACGTCGCGTGACCCACAGTGACTTCTTCACTCGAGGCCGCGCTCGGGGTCGTCGACGCCGAGCTGCAACCCCATGCAACACCGAGGAGCGACGTGGCCAATAGGCCCAATGACGCAGTTCGTATACGCATCTTAGGTTTCCTTACGTACTGGACGATCGTTGACGTAGCGCGCGTGTGAGTGCTCCAGCAGGCACCCCACGGCTCCCTCGCGCATTCCAACATTCGTGCCCGTGGATGCGACACGATGCGCGGTGGTTAGAATCCCATGAACCCGCAGACCGGGTGGCAAAACACCCCGCGACGATCGACCGACAATCGGAATCCAACATGCTACTTCCGGAACTTCGCGTCGGTGAGCGTGCCCAAGAATGCAACGATGGCGTCGGTGTCGTCGTCGCCGAAAGGTGGAGTCTCCCCGGCGTGTCGATTGTAGGGAGCCTTGTCGACGTTGACGTTCGCGACGTATTCCTTGGGGAGATCGTCGAAGCTCGCTCCCTGCCGATACCAGCGCTCCGGGTGAACGGAGCGCGTCGCGTAGAACGCCACCACGTCGCGCAGGCTCGAAAACGCGCCGTTGTGCATGAAGCTTTGGCGCACCGCTACGTTGCGCAACGACGGGGTGCGAAACCCTCCACAAAACTGCCCTTCGTCGGTATGGAAGTGCGTGTCCGGCCTCTTGCACAAGCCGAGGTCGAAGTGGGTAGGGTCTGCGTTGGATGGAAGGCGCCAGTTTCTCGGAACGGCGACCACGTCGTACCCGTAGTCGGTGAAGAGCGATCGCTCCGGGTCGGGCGAGTTGTCACGCATCTTGTGGCACACCGCGCACGCCCCTCTCGACGGATCTCGGAACGCCGCGAGGCCGCGCGCCTCGAGCGGCGTGAGCTCGACCTCGTGACGGACGTAGTCGTCGTATTTCGAGGTGAACGGCGCCATCTCCGGCGCGAGCAAGAAGGCTTGCAGTGCCTCGCCGAATGCCTTCATCGCCCGATCCGGATCGTCCGCCGCGGCGCCGAACTCGGCGAGGAAGTCCGTCGCGTAGTCGCTCTTGGCGATCACGTCGACGATCCGCCGAGCGCCGGGGCTGTTCATCTCATTTTTGTCGAGCAACGGCTGCTGGACGAGCTCGCTCAACGAATCGATTCGCCCGTCCCAGAAGAACCCGCCGAACGCGTCGACGAGCGGCGCGTCCTCTTCCCAGTGGAAGTGAAACGGCCGCACGAACTTCAGATACAAAACGGAAGGCGTGTTCCGGCGCCCGAAGTGGTTCGGACGGCTTCCCGCGGGTGTTCCCAGCGTCGAGCCGTTGTTGCCCGAGAAGGCTCGCGCGGGGTCGTGGCAGCTCGCGCAACTCGTGCCCGGCGGTTCGGAGAAGCCCTTCTCGAAAAAGATCTTCCGACCGAGCGCGACGCGACGCGCGCTCGCCGCCGGCATCGGCTCGGGCGAGCGGTGAGCCTCGACCGAAGGGCCATTCACGTTGGCGAGCACCGTGGTCGTCGCAGGGTTCGTCTTCGTGGGCGTGACCGACGGCAACGCGTTCGGTTCGAGGCGCGCGGCGCCGAACCAAAAGACGAACGAGAGCGCCACGGCGACTCCGCTCGCCGCGATCAGCGCTCTCGGGCGCGACAACACCGACGACGCCTTCGGTAACCCGCTCATCACTCGTTCTCGGCATCACGATCGTGGGGACGATCGCATCCGTTCTCGGTACTGAGCGTTCGTGACGACGACGTGCCGTTAGCGCAAACGCATCGCGCGATAGTCGCGACAGGACCGAGCGTCGAGGCGAAGCGACACTACTTCACGGAGACGAGCTGAACGTCGAACACCAATGGACCGGCGGGCACGCCTTCTTCCGATGGGTGGGCGCCGTAAGCCAGCGACGCTGGGACCCACAGGCGCGCGGTCTCGCCTTCCTTCATGAGCGTCAAGCCGTCGCTCCAACCGGGCAGTACGTGATCGAGGCGCACCGTTTGGGGTCGTCCGGCCCTCGCGTTGGTTGCGAACAACCGGCCGTTTGGTGTCCAACCCGAATAGTTGACCTCGACGATGTCATTCGCCGTTGGAGTTCGCCCGCTTCCCGGCGTGAGCACCCGATAAACGAGCCCGCTCTTCGTTCGGGTCGCGTCTCGCGGCGGTGACGCCACATCGGCCGGAGCGGGCAACGCAGCAGCGACGTCGCCGCGCTTCTTCAACGTCACGAGCGTCGCGTCGACCGTCACGTCACCCGCGGGCAGTCCCGTCTTCGGATGGTCACCGAAAGCGAGGTAGCCTGGAACCCAGATTCGCCGCTTCTCGCCTTGCACCATCAACTCGACTCCCTCGGCGAACCCCGGGAAGAGTTGATGCACGCCCAGCAGCATGGGGTGGTTCGGAGACTGATCGACCATCTTGCCGGTCGAAGTCCAAGCGACGTAGCGCACGTCGAACAAGTCGTTCGGCCCCGGGTGGTCGGTTCCGCCCCCCTGAGTGAGAACCAGCGAGCGCACGCCGCTCACGGTGGCCGCCGCGTTGGCCGGCGGTTTCGCCACGTCGTCCGGCGGGGGAACGTCGGCGAGCTTCGCGACCGGCGGAATCGGCATCGTGACGGAAGGTGCCGGCGTTGCTTCCGCAGCCGTTGCTTGCGCCGGCTCCGATCGGCACCCAGAGAGGGCGACGATCGCAAGCATCTCGACGGCGATGAGGGGGATCCGCGCTTGCATCTCGGTCGGCGTCAAATGCCGTGGCGCTTGAGCTTTTGATAGAGCGTCGACACCGCAATCCCGAGCGCGCGAGCGGTGTGAGATTTGTTGCCGCCCATTTGCGCCAGGGTTTGCTTGATCGCGACGCGCTCGATGTTGTCGAGGCTCTGCCCGCCGAGAGGTAAGCGTTGCAGCAACGAGTCCTGATCGATCGGGGACAGCTGGACGTGGTGCCGGTCGAGCGTACCGCCGTCGACGAACGCGATCGCGCACGCGAGCGTGTTCTTGAGTTCGCGGACGTTGCCGGGCCACGGATAGCGGGCGAGCATGTCGAACACCGCGGGGGTCACTTCGATGTCCGGGTGCCCGAGGTCGCGGAGCAAATCCGGGACGAGGAGCGGGAGATCGCTCGCTCGTTCGCGGAGCGACGGAACGGGCACGACCGCGCCGGCCAGGCGGAAGAACAAATCTTGGCGGAAGCGGTTCGACGCGACCTCTGCCGGAAGATCGCGGTTCGTCGCGGCCACGACGCGCACGTCGACCGCGCGGTCCTGCCCGCCGCCGACGCGGCGCACGCGACGGCTCTCGAGTGCGCGGAGCAAGCGCGGCTGCAAATCCAAGGGCAGCTCCCCGATCTCGTCGAGAAAGAGGGTGCCGCCGTGGGCGCGTTCGAACGCCCCGGTGTGCGCGGAGAGCGCGCCGGTGAACGAGCCGCGCTCGTGGCCGAAGAGCTCGCTCTCGGCGAGGTTCTGCGCGACGGCACCGCAATCGAACACCACGAATGGTCCGTTCGCTCGCGGGCTCGCCGAGTGAACGGCGTTCGCCAACACGTCTTTGCCCGTCCCCGTCTCGCCGACCAAGGTGAGCGTCACTTCCGTCGGGGAAAGCCGGCCGAGCAACGCGAAGACCCGCTGCATCGCGGGTGAGAAGCACGGCAGACTCCCGAAATGCCGCTTCGCTTCCGAGCGCGCTGCATCACCTTTTCGGACGAGTGACAGCGGGGAGCAATCGACGTGTGAAGGATGCCCCGAGCTCGTCCGTAACGGCAATGCTTGCTCCTGCATGCCCGGGCTTATACCAGCCGAGGTCGGGGGTCGCGTGTAACGTTTCAGAGTACAGTGTGTGAGGTCGAACCGCCGTCCTATCCCTTCGGCAATCGCTCCAACCACGAAGCGATTCTGTCACATTCGAACCGGATGCCGGCGACGGAGCCCATCACACTTTCGCGTTGCGACGGCGAGACGCCTTCTGCGCGTTCGAGTGCCGAGCGCATGGACTTCAAGCGCCGTTCGGCGTCGCGAGCTACCGTGATGGCGAGTTGCGGAAGTGACGCCTTCGGTCGACCACGGCGCTTCGGAAGAGACGATTGTCGCGCCGCCGCGAATTTTCGTCGCTCGTCTCGGAGGTGGCGGACGCTCCAAAGCTCGCGCTCGGCGAGCCGAAGCAGCCGCTCTTGTTCGGCGCGTCCGAGTCCGTCGACGGCGTCGGCATGACTGACGGTCAGATGGAGCGAACTCTGAAGAAACGGCAGATCCGTCGCCAAAAGATACGTTTTTACCGAGCGGTGCAGCTCGGACTTGGAAATGCGTCCGTCGAGCCGGGCTGCTAGCTCGCGAAAGCTCGGGCTCCGGACGGCGCCGCGCGCTCGCCACGCCAGGCGGCTTCCCCCGAACAGACCGGCGAAGACGGTTTCGCCGATCTTACGGCGTCGCTCGAAGCCGCTCGATCTGCCGAGCTCCTCGATGAGGCGCGCGATCTCCTCGATGCTCGCGGCAGGTTCCTGGGCGATTGACACGGAAGAACCCATGCGAGCGTGCGGCGGCAAATTTCGCCGCGAAATCGCATACCATCGGTCGCCTCGCGCCGATGTGACAATTCACTCAGTTGGGGTGCACGGAAAAGTCGGCCTTCACCTTGACGTGATCACCCACACAAACACCCAAGTAGCAGGGTTTTTTGATTTCGAAATCTTGCAGGTCGAATGCGACGTCGCCGTGAACTTTGTAAGCGGCCCCGTCTTGTACGATCCGATAGGTCACGGTGACGGGTTTGGTCACGCCGTGGAGCGTGAGGGGGGCCGTGAGCGTGCTCGCCACCGGGGCGCTCGATTGCGGGAGCGCGATCTTCGTTCGATCGATGACCAATTGGGCGGACGGGTGCTTTTCGCTCTCCAAGTATTCTCTCAGATGCCGATCGCGCAGCCCGATCCCCGTGTGGAAATCGGTCGTGGGCGACGTGATCGTGATCTGACCCGCGGACTCCACGGCCGTCACGCCGCTCGAGACGCCGTCGATTTTCATACCGGCCGGTCCGACGGCCTCGAACTCGACGGTCCCGTTTCCGACTGCGGTGAGTCCCGCGATGGCGTCGACTGCAACCGCGACTGCGATCGCGGCCGTACTGAGCGAAATTCCGAGCGCGCTTTTCCCCGTCATGAGGGGGTCTCTTACCAACGCCGCTCGCGCGCGGACATGTCATTTCAGCGTGGCGCTGCCCGACATTTTCACGCGCAGAATTCCGCGAAGCACGAGACGTCACACACGTGACGTCGTCGCGCCACGCGAAGGGCGGGGAGACGCCGTTCAAAGATAGAGATGCGCCTGAGCGAGGAGAAGCGTCACTCCGACGCGTCCCCCTGGACTCCCGATCGACTCGTAGATGCCGTCCAGCCGCACGTCGGCGTGGCTCGCGAAAAACCACAACAACGATGCCCACGCCGAGTACGAAAAGGGCGTGCTGCTGGGACCGAAATCGTACGCTTCGCCCGTCATTTGGTAGTGGAGCCCTTGCACGAGCTCCGCGTCGACTTGCGCCATCGAAACGAGCCCTTGATTGCGCGGCAAATTCTTCAGCGAGTCGATCACGTAGTCGACTTCGGACATCAGAACGATCGGCGACGACGGGATACTCCACCGTCCGAATACGCCATGAGCGTGCCGCCAGGCCGGGTGCAGGAGCTCGTCGTCGGCGTTGACGTGAGCGATCCGGCTGCTTGCGCCGAGCGCTAGGGACGTCATCGGGGCCCACTCGGCGTACGCCGAATAGCCGCGCTCCCTGAACGCATCGGGGCGGATCTGATAATTGCCGAGGATGAGCATCGCCTCGGCGCGGAGTCCGGTGCCCGAATACGAAAATGCGATGCCGTCCTGCTGCTGATCGTCGTTGTTGGTGCGTGTCGTGGTCCGCACCGACAGCGTGTGCACGACGTCGCGGATCCCGAACGGGAGCGCCATCCTGCCGGCGCGGAGCAACATCGTGGAATTTTCGTCGAGTCGGTAGCCGACCCAGTGAAATCGCGAAACGAGGTTGTCGTTCGGGTCACGGGTAATCGCGGCGTGGAGCCCGCCTTCCGGTTCGTACCCGACGCTTCCCGAAGCGACCCATCGGTCGAGTTGCAGGGTCGCGTTCACGTCGGCCTGCATGAAGATGAACTGATGAGTGGCCGGGACGAAACCGGTCTTCTGAAACAGCTCCATCACCCGAAAGCTGCCGCCGAAGTCGAGGGAATCGGGGAGCGGCACCAGACCCCAGAGAAACTTCGCGCCGGGGCCAGGCTCGAGTGCGTCGTCCTCCGTTTGCGGTCCGTAGTGGGTCTTCAGGAGGACCTCTCCCATTCCGCGCCCGTAAGCGTTCAGTGGACCGCTGCCCGACGGGTCGACGTGACATTGAGCGCACGCCGTGTAGTCGTGTCGAATCATCCAGGGATACGCGGCGGCGTCGCGGACCGAAAACAACGCAACCAAGAACGCCGCGACCGCGAGCGCGTGGAGCAGACGAGCACGCATGGGTTCTTCGCCAGGTCGGTGAAGCCGCTCTACGTCCGTCGTCCCGACGTCGGGACGGGGACGCGCGTCGAGTGTTGGTGGCGGTTCTGCGCGTGACCCTTCATCGATGCGCTGCCTGGGTCGCGGCGTACCGCTCTCGTCCTCGCTCGGTCAACGGACATTGACCGGGTTTGCGAGGAGTTTTCGAAACGTGCTCGCTTCGTTCACCGTCGAGACGCAGGGAGTCACACAAGGGATGTTCAACGTGTGGACAAGCTGCGACCTCGAGGTTCTACACGCCCGTTGCGATCGCGTCGCGCGGGCGATGCAACCTGGGTCTACGCTGCTCGGCGTGGTGGGCGAGAGCGACTCGGGTGGAGCAATCGACGAGGGACGAACGCGCCCTCGGGCGAAACTCATCGGGATGAGGCTCGACTCAGAATCGGGCACCCTGCTGGCGACGCTCGCTGCGAGTCGATCGCGCAGCACTCCGCACCTTCATGCGCGTACACGGGGCGGTGCGCCTCACGCGCAGTCGAAGGCTGACGAATCGTCTCAAATGCGCGTTCGCGTCAAACCGTTTGGTCGATGGACGCGGTTGAAGAAAAGCGGGGCAAATAGCCTTTATTTCGAGATGGGGACCGCGATCGCGTCGATGACTCGCGAGCTCGGCTCACGGGTACGAATGTTGCGACGCTCGCGACGCGCGGACTCGGTGGAGTTGCGTAGGGAGCGCGTGATGAAGGCCGTCTTTGAACCTATGACAGCGACTGAAAGAGCCGGAGTGCGAGAATGGGCGCCGGCGGATGCCACGTCGCTGGATTCATCGACGCGAGCCACGCAGCCGCGGCGCCCCCGACCGTTGCGCTATGGCCCCTACGAGATCGGCAAGCTCCTCGGACGCGGTGGGATGGCCTCGGTGCACATCGCGCGCTCGATCGGTCCGCACCGCTCGAACGTGCCTCTCGCCGCGAAGCGCATGCACCCGCAAATGGTGACCACGCCAGGCTACGTCCGGATGTTTCGCAAGGAGGCGCAGGTCAGCTTGCGCCTGGTGCATCCGAACATCGTCCGCGCGCTCGACTTCGGCGAACAAGACGGCGAGCTCATGCTCGTCATGGAGTACGTCGACGGTGCCACCTGCAGTCAGCTGAAGCGCGTGGCGGCCAAGCGCGGCCAAGGGGTGCCGGTGGCTGTTGCCGTCCACGTGGGTATCGAGGTGCTACGCGCGCTGTCTTATGCCCATGGGGGGCGCAGCGGGCGCGTTGACCCGTTGAGCATCGTTCACCGCGACGTCTCTCCCGGAAACATCCTCGTGAGCGCTCACGGTCAGGTGAAACTCACCGACTTCGGCGTCGTGCGCTCCGACGAGGGCTTTCACGACACGTCTCCCGGTGTTCTCAAGGGAAAATTCGGCTACATGTCCCCCGAGCAAGTTGCGGGGGACGACGTGGACGGTCGCAGCGACTTGTTCTCGCTCGCCGCCGTGGTCTTCGAGCTGTTGACGGCGAGACCTCTCTTCGAAGGACGGACGGCGTTCGAGCTCCTCACCCGCATGCACGAAGCCGATCTCCGGGCCCTCGTCGCGGCCCGACTCGAGCATGTTCCTCTCGAACTCAAGTTGATCCTCGCGAATGCGCTCGAACGGCGCCCTGCAGAACGGTTCCGAGACGCGCATGAGTTCTTGGGCGCACTCGAGACGTTCGCGCGCCACGCGGCTCTTTCGTTCGGCGCTGCGAGCACCCTGACCTGGCTCCGATCGGTCGGAGTTTGGCCAGCAGTGCAGCAACCGACGACGCCGCCGGGTCAGGCTCTCGCCGCCGCTGCCACGAGTGGGAACACCTGGGGCGGTTTACCACAGGAATGACGGGATCGAACGGCGTCTTGATCGGGGATCCGATCTGGTACGCGATGTGCTTGGAGGGCCGAACGATGGCAATGATGACAACGAAACTGGTCTGGGATCGCCTACGCGCCGATCAAGAGCCGGTGGCGCATTCGCCCTCCGATGAGTCGTCGCCTCCGAGCGTCCGCATCGTGAAATTCGTGGAGAGCGGCGCATCCGTCCTGGAAGTGCGAACTCCGATAAAGCAAAACGCGATGCTCGATGCATTTCGCGCTCTTCGCGGCGAGGGCCTTCAACTCGCCAAGACCCAGGTTCGGCCGTTGAACGGCGACGTCGTCCAGCGACTTTACGTGCTCGAGCACGACGGAGCGAGCCTGACCCCGAAGCGCCTTTCTGCGGCTCGCAGGGCGGTCCTCGCGGCGTGCCGCCCGCGCCGTCCGAAACTGCCATCGGAGGACGTTGCGACGCCCGTCATCGTGGCCGCGGCACTGGCCTTCGCCTGACGGCGGACCGTCTTCGCCGCCGGCTCGGGCATGCTGGCAAACGTCGTCTACCGTCTTGCCGAATTGTCGTCGGCGCTGAAAAAAATGGTCCCCGCTCGAGCCGACCGTCCGCGGGTTTTTCCGCGAGCGGGTGAGGGTCAAAACCCGATCCGTTTCCGCTGACCCTCAGCCGAGCTGAGGCCTAGTTTTGTGGCCTCTTGCCACATGTCGGGAAACGCCGCACGAAGACGGCTTGATGGTCGGGTGAGGGCGAGTCATCCTGCATCGCGCCGGCTCACGTGGGCGCGCCAGTGAATTCAAGATGACGTCGAGAGTGCTGATCGTCGACGACGACATGGATCTTCGCCAGTCCGTCGACGAATCCTTGAGAGACCTCGGGTACGAAACCTCGGCCTGCGAATCGGCGACCGACGCGCTTCGCGAGCTCGACGGAGTCGACTTCGACGTGGTCGTCACCGACATTCGCATGCCGTCAGTCGACGGAATTCAGCTCTGCGAGCGAGTCTCTGCGAACTACGATATTCCGGTCATTCTCATGACCGCATTCGGCGCGGTCGAGGCCGCGGTCGACGGACTGCGCGCCTCGGCGTTCGACTTCATCACGAAGCCATTTCGGCTGTCTGAGCTCGAAGACGCTTTGCAGCGTGCATTGAAGTCCGAGCGAGGTCATCGCATTCGAAAGCTCGAGTCGGCGCCGATGAAGCCCGATTTCTCGGAGATCGTCGGCAAGAATCCGAAGATTCGCGCGCTGGTGCAGCACCTCGCCCGGGTGGCCGACGCGGATACGCCCGTGCTGTTCGTTGGAGAAAAGGGGACCGGAAAAGAAATGATGGCGCGCGCGGTGCACCGGAATAGTCCGCGCCGGCGCGGGCCCTTTGTCGTGGTGAATTGCGCCGCGCCCCCGGAAACCCTCGAGCGCGAGCTCTTCCGTCGCTCGTCAATCGATTGGAACGACCTCGAGGCCCGTCCCGAGTTGCTCGCCGAGGCCGACGGAGGGACGCTCTATCTCGAAGAGGTCGGCGAACTCCCTCAGGTCGTCCAGCTCGAACTCTTGCATGCCTTGCAGGAACGCCCCGAGTCGCGGTCCGACACGGAAGGTGTCGAGCCTCCCGGCGTTCGGGTCGTCGCCGCGACGACACGCGATCTGTACGCCGCCGTCGCAGAAGGCGCGTTCCGCGAAGACCTTCTCCTCGGCCTCGACGTGCTGCGCGTCGAGTGTCCGCCACTGCGCGAGCTTGGGGACGACGTCGTCACGCTGGCCAATCATTTTCTGGCAACCGAGTCCGGTCTCGGCCCGTCGGCGCCGGCGCTTTCGGAGGCGGCTGCGGCGCGTCTCCGATCCTACCGCTGGCCGGGCAACGTGAGTGAGCTGCGCGCCTGCATCGCCGCCGCAGCCGTCCTCGCGTCGCCCGGTTCGCACGTCGAGATCGATGACGTGCTCGACGTGGCGCGCGCGCGCACGTCCGGGCGCGGCGGAGACGATGTCGCCGCGTCGCTCGATCACGTGCAGCGCGAACACATCGAACGCGTGCTCCGCTCCGTCGGCGGCAACAAAGCGGAAGCGGCGCGGCTCCTCGGGATCGACCGCGTAACGCTCTATCGTCGCATCAAGAAATTCGGTCCGCGGCGCTGAGGCCGCGCATCAGAGCCGTTCGTCGTCGGAGCCGTCGCGCTTCCGGGCGAGCGACGCGTACCGCCGGAGCTTCCGATACAGCGTCTTTCGATCGATGCCCAAGAGGCGTGCGGCTTGCGCCTTGTTGCCGTTCGCCTGCTTCAGCACGTCAGCGATGTGTTTCGCTTCGAGGCTACCCCAAGAAAGCGACGATGAGGCTTCGGTTCCTCCGAGCGCTGCGTGCGCGCCGCCCTCCCGCAAGTGCAGCGAGAGCTCCATGTCGGTGACGTGGTCGTGCCGCGCGAGAGCGACGGCGGCTTCGATGGCGTTTCTGAGCTCGCGTACGTTGCCCGGGAACGAATACGTGAGGACGGTCCGTGCGGCCCCGACGGTCATCCCGACTACGTTCTTGCCACTCACGTTGGCGAAGTGGCGCACGAAGTATTGCGCGAGGACGAGGCTGTCGAGTCCGCGTTCACGGAGCGGAGAAAGGCGAACCAGGCCCTCGCGAAGGGCGAGAAACAGGTCTTCCCTAAATCGACCCCGAGCGGTGGCTTCGGCGAGATCGAAGCGCGTCGCGGCCACGAGGCGCCCTTCGAACCGCGAATCCGGTTCTCGTTCAACGGGTCCGGGGACGCGAGGCGCGAGAGCCCGAAACAACCGCGCCTGCGTGGAGAGCGTCATCGCGTCGATTGCGGTGACATACAAAATGCCGCGACCGACTCGCCGCATGAGGCCCGCCTCGGTGCGCGCGTCTGGGGCAACGCCGAACAACTCCGCTTCGAGTCGGTGCTCGGGAAGGACGCTGCAGTCGAGGGTGAGGAACGGCTCTGCCGCGCGCGAGCTTCCCTGGTGCAAGAGGCGCGCGACCGTCGCTTTTCCGGTGCCGCGTTCACCGGTGAGCAAGATCGTCCCGTTCGAGCCTTGAAGGCGCTCCACCTTCGCGCGCAGCCGGCGCGCCGCCGCGCTATCGCCGAGAAGCGGCACCGAGGTGCCGCTCTTCGTCTGGTCCGTCGAACGGAGCAGCTCGACGCGCTCTCGTAGTGTCTGCCGATCGACGATCCGCCGGATCGCGGCTTCCACCGCCGCGATGTCGTTCGCGTCCGTCACGTAGTCGGCGGCGCCGGCCCGAAGCGCGGCAAGGGTGCGCGACAGGTTCGGGGTACGGTCCACGACGATGACGTTCGCGCCGGGCTGCTGAAGGCTGAGCTTCCGGCAATCTTCGATCGGATCGCTGCCCGCCGCGACCACGATGCCGGAGGTCGCGAAGCGCTCCGATTCGAGCTCTGCCACGCTCCGCGACGTCGCCGCGAACCCGCGTTCGAGGAGCGCTCGCTGGATGCGCTCCGCCTCCATCTTGAGTTCTCCCGTGACGATCACTCGGTCGCTCGCGTGCGCGTTCATGTTCAGGGCTGCTCGGGATCTGCTCCAAGTGCGACTGAGCGTCAGTACGTCAGCATCGGCCTATCCCGATTTTCAACTAACATGGAGGAGTCGAAGCGAGTAAGCCCCCCTTTTTCCGACAAGAACGAGCACAGCTCGACGACGCACGGCGTTCGGCGTTTCAAGACGCGAACTGTTCGGCAGTAGCCAAGAGGTCCAAAAGGTCGTGCACCCGGACCGGCTTGCTCACGTAGCGGGATGCCGGCGGCAGCCTGTGTCGTGTCGAGGCCATGTGCTGCGCGGTCACGATGACCACAGGGATCTCTTTCAACTGCGGATCGCGCAGCTGCTCCTCGCGGAACTCGTAGCCGTCCATCTGCGGCATGGCGAGGTCGAGGAGAATGAGGGACGCGCTGGAACCGGACCGCAAATACTCGAGTGCCTCTTTGCCGTCGCGGACGCATTGCACCGAATACCCCGCGTCTTCGAGCACGTCCTTCAGCGCATCTCGAATGTCTTGGTCATCGTCGACCACAAGAATAGGGGCCTTCATGGGTCGCACCTCGCTGACACGAAACCGAGCACGATTGATCCTGCCATCAAATCGATCCCGGCGCTGCCCTTGAAAACCGGGTTCGTCCTCGTGGCAAATTGCGTCAGGTGCCCTCGGCGAAAAGCGCCACGAAGCCACGACAAAAACCGCCGCGGCTCGCGGGTCAACCGCCCGAGGTGCCGCCCGATGTAGGCTCCCGCCTCAGCACTTCCGTCGCGACCGTTTCGCCTTGGCCGTCGATGATCGCGACGCTGAGCGTTCCTGCTTCGTCGATGGAGATGCGGCCCCAGTTCATCCAATGTACCGCGCCTTCGAACGAACGGATCGGGCTTTCCGGGCCGTAGAAGAAGAGTCGCTCGGGATGAAATGAGTCGTCCACCGAGTGAGTCGGCAGCAGCATCGCGTTGAGTGGACCCGCGGTGAACTCGTAGACCGTGAACTCCGGCGATTCGGGAAAAGGACGGTAGCGAAATCCCGTCGCGAAATGCACGTCCGTCGTGACGAAGACCAGGTTCTTCACTCCGGAGTCGCGAAAACTCGACCAGATTCCGGCGAGCTCGCGCTCGAAACCGACGTTTTCGTCGAAGTTCGCCCATCCGTCGTGACCCGCGGCCCCCCCGGCTCCCGTGGGAATCGACAAGGGAACACTCGAGACCACGATTTTCCATGTAGCGTCCGACCGCGCAACGGCGGCTTCGAACCAGGTCCTTTGTTCGGCGCCGAGCATCGTCTTCGGGCGTTCGGCGAGGTCGGGTTCGTCGTTTCGATCTCGGTACGAGCGAGTATCGAGCAGGAACAATTCCGCGGTGCGACCCCATCGAAATGAACGATAGAGCCGGTTCGGCGCGTCGGCGTTTTCCGCGATCGGCGAGTAGTCGAGGAGCGCCTGACGGCCGAGCGGCAAGAGCGATGCGCCAGTCACGTACGGCGGAAATCGGTGCCAGTCGTCGCGGGGTCCGAAGTCGTTCATGACTTCGTGGTCGTCCCAGACACCGTAGTAGCCAGTGGAAGCGAGCAAGCGACGGAGGCCGGGATCCTCGCGGTTGTATTTCCAGTGCTCCCAATAGCTGCGGACCGTCGCCGATTCTGCGACGGGCGCCTCGACTTGAGCATTGCCGTACAGACCGATCGGCTTACACGCTTGATCGCCGTAGATCATGTCGCCGAGGCCGATGAAAAAACTCAAGTTCCGACCATCGATATGGTCGAACACGGGATAGCCGTATTTGGCGTCCCGGCACACGTTCAAGCCGCCCAGATCGCCGCTCCACCCGAACGAGAGCGGGCGATTCGCCGTGGCGAGTGGCGCCGTGCGAAAGAAGCCGATGGCCGCAACGCTCGAAGGCGGCGCGTCCGACGACTCACCGATCGTGAACCAGACCGCGTACCGGTACGGGGTGTCCGCCGAGAGTCCCCCAATGGGTATCTTGCCGGTGTAGTCGCGCGCCGCGGTGACCCAGGTACTCCCGGTCGCCGAGCGGTCACCCTGGTCCACGCGCACGTGCATCACCGCGTACCGATCGGAACGTGACCAGATCACCACGCTCGTAGAGGTGACGTCGCCGGCCGCTACCCCATGCGTTACCGGCGCGAATCGAAGCGCCGTTGCCGTCGGGACCGTCCCGGTGGCGGGGGCGCCACTCGGCGCGCAGCCTGCGGCGACGATCGTCGCCAAAAAGCCCAACGCGGTTACGGGGTTCGATCGATCCGCTCGCACCGCGCGACCATAACTCAACCGGCTCGTTCGAGGCCTCCGCCAATCCCGACCGGGCCGCCCCGCGTGGCAATCCGTATGGACACACTGAGGGTGAGGGCCCCCCCCGCGGTACTAACCCGCGCGGCGAAGTCGGGAGCGGTACCAGGGCGGGGAAGGTGCGAAGGCGACGCCGCGTATGAACACGCGCCGCACCCCAAGCCTGTTCTTGCCGGAAATGCAGGACGTAGGCTAAATTAGGCGGTTTCTGTCTTCCAACGGAGGAGATTCTTCGATGAAAATGATGCGAGCGGTGCTCTGGGCGCAAGGTTCTGGGTTGCTGATTGCGGCGCTGACCGGATGCGGCAGCGATAGTTCTGGGGGCAATAGCAGCCAAGCAGTCGCGGAGTTCAAAACGACCTGCATCAAGCTCTGTCAGAAAGAGGCCATGTGCCAGCCGGCGATCGCGTCGGAAGAAAGCCAGTGCGAGTCGATCTGCAATAGCGCCGGGCAAGGCGGCTCGGGGGGATCGACGGGGACGACGACCACCGTCTCTTGCAACTACAACGACGTCATCTCGAAAGAGAACGCCTGTATTTCCGGGACCTGTGATGCGCTCGATAGTTGTCTCCAAGCCGCGTACTCGGAATGCTCGGTCGGATCGACGGGCGGCGCGACGGGAGTGGGCGGCAGCTCGTCGGGCGCTGGTGGAACGAGCTCGGGCGCCGGTGGAGCGAGCTCGGGCGCCGGTGGAACGAGCTCGGGCGCCGGTGGAACGACGGCGAGCGGCGACTGCAGCGTCTGCGACAAGGCCGGGACGTGTTGTGCTCCGCTCTACACGAAACTCGGCCAGGCCACGACTGCGTGCAGCACATTCTCCGCAGCGACGTGCCAGAGCTATCCAGCCACGGAGCAGAGCGCTTTCATCGACGGCTGCACCGGCATCCTCACCGCCGGTAAAGCCGAGGGCATCGCTGAATGCATGTGAGCTCAGTGAGCTTTCATTCGACGTGAAGGTTCGGCCGGCTGAGTAAGTGGCACGAGGTCCGCGTTTCGTCGCTCCGATGGGGACGGCGAGACGCGGACTTCGTCGTTCAGGGTTCGGAAGGTCTCGGCGGTGACGCGGCGTTGCTCGTCGCCGACCCGTCGAAGACCGCGAGCACCTCGACGTGCTCGGTGTGCGGAAACAAATCGAACACGACGAGCTCGGTGAGCGACAGCGACTTGTCTTGCGTCAGAGCACGCGCGTCGTTCAAGAGCGACGGTAAGCCGCACGACACGTAGAGGAGTCGTTTTGGGGGTTGGCTGGCGAGCGCGTCCGTCACTTCGACGTCCAGACCTCTTCTCGGCGGATCGACGATGATCACGTCCGCGTCGGCGATTTCAGAGACCGCCGCGGTCGCCGGACCACGAACGACTCGGACGCGCGCGCGCAGCTCAAGCTCGAGTGCGGCGACTCCCAGATCGAGGCCGCGGAGCGAATCGGTCGACAGCTCGTTGAAGACGACCGTTCGCGACGCGGCGACGAGACCGAGCCCGATCGGTCCAACCCCCGCGTAGAGCTCGAGCAGACGCGCGCCGGCGGGAACGCGCGCGTGCGTCTCGCGCACGACCTCGTCGGCGAGGTCCAAATTGTTCTGTCCGAACGCGCCGGGCGGATAGTACACGCGCGCCCCGCCGATCCGTTCTTCGACCGCGGGTTCGCCGAACATGAGTCGAAAATGCGGGCCCAAAATCGTGTTCGCGCGCGCCGGGTTTCCGTTCCACCACGCGCTGTGGAGTCGCTCGCCGAGTCGTTCGACGAGCGCATCGAAGAGCGCCGCGCTCGTCGCCGGTTCCGACTCGTTCGTGACGACGACGACTTGCGCCGTCCCGGTGCGCCGCTCGACGACGACCTGCACGTAGCGCACGAGCCCGCGATGCGCGTCGTCCGAGTACGGCGTCGCGCCCGTCGCGATCATGGACCGCTTCAGCTCGCGCCCGACGTCGTTGACGAGCGGGTGATGGACGAGACACCGCGGAATGTCGACGACGCGATGCGTGCCGAGCTCGAAGATCCCGATCTTCGGCGAGGTCGCGCGTCCGCGCACCGCGAGTCGCGCGCGGTGTCGAAACGCGACTTCGCGTCCGCGGACGACCCGGGGCCGCGCGATGTCGTGGTCGCGCGCGAGCCGTTCGATCGCGGCGATCGCCGACGGCGCGACGTCCGGCGCGCCGAGGCGCGGGCACCCCGGGCAAGGGGGACGATGCGGACAGACGAGACTCATCGCGCGGCCCTCGCCGAATCGGCGACGAAGGGGCCTCTGCCTACGCCGAACCGCGCGATACCGCTACTCGCTCGTGAGGTCGCGCGTCGCGGGTCAGCGCAGGTCGTTTACTGCGACGCGCGGATCGTCGTCGCGGGGCTCGGTGCGAGCGAAGTAGTCCCGCATGAGCCGCGGCGTCGACAAGATGGCGTCTTGGACGCGCCGCCCGACGATCATGTTCGTGAAGTCCGAGCCCACGTCGACCGCAGCGGCGACCGTCACGAGGCTTCGATGCTCGTCGAACCGCTGGACGCGGAAATAGCCGTATACGTCGTCGATATCGTGATGCCGCGACCGATCGAGCCAAAACCGGAGCTCGCCGGGCACCGCCGACGCTTCGAGCGCGACGGTGTACTTCGCCGACAACCACGAGTTTCCTTGCAGGAGCTCGATGTGATCGCCGTCCGCGGTGCGACCGAGGAACGTGACCTGCTTGGTGCGCGGGAGCATGTGGGCGAGCGCGCTCGGGTCACTGAAGGCGCGCAGCACCCGCTCGGGCGTCGCGGGAACCAGGCCGCTCGCGATGCCGCCGACGTACTTGGACGAGCCGCGCTCGAACTGGAGGGGCTTGGCGACGATTTCGCCCGAGGCGATCGCAGCCTGTTCGGTCGCGGGCACCGTTGCCGCTGATGGCGCCGACGGCGCGAGCACCGCCCCGGAACCCGTGGCGCCGGCACAGCCCGTGGCGCCGAGAGCGACGAGGCCGGCAAGAAACGCCGTCGAGATGCCGTTCATCACCGTGAAACGTACGGACGCTCGGCGGCGCCGGAAGGCCTCCATCCATCCTTTGACAATTGATTACACAGTGACGGAAAACTCCATGAAACATGGGGTTTGCAGCCGGGGGTGAGCCCGATACGACGCGGATCGCGTCTGCGCCGGCGACGTTTCGAAAACCCGACACCAACCTGGTCCACGCCGGTCGTCGGCGGGGCGCGTCCGCCTCCGCTGAAAGTAGAGCTGGACGGGCTGACTGCACGGAGGCGTCCACCCGTTCAGGGGGCTTGGTGCTACGTTCCGTCGCCTGGAATGGCGAGCGCGATCGACGACAGTGGGGCCCCCCCGCCGGCGGTCGCGCGCTATGAGGGGCTCGATCGCGACATCTGGTCGATGGCGTGGCCGGCGATGCTGTCCTTGTGCGTCGTCAACATCGTCGACGTGATCGACGTTGCACTGGTCGGCCGGCTCGGCCGGCAGACCGTGGCGGCCTGGGGCTACTCGACGCAATGCACGAACCTCGTCGAGACGCTGATTCAGTCGGTGGGCATCGGGTGCGTCGCGCTCGTCGCGCGAGCCCGCGGCGCCCGAGACTCGGAGCGAGCTCGGCGCATTCTCGCTGCGGCGGTCGTGGTCTCGGTGTCGGTCGCCGCCATGCTCTTCGCGCTGGTGCTCGTCGCGCCGCGCTTCCTGCTCCAGCTCCTCGACGCGGAACCGGCGGTGATCGAAATCGCGGTGCCGTACTTTCGGGTCTTCGCCGGCGCGATGCTCCTCTATGGCGCCGCGTTCATGTACGAGAGCGCGCTCCGCGCTCATCGGAACACGCGCACGCCGATGATCATCGCGGTCTTCGTCATGGGCACGAAGACCGTGATGAGCCTCTTGCTCGTCTTCGGTGCGCTCGGCTTTCCGCGTCTCGAGCTCCTCGGCGCCGGCATTGCGACCGCCTGCGCCCACGCGGTCGGCCTCGCCCTCTACGTCTTCACGTGCCGTCGGGCGGCCCGCGAGGGGCTCGACGTCACGTTTGGGTGGAAGGAACTCCGCGGGCTCTTCCAAACGGCGAAGGACGTTCTTTCGGTGGCGATTCCCTCGATGGGAGAGCGGCTCATCATGAGCCTCGCTCTCCTGACGTATTTTCGCGTGCTCTCCACGTACGGCACCGCCGCCATCGCGGCGTACGCGATCGGCGTGCGTCTCTTGTCATTTTCTTGGGTGCCCGGATTGGGCTTTGCCGCCGCGGCGTCGACGATCGTCGGCCAGTCGCTCGGTGCCGGCGATTCGGAGCAAGCGCGCCTGGCCGGACGTCGCGCGGTGGGGCAAGCGGTGCTGGTCATGTGCGTCCTCGGCTCCATCTTCTTCTTCCTGAGAAGCCCGCTCGCCCACGCGTTCACGAGCGACGATCGCGTCGCGGAGAACCTGATGCCCTTCATGATGATGCTCGCGATCTCGCAGCCGTTCATGGGCGCTCATTTCACCTTGGGGGGCGTCCTCCGCGGCGCCGGCGACACCTTGACGCCGCTCTTCGGCGCTGCGGTCGGTAATTGGGGGTTTCGCGTCCCGCTCGCGTGGCTCTTTTCACGAACACTCGGAGCGGGGCTGATCTGGGTGTGGGCGGCGCTCATCGCCGATCACTTCGCGCGCATGCTGGTGAACGGCGCGGTCTTCGTGCGCGGACGATGGTCGCTGCGCACCGGCGCCAGCATCGGAGGGCGCCGCTGATGGCTTCGCGTGGACGCGTGCTCGCGATCGGCGGGTCGGATTCGGGCGGCGGCGCCGGCATTCAAGCCGACGTGAAGGCGATCACGGCGCTCGGAGGTTATGCCGCAACGGCCATCACCGCCCTGACCGCCCAAAATACTCTGGGCGTCTTCGGCGTGGTGCCCGTTGATCCCCTGTTCGTCGATCTGCAGATCGAGGTCGTCCTGAACGACCTCGGTGCCGACGCGATCAAGATCGGGATGCTCTATTCGCGCGGCATCGTCGACGTGGTCGCGCGGCGCTTGCGTTCGCTCGGTCGTCCGATCCCGTTCATCGTCGATCCAGTGATGATATCCGGCAGCGGGACGAGATTGCTCGATGCCGAAGGCCGGACCGCGCTCGTGAAACAGCTCTTGCCGCTCGCGACGCTGCTCACGCCGAACGCGCCGGAAGCCGAAGCGATCACCGGGATGCCGGTACGGAACGTCGAAGGCATGCTCCACGCCGACGACCGACTGCTGCTCATGGGGCCCGAAGCGGTGCTCATCAAAGGGGGCCACCTCGAGGGCGACACCGTCGTCGACGTGCTTCGCACCGCGGACGGGTTCGAGCGCCGCTTCGAGAGTCCGCGGCTTCGCACGACCGCCGGGCACGGCACCGGTTGCACCCTGGCGTCCGCGATCGCCGTCGGGCTTGCCGAGGGCATGACGCTCGAAGGCGCGGTTCAAGAAGCGCGAAAGTACGTCCACGAAGCCATTCGCACCGCGCCGGGATACGGTTCCGGCGTCGGCCCTTTGAATCACGGCCATCCTCTGGAGTGACCGCCGACCATGTCAGAATTTCCGCCGGGTCCCGAGCTCCCTGAAAACGACGCGGGCGAAGAAACGTCCCCGCTCCGCTATGACGACGTCACTCAAGACGGACGCGTGCGTCTCGAAGCGAGCTGGCGACCCATGGGCCGTCAACTCTGGTCGCGTCCGGAACCGAGCCGCGTGCTCGGCAAGCTCGAGCACGGCGTGAGCACGGTGCTCGCGCGCGTCATGATGGAGTCTTCGGAGATCCGCGTCGCGCCCCGCGCGCCGGTTCGGACACGGGTTCGATTTCGGTTCGAACATACGGTCGCCAAGAGCGGCGCGCCGAATCGGATCCTCCTCAATACGTGGACCGAGTCGACCGTCGCCAACGACGACGGCGCGGCCGTCCTCCTCGGTCGCTCCTACGGCCAACGCGTCTTCACGCGCATCGACGGACCGCCGGGGACGCGCGCCATCACCCGCCTCGAAGGGTTGAGCGACGGCGTGCCCGCGCACCGTTCCGACTGGGAACCTGTGCTCTCACTGCTCGAGCTCCCGGACGGCGCCGAGCCGCTCGATCCGAATCCGCGACTCGATTCGGCGCGTGTCGTGTTCGGTCTGTCTCACACCGACGGCAACCAGCACGTTAATTTTCTCGCGTATCCGAAACTCATCGAGCAAGCCGCACTCGGACGTTTCGTCGATCTCGGCGTTGGCGCGCGCCTCATCGCGCGTCGCGTGGAGCTCGGCTATCGCCTTCCCGCGTTCGCGGGCGACATTCTCCGCGTCGCCGTCCAAGCGTTTCGAATGGACGACGCTTACGGTGTGATCGCCGCGTTCGTCGAGCCGGGTGGCCCCGAAACGGGTGCTTGGGCAGACTTCGGCGCTCCGCGCTGCATCGCCTGTATGACGTTGCGATCGTAGTCGCGCGAATCGCGCTTCGCGTCGCCGCAGTTCCACGTGCCGGGCATGCGGTCTCGTCCGCAATTTTGTAACCGTCCCCATCGCCGTCGACTAGTTGCGGTCATGTCGGCGTCAGTGTGTCGACATCGCGGGGCGCGTAGTGGGTCTCGCTGGTTTCCTTCGCCTAGGAGTACTTCGATGAAGATCGGACATGGTTTGTGCTTGGTTGCCGTGCTTGCCGCAGGGCTTTCGTTCGGATGCAGCTCGGACAACAGCGGAAGCGGCACTGACGCTTCGACGGCAACGGGCGGTTCGACCGCGAGCGGCGGTTCGACGTCGACCGGTGGCACGACGGCTACGACCGGCGGCGCCACGTCGACCGGCGGCACGACGACCGCGACCGGCGGCGCCACGTCGACCGGTGGCGCGACCGGAACCGGTGGGACGACCAGCACCGGTGCGCCGACGATCACCTGGACCTTGCCGGCGAACAACGCCGTCGTGGCCGCGGACGACAATAATCCCGACGTGAACGTGAGCTTCACGGTCACGAACTTCACGCTGAAGGACCCGAGCCGAACCGACGGCAGCGGCTGCCCGAAGGGGACCTGCGGACACATTCACATCCTCGTCGACGACGGCGACGGCAACTACGCGGCCTGCGACTCGCCGGTCGACGAAACCAATCCGTCGAAGGGCAAGCTGCCGTACAACGCGGCAGGCGTTTCGACGACCGGGAACACGATCGGCCTCGACTATTGCCCGTCGATCACCGGCAAGCACACCGTCAAGGGCGAGATCCACAACGACGATCACTCGGCGGTGCTCGGTGCCGACGGCAAGGTGATCACGTCGAACGTGGTGACGTTCACCGTTCCGGCGGGCGACGCGGGAACCGGCGACGCGGGCAAAGACAGCGGCAAGTAAGACGAACGCGCAGGCAAGGCGGCCTTCGAACCCGTGGCGAACACGACTTTGCACATCACGGCGGCACTCGTCGCCGCCGTGATGGCGACCGGGTGCGCCAGCAAGGCACAACCGACGGGGACGGGAACTTCGGGGGCCTCGAGCTGCAAGACGGACGACGACTGCCCGGACAGCAACGCCTGCGTTTCGAGCGCATGCGTTGCCTTCGCGGTGTGCGCGCACGACCTGCAGCCGACGTTCGACAGCATCTACGCCGACGTGCTCTCGAAGAGCTGCGGCACTGACGGCACCGACTGTCACTCGAGCGCCGGAGGGATCTACTCCGGCGGTCTCGACATGTCCGAGGGTGACGCGAACGATCCTTACGTCGCGCTCCTCGGTAAAGACGGAACGGGCGCGTTTGCGCAGAACATTTCCGGGAAAGCGGAAGATCTCCGTCGCGTCGTCCCCGGCGATCCGACGCACAGCTTCATCATCATCAAGTTGACGACGAAGAGCACCGGCGACCCGCAATACGGCCACGGTATGCCGTATCCCGCGCCGGGGTCGGTGTGTCCGGCGACGCTCTCCACGATCAGCGATTGGATCCAGGCCGGCGCCGCGCGCTGAGGCGCTCGGTCGCGCCGCGGCCCACCCCGAGCCATACTCGGCCGGCATGCCTCGGGCTTTCGGGATCGCGTCACTCGTCCTTCTCGCAGCGGCCGGCTGTACCGGCAATCACGACTTGCTCGCCGTCGGCGGTGACGGCGGTGCGAGTGGAAGCGGCGGTCGTGCGAACGCGAGCGGGGGCGACGCGGCCGTCGGGCTCGTCGATTCCGGATCGACCGGGGGCGCGCCGAGCGGCCCGACCGAGCCGCCCGGGCCGCGCAAGCTCACGATCCTTCACGGCGTCATCGACGCACCGAGTATCGATTTTTGTTTTGTCCCCGTCGTCGACGGAGGCGTCGGTGTGGGGACGGGAACGCCGGAGCCCGCGGGCGGCCTCCGTTATGGCGCGTCGTTCGTGCCGGCCCTGTCCGGCATCGACCTCGTGCACGTCGGGGTGCGCCCGTACCTCGTGGCCGCCGATCCGAGCGCGCTCGACGGCCTCGACTGCGCGGCGTTGATTCCTCTCGCCGACCTTCCACCGATTTTCGCCGGGGACGCTTCGGTGGGAGCCGGTCTCGACGCGAGCATCGACGGCGCCGCCGGCTCGCGTGACGCCGCGGCGCCGCGCGACGCATCGCTCGACGCCGCGACGCCGCCACACCTGCGCGACGCGAGTACGCCGCCGCCGATTTCCGACGCGTCGAGCGACGCCGACGCGGCGGACGCCGCGCCGCCTCCGATCCCGTCGATTCGCGTCAGCGCACTTCCCGTCATTCCTGCCGGCACCCTCGCCGACGAGCGCGCCTATTTGCTCGCTCTCGGCGGATGCATCGGCGGCGTCGGCGTCGTCGATCCGTCGGCGCGCTCGGTGTGCGGCGAGTCGTACACGCCGGCTCAGCCGACCCTGACTCCGACCGTCGTGCGTCTCTCGCGCATTCTCACCGACGGACGCGTGGGGCTTCAGTTCTTGAACGCGACGCCCGCGGTCGACTCGGCCGCTCTCCGCGTCATGCCGTCGAAGGGCAGCCCGATCCCCATCGCGTCGGGGATCGTCCCCGGCGAGCTCCGTCCGACCACCCCATTTGCCACACAGACCTCCGGCGAGCTCGGCGCGCTCGACCCCGCCGCGCTCGTCCAGATCCTGCCGAGCGGCACGTCGACGCCCGCTTACTCCGAGCCTTGGTCGACGAGCTTCGGCCCTGCCGGCATCGGCAACCTGGTCGACGGCGCCGACTACGCGCTCGTCCTCGTCGGGCCGTATCCCGGCTTCACCAAGAACAAGTGGTGGAACGCCCCCCTCGTCGCCGTCGTCGAAGCCGCGCCGTAGCCGCTCTTCGCCCCCTCGAGCCGCCGCGCTTGGCGACGCGACGAACAGAACTGGTGCACGCGCCGCCGCCGCGCGGCAGCCCCCTTTCCCTTCCCCCTTTTCGCTTTCGCCTTAGCCCTAGCTCTCCCTCTCAATGATAGAGCTGAATGTCGGCGAGCTTTGCTCGAGCGTCGTTCAGATGCGCGCTCGACGGGAAACGGCGGATGAAGGTGCGGAGGGTCGTCTTCGCGTCGTTCCAGGCTTCGATGTCGACCTGGCACTGGGCGAGCAAGAACGTCGCGTCGTCGACGACCTCTTTGTCGGCGGAGGCTTCGGAGAGCTCGATGAGCATCGGGATCGCTTCGCGCTGGCGGCCGAGTGCGCGAAGCGTGATCGAGAGCTGATAGCGCGCTTCCGACGAGTGTGCCGCGTCGCTCTTGTAATTGAGCGAGTCGCGAAACGCTTGCTCGGCTTCGTGCCAGCGCGCGGTCCTGACGTAGTCGAGGCCGGTTTGATACGCGACGACGGAGAGCTCGTTCTTCGCCCGCTCGAGCGCGGCGTCGAACACCAGCCGCTCCGTGCGCGAGAGCTCCATGTGCGACACTTCGTCGTACTGGTCGATGATCTCGCGCCGCTTGTTCTGCGCGATGAGCGAGTAGTAGTCGGCGGCCCGGCGCTCGGCGCGCGTCCGCGCTTCGTCCCTCGTCTCGGTGATCTTCAATTCCTTGTCGAGCTTGTCGGCGAGGTCGCGGGTGTCCTTGGTCTGGGCGCGAACGGAATCGACGCGCGCGTCGAACAGCAATTTGCCGGCGATGAGCGAGAGCGCGACGAACACGGCGTAGGCGGTCGCGCTGTTCCACGCGAGGCGCCGTTCGTAGCCCTGGAAGCGCTTGGAGATGCTCTTGACGTCGGCGGCGAGCGCATTGACGAGGTTGTTCGTCTTGATCGTGAGCGAACGGCTCTCGACGATCTCGCGCTTGATCTCCTGCAGCTCGCTTTCGAACTCGTCCATCGGTCTCGGCGCACAGCGTTGCAGACGGCTCGCACGCCGGGCAAGAGGCAGGGGCCTCATGGCTCGACCGGGAAATCGAGAGAACCGCGGGTTTTGCTGGCGAGCGAGCATCCGAGACTTGAACGCCCGGCGGCTCGCGAGTAGGGAAGGCGTGCCGAAATGGACACCAGCGACATCAGGAAGGGTCTGAAGTTCATGTACGAGGGGCAGCCCTACGTCGTCGTGGACTTTCAGTTCGTCAAACCCGGCAAGGGTCAGGCCTTCACGCGCACGCGCATGAAGAACATGCTGAACGGCAACGTCCTCGAGAAGAATCTCCGGTCGGGAGAGAGGATGGAAGCGGCGGACGTCGAGGAGCGGACGCTCCAGTACATCTATCCCGAGGGGGAAATGTACGTGTTCATGAACCCGATCTCGGGCGATCAGGTGTCGGTGCCCAAGGAAGCCGTCGGTGAAGGCGCGCAGTTCTTGAAGGACGGCATCGAGTGCCAGATCGTGATTTACCAGGGCAATCCGGTCAGCGTGAGCTTGCCGCCGAGCGTCATCGTTCAAGTGGTCGAGACCGAGCCCGGCGCTCGCGGCGACACTGCGACGAACGTGACGAAGGCGGCGAAGGTCTCGACCGGCGCGACCGTCGGCGTTCCGCTCTTCATCACCGAAGGCGAATGGATCAAGGTCGACACGCGCGAGGGCAAATACCTCGAACGCGTGAAGGCGCCCGGCTGAGACGAGCAAGCTAGAGCCAAAGAGCTAAGGCTAGAATCAGTGCGAGTGGGAGCGGGTGAGGGGTTCTTCGCCGGGTTCTAGCCAGACGGCGTGATTCGCTCGCACGCAGGCGACGCGGGTGGCGCCGTTCGAGACCACGCAATCCGACAAGGTCGCGGCGTCGGGCGCGGTCCAAATCTCGCTTTTGCCGGCGTTCGTCACCAGGACGCCGAGCCGCGACGGGAAGACGAGAGAGTGACCGTCGAGGGATCGGGGCGATCCCTGCGGAGCCGGTTTGGACAGCGCTCCGAGATCGGGCGCGCCAAACAGTGCCCCACCGATGAGCCCGGCTCGCTCCGTCGCCGTCCATTCGAGGGGCGTGAGCTCGACCGCGGGCGGCGAGCTTCCGCGACATGGACCGGGTCTCGGTGCGAGAAGCGTCGTCGGAACGGAGGGGAGCGGCGTTCCACTAGGATCCGATTCGACCAACACCACCTCGGAGCGATCGCAGGGAAACCCCGCGCCGGTCCAGTGCGGCTCGGTGGCCCCGCCCACGGTGAGCGACCACGGCGCGACGTCGTCCGCGGTTTCTTCGGTGTCGTCCGGCAATCGTGCACGGACGAGGTGATCGGCGGTCTGAACGAGGAGCGAGCCGTCGTCCGCGAACGAGAGGGGGCTGAACCGCGGCAAGCCGGCTTTGGCCCGCGGCACCGCCGCGATCGCGTGAACCGTGACGGAGCGCTTCGGCGCGGCCAAAAAGAGCGCTTTTTGCAGGGTTCCGCGATCCTTTTCCGAGAGCGGCGCGCCGTAGAAGCCGTCGTGCGCGAGTGCGGCGGTCGCGCCGAGCACGTCGCGGCGAGAGAGCGCGGCGCGAACTTCCGCGGCGGTGAGCGCGGCGAGCTCCGGACCCATTCCGTCGCAAAGTAGCGGCGCGCCGTCGGCATCGAAGACCCGTGGCGTCGCACCTTCCGCGCACAGCGTGGCGTACAAGCGTCGCGCATCGGCGATATGCAGGGGCACCTCTTTACTGGTGCTCTTGCCGCGCGCGCGCACGGCCTCGAGCGACGCCAGGGTGTCGAACGAGTGCTTCGGCTCGGTCGGATCGCGCGAAGGCCCCGCCGCTCGGTCGAGCCACACGAGATCCGCGGAGGCTCCGGGATCGTCCGGGCTCGATTTCAGAGTGATGGTGGCGCCTACGTCGTCGCGGCCGTCGGCGTCACGATCGGTGGAGTCGATGACGAGGGTGAACGACTCGGACGGCGCAGCGTCCGCGACGCGGAGGGCGAGCAAGGTCGGCCGATCGTTCGCCGGAGCGACGACGACGATTCCCCGCACGGGCGAACGCGGAACGAGATGCGCGTCGCATTGCGCCGCGACGTCGAGGGTTACCGTGTGCGGGCCGGTCGCCGTGAGGGACACCGTTTGCCGACAGGTCGGTCCCGACGGAACGAACGGCGGCGACGTCGCGACGACTCTGCCGGCCGGGCTCTTCCCGCCGAAGAACTCGAGCTCCCCCGACGTTTGCGCGTCGGGAGGGTCGCCGCGCAGCCGAGTCCACGCGACGGCGTCCTTCTGGCCATCTCCGTCGAAATCACCCGAGAGCGCTCGATCGATGACGCGCTCCGGATCGACCGAGAGCGCGACGCCGTCGATCGTGAAGGTGCTCGCGCCGAGCGGCGCCACGACGGCTTCGCGGGCCGAGGGCTCGGACGACGCGCTCCCCGAAGGAGACGGCGGCACCGACGACCCGGCGCCGGACGCGCTCCCGGTGATCCGGAACGGCGTGTAAGGACGATCTTCGCCGCACTTACAGCCAGGTAGCGAGCTCGACAAGACAATGCAGGCGAGCGGAAGCAATCCTGCCGAACGTCGCATGTCCGAAAATCAGCGGCCGTGAAACGTCGGGGCTCGCTTTTCGAGGAACGCCTTGATTCCCTCGCTCCGGTCGTCGGAGCCGAACAAGCCGGCGAATGCCTGGGCCTCGAGCTCGTTGCCCGTCGTGAGGTCCGTCTCGGTGCCGCGGAGGAGGACACGTTTGCTCGCCGCGATGGCGAGCGGCGCCTTGCTCGCGATTTTCGTCGCGACCGCGAGGGCGCGATCGCGCAGCTCCGCGGGCGGCACGACGGCGTTCACGAGCCCCTTCGCGAGCGCGTCCTGGGCGAGCAACGGCTCGCCCGTATAAATGAGCTCGCGAGCGACGCCCGCGCCGACGCGCCGGGCGAGACGTTGCGTGCCGCCGAACCCGGGCATGAGGCCGAGGCTCACCTCCGGTTGGCCGAACCGCGCCTTTTCGGAGGCATAAATGAAGTCGCAGGCCAGCGCGAGCTCGCAGCCGCCGCCGAGCGCCACGCCGTTGACCGCTGCGATGAACGGACACGGTGCTTCTTCGATGAGCGAGCACACGAGGTGGCCGAGATCGGCGAAGGCCTTCGCTTCGGCGACGCTCATCGCTGCCATTTCCGCGATGTCGGCGCCTGCGACGAAAGCGACGTCGCCCGCGCCGGTCAAGACCCCCGCGCGAGGTCCGCCGGGTCGCGACAATTCGCGGACGGCTTGGGCGAGCTCCGTCAAGACCGCTCGGTTGAGTGCGTTTCGTTTGTCGGGCCGATTGATGACGAGTTCGAAAATTCCGTCACGTTCGGCGACGAGAAGGTTCGTATAGTCTGCCATCTCTCGCATGCTTCCTTGCGCGTCCGGCCGGCAGCCTCACACGCGGAGCTCGGCGCGTCGAGATGTCCGACGGTTTTGGCCAGCGTGGGCGGTCTTTTTGTCGCTCGCCGCCTGCGTCTCTCGTGCGACTCCTGTAGAGGAGGCGGCCTTGCTCGCGGACAAAGGGCAAGAGCGGGCGGCGATCACGTTGCTCGAGCGCGCCGTCCAGAAACATCCCGATGCCATCGCGGCGCGGCAGCTCCTGGTCCGGCTCGAAGCCACCGTCGGCGATCTCGGGGCCGCCGAGCGTGCTGCGGCCGAACTTCGAGCCCGACTTCCGCCCGACAGCCCGCTTCCGTGGCTCGAGCTCGGGCGTGCCCTCGAGATCGCTCATCGCTACGACGAGGCCTTGGGCTACTACGACCAGGCCGCGAGCGTCGCGCCGCACGATCCCAGCGGCCCGAAGACCGGCGGGCTTCGGGCGGCACGCTGGGGAGAAGCGGAGCTCGCGGAGCCCCGGCTCGAAGAGGCGCTTCGCCGTAATCCGCGCGACGCGACGGTCTGGCACGCGCTCGGCTTGGTCCGCACTCATTTGGGCGACCCCAACGGTGCGAGCGTCGCGTACGAGAGCGGGCTCGTTGCCGATCCGAAAGCCCTCGAAAATCGGCTTGGGCTCGCGTCGCTCGCGCTCGACGAGGGCGACG
>CAZDNG010000011.1:51251-67410 GCA_964506835.1 uncultured Polyangiaceae bacterium
AAAGCCCTCGAAAATCGGCTTGGGCTCGCGTCGCTCGCGCTCGACGAGGGCGACGGCGCGAAAGCACTGGTGTCGTACGACGCGGTTCTCCGCGCGCGTCCGGGGTTTGCCGACGGATATCTCGGCAGATCGTGGGCGCTCATCATGTTGGGCCGGTTCGACGAAGCCCGACTCGCGCTCGCCGAGGCACGACGACGCGGCGGCGACGCTCGTTCGATCGCCCGTCAAGAGCGACTGGTCGACGATCTCGGCACGAGAAGCGGCGCCCCAACCGAAAGCCCCTCAAGCCCTTCAAAGAAACCGAAATGAGAAGGGAAATGCGGAGTCTGAAGGCTTGTCTTGGCTGGGCCCGCGGCGTAACCTCGGGCGCTCGTTTTCCGCGCTGCCCATAGGGGGCGTGCGACAGGTAGGAGAATGGATTCGCAGAAGATCCGCACGGCACTGGGAGAGCTGCAGGAAGATCCGGACCGCAAGGAGGCGTGGCAAGCACTCAACGAGGCCGTGCGGCAAAAGGGCGGAGACCTTGCCCCCGGGGAGGTACTGCGCTTGTTGTCGCGCGCGCGAAAAGCGCACGAGGGGCGCGGCGAATCCGAAGCGGTCGCCGGGCTGCTTGCCGTCGAGACGTTCATCGCCGAAGGAACTCCCGAGGAGGCGGCGCTCGTCACCGAGCACCTGCGCGTTCTTCGCGACGATTTGTTCGACGAAGAGGGCGTCCTCATTGCGAACTTGCGTCTCCTCGAGATCACTCCCGACGAACCCAGCGCGACGTCGCGGGTCACGGAGAACGAGGAGAAGCGCGGACGGTGGCGCGAGCTCGCTCAGACGTACCTCGACGAGGCCAGCTCGGCCCCCGACGACGTCTACAAGAGCTCGATGCTCATGCGCGCCGCGGAGATGGAACTGCGGTTTTCCGGTAGCGACGCGAATGCCGATCGGGTGACGGAGCGACTCGAAGAATCGCTCAAGCTCGATCCGGCGAATGACCGAGCGGCACGGATGCTCGAGCGGATGTACCGGCGCGGCGAGCGCTGGAAGGACGTTGCGGGCGTCATCGAACGCGCGGTGTCGAAAATCACCGACGCGGCCGCTCGCGGCGCAGCTCGCATGCGCCTCGCCCGCGTCCTTCACTACCGGCTCAAAGACGGCGACCGCGCCGAGAAAGTATATCGAGAGCTCTTGAAGGAGCAGCCGTCGAACTCCGAAGCGATCTCGTTTCTCGTCGATCACTACTCGAAGGTCGAAGACTGGGACGGCCTCGTCGCGCTCTACGAGCACAAGCTACCGGAGTCCGAGCAATCGAGGCCGGATCGCGTGGGCGACATGCTGCAGATCGGCATGCTCCACTTTCGCAAGCGGAAGAATCTGCAGGACGCCGAGCCGTGGTTCGAGCGCATCCGGAAGATCGATCCGACGAACAACGGCATGCTCTCGTTCTTCCGGGAGTACTGCATCAAAGTGGGCGACCCCGGCCGCCTCCTCGGCATTTTGCAAGGCGCGCAGCGCGTGTTTCCCGAAGGCCGAGACAAACTCCAGATCACGCAGGAGATCGCGGTGCTCGCCGACGATCAGCGCGACGCCCAGAAGGCGATCGAGCAATACAAGAGTCTCCTCCGTCATAACCCGGACGACGCGGACGCGCGTGAACGGCTGAAGGATCTCTATCGACGAACGCAGGGTTACAATGCGCTCGTCGAGCTTCTCCGCCAACAGCTCGAACGGACCGACGCGAAGAACTCGGAGAAGCGCCTCGAAATTCTGCGCGAAGTCGCCGGCCTCTACCGAAACGCGATCCGGAGCGATACCGCGCTGGTCTCGGTTCTCAATCAGATCCTTCAAATCAAGGAAGACGACATCGACGGCGTCCGCGAGCTGATCGACCTGTACGACAAGCTCGGTCGCGCCCGAGATCTGCTCGCGAGCCAGCAAAAGCTCGCCGAGCTGGTTTCCGAACCCGAAGAGAAGGCCGAGCTCTATCGCCAGATCGCGCGCCGATGGCTCGAGCAGTTCTCGAACGTGCAGAACGCGACGGCCGCGTTCGAAGCGCTGCTCAAGATCCGTCCCGGCGACCCCGAGGCGTACAAGAACCTCTCCGAGCTCTACAAGAAGCGACGCGCGTGGCCGCAGCTGTTCGAGCTCTACGCCGCCGAGTTGTCCGCGGTGAAGGGTCCGGAGCGCATGGCGCTCATGACCGAAATGGCGCAGCTCGCCGCCGAGCGGCTCAACCGTGGAGACGACGCGGCCCGCCTCTATCGCGAAATCCTCTCGGAAGATCCGTCGAACATGCAGGTGCTCGACGCGCTCGAACGGCACGCCGAGCGCGCGAAGGATTGGCCGACGCTCGCCGACGCGCTCGAGCGACGCGTCGCGGCCGCGAGCGACGACGCGACTCGCCTCGCGGTGCTGCAGAAGCTCGGCACGGTCTACGCCGAACACATCTCGGACCATCAAGGAGCGGTGCGCGCGTGGCGTCGCGTGATCGAGCTTCAGCCCGGTCATCAGCGAGCGCTGCGCGTCCTGCGCGACTCGTTTTTGCTCGCCGGGGACTACGACGGCCTCGAAGAGCTCTACGCGTCGCAGAAGGACTGGGAAGGCCTCGTCGAGGTGCTCAGCAACACGGCGGATCGCGCGAAAGAACCCGCGCCGAAGATCGATCTGTCGTATCGGGCCGCGCGGATTTTCCAGGAAAAGCTGAAGCAACCGGAGCGTGCGTTCCGGTCGTACGAGCGGATCTTGGCGACGGATCCGACCGACACTCGCGCCGCGCGCGCCTTGATCCCGCTCTACGAAGCGGACGAGAAGTGGTCGCGTCTCCCGGCGCTCTACGAGCTCCTCGTCGAGAACGCGCCGAACGCCGCCGAGAAGCTCGAGAACCTGAGCCGGCTCGTGGTGGTTGCCGGCGAGCGCTTGTCGGATCGCAACGCGGCCGCGGTCTACGCGCGCCGCGCGTACGAAGCCGCGCCCGACGATGCGGCGACGCTCGCGCTCTTCGAAGAACAGACTCGTGCCGCGGGCTCGTGGGCGGCCTTCGTTCAAGCGCTCGAAGAGCGTGCGAAGAAGATCAAAAAGAAGAAGCGACGCCCGCTCGAGCTGAAGCTCGCCGAGGTGTACACGCGCGCGCTCGGGCGAACCGACGACGCGGTCGAGCTGTACAAACGGCTGCTCGAAGCCGACCCCGCCGACGAAGAAGCCGGCGTGGCGCTCGAGACCATCTTGCGTCGCGAGGGGCGGCGCGACGATTTGCGCTGGCTCCTCGAGCTTCGCGTCGACAACGCGCCGAAAGGCGACGCCGGCGTCGCCATCTTGCGCGAGTGGGCCGCGCTCGAAGAAGACGCGTTTCAAGAGCCGGGGCGCGCGACCGAGCTGTACGGCCGCGTGCTCACTCAATCTCCGGGCGACGCGACGGCGCTGCGCGAGCTCCCGCGGCTTCTCCTCGCCGCCGGCGACGCGGCCGGCGCCGCGAAGGTGCTCGAAACCCATCGCGACCGCGTGGCGGACGGCGAGCGGGTTCGCGTCGAAACGGAGCTCGCCGAGCTCTACGTCGAACGGCTCAGCCGTCCGGCGGACGCGCTCGCCGCCATTCGCACGATTTTGTCGCTCTCGCCGCACGATCCGCGCGCGATCGCCGGCCTCGGCCGCTTGCTCGCTCACCCGGAAACCAAGGAGCGAGCCGCCGAGATGCTCGCCGGCGAATACGCAGCGACCGGCGATTCTCGCCGCGAAGCGGAAGCCTTGTCGGCGATGCTGACGGCGCAGACCGTGCCCGCGGAACGTCGCGCGCTCTACTTGAAGCTCGCCGACGTGCACGAGCGGAAGCTCGAGTCGTTCAACACGGCGCTCGACGTGATGCTCCGTGCCACGCGCGAGTTTCCGTCGGACCTCGAGCTGTGGCAGCGCGCCGAGGGGCTCGCGGTGCTCGCGAATCGACCCACCGATCTCGCCGAGGCGTACCGCGAAGCGCTCCGCGCAGGTGTCGCGAGCGACATCGAAGTCGAGCTGTCGGAGCAGGCCGCGAAGCTCCATGAAGAGCGGCTCGGCGATCCGGTCGGTGCCGCGCCATACCTCGAGCGCGTGCTTGCTCGCGATCCGGGGAACGAGCGCGCTTTCACGCGGCTCAAGCAAATCCTGACCGGCGCCGAGCGCTGGGCGGAGCTCGAAGCGCTCTACGATCGCGCAGCGCGCGCCACGAGCGACCCGGCGCTCAAGGTCGAGATGCTCGCGGAGGTCGCCCTCGTCTGCGAGGAGATCATCGAAGAGCCGGCGAAGGCCACGCGCTACTACGAGCGGATCCTCGAAGTGGACCCGACGTACGAAGGCGCACTCGTCGCGCTCGATCGTCTGTACGAACAGCAGGGGAAGAATCGCGAGCTCGCGGCGCTCCTCGAACGACGGCTCGGGTCGTCGGTCGGTGACGCCGCGCTCGACATGAAGCTGCGCCTCGGGCGCATTCAACTCGACATTCTTCACGAGCCCGCGAAAGCCGTCGAACACGTCGAAGACGTTCTCAGCGAACGCGCGAACGACTACGAGGCGCGCCAGCTCGCCGAACGGCTTCTCGAGATCGGCGATCATCGGATCCGCGCCGCGAAGATGCTCGAAGCCGTCTACGAAGCGCGTGACGAGGTCCGAGATCTCGTCCGGGTGCTCGAGATCCGCCTGAAGGCGCTCGACGAAGGAGCGCCCGCCGATGGTCCCGTCGACGACGAACGCAAGGAACTGCTCCGTCGCGTGGCGACGCTCCGCGACGAACGCCTCCGCGACGACGCCGGCGCGCTCGAAGCGCTCGCGCGATACGTCCCGCTCGAACCCCTCGACGTCGAAGCGCGCAACCGCTTGCTCGAAATTGGCCGCCGAGTCGGCGTCCAGGCCCGCGTCGCGGGCGTCCTCGAGAAGGCGAGCGAGCGCGCGGATACGCCGGGCATGCGTGGCGAGATCCTCATGGAGGTCGCGCGCATCTACGAAGACCAGCTGAACAACGCCGAGAAGGCGGAAGCGACCTATCGGAAGGTCCTCGAGCTCGACCCGGACGACGCCGAGCTGGCGTTGCCCGCGGCGCGCGCCCTCGAACGCCTCTACGTGACCGCGAACGAGCACGAAAAGCTCCGCGAGACCCTGCGCACCCAGATCCGACTCGAGAAAAGCACCGAGGTCCGTCAAGAGCTCGAGGGCCGACTCGGCTCGCTCTGCGAGACGGTATTGAACGATCCCGACGGCGCGATCGCCGCGTGGAAGTCGCGGCTCGAGGAGAATCCCGGAGACGCCGCGGCGCTCGCGGCGCTCGATCGTCTCTACGAACGCACCGAGCGGTGGAGCGATCTCGTGCAGATCCTCGAGAGCCGTCGTGATCGCGCCGAGCCCGCGTCGGGCCGTCGCGATTTCATGCGCCGCTCCGCGGAGATCCTCTCGAACAAGCTCGCCGCCGCGTCGGAGGCCATCGAGACCTGGCGGTCGATCATCGACGACTTCGGCCCGAACACCGAAGCACTGGAGGCCCTCGAAAGCCTCTACTCGCACGCGCGCCGCTGGGAAGACCTCGCCGACGCGTACGAGGCGCACCTCGGCCTCGTCGACGACAACACCGAGCGGCTCGCGCTCCTCGCGAAGCTCGGCGATCTGCGGCGCGAACGTCTGTCCAACGCGCAGGGCGCGCTCGCGTCGTATCGCGAGGCGTTGACCATCGACACGAGCCACGTCCCGAGCCGTGCAGCGCTCGAGACGTTGCTCGACTCCTCCGACGTCGCAACGCGACGTGAGGCGGCGGAAATTCTCCACCCGATCTACGAATCGGACGGCGATAGCGCACGCCTCCTTCGGGTACTCGAAGTCGAAATTCAGTCGACCGAGGATCCGCCGACGAAGCTCGAAGGCCTCGAGAGCGCCGTGCGCGTCTCGTACACGCTCATGAACGACCCCGAGCGTGCGTTCGGGTACGCCGAGCGCGCGGTGCGCATCGCGGCGGGGCACGTCGAGATCCAGCCGTGGCTCGACGAGCTCGAACGGCTTTCCGCGGCGACGAGCCGGCGTGCCGAACAGGTCTCTTTGCTGCGCGAGATCGTCGGCGAAATCTTCAACGGCGACGTGCAGTTCGACGTGACCTTGAAGATCGCCGAGCTCGGCCGGGAAGTACTCGGCGACCTCGTGCTCTCGCGCGAATATTACGAGAAAGCCCTCGAGCAACGGCCGGGCGATCGAACGACGCTGGTCGCGCTCGAATCCTTGTACGAAAAGCTCGGCGATGCGCCGGCGCTCCTCGCGGTCCTCGAGAAGCGGGTCGACGTCGCCGCGGACGACGCGGAAAAGAAGGATCTCCTCTTTCGCCGAGCGAAGCTGCTCGCGGAGCGGTTGAACGACCGGCCTCGCGCCATCGAGGTCTACGAGACGATCCTCGATATCGACATGGATCGCGGCGCCATCGACGCGCTCGAATCTCTGTACGGTACCGAAGAGCGCTGGGACGATCTCGTCGCTCTGTATCAACGCGAAATCGAAGCGCCGGGCGCGGCCTTCGCCGATCTGCATGTGAAGATCGCCCGCGTGGCGGCGCGTCATCTCTCGGATAGGGCGCGGGCCTTCGAGGAGCTCGAGGCGGCGCTCGACATCGATCGCCAGCACGAGGGGGCCATCGCGGAGCTCGAGCACGTGCTCGACGGAGATCCGGATCGCACCGAGCGAGCTCGCGCGGCGACCTTGCTCGAGCCCATTTATTTGGTCCGTTCCGACTACGACCGCATGATGAGCGCGATCTCGGCGCGACTCGAGGCGAGCGACGACCCCGAGCAGCGACGCGAGCTGCTTCAGCGCCTTGCGCAGCTCTACGAGGAGCAAAAAGAGGACTACGTCGCCGCGCTGGAGACGGTCGCCAAGCTGTTCCACGAAGACCTCGGCGATCAGGCGACGTTGAACGAGATCGAGCGCCTCGCGAAGGTCGCGGGCGCCGAGAAGCGCCTCGCCGAAATTTACGCGGGCGAGCTCGAGCAGGTTACTGGCGACGATCCGACCACCGCGAAGCTCGCGGCGCGAACCGGCGAGCTCTTCACACGGCTCGGCGAGAACGATCGCGCGCTCTCCTTCTATCGTCGCGCGCTCGCGTTCGAGCCCGAGAGCGACGCGCTCTTCGGCGCGGTGGACGATCTCCTTCAGCGTACGGGTCGCCACGAGGAGCGTGTCGCGCTCTACAAGAGCGGCCTCGACCACAAATACGAACCCCCCGATCGTCTCCGGTTGCTCCACACCATCGCCGGTCTTCAGCGTCACGAGCTCGGTCGACCCGACGACGCGATCGAGACGTACCGTCAAGCGGTCGACGTGGACGAGCTCGACTCGCGGGCGCTCGACGCGCTCACCGAGCTCTATCGCGAGCGCACGCGCTATCGCGAGCTTGCCGAACTGTACCTCCAGCGCGCCGACACCGCGTCGTCGCTCGAGACCGCGGCCGGCTACCGTCTCTTGCTCGCGCGTCTCTATCGTGCGGAGCTTCACGATCCGGCGCGGGCGATCGAACAACTCGACGAGATTGTCCGCTCGGTTCCGGCGCACGCCGACGCGATCTCCGAGCTCGAGTCGCTGAAGCAAGAGGACGCGCACCGCGAGCGCGTCGTCGAGATCTTGCGCCCGCTCTACGAAGCCGCCGACGATTGGCGCCGTCTCATCAAGTTGAACGAGGACCGCTACGCCCTCGCTCGCAGCGCGGGCGAAAAAGTCGCCGTGCTTCGTGAAACGTCGGCTCTCTGGGAAACCCGCGGCGGCGACAAGGATCGAGCGCGTCGGGCCCTCGCGATCGCCGTCGAGCTCGACGCCGACGACGCCGACGTGCGCGCGGACTACGAGCGCCTCGCCGAGCTCACCTCCGCCTGGGACGAGCTCGCGGAAAGCTACGAAGCGGCGCTCGCCGAACATCCGGATCTCGCGAGCAAGCGCGACCTCCTCGCGACGCTCGCCGCGGTCCACGACACGCGTCGCGACGATCCGCGGCGCGCCCTCGACGCCTACGACCGCCTGCGCGAGCTCGACGCGACCGAGCTCGGCCCCATCGAGAAGATGGAGCAACTCGCGACGCTCCTCAGCGACTGGAGCGTCCTCGATCGCGTGCTGGTCGCCAAAGCCGAGCTCTTGCTCGGCGACGACGAGCGGGCGAGCATTTTCCGGCGAGTGGGCGAGGCGCGCCGCGACATGCTCGATGATCGCGACGGCGCAGTCGAAGCGTACGAGCGCGCCGCGGAGCTCGATCCGCAGAGCACGTTCACCATCGATTGTCTCATCGAGCTCTACGAGGCGAAGGGCGACCCGACGCGCCTGGTCGAGCTCTATCAACGTCGCGTCGCGCTCGCGGGCGAGGACGACGCCGACCTCAAGTACGACCTCCTGATGAAGGCGGCCGAGTGCTACGAGAAGAAGCTCGACGATCGCACGAACGCCATCGACGTCTTGAACGAAGCCCTCGTCGTTCGAGCGAGCGACCCCGCGGTCCTCGTCGCGCTCAATCGGCTCTATCGCGCCCAGGAAATGTGGCCCGAGCTGCTCGACAATCTGCGCCTGCAAGCCGCCAGCGCCGCGACCGGCGAAGCGCGCGCGACGTTGCGGAAGCAGATCGCGGACATCCTTTCGACGAAAATGTCGAACTACGAGGACGCGCTCGACGCCTACGGCCTCGTGCTCACCGAGGTCCCGGACGACGCGGAAGCGATCGCAGCGGTGCGTAAGCTCGGCGATCAGCACGACGATCTTCGCGGCGCAGCGGCGGGCATCCTGGTGCCCGTGCTGTCGGGGCGCGGGCGCTACGACCAACTCGTCGACGTCCTCGAGATGCGTCTGTCGACGGAGACCGAACCGGGCGAGCGGGCAAGCACGTTGCGCTCCATCGCCGACGTGCTCGAGCAACGGCTCGGCAGGCCCGTCGACGCCGAAGCCGCACTCTTGCGTGCGCTCGCCGAACAGCCGGAGTCACCCGCGTTGCACGCCGAAATCGAACGGCTCAGCGAGTCGAGCAACGGCTGGGGCCGTTACGCGGACGCCCTCACCGAGCGAGCGCAATCGACGTTCGACGTCGCGCTCGCCAAGGATCTCTACACGCGCCTCGGTAAGGTCGCCGAGGAGCGTTTGAAGGACGAGCGTCGCGCGGTGCAGGCGTACGCGCGCGCAGTCGAGCAAATCGGCGACCAGCCGGAGCTCCTGGAAGCCCTCGATCGCCTCTACGATCGCCTCGGCGACGCGACGTCCCTCGCCGACGTGCTCGAGCGCCGTGTCGTCGTGGTCGATTCGCATGCCGAGCAGGCGGATCTTCACTACCGGATGGCCGTCCTCTACATCGACGAGTTCAAGGAGCCGAGTCGTGGACTCGGCAGCCTGCGCTTCGCCCTCGAGCAAAATCCCGATCACGAGCGAGCGCTCGCCGAGCTCGAGAAGCTCACCGACGATCGCGATCTCTTCGAGGAAGCCGCGGAGATCCTGGAAGGCGTGTATCGGAGTCGCGGACGCACCGACCGGCTCGCGACGCTCTACGAGAAGCGCGTCGGCTTCGCGGGCTCGGCGGGCGAACGCATCGAGATGCGCAGGAGCCTCGCGCGCGTGCTCGAAGAGGAGACGAAGGATCCGGCCGCTGCTCAGCGCGTCTTGCAGCAAGGTCTGATGGACGATCCGTCCGATCCGGAACTCCTCGACGAGCTCGAGCGGCTCGCGCCGATCACCAACGACTGGGCCGGCGCCGCTGCTGCGCTCCGCGACGCGATCGAGAAGAAGCCCGATCTCTTGCCCGACGTCGCGCGCGATCTGTCGATGCGGCTCGCCGGTTGGTTCACCGAGCGTGCGCACGATCCGTTGGCCGCCGAAAAGGCCCTCGAGAAGGCGCTCGAGTTCGATCAGAACAGCGACGAAGTCTTGATTCAGATGGAGGCGCTGCAAGCTGGTCACGGGCGCGAGCGCGATCTCGTGCGGACTTTGCGGCAGCGCGCGAAGCTCCAGCTCGACGACGATCAGCGCGTCGCGCTCTATCGTCGCGCCAAGGAGCTCGCCGACGGCCTCGGGGATCGCGAGCTCGGGGAAGCGATCTTGCGCGAGCTCCTCGCCAAGGACGACCTGAACCTCTGGGCGCTCGCGGAGCTCACGAAAGTCCGCGAGACCGAACAGGACTTCAAGGAGACCTTCGCCCTGCTCAAGCGCCGCATCGATCTGGTCATGGACCCGGTCGATGCGCGCGGGCTTCGGCACAAGGCAGCGGCCATCGCTCGCGACCGGCTCGGCGAGCCGACGAAGGCGATCGAGCTCTACGAGACGCTGTTCGAGGACGAGCCTTCGGACGTCGACGCGTCCGCGGCACTTCGCGCGCTGTACGAGTCGTCGGGGGAGTACCGCGATCTCGCGCGCCTGCTCGAACGTCTCATCGACGTCGCGACGTCTCCATCGACGCGCGGCACGTTGCGCTCCGAGCTCGCCGCGCTTCAAGCAACCCGCTTCAATGCCATCGATACGGCGATCGAGCTTCTCGTCGCGGCCATCGAAGAAGAGCCGTCACGCACCGACGTCGTGATGGCGCTCGGACGGCTCTACGAACAGGACAAGCGGCTCGAAGATCTCGCCAAGCTGCTGGACGAACAGATCGAGCAAGCCAAGGAGCGTGGCGATTCGACGGCGGAGCTGTCGTTCCGCGTGCGCCTCGGCGGCCTCTACGAGCGCGACCTCGGGGATCGCGACAGGGCGATTCAGACGTACGAGTCGATCCTTGCGCGGGATCCGCATCACCGTGCGACGCTCGAGGCGCTCACGCATCTCTATCAAGGCGAAAAGGATCACGCGAACGCCGCGCGAATTCTCGAGACCTTGCTGGGTATTGCCACCGGCGACGAGGCCGTCGCGTTCGCGATGTCTCTGTCCGACGAATACAAGGCGCAGGGCGACGAGGAGCGTGCCGCGTCGGCGCTCGAGCGCGGACTGGCGGTCGACCCGAAAAATACGCAGATCCGCGACGTCCTCCGCGCGCTCTACGAGCAGAGCGGCACCTGGGATCGCCTCGCCGGCGTCCTCGCGGGCGACGCCGACCTCGTGCCCGCCGTCGACGACAAGGTGAAGCTCCTTCGCCGCGCCGCAAAGATTCAGGCCGAAAAACGCTCGGATTTCCCTGCCTCGGCGGAGCTGCTCGAGCGGGCGAGCGCCCTCAAGCCGGGCGATCGCGAGCTCATGCTCGAGCTTTGCGACGCCTATAGCGCGTCCGGGCGCGGCAAAGCGGCGGTCGAAGTGCTCGAGAAGATCGTGCAATCGTTCGCCGGAAAGCGCTCGAAGGAGCTCGCGGAAATTCACCGCCGCCTCGCGAAGGCATATTTCTCCGACGGCGAAGCGACCCGCGCGATGGAGGAGCTCGACAAGGCATTCCGCATCGAGCCGGGCAACGTGCACATCTTGAAGGAGCTCGGCGCCGTTTCGTTGGAGCTCAACGACTTGAAGAAGGCGCAGCAAATGTTCCGCGCGCTTCTCTTGCAGAAGCTCGACGACGGCGGGCCGATTACGAAGGCCGAGGTGTTCTTGAATCTCGGTGACGTCCATTTGCGGCTCGGTGAAAAGCAGAAGGCGGCCCAGATGCTGGAGCGCGCGTTGCAAACGGATCCCGGCCTCGCTCGCGCCAAGGACTTGCTCGCGCAGGCGAAGGGGTAGGGGGCCGTTGTGCGTGCGCTCCGGCGCGCGTTGGGCATCCTGCTCGCGCTCGTGATTCGTCCTTGGGTGTCGACCCTTCGCGTCGTGTTCGAGGACGACGCGGGCGCGGAGCTCGGGCAAGCGCGCGGAGTCTTCGCGTTCTTCCACGGTCAACAAATGGCGCTCCTCCGCGGGGTCGGGCGACGTCACCTGCTCACCTTGGTGAGTCGCTCGAAGGACGGCGAACTCCAGACGGGGGTGCTCGGCCAGCTCGGATTTCGCATCGTGCGTGGTTCTTCGTCGCGGGGCGGCGCGAGTGCGCTCCGGCGTCTCGTGCTCGAGCTTCGCGCCGGCGGAGACGCGGCGTTCGCCGTCGATGGGCCGCGCGGCCCCTTCGGCGTACCCAAGGCCGGCGCGGCGTTCGCCGCCGCGCACTCGGGTGTCCCGCTCCGTCCCGTCGCGAGCGCGCCTCGCCGGGCAATCGTGCTCGGACGGAGCTGGGATCGATTCGAAATACCGCTGCCGTTTTCGCGGGTCGCGATCGTCGTCGGGCCGCCGTTCGATCCGGCGCTCGCGACGGAATACCCGGGCTCGCTCGGCGCGGCGATCCGTCGCGCCCGCGCTCGCGCCGAGGCGCTCGCGTCGGTGCCGGGAGCCCGCGCATGACCGGCCGCGCTGCGATGATCGACGGCATCTTGTCGCCGCTCGACCGGGCCATGGTCAGCGTGCTCGATCGGGGCTTCCTCTACGGCGACTCGGTGTTCGAAACGGTGCGAACGTACGGCGGCCGGCCCTTTGCGCTCGAGCGGCATCTCGTGCGACTCGAGCGGAGCGCGGAGCTCGTGCACATTCGCCTTCCCGTGCCGCGCGAGGTGCTGGAGCACGAGGTGCTGGAAGCGGTGCGCACGACCGGAAACGCCGAGAGCTACGTTCGCGTGATGGTGACCCGCGGCGCGGGTGAGCTCGGGCTCGACCCGAGTGCGAGCCTGCGCCCGATGCGCCTCGTCATCGTGACGCCGCTCACGCCGCCATCGCCCGAGGTGTACGAGCACGGGATCTCGGTCGTCACCTACCGCGCACGGCGCGCCGCGGACGCAACCCCGGCCGCGGGAGCGAAGGTCGGGAACTATCTCGTCGCAGTCCTCGCGGTCGAGCGAGCGCACGCGTCGGGCGCCGCAGAGGCGTTCATCGTCGATTCGGAGGACCGAGTCGTCGAGGGCGCGACGTCGAACGTGTTCTTCGTTCGCCGCGGCGCGCTCGTCACCCCGCCGGAAGACTCCGGGATCTTGCCGGGCATCACACGCGGGATCGTCCTCGACGTCGCGAAGGACCTCGGGATCGCCGTCGAGCTTCGCGCGCCCGAGCTCGCCGAGCTCGGCGACTTCGAGGAGATGTTCGTGTCGTCGAGCATTCGCGAGCTCCTCGCGGTGATCCGCGTGGACGGAAGCGTCGTCGGAGCGGGAGGGCCGGGAGTGGTGTACACGCGCCTGCTCGCGGCGTTCCGCGAACGCGCGCGCGAGATCCAGCGACTCGAAGACACGCCGAGCGGACCGTTCACGCCGACCCAGCCGCCGCCTTCAAGTTGATTCGGAAGGCGAAGCCTGCACTTCCGACGTCTCCGTCGGGGAGCTCTGGGCCATGCCCGCGCTCGGTACGGGAATGCGGAGACGCCCGCCGCCTTGAGCGACCATCATCGCCACGCCCTTGTCGAAAAATGCCTTGAGGAAGGGGACGTCGCGTGGCGGATTGGTCAAAATGCCGCACTTCTCGATCACCTTCATCGCCGCGGAGACCTCGAGCGCGCGCTGCTCGCCTTCGCGCGCGAAGATGCTGAGGGCGCTGTCCTTCATTCTCCGGAGCACTTCGTTGCGCACGTCCTCGGAAAAGAAGCGGTCGGTGGCCAAGTCGACCTCGCCGCGGAGATGTTCGGCGACGGTGCCGGGCTCGGGCTCTTTGCCCGGCGTCAGTTTGGTGCCGACGTTGATCAGCAGTTCCTGAAGCGCGGCGCTCGTCGGTAGCCAGCTCCGGAACTCGGGCAGGTTGTGCAGCGTCGCGGAACCCTTGGCGAGATCCAGGGCGTCTTCGTCGGACAGCTCGAGCCCTTCGTCGTCGAACGGGTGGCTCGGGGCCTCGGCCGGCACGGGCTCGAGCAAGGGGCTCGCCGTCGTGAACCCGAGCGGCTCGGGGAGGCCGCGCTCGCGGTGAGCGCGGCGCGCCTCGGCGATGCGGAACCGGGCCCAATCGACGGGCACCTTCGTCGCACCGTAGCCCGCTCCCGGAAGGACCTTGGCGAAGTATTCATCGAGCTGCGTCTGGCTCATCGTGCCGTTGTCGACCCGCGCGACGCCTTGCAGAGCGTGCAGGAAGACGAACGACGATCGGTAGCGCGCCGCGGCCGGCCTCGCCGTGACCGCGAACATCTGCATGCCGGACGAATCCGGCGCCATCATCCACCCTTCGACGACGTCGGGTTTCGCGGAGGTAGTGAGCACCGTGACGTGCGCGCGCGCGGGCGCCGCGATGCCCCGCGCGCCGAACACGTTTAGCGCACGACGCGCCGCTTTTCGCGCCGCGCCGGCGGCGTGCTCGGCGACTTCCGCGACGGCTTCGACGTTCTTGCCGTCGAGCCACGCCGCCACCAGGTCTTCACTGCGCGCTCCGGTTTCGAGCACGGCGGCGAGCGCCGTTTCGCGCGTGGCGTGAAGGTGGCGATCCTCGAAGGATGCTGAGGCTTTCGATGCTTTGGGCATGGGTTCTCGCTAGGGCCCGAGCGCGACCATCTCGATTTCGATGCGCGCGCCGAGCGGTAATGCCGCGACTTGCACGGTCGATCGCGCCGGAGGCACGGTCGTGAAGTAGCTCGAGTAGACTTGGTTGACTGCGGCGAAATCTTTGAGGTCGACCAGGAAGATGGTCGTTTTGACGACGTCTTCGAACGACGACCCCGCCGTTTCGAGTACGCTGCCGAGGTTGCCCATGACTCGGTGCGTCTGCGCCTCGATGGGTCCGTCGACGAGTTTCCCCGTCGCACGGTCGAGCGGGATCTGACCGCTCAGGAACACGAAGCCGTTCGCTCGGATGGCCTGGCTGTAGGGGCCGACGGCTTCCGGCGCCGAGGCGCTGCGAACGACTTCTCGCCGGCTGGACGTCATGGGGCCGGGGATACTCGCAGAGGGGTGTGGGCAGATCAAGCTCGGGAGGCCGCGTCGCTCGTCGCCAGAAACCCTCGGGAACTCGGCGAATTCGCTCGGGTTAACGCCCCGCGTCGACGGCGCGGCGTCCGCTGATCGCGCGCCCCAAGGTGATCTGATCGGAAAACTCGAGATCGCCGCCGTGCGGGACGCCGCTCGCGATGCGCGACACCGGGACGCCGAGCGGCAAAAGCTCGCGAGCGACCAGGAGAGCGGTCGCTTCGCCGTCGACCGAGGGCGGCGTCGCGATGATCACCTCGGCGACGCCGTCTTCCTTCACTCGCGCGAGCAGGCGATCGAGCGGCAGATCTTCGGGCGAGACGCCGTCGAGCGGAGACAAGAGTTTACCGAGCACGAAATACCGACCACGCATCGCGCCGCTGCGTTCGATCGCGAGGAGGTCCTGGACGCGTGCGACGACGCACAGAAGCGACGGGTCGCGACGAGAGTCGGCGCACACCGCGCAGAGCGCCGCTCCCGACGCGTCCATCTCGGCGAGGTTGCCGCAGCGGCCGCAGGCGCCGACGTATTGCCGGAGCCGTCCGAGCTCCGCGCCGAGATCGTCGGGGAGCGTGCCGGCTTCGAGAGCGAGAAAGAGCACGTAGCGCTGGGCCGTGCGTTCGCCGACTCCGGGCAAGCGCGCGAAGAGGTGGACCAACGCTCTCAACCGATCGGGAAGCACGACGTCCTCATTCGTCCGGGATCTGAATTTCTTTGAGACGCGCGCCGAGAATCTCGGTGGCCTCGGCGATGCGCGGGTGGTCCTTCGCCCGGGCGCGGGCCAACCGGAGGCGCTCCTTGCGCTCCTGATCTTCGAGGGCCGCCACGGTGCCCGCGCCGCCGCTCGACGGCACCGCGCCGAGCACGATGCTGGGCTCGGCGCCGAAGACGCCGCCTGCGACCTTGCGCACGAGAGCGACCGCGCCGTCGCTCTGCGCCGCACGTTCGAAGACGCTTCCCGGCTCGAAGCCGAGCGAGATGCGCTCCGCGGACGCCTCGACCAAGGTCGCGTGATGCAAACACGCGGCGAGCTCCGGCCGTTCCGCGCGCACGCCTTCGATGATGCTTCGCCACGCGGCGACGCCTGCCGGCGTGCCGTTCGAACCCGCGCCGGCAATGCCGTTCGAACCGGGAGCGGCAGTGCCATTCGGCGCGGCGGGGGCGACGGCCACGCCGTTTGCACGCGGCGGCGACGTCACCGGCGACGACGCGGTGGGGGCGAGGGCGACGCCGTTTGCATGCGGCGGCGAGGTCACCGGCGACGACGCGGGTGCGGCCGTTGGAACAGGGGCGACTCGTGCCGGTGCACTCGCGGGCGTTGCCGCGGGCGCGGCGCGGTTCGGCGCGACGTG
>CAZDNG010000011.1:67510-126411 GCA_964506835.1 uncultured Polyangiaceae bacterium
TTCCGTTGCGGGCGCGGCGCGGTTCGGAGCGACGTGTTCCGTTGCGGGCGCGGCGCGGTTCGGAGCGACGTGTTCCGTTGCGGGCGCGGCGGTGACGCGGGCGGCGCTCGACGGTGCTTCGGGGGCGGCGTCGCGTCGCTGGGGGGATGCCGACGGCGCTGGCCGCGACGGGCCGCCACGCGGGTCCCCGGCGTCGGACGGTCCGCGGCGTGGCGGCGCGCCGAGTTTCTTCTCGAGCGTCGCGAGCCGGGCGATCAGCTCGTCGATGGGAATGAGCGGCGGGCGTCGCGCGAGTCGGACGAGGAGCATCTCGAGGCCGGCGCGCGGCTGTCCGCTCCGGACGACATCGTCGAACCCCGTCGAGAAGCCCTGATGCAAGCGGACGAGGTCGTCGACGGTCGCTCGCGTGGCGAGCTCGACCACGTCGCGCCGCTCGAGGTCCGCGAGGTCCAATAGATCCGCGGGCTCCTTGCATACCTTGGCGACGACGAGATCTCGAAGGAGCGCGAGCAGGTCGCGCGCGACGGTCGCGATGTCGTATCCCTGATTCGCGAGCCCCTTCACGACGTCGAGACACCGCGCGGCGTCTCCTTCGACCAGCGCGCGGGCGATGTCGTGGAGCACTTGCCGGCTCGCGACGCCGAGGACCCGTGCAACCGAATCGGCGTCGAGCTTCTGATCGTTCCAGGCGATGACTTGATCGAGCAAGCTCATCGCGTCGCGCATGCTGCCCGCGGCCTCGCGCGCGATGATCTGGAGCGCGCCATCGTCGCTCTCGACCTTCTCTACCGAGAGCACGTGCCGGAGCCGGTTCGCGATGAGCTGCGTCGGGATGAGCTTGAAATCGAACCGTTGGACGCGAGACAGAATGGTGATCGGGACCTTGTGCACCTCGGTCGTCGCGAAGATGAACTTGATGTGCGGGGGCGGTTCCTCGAGCGTCTTCAAGAACGCGTTCCACGCGCTCTGAGACAGCATGTGGACTTCGTCCACGATGAAAATCTTGAAGCGGTCTCGCGCGGGCCGGTACGGCAGGGAATCCTGCAGTTTTCGGACCTCGTCGACGCCGTTGTAGCTGGCACCGTCGATCTCGCGGACGTCCACGTCGGTGCCGAGCGCGATCTCGCGGCACGCCGAACATTGGAGGCAGGGGGACGCGGTCGGTCCGGTGTGTGGATCGTCCGCGGTGCCAGTGCAATTCAATGCTTTCGCGAGAATACGCGCGGCCGTCGTCTTTCCGACGCCTCGAACCCCGGTGAAGAGGAAGGCGTGCGCGACGCGTCCGGACGCGATCGCGTTGCCGAGCGTGCGCGAGACGTGCTCCTGCCCGACGAGATCGTCGAAGCCCATCGGGCGCCATTTTCGGGCAAGAACCACGTAGCTCATCGTGCTGTTCGACCTCGACCTTTTGTCCGGAAGTTTCCGCCGAAAGTGTCGCCGAATCGAGTCGGCTCATGTAGCAGACTTTCGTGCCGTCGTCCCCGCCGCGGGGGCTCCGGTCGATGACAGGCGGATCTAGCCGCTGGTATGACTCGATCATGAACACGCCGCTGCTCGCCGGGCTCTTCGGCGCGTGGGCGGCCGTGGAAGTCGCGGTCGGGACGTTCTTTCTCCAAGCGTACGCGGCGCGCCGTCGCGACGCGGAGTATTTCGTCTTCGGGCTGCTCTGCTTCGCGATCGCCGTCACCGATTGCGGCCTCGCCGGAGCCGCCGCGGTGCACGGCGTATCTCAATGGATCACGGCGTCCATCGTCACCCACGTCGGCGCGTTCGCGTCGACGGCGCTCAACGTTCACTTCGCGTTCCAGTACGTCGCGCCGACTCGGGTGCGGCGCGTGCTGCCCGCCGTGTATACGCTCGCGGCGTTCTACGTGGTGCTCATGGTCACCGGACACTGGTGGGAGCCGGGGACCGTTCACGTCGCGAAGCTGCATCTGTTCGGCCTGGAGACCTCGCGCGCGTTCGCCCGTCCCACGGCGGTCGCCGTCTCCGGATACGCGCTCGTCATCGGTGAAGGGCTGATGACGATGTTCGTTCTCGCTCGCGCGTTCTACGACGGGCGGCGCGAGGTGCGCGGCGCGCTCCTCGGCCACGTCGTGATCGTGCTTTGTGCGGTGAACGACATCCTGTCGGTGAGCGGGATCGTCGGGACACCGTATCTCGTCCCGTACGCCTTCCTGGTCTACGGCTTCGGTGTCGCCGACACGCTTCTCGTCCGCTATCGCCGCGCGGCGCAGGAGCTCGAAACCACCGCCAACGAGCTTCGCCAGGCGACCGCCGAACTCACCGACTCGTACCTGGAGCTCAGCGTCGTTCAAGAGGAGCTATTTCGCAAACGGCAGCTGGCCTCCGTCGGTGAGCTCGCCGCGTCCATCGCGCACGAAGTGCGAAACCCGCTGGCGGTGATCAAGAACGCGGCGGCCACGTTGAAACGACACAGCCTCGTGGCCGAAGACCGGAACAAGCTGTTCGAAATCGTCGAGGAAGAGGTGACACGGCTGAATAACCTCGTCACGGAGCTCCTTCGGTTCGCGCGACCGATGAACGTTCGGCGCGAAGAGGTGCCGCTCCACGAAATCTTTCGATTGCTGGAGACGGGCCTTCCCGAATCGTACGCGCTCGAGGCCAAGCTCACGAGCGAGCCCAACGTCCAGACCGTCTGGGCCGACGCCGGGCTCCTCCGGCTCGCCCTTCAGAACATCCTCGCGAACGCCTGCCAGGCGATGCCAGACGGCGGTAAAATCGTCATCTCCGCGGCCCCCGACGTGACGCCGGACGCGCCCGGCGTGCGAATCACCGTTTCCGATCACGGCGTCGGCATGGACCCGAAGACGCTTCGTCGCGCCGTCGACCCATTCTTCAGCACGCGTCCGAGCGGAACCGGGCTGGGGCTCCCGATCGCCGACCGCATCATTCAAGCGCATGGCGGGCGCGTCGAGGTGGTGAGCCAGCCCGGCGAAGGAACCACGGTACATCTCTGCATTCCGAACCGTCGCGCCGAACAAAGGAGTCACGGGGAGGTGCGACCCTCGGAACCGCGCGCTTGACCGCGCCCTGTCGGCGTCGTTCTCTTCATCATGGCAAAGCGGAAGCGCCTGCTCTTCGTGTGTGTGAATCGACGTCCGGACGGCGCTCCCAAGGGGTCGTGCGCCGCGCGCGGATCGGACGAAATCCACGCGGCGTTGAAGTCGCGATTGAAGGAGCGGGGACTCGCGGAGCTCGAAGTGCGCGCCTGTACGTCGAGCTGCCTCGACGCGTGCTGGGTGGGTCCCGCGATCGCCGTCGAGCCCGACCACTACTATTACGGACGAGTGAAGCTCGCAGACGTCGAGGAGATCGTGGATGCGCTCGCGAAGAACGAACGCGTCGAGCGGCTCGTCCTCTTGCCCGACGATTTCGTCGAGCCGCGGGAGCTACGTCGCCGCGAGCCCGGTCCCAACGACCCGAAGTGAGCGACGCGATGAGCCGCGTGTCAACGACGCTGGAACACGTCTCTCGCAGGAGCGAATGCCGTTCGGGTTCACGCTGATCGGCACCTACTACGCGGACGGTCGGCCTCTCGAGCGGCGGCGCCTCGTGGTCACGCTCGAGCCGCGGCGCTTCGAACTCGCTCGCGCGACGCTCGACGGGCACGTTCACGCCGAAGGGATCGCTCTATGCGCCCCCGCTGCGGGGATCGTCGCCTTCGGTCGCCGTCGGTTCGCGGCTTATCGGATCCGCTTTCCCGACGCACGCGGTCGCCGGTGCCAGCTCGACTTCGGCCACGACGCGAGCCGTCCGCTGATTGTCGCGCTCACCGAGCTCCACGGTACGATCGGCTGCGAACCAGCCGGGCGAGTCGGCCCGGTGACGCTGCGCTTCGATTGGCGAAGTCTTCTCGCGCCGACGCGATCTTTCGAAATCGAAGTCGATAACCTTTCTTCGATCCGACAACGTTTCTAGCTCGTGTCGATTCGCGGTTTTTCCGATCGGCGAGCGTCGCTTCGTTGCCGCGCCGCAGCGTAGTTCGCTCCGATTCGCCCGAGCAGGCACGCATCGACCAAAATTCGGCGCTCGAGCCGCACGGTCCCATTTTAAGGCTCGCTCACAATCGGCAAACTGGGGCGATGGGCAGCGCGAGTGAGGAACCGACGACGTGGATGCGACGTCCGAGCTGACGATCCTCGACTCGGAACCCGAGGCGTTTCTCTTCAGCGCCTGGCAGAACGTCACGATCATCGTGTGGCTACGTCAAGCGACCGGCGCCGACGTCGCGCGGCTCACCAAGGTCACCGAGTCCGTCGTCGCAGCCTATCCGCAGGGCATTTCGAACATCCACCTGATCGCGCGCGGCGCAGCGATTCCGACCCCGGACGCCAGGGATGGCTTCGTGGCGTTGATGAAGACGATAGAGCGGCAGCTCGCCTGCGTCGCGGTCGTCCTCGAGGGACGCGGCGTCGTTGCGAGTGCCCTCAGGAACGCCATCGTCGGTATCCGGATGCTCGCTCCGCGCACCTGTGCGTTTCGAATGCATGGCAACGTCGAGGACGTGGTCCGCTGGCTTCCCGAGGAGCACCGGACCCGGACGGGCGTCGCGCTCGACCCCGCTGCCCTCGCAAGTGCCCTTGCCGAAGCGCGCGTCGCCGGGCAACCTTCGGGATTGAGCAAGGTGCATGTGACTTCTTTCGCGGCGAGCATGCCGGAGGCCTACCGGCAGCGGCACAACGACGCGGAAATGCAAGCGCACGCGGCCGTCGTGCACCGGCGCGGCAACGGCCTGGTTCATCTCGAGCTGTGTCTGCCCGCCGCCGTCGACGGCCCTTGGCTCTGCGTCGTCGCCGACGATCGTCCGGGTCTGCTCTCGCTTTTGTCCGCCGCGATCTCCGCTCACTCGCTCGACATCCTCGGCGCGCGTGTCTATTGCCGGACGCGCGCCGGGTATCCGCCGGAGGCGGTGGACCTGTTCGCCATCCGTCCGCTGAAGCCGCCGTACGTGCTCGTGGACACCGGGCAGCTCCTCGCGTCGATCAAGCGCTCGATCGAGGCCCTCCTCGTCGGCGAAGTCGACGTGCATTCGCTCGCGCGTCGCGCCCGGCCGACGCCGGTACCCTCCGGCGCTCCGCCGCTCTCCATCTTTTTTCAGGAAGCGGCCGACGCGGACTTGCTGATGGTGCATGCGCCGGATCGGCCCGGGCTGCTCCGGACGATCACTGAAACGGTGTTTCGCGAGAAGCTCACCATCGCCGGTTCGCACGTCACCACGTTCGGGCACATGGCGCGCGACGAGTTTCAGCTCTGCGAGCTCGACGGAACGCGCCTCGGCACCGAGCGCAAAGAAAGCATCGTGGAAAAGCTTCGCGTCGCGCTAGCGGGCCTGGACGAAGCTTCGAAGAAATAGTGAGGGCGGGAGATCTTTTGAGATCCGCTCGCTTCGTCGCGCGACACGGCAAACGCGTGAGGCCGCGGTAGAGCCAGGTGATCGGCACGTTGGTCCGCCTCGCTGGGCGCATAACGCGTGCGGAGCTTCAGGGTGCAGTGCCGCCGATTTCCACCTGGAGCGACGTGGACAGATCCGCAACAACAATAATTGCATGACGTTGCCACGTGTTGATCATCTGTCGGAGTGATGTCATCATGTCGGTATGAGTGACAATATGGCGGTCGCGTCACAGGATTCGGCGCCGCCGTCGGGGGATAGATGGGAAGAGGGCGCGCCGCGTCGCGAGATCACCGTGCTCGTCGTCGACGACGAGCCGAGCAACCTGACGTCGCTCCGGAAGATCTTCGAACGCGAAGGGATGCGGGTGCTCACCGCCGAGAGCGGCAAGGAAGCGCTCGAGGTGGCGCGCAAACATCGAGTCGCCGTAGTGCTCACGGATCTGATGATGCCCGGCGCGAACGGCGTGGAGCTCTTGCGAGCGATGAAGGAAGTGTCGCCGGACACCGAGGTCGTGCTGATGACGGCGTACGGCTCTGTCGAGACCGCGGTGCAGGCGATGCGCGAAGGCGCGTACGACTTCGTCGAAAAGCCGCTCAAGCGAATGAGCATCGTGAAGAGCATCGAGAAAGCCGCCGAGCGCCAGTCGCTCGTCGCCGAAAATCGCTCGTTGAAGCAAGAGCTGAAGATGCTCACGAGCCGCGAGATCATCGGTCAGAGCCCGGCGCTCCGGCGGGTGCTCGACGTGTCGACGCAGGCGGCGCCGTCGTCGGCGACGGTGCTCATTCTCGGCGAAAGCGGAACCGGCAAGGAGCTCATCGCCCGCTACATTCACTCGAAGAGCAGCCGCGCTTCGGGCGCGTTCGTAGGGGTGAACTGCGCGGCGATTCCGGAGACGATCCTCGAGGCCGAGCTGTTCGGACACGAACGCGGCGCGTTTACCGGCGCGGTCGGCAAGCGTGAGGGACGGTTCGCGCGTGCGCGCGGCGGCACGCTGTTCTTGGACGAGATCGGTGAGCTCACGCCGAGCGTGCAGGTGAAGCTCTTGCGCGTGATTCAGGAAGGCGAATACGAACCCGTGGGCGGCAATCCGGTGCGCGCCGACATTCGCTTGCTCGCCGCGACCAATCGCGATCTCGCCGTCGAGGTCGAAGCCGGACGGTTCCGAGAAGATCTTTACTACCGCTTGAACGTGATCGCGGTGACGGCGCCGCCGCTTCGCGCGCGCCGCGAAGACGTGCCGCTCCTCATCGATCACTTCCTCGGCATTTATTGCAAGAAGAACGGCCGCTCGCGCCTCGTCGTGCATCGCGACGCGATGGCGAAGCTCCTCGACTATGCGTGGCCCGGCAACGTGCGCGAGCTCGAGAACGTGATCGAACGCGCCGCGGTGCTCTGTCGCTCGGACACGATCCACGTCGAGGATCTTCCGGACGCGGTCGCGCAAGCGACCGCCCCCGCGCCGTCGGCGCTCACCTTTCCGATCGGCACGACGCTCGGGGAGGTGGAGTCGCGGATGATCCGCGAGACGTTGAAGCACACGAGCGGTGACAAATCCCTGGCCGCCCAGCTGCTCGGCATCTCGACGCGAACGATTTACCGGAAGCTCGGCGAGCCCACCGCGTGAGGCCGCCTGACCCCATGTTTCGCCAATTTGTCAGCACTCGGCCCCCCGAGCGCCATCTCGTGCCAGCTTGTCTTCGCGTCGATGGTTGTTGCGAATCTAAGTGTTCAAAATTGCCAGAGTTTTCGCCTTTGACGACTGGCATGGGTCTCGCTTAAGAAGGCCCGCAGCGGGATGGCTTTCGACGCTCTGGTGAAGAGGTTCTTTCCGGTGATCGTTCTCGGATTGATCGCCTTCGCCGCCTATTTTCAATCGGCGGCGCTGACGTCGATCGTCGCGAGCGCGATCTTCGATTCGGCGCCCGCGACGCCCGTCACGGACGACAAGACTCCGAAGCCCGTCGCGACGGCGACGTCGGACGCGCCGGAGCCGAAGACGGCCGAACCGATCCTGTCGCGCAATCCGTTCGACTCTCAGACGGGCCCGCTGAACAAGACGCCGGAGGCCGATACCGAAACGCAGGCGGCGCCGCAGGCCGACCTTTCGAATCCGCTCGCGGCTCCCGATTGCGGCGGCATCCAGGCGCACGTGATCACCGAGTCGCCGGAGCCGACGTGGTCGATCGCGGTGCTTCAAGCGCAGGGCGAGACGCTCGGCAAGATGCGTCGCGTCGGCGACGCGGTCGGCGACAAGCAAGTCGCGTACATCGGTTACAACCCGGTGAAGAGTAGCCCTTCGGTCTGGCTCACCGGCGGCCCGCAGCTCTGCCAGGTGCTCCTCTTCGCGCAGGCTCCCGAAACGCCGCCGCCTGCAGCCGCAGCATCGGCGGCGCCGGCCCCCGGTGGCGTCCCCAAGGACATCACCGATCGGATCCAAAAGGTGAGCGACACGGAGTTTCACGTCGACCGCGCCGTCGTCGACAACATCCTCGAGAATCAGGCGCAGCTCATGCGGACGGCGCGCATCGTGCCCGAGCAGAAGGACGGCAAGATCCTCGGCATCCGACTCTTCGGCATCCGTCCCGATACGCTCCTCGGCAAGCTCGGTTTGCAGAACGGCGATCGCCTCGAGACGATCAACGGCTTCGACATGGCGAGCCCGGAAAAGGCGCTCGAGGCGTACGCGCGTCTTCGAACGGCCGACAGCCTCACCGTGAAAGTGACGCGGCGCGGATCGCCCGTGAACATCGACTTCAAGATCCAGTGACCAGCATGCCCATGAAACGATCTCTCACCTGTCTTGCCAGCGGGCTTTCGATGTCGATCGCCTTGTCGGCGTTGGCTCAGACGACGACGCCCGCTCGTCCGCGCCTCCGTACCGCCAACGCTCCGCCCGCCGCGGCTCCTGCCGCGCCCCCGGCGACCGCGGCGCCGGCTACTCCCGCGACGCCGGCGCCGGCGCCCTCCGACACCGGAGCCGCTCCTCCGGCGAAAGCGCCCGAGCCCGACATGCCCGGCGCGAGCGGGCCTCCGCCGACGTCGATGGACGCGATCGTGAAGGCGCTCGACGTCGACTACAAGCCGCAGCCCGGCAACCACCTCATCAAGTTCAATCTCCAGGACGCGGACCTCGGCGAGCTCGTCAACCACATCAGCGGGATCACCGGGAAGCGCTTCATCTACGGACAGAAGGTCCGGCAAATCAAGGTCACCGTCGTCTCCCCGACGCCGGTGACGATCGACGAGGCGTACGAAGCTTTCCTGTCGATCCTCGAAGCGAACGGCATGACCGTCGTGCCGCACGGTCGCTTTCTGAAGATCGTCGACACTGGTGGCGTCGTGAACGAGACGACGCCCGTTTACGATCGCGGCGAACCGATCCCGGACACCGACCGCTTCATCACGCGCCTCTATCGGCTGCGGAGCACGTCGGCGACCGAGGCTTCGACCTTGCTCGCCAAGTTCAAGAGCAAGGAGGGCGACATCTCGGTGTACGAGCCCGGCTCGCTCCTCATCTTGACCGACCGCGGTTCGAACATTCAGCGGATGGTCCGGATTCTCGAGGAAATCGACGTCGGCGGCGCGGGCTCGCAGATGTGGATCGAGCCCGTGCACTACGGGAACGCGAGCGATCTCGCGAAGCAGTTCGGCGACATCTTCGAGCTCAACAACAACGGGCAACCCGGCAAGGGCGGCAGCGGCCTCGGTTCAGGCGGCCTCGTGAAGGTGATCGCCGACGACAAGAGCAACTCGCTCATCGTCGTCGGGACGCAAGATTCGTATCTGCGTCTCCTCGAGCTCCTGAAGCGCGTCGATCTCGCGCCCGCGGCGGCCGGCAAAATCCGGGTCCTGCCGCTGCAATACGCGGTCGCCGAAGAGCTCGCCGCGACGATGACGCAGACGCTCACCGGCGCGAAGCAAAACCAGAACAACAATAACCCCGGCGCGCCCGCTCCGGTGTTCGAAGGCGACGTGCGCGTCGTGGCCGACAAGGCGACGAACTCGCTGGTCGTCACGTCGTCGGCCCGCGACTATGCGCAGATCCGCCTCGTCGTCGACGACCTCGATCATCCGCGACGGCAGGTCTTCATCGACTCGGTCATCATGGACGTGTCCGTCGACCGAACGAACCAGATGAACCTCGCGTATCACGGAGGCTTCACCGCGGCGCTCGGCGGCCCGACCGACACGGTGTTCCTCGGCGGTCTCGATCCCATCAAGTCGGTCTTGCCGGACCCGACGTCGCTTCAGGGGCTCGCTCTCGGCGTTCGCGGACCGGACCTCAGCGGTACGCAAAACTCGTTTCCGGGTCTCGCGGGTCTATCGATTCCCGCGTTCGGCGTGGTGCTCAACGCGCTCTCGACGAGCGGCGACTCGAAGATCCTCTCGACGCCTCACATCATCGCGACGGACAACACGGCCGCCGAGATCAACATCGGTGAGAACGTCCCGCTGCAGCAAAACGTCGGTGGCTCCGCGCTCGGAAGCCTCGCCGGTCTCGCGGGGGCAACCGGCGCGGCGTCGGGCGCCACGAGCGCGCTCGGCGGTCTCGGCGCGCTCGGCGGTCTCGGCCTCGGCGGATTCGGAACCGCGCCGCGTCACGACGTCGGGACGCACATCAAGGTCACGCCACACATCAACGATCGCAGCGAGGTGCGGCTCGAAATTCAGGTCGAAGACAGCGCGGCGGGCGCACCGACCGGCGCCCTCGGCGTCATTCCGATCACTCAGCGACGTGCTAGCACTACGACGATCGTCGACGACCAGCAAACCGTCGTCATCGGCGGCCTCATGCGCGACTCGCTCTCGAAGAACACGAGAAAGATCCCGGTGCTCGGCGACCTGCCGGTGCTCGGTTTCCTTTTCCGAACGACGAACGACGAAGTCAAGAAATCGAACCTCCTCATCATCCTCACGCCGTACGTGATCCGGAATCAGGAAGACCTCCGGAAGGTGTTCGAACGGAAGATGCAGGAACGGCAGGAATTTCTCGATCGCTACTTCGTGTTCGAAGGCGAGTGGCAGCCGCCGCGCGACTATTCGCGCACCAACGGCCTCGTCGAGGACATCCGCCAGTCGTACGCCGAGCTCGATGAACGGCTGAAGATGGAAGCCGACAGCGCTCCGCGCGAAAGGCTCGGCCACGAGCCGTCGGATCCCATCGATCTGCCGGCCGCCGTCAAAGCGAACGGCGCGTCGCCCGGTGGCGGGGCGCCGTCGACGCCCGCGGCGAATCCCGCGCCCGCGCCGCGCCCGCGTCCGCGCCGCGCGCGTCCGACCGGTGACAATTCTCCGATCCAGATCAACCCCGTCGCGCGAAGCGTGAACTTCGAGAGAGCCGACTGAGTGGAACAACGAGCGATTGGCGACATTTTGGTGAAGCGCGGCGTCTTGACGCTGGACGCCATCGAAGATCTCTACGCTCAGCAACGCGAGAAAGGGTCGACCCTCCTCGATATCGTCGTGCAGACGCGCGCGGCCACCGAACCCGCCGTCGCCCGGGCGCTCGCCGACGAATGCGGCCTCGATTTCGTCGAGACCATCGACTCGAACATCGTGCTGACCACGCTCGCGACGCGACTGCCGATCGGATACGCCAAGGCGCACAAGGTGCTCGTCGTGGGCGAAACGCCCGATCGCGTCGAGGTCATCTGCGGCGATCCGCTCGACACCGAAGCGCTCGACGACATTCGCGCGACCTTCGGCAAACTCGTCCACGCGAAGGTGGCCCCCGCCGAGACCGTCGTCGACGCGATCAACCGCGTCTACGAGCGCCAGGAGACGTCGAGCGATCTGAAATCAGACGACCAGATCAGCGACGAGGACGAAATCGACATCCTCGAGTCCGACGAGGACGCGCCGATCATCCGCTGGGTGAACGGCCTCTTTCACCAGGCGGTGAAGGAGCGAGCGAGCGACATTCACATCGAGCCCGAAGAGAAAGAGGTCTTCGTCCGCTATCGCATCGACGGCAACCTCTACGTCGCCAAGCGAGCGAGCCGCCAGTTCATGAGCTCGGTGGTCGCGCGCGTGAAGATCATGGCCGGGCTCAACATCGCCGAGAAGCGCTTGCCGCAAGACGGCCGCATCTCGCTGAAGATCGCGGGTCGCAGCATCGATGTCCGCGTCTCGACGATCCCGACGAGTCGCGACTACGAGCGCATCGTCATGCGCCTCCTCCACAAGACGAGCATCTTGCTCGATCTGACGGACCTCGGGTTTTCGTCGCGCGACTACCACTTGATGGACCAGCTCATCCATCGTCCGGACGGCATCATTCTGGTGACCGGGCCGACCGGTAGCGGCAAGACCACGACGCTCTATGCCTGCGTGAACAAGATCAACAGCCCCGACGTGAACATCCTCACGGCGGAGGATCCGGTCGAATACGAGATCGCGGGGATTCACCAGGTCCACGTTCAGCCGAAGATCGGGCTCACCTTCGCGAGCGCGATGCGCGCCTTTCTCCGTCAGGATCCGGACATCATCATGGTCGGCGAAATCCGCGACAAGGAAACGGCGGAGATCGCGATGCACGCCTCGATGACCGGCCATCTCGTGGTGAGCACCATCCACACCAACGACGCGTCGAGCGCGTTCACTCGTCTCGTCGACATGCAGATCGAGCCCTTCCGCGTGCGCTCGACGGTCATCGGCATTCTCGCCCAGCGCCTCGTGCGCGTCCTTTGCCAGCACTGCAAGGAGCCGTACGAAGCCACGCCGCACGAGCTCGAGCTCCTCGGCATCGATCCGGAGCGCACGAGACATCGCACCGAGCGGCAGCTCTCGTCGTCGTACCGGGTGCACGGCGTTCCCTACGATCCGGTCGGGTGGAGAGAGGCGAAGCCGCCGATCATCCACCGTGCGAAGGGGTGCGACCGGTGCGCGCAAAAAGGGTTCACGGGCCGCCTCGGGATCTACGAGCTCCTCATGGCAGACGAAGCCGTCGGTCAGCTCGTGCTCGCCAACGCCGACGCGCAGAGCATCAAGCGCGCCGCGCAAGCGCAGGGCATGGACAGCTTGCGCGACGACGGCGCTCGCAAGGTCCTCCTCGGAGTGACGACCGTCGAAGAGGTCGTCGCGGCGACGCAAGAAGACGTCGTCGTCGAATAGGCACCATGGCCGTCTTCGAATACCGCGGGATCCAGGCGCAGACCGGCAAGTCCGTCAAAGGCTACCGCGACGCCGACAACGCGAAGGCGCTCCGCGCGCTGCTCCGCAAAGACGGCGTGCTCCTGACGCAGGCTCAGCAGGAGACCGAAGCGCACGCGAAAAAGCAGCGTCGCGAGATCGATCTGCTCGCGTTTCTGCGCCGCCCGTCCGCCGCCGACGTCGCGGTGATGACGCGGCAGCTCGCCACGTTGATCCGCGCCGGGGTTCCGCTCGTCGATTCGATCACCGCGCTCGTGGATCAGGTCGAGAAAGAGGCCCTGGTCCGCGTGCTCACGGCGGTTCGCGAGAGCCTCAAGGCGGGTACCAGCTTCGCGAAGTCCCTCGAAGTGCATCCCAAGATATTTCCGCCGCTGTTCGTGAACATGGTGGCTGCGGGAGAAGCGTCGGGCACGCTGGAGAGCGTCCTCGAACGCCTGGCGGACTTCATGGAGACCCAGGCGCGGCTCAAGGGCAAGGTGACCGCCGCGCTCGCGTACCCGGTGCTGATGATGTTCATCGGCGCGGTCATGGTGTCCGTGCTGATGATCTCCGTCGTGCCCAAGGTGGTGAGCATCTTCGACAACCTCGGGCAGGAGCTCCCCTGGTACACCGAGCTCCTCATTTTCACGTCGAACATGTTCGCCGGCTACTGGTGGCTCATGCTCATCGTGCTCGGCGGTAGCATCTACGGATTTCAACGCTGGAGAAAAACGGAGGCGGGCCGTCTTCAGTGGCACAAGTTCATCCTCCGGGTGCCGATCTTCGGCCGGCTGAACCTGCTCGTCGCGGTGGCGCGGTTCGCGCGAACCCTCTCGACGCTCTTGGCGAGCGGTGTCCCGCTCCTGACGGCGATGGACATCGTGAAGAACGTGCTCGGCAATGCCCTCCTGGAGGGCGTCGTCGCGACGGCGATCGGCTCGATCCGCGAAGGCGAGAGCATCGCCGAACCGCTGAAGCGCAGCGGCGAATTTCCGCCGATGGTGACGCACATGATCGCCATCGGCGAGCGCACCGGTCAGCTCGAGCAGATGCTCGAAAACGTGAGCCGCGCCTACGAGGCCGACGTCGAGACGAAGGTCGTCGCGCTCACCAGCTTGCTCGAGCCGATCATGATCGTCTTTTTGGGAGGCATCGTCGGCTTCATCGCGATGGCCATCCTCATGCCGCTGGTCCAGATGAACCAGCTCGTTCAGTAGATCGACCATGGCCAGGCGCAGAGTCACCGAACGACACATTTTCTTCCCGTGGGAACGCCGCGCGGGGATCTTGCGCCGCATTCGCCTGAACCAGGCGAGGCCGTTCGCGATCGCCCTCGCGGCGTCGCTCCTCGTGCTGTTCATCGGCATGAAGGAACGCCGCGCGTCGGGGGTCCGGCGCACGCGCGCGACGCTCGGCAACACGCGGACGGCGGTGGACTCGTACATGGCCGATCACGACGGCGGATGTCCGCCGGCGGGGTTTTCGAGCCTCGGCGACTACGGCAATTTCGCCGAGACGCCGAAGGACGCGTGGGGGGAGCCGCTTCGGCTCGACTGCCCGGGGCGAGAGCACGCCCGCTACGACCTTTTCAGCGACGGCCCCGACGGCAAACGCGGCGGCTTCGATCGCATCGAGTGACAGTAAGGAGAGCCCATGGAACACGTACGCAATCGACAGGGGGAACGAGCGCACCTCGTTCGACGCGCGCTCGAACGAGGCGTGACGCTCGTCGAGATCCTCATCGTCGTCGCGATCATCGCGATGGTCGCGAGCGGCGTCGCCGTCTTCGCGTTGCCCAAGTACAAGGAAGCACAGGTGAAAACAGCCGAGACCGGCGCGCGCGTCATCCGCTCGGCGGTTCAAGATTGGCAGCGCGTCAACAACGAATCGACGTGCCCGACGATGAGCCAGCTCGTCCAGGAGAAGCACATCGACTCGGCGGCGAACACGGCCGATCCCTGGAACGAGGCGTACATCCTCACGTGCACGGACGACGACGTCATCGTCATGTCGAAGGGGCCCGACAAGAAGAAGGGCACCCCCGACGACATCCGCGTGCCCAAGGGTCAGCTCGCCGGGGAGAGCGGTTGACCCTGGCCGCGTCTCCAACGGGCGCACATCTCGAGTGAGTGACCATGGCGGTTGCCGGACCTCCGACCCGCGCGCTCGCGCGACCTCGCGAGGGCGGCTTCACGCTCGTGGAGCTGCTCATCGCGATTGCGCTCATGGCGCTCTTGTTCGGCGTCATCGTGTCGGGGACCGGGATGTTCGGCGGCAGCCGTCTGCGCGCCGCCGCGGGGCTGATCGTCACCGGCGTCCGTATCGCGGTCACGCGGACGAACGTCACCGGCCACCCGGTGCGCCTCGTGTTCGATCTCGACCAGCAGCGCCTCATTCTCGAAGAGACCGCCGATCGGATGCTCCGCGTGAAGGAAAAGTCGGAGGGCAATTCCGAGGGCGTCGCCGCCGGCGCGGATCCGGCGACCGCCGCCGAGAAGACGTCGCTCGAGTACGCGGACTCCATCGTGAAGGGTCCGCGAGCGCCGCGGGCGCGATTTCGGGCCGTCAAGCTCGGCAACAACGACAGCGGCGATCCGTCGAAGGGCCGCGAGCTGGGCACGAGGGTCGAGTATCGCTCGGTCCAGACCGAACACGACGGAAAGGCGCGCACGAGCGGTCGCGCGTATCTCTACTTCTGGCCGGGGGGTGGCACCGAACGCGCCGTCATCCAGGTCGCGTCGCAAGGCGGAGAAGACGTCCTTTCCGTGCTCGTGAACCCGCTCACGGGGCGCGCGAACATTCAGCACGGCAAGGTCAACTACGAGGAGCCGCGCACCGAGAGCGATTACGGCATGCGGGAGAGCGAACGATGACGGCTCGCGCCCGGAGCGGCTTCACGCTTCTCGAGGTCCTGGTCGCGATCGCGATCCTGGGCCTCGGATTGACGGCGATCCTTTCGGCGCAGACCGGCTTGTTCACGAGCTCGGCGTACGCCGAGAAGATGAGCGTCGCGACCGGCCTCATCCGCTGCAAGATGAGCGAGATCGAGTTGAAGCTCACGAAGGACGGTTACTACCCGCTGGTCGACATGAAGGAGGAGGGCCCGTGTTGTGGCGACGAACCCTTCGGCGGCTTTCAGTGCAAATGGAAGATCGAGAAAATCGAGCTTCCGTTGCCTCCGACCACGGTCGGCACGCTCGGCGGCCCCGGCGGCTTCGATTCGAACGGCAGCGGCGGCGCGAGTGGCGCCGGGGGCGGCACCGGCTCGAGCAGCACCGGGAGCGGACTCGGCCCGCTCGGCGCGCTCGCCTCGCTCGGAACGAACAACGGTTCGTCGCTCGGGCAGAACCCGGACCTCGGAGACGTGTCCAAGTTCCTTGCCGGATCGGGTCCGCCGAGTCCCGGGCTCGGTCCAACGCCCGGCAGCTTCGACAATACGGGCGCCGGCGGCAATTTCGGAGGCGACTTCGGGAGTGGTTTCGGGAACGCGAGCGGCTTCGGGAACGGCCTCGGCAACAACGGCGTTGGCACGGGGTCGGGCGACGGCTTCGGCAACAACGGCGTCGGCACCGGCTCGGGCATGGGCTTCGGGAACAACGGCGTCGGCACTGGCTCGGGCATGGGCTTCGGCAGCGGTGCCGGGATACCGGGAGGAACCGGCTCCGGAAGTCTCGCCTCGTCCGGCGCGATGGGCTCCATGGGCACGCAAATGCTCGCGCCGCTCGTCATGGGCATCGTCTATCCGAGCCTCAAGCCGATGCTCGAGGCCAGCATTCGCAAGCTCACCGTCACCGTCGAATGGAAGGAAGGCCGGAAGACGAAGAATCTTGCGGTGACTCAGTTCATCACCAGCCCTCAACAAGGCGGTCTCGATCCGCTCGCCGCGGCCGGCCTCGGCACCGCGGCCGATCAGGCGCTCGGCAACACGGGTTCGAAGACCGCGCCGGTCGGCACGGCGGGCGGCGGCCTCCTCGGCGGGATGCTCGGCGGGGGAATGCTCGGTGGCAGCAGCCCGGCGGGCGGCGGCCTCCTCGGCGGGATCTTGGGCGGAGGGTCGTCGCCGTGAGCGCGCCGAACCTGCGTCGCGCATCGACTCGAGGGTTCTCCCTCGTGGAGATGCTGATCGCCGTGGGCGTCCTGGCGGGCGTGTGCATGCTCATCTACAGCGCGTTCGCCGGGATGCGAAACAGCAAGGAGGGCGTCGCGCGCATGGACGATCGCTATCACGAGGGGCGAGAGGCGCTCCGGCGCATTTCCCGCGAGCTCTCGAGCGCGTACGTGTCGCTCCACCGGCCCCTCGATCAGACGTTGATCGTCGAGAAGACGGAGTTCGTCGGCGCGACCGGAACGCCGGCCGATCGCGTCGATTTCAACTCGTTTTCGTACGCGCGCTTCGACCGCAACGCGCACGAATCGGATCAGTGCGAGCTCTCGTATTTCGGCTCGCCCGATCCCAAGCATGATGGCGTGACGGATCTGGTGCGGCGCGTGAACCCGCACCTCGATTTGAAGCCGGAAAAAGGCGGACGCTTCGACGTTTTGGCGTCGGACATCGACCTCTTCAAGCTGAAGTACCTCGACCCGCTCACGGGGCAATGGGTCGAGACGTGGGACTCGAACGACACGCTGTCGCATCAGAATCAGCTTCCGGTGTTCGTCTACGTGAAGCTCGTGCTGAACGGCGGGCGGCGCACGTCCGCGGGGCACGGCCAGGGCACCTTGCGCTTCGAGACCAAGGTGCAGATCCCCATGTATCAACCGCTGAGCTTCGCGATCGAATGACGGCGCCTCCCGATTCCAGCGCGGGCGCTCGGATCCCGGCGGCGCCGCGGACCACCGCGAAGCGGGCGCGAAAGCGCAGCCGCGAGCGCGGCGTGGCGCTCGTGCTGGTGCTCGGTGCGCTGACGATCTTGACGGTCATGCTCACCGATTTTCAGGACAACACCTCCGCGGAGCTCGGCAGCGCACTCTCGGCGAGGGACTCGTTGAAGGCCGAGTACGCGGCGCGCTCGGCGATCAGCTTGTCGCGGCTCCTCATCGCGTCCGAGCCGACCATCCGCAAGGTCATGGCGCCCCTGTTCATGATGATGGGCAGCGCGCCGCCGCAAATTCCGGTTTGGGAGTTCTCCGACCAGGTTCTCGGCGCCTTCAACGACAAGGCCGGCGCCATGAAGTTCTCGGCGCTGGCGAGCGTGTCGCTCGACAAAGGGAAGAACCTCGGGCTCGAGGGCGCGGGCTTCGAGATCGACATCATCGACGAGGACTCGAAGATCAACCTGAATTCGCCGGTGCGCGATCCGTTGACCGCGAATCGGACGGCCGCTCAGATCATGGGGCTCATCAAGGCGCCTCAGTTCGACCCGCTCTTCACGGCTCGCGACGGCGACGGGCAATATTCCGACCGGCTCGCGATCTGCAGCGCGCTGGTCGACTGGGTCGACATGGACCAGATCCAGACGAACTGCGACTTCACGAACGCCTCTCCCTCGACGGCGACCGAGGACTCGTTCTATCAGCTCCTTGATCCGCCTTATTTTCGCAAGAACGCGCCGTTCGACAGCCTCGAAGAAGTGCGGCTCGTGCGAGGGATCGGCGACGATTTCTGGTCGACCTTCGTCGAGCCCGACCCGATGAACCAGCGGCGTCGCCCGGTCACCGTGTGGGGCACCGGCAAGGTCAACGTCAACACGGCGAACGCGCAGACGCTTCTCGCGGTGGTGTGCGCGAACACCAACCCGCCGGCGAAAATGTGCCTCGACCCGCTCGAGGCGGCGAAGTTCATCGGCATCGTGACGCTCGTGCGACAGTTCACGGCAGGCGCGCCGCTGTTCGGTTCCCCGAAGGGCTTCATCGCCGCGTTGAAGCAAACCAACCCAATGATCGGCCCCCTCCTCAAGATGATGGGGCTCGAACCGGTGACGTTCGCGTCGGAGTCCGAAGCGACGAAGTCGATCACCACCGAGAGCAAGGTCTTCAGCATCATCGCGACGGGCTACGTGCGGTCCGGCCAACGACAGACGAAGGTGCGCATTCATTCGGTCGTCGATTTCCGGAGCGCGCCCCCGCCGCCGAACGTGCTTGCCGCGCTGATGTCCGCTGGCGGCGGTTCGACCGGAGCCGCGGGCGGACTCGCGGCGGGCGGACTCGCCGGAGGTCTGGCGGGGGGCGGCCTCGCTGCCGGGGGACTCGCCGGAGCGTCCACGCCGAACCTCGCGTCCCTGCAGAGCTCGCTCTCGGGTATGCAGTCGATCCCCGGGGTCACGCCGCAAAATCTACCCGCCGGAGCGACGAGCGACGCTTATAGCCAGCTCCTGGTTCCTAGTCCGGGCGGCAGAATCGTGTACTTTCACTTCGATTGACGGAAAGCGGACATGGGTAAGCTCATCGGTCTCGACATTCGCGCTCGCTACGTTCGAGCGGTGCTGCTCCGCACGAGCTATCGGCGCGTGACGCTCGAGTCGCTCGCGGAGATCGACCGGACGCAGCTGCCCGGCTTGGAAGAGGCCGTCCAAGCGTGTCTCCTGCCGCTCATCCCGCACAGCGACGGAGTCGCGGTCGCCGTCGACGGCGATCATGCATTCGTTCACCGGCTCTCGATGCCGTCGACCGCACTGAAGCAACTCGACGAAGTCGTGCCGTTCGAGCTCGAGGCGCAGGTGCCGGTCGACTTCGACACGCTCGTCTACGACTACGTCAATCTGCCGCGCAAAGGGCCGGGGTCGAACATCGAGGTGCTGGCCGCGGCGGTCCGCACCGAGCACGTGAAAGAGCGCATCGAGCTCGTCGCGCGCGTCGCCTCGCGAGAGGCGGACCGCGTCGGTGTCGGCGCGCTGCCGCTCGCGAATCTCGCTTCGATGGTCAGCGAGCTCGACACCACCGGGGGCGTCGTGGTCGTGGAGCTCGCCGACGAACGCTCGGAAGTGCTCGCGCTGTCGCGCGGATATCCGGCGTTCGCGCGCACCTTGTCGATCGGCGTCTCCGACTTACCCCGATCCGCGCCTCAGCTCGCCGCGCAGCTGCGTCAGACGATGGCGGCGGCGGCGCTCTCGCTCGGTACGCCGATCGAAGCGGTGTTCTTGACCGGCGGCGGAGCTGCCGCGAGCGGCGCCGAAGCGTATCTGTCGGCCGAGCTCGGGCTGCCGGTGTCGAGCCTACCGCTCCCGCGACTCGAAGGGATCGATCCGGACCAAGAGGCGGCGCTTCCTCGGTTTTCGCGTGCGCTCGGTCTCGCGCTCGGTCTCCGCGGCCGCCCTCGCGACCCCGATCTGCGGCGCGGCGCGCTCTCGTATCAACGCGGGTACGCCTATTTGAAGGAGAAGGCGCCCCTGCTCGGGGCGCTCGCGGGCGTCATTCTCATCAGCTTCCTTTTTTCGACGTGGGCCGAGCTGCGGTCGCTCTCGCACGAACACGACAAGCTGTCGGCCGATCTCGCCGCGCTGTCGAAGGACGCCCTCGGCGAGGAAGCGACCGACCCCGATGCGGCGAAAGAGGCGCTCGACAACGCAGCCGCGCGCGCCGAGAACGATCCGATGCCGCACTACGACGGCTTCGATCTGATGGTCGAGCTGTCGAAGGTCATGCCGCCGACGATCACGAGCGACGTCGAGGAGCTCGAGCTTTCTCGGGAGCACGCGAAGATCCGCGGCATCGTGGGCTCGGCGTCCGAGGCTCAGCAAATCGCCGACGGTTTCAAACAGGACAAGTGCTTCGCCGATCCGAAAATCACCAAGGTGAGCCAGGTCGTGAACGGGAGCCGGCAGAAATACGTCTTCGAGGCCGACGTGAAGTGTCCGGAAGACGCGACGAACGACAAGAAGAAGCCGGATAGCGACTCCGACCAGGCGGAGAAGTAACCATGAGTCTCCGCGAACGCCTCGAGCAGCGCATCGAACAAATGGAGCCGCGCGAACAGCGGCTGGTGCTGATCTTCGGCGCGATCTTGGGTGTCATGGTGATCTTGCTCTTGCCGATCTTGCTGAGCACCATGGCCGCGTCGCGACGGAACGACAACGACGCCATTCGCGAAGTGATGGCCGACATCGTGAACGCGCGGCCGAAGCTCGAGCAAGCCGACGCGGATCGACAGAAAGTGCTCGCCCGCTACAGTAAGCCGGCGCCCCAGCTCGCCGGGTTTCTCGAACAGCTCGCCCAAGCGCACGGTATGGAAATCCCGGAGAGCCAGGACGAACCCGTCGCCAAGCGCGGCAAGAAATACGAAGAACGCTCGACCAAGTTCGTTCTCCAGAAGGTCGGAATGAAGAATCTCGCGTTGTTTCTCGAGGCGATCGAGACTTCGGGTTACCCCGTTCGCGTCTCGGCGCTCGACCTCCGACGCCGTGCTACCGAGCCGGATTCGTATGACGTCTCGATCGCCGTCTCGGCGTTCGACCGCAAGGAACCGGCGAAGAAGACGCCGCCCGCCGATAGCGCCGCTTCCGGCGCCGACGAGAAGGCGGAGACTCCATGAATCCGCGTCTTCGCCGCATCGCCGCGCTCGTCGGCTATCCGCTCTTCTACGTCGCCTGTCTGGTGTTCTTCGCGTACGTCTCGGCGCCGTGGGATCGGGTGAGGCGCGCGTTGGTGGACGCGTTCAACGTGAGCTCCCCCTTGCCGGTGCAAATCGACAAGCTCACCTGGTCTTGGCACTTCCCCGGTGTCGCCGCGACCGGCGTCCGGTTCGTTGGCAAATCACCCGGAGCCGACGCGAACGGCAAGGCTCGTCAGGCGCCGGAGTACGTCGTCGACGATATGTACGCGCGCGTGTCGGTGCTCCCCATGCTCTGGGGCACGCAGAAGCTCGGGTTTTCGCTCGACGGCTTCGGCGGCAACATCGACGGCACGGTGAAGAACTCGACGGAGGCGCGCGAGTTGAATCTGGTGCTCGCCGGTGTCGATGCGGCAAAGATGCCGTATCTCGGCGATCTCCTCGGGGTTCCACTGGGTGGCACGGTCGACGGGAAGATCGAGCTGAAGATGCCGCAGGGCAAGCTCAGCGCCGCGGAGGGCACCATCGAGCTCGAGATCGCCGATTTCACGATCGGCGACGGCAAGACGAAGATCCGCGACATGATCGCGCTGCCCAAGGTCAACGCCGGAAAGTTCGTCTTTCATGCCGACGTGAGCGAGGGCACCGTGAAGCTCACCGAGCTCTCCACGTCGGGGCCGGACCTGGAGATCGTCTCCGACGGCAGAATTCGGCTCCTCGATCAGTTCGAGTCGAGCCTCGCCGAGCTGAATCTCCGGTTCAAGTTCTCGGACAAGTACAAGAACAAGGACGACACGACGCGCAGCATCTTCGGGACGCCCGGCTCGAACATTCCGGGTCTCTTCGATCTGGATCCGAAGATGAAGCGCGCCCGTCGCGCTGACGGGTTCTACGCCTGGCACGTCGTCGGGCCGCTGTTCAATCTCGGGATTCAACCCGCGTCGGGCGAAGGCTCGGATTCGCCCGCGAGCCGAACTCGTCGCTCGTCGCTCCGTGGCTTCGCGCGTCCGTCGATGCCGCCGCCCCCGCCGCCACCCGCCGCCGACCCGCAGCCATCGCAGCCTGCGCAGCCGGTGTTCTATCCGCCGCCCGGAAGTCCGTCTCCGTCCCCGCCGCCGCCGACCGATCAACCGAATCAGCCGTCCGAGGCCCCCGCCCCGGCCGACACCAGTCAGTAGAAGATGCCCATCGGCGAGAGCGCCGTCCCGGAGGGATCCAAGGTGCGGAGCTACGCGAGCGAAGCGAGCGCGCCGAAGGAAGGCGGCGGGGGAAGCAGTTCGCCGAAGGCGAAGCTGCGGGGGGCTAACGGCCCCCGTTGTGAGTAGCGCCGCGAAGAAGCTCTCTGGTCGCGGTCACGTGTCGACGCCGATGCCGAGGCGCGCCCGGAGCTTGAAGTACGGCTCACTGATCGCGTAGAGCACGAGCTCCTTCAGCCGGGCCGGCGCAGAGAGTGAGCTCGTGCTTTCGTCGGACGCTCGTACCAGCTCCACCGCGGTCTCGAGATCGTGGGCCAGGACGAATCCGGCCCGCTCAGTGGTCAGATCGACGCCCTGGACCCAGCGGCGCAAATCGAGCGCCGCGCCCGATTGGATGAGGCGCGAGACGATGCGTGCGAGGTGGTCGCGCAGATCGAGCGTGATGTGCCGTTCGAGCGCCGCCACGGCGTGATTGACGGAGCCTTCGATGTCCGGCGCGACCGGAAACTGGGGCGCGTTCATCTTGATCGCCGCGAAGAGCCAGGAGCGAAGCCCGGTCGCCGACACCAGATGTCGAATGTAGAAGCCGGGCCGGTAGTACGCGAGATGGCGCCCCGCGACGAACGCGAGCGATTGCGGCGTGCCGCTCGCGCCGAGCGCCGCGGCGCCGAGGACGATCGACGGGGCCGGAGCGTGCAGGAACGCGAGGCCACCCGGGTCGTTCGGATTTTCGAACAAGGCCGGCAGCTCGATCCCGAGGACGCCCGCGGCGTAGTGGAGGGTCTGCGCGAGAGGTGAGGGGTGGTCGGAGGGGTCGATCGCGAAATCCGGATCGTAGCCGAGGGCGTTCCAGCTCTCCGCGCGCGACAGGATGATCGCCGGCTCGATCAACGCGAATAGGCTGGTCAGCATCGGATCGGCGTCGGGATGGAGCAACATCTCGAGCCAATCGTCGGTGCTCATCACCTCTTTCGCGTACGCCGGATCTTCGGAGCGCATGCGCTTGAAGAAACGCTCCTCGTCGGGTTCGGCGAGCTTGAGCACGTAGAGCGCCTGACAGAGGCAGAACGCGGCGTCCGCGCGCTTCGCGTCGGTGTAGAGCCGCCGGAGCAGCTTGTACGACTCGACGCGATACGGGTCCTCGCGGAGCATCGCGAGCTGCGCGCCGATCGCCTTGTCCATGAAGCGCTCGGGGTAGAGCGCGTACAGCTCGGCGAGGGCGCGGTTCCGTTCCGCATTGTCCGGCTCGAGCGTCTGCGCGGCCTCGAGAGCGTCGGCGGTGTGACCGATGCGGCCGAGCTTGTCCTTGTAGATCGGCGCGAGCCGGTTGAACGCCTCGAGCATGCGCTGAGTGTCCTTGGCGTTGCTCGCGGCGGTGGCCTTCTCCTTCAATCGTTCGACCGCGCCCGCGTAGTCGCCCTTTTGCTCGAGCAGTTCGATCGTGTCGTCGACGGCTTTCTCGTTGCCCGGATCGAGCTCGAGTACGCGGCCGTAATAGAGGAGCGCCGCGTCGTAGTCGCCGATCTCGTGGCCGGCCACCATGGCGGCCGTTCCGAGGTATTTCGCCTTTTGCTTCGGGTCGTCCACGAAGTCGGCGAGCTTCAAGACGATGTCGACGAGCTTCTGCCAGTCTTTCTCTTCGCTGTAGAGCTGCATCAGGCGGGTGAGCAGCTTGCGGTCGTCGGGGTGCTCGTCGACGGCCGCCACGAGGCTCTTGGTCGCCAGGGCGCGATCGTTCAACTTGGCGGCGGCAATGTCCCCGATCTCGACCAGGAGCCGGACCCGCTCTTCACCCTCCGCGATGTCGAGGTGACGGGTCTTCGCGTCGACGGCCTTTGCCCAATCTTCCTTTTGTTCGTATCCCTTCGCGAGCGCGATCAGCGGAAGCGGGCTCGACGGATCGAGCTCGCTCGCCGACTCGAGGGAACCGAGCGCCGCGTCCACGTTTCCGGAGCGCCGCGCCGCCTCGCCGAAGCGATACGTCGCGACGAATTTCAGGTTCGGCTCGAGCGAATCGTCGAAAACGCCCAGGAGCTCGCCGTAGAGCTCGCGCGCCTTCGCCGCCGAGCCGTGCTCGAAGGTCACCGCGGCCACGCGGGCGAGCGCGTGGCGATCGTTCGGAGCGAGTCGAAGGAGCGTATCCATCGCGGCGAGGGCTCGCTCGGTGGAGCCGCCCTGAGTGAGCGCGTCGACGTAGCGCTCGAGGATTTGGACGGCTTCGTCGCGGGGTAGGACGTCCGCGCTGCTCGACAGCTTCTCGTACAGGGCCGCGGCTTCGACGAATCGGCTTCCCTGAAACGCGATGTCGGCGAGCATCGACATCGCGGTCGTGTTCGTCGGGTCGAGATCGGTGGCGCGCCGCGCGGAGCGTTCCGCGCGTTCCTCGTCGAGGAGCTTCGCGCGGTAGAGCGTCGCTTCTTCCGCGTAGAGCTTCGCTTTCTGGCGATCACCGTCGGTGTCGGCGATCTGGCGTTCCAGAAGTTCGATCGCGGCGTTGGTGTCGCCACGGGCGACGTAGAGCGTTCGGAGGGCAGCGGCGATCGCGACGTCCTTCGGGGTCGCGTCGAGCGCACGCTTGTAACGTTCGATGGCACCGTTGGGGTCGCCGTGCGCTTCGAGGAGCTTCGCGGCTCGCAAGAAGTGCTCGGCTTTCGCTTCCGGCGTTTCGGTGCGCTCCGCCAGCGCCTCGATGGCGGCGAGGGCCGCGTCGCCGTGACCGGCGCTTTCTCGGAGCCGCGCGAGCGATTCGAGCGCGCTGGCGCTCTCCGGGTCGAGCTCGAGGACGTGCTCGTACGCGACGATCGCCCGGTCCACCGCGCCGAGCTCACGGCCGAGCACGTGCGCCTTGGCGAGGGCGAGATCGAGTCGCTCCTCTTCGCTGTCCGCGAGCGCTTCGCGCTGCTCGTAAATCGGCACGACGTCCTCGAAGCGTCCGAGCGCGCGGTAGTGACGCGTCAGCTCGCTGAGCGCCAGGGCGTGGGCCGGATCGAGCTCGAGAATTTTCGCGAGCGCGTCGCCCGCCTTGGCGTGATCGAGGAACTCCTCGTCCTGGATCGCCGCGATCCGCTCGAGGAGCGCGATTTTCTGGCGCGGCGTCGCCGCGAGGCGATGTTGGTGCTCGAGATTCTTCAAGAGGTCGGCGAATCGGCCGGCCTTGCTGTGGAGTCGATCGAGTCCGCGGAGTGCGTCGAGGTTGTCTTCGTCGTCCAGGAGCACCGCGAAGTAGAAGCGCGCGGCCTCGCCGTCGTCGTTCAGACGATCTTCGTGAACCTCGGCGATGCGACAGAGCGCGCGCCGCCGTTCGTCGCCCTTCGAGGTCGCCGCTCGCGTTTCGAGGAGCTTCACGAGCTCGGCGTACTCGTGCCGTTGTTCGAGGAGCCGCGCGAGCGCGTCCGCCGCCCCGTCGAAGCTCGGATCCGTCGCGACGATCTGCGCGTACAGATCCTTCGCGACGCCCACGTCGTTCAATTGATGCTCGAACAGGCCCGCAGCCTCGTACCGAAGGGTGCGAGCCTTGGCGGGGTCGGTCGCAAAGTCCGCGCGGCGGAGGAGGAGCGCCGCGAGCTCGCTCCACTGCTGCGCCTTTCGGTAGAGGTGCGCGAGGCCGCGGAGCGCGCCTTCGTCGGACGGATCGGTCGCCAGAATGGCGCTGTGGCATTGAAGCGCGAGATCCGGTCGCGAAAGACGCTCCTCGTACCAGGTGCCCATCTGCGCGAAGAGTCGGTTCTTCGTCGCGGTCGGTTGCTCGCCGGTCGACGCCTCCATGCACGACCCGAGCACTTCGCCCCAGCGGTTCACGTCGTTGCCCGCGAGCCGTTCGATCTCGCGCGCGTACTCGCCGTGAGCCGGGTCCTCGGTGAAGGCCTGCGTCAAGGCGATCAGCGCTTGCTCTTCGTCGCCGATTTCCTTCGCGTAGAGTCCGCCGATTTTCGCGAACAGAGCCGCGCGCTCGGCGCCCTCCGCCGCTTCTTCCGCGCGAGCGAGGAGCGATTCGACGAGCTCGTCGTGTTTGCCGAGCCGATGACGGACCTCATCGAGCCGCGCCTGCGCGGTGCCGTCCTTCGGATCGATGGTCAGGATGGACGCGTAGAGCCGCTCGGCTCGCTCCGGGTCTCTGAGCGACTCTTGAAAAAGTCTGGCCGCCCTAAAAAACAAGCCGACGGCTGCCGCGCGCGCGGCGTCCTCGCCGGCAGTGAGCGTGTCCGCGGCGCTCACGAACGTCTCGGCGACGATCTTCGGATCCGCGCCCTCGGCGACCGCGGATTCGAGCGAGAGTGCGGCCTCTTCATTGGTCGGATCGGCGAGGAGCGCGTCGATCCGCGTTCGCACTTCGTCCTCGCTGAGCGACGAGGTGAGCGTCCCTTCGGCGCGGCCGAACCCCTCCAGCAAGTCGAGCACGGCGCGCGCGCTTTCCGGGCGCGCTTTCGGATCTTTTGCGAGCAACCGGAGCACGAGCTGGTCGAGATCGCGCGCGATCCATCCGCGCGGCGCGACGGCGCTCGGCGGCGGGGGCACTTCGGTGAGGTGCGCGACGAGGGCGTCCGAGACGCTGGTCGCGGCGAAGGGCGGCTTTCCCGCGAGCACTTCGTAGAGCAGTGCGCCGAACGAATACACGTCGCTCGCCGGCGTCGGCAGATAGCCGCGCAGGCGCTCGGGCGCGACGGTCTTCGGCGAGCTCACCGCCCACGGCTCGACGTGGCCGTTCGCCGGCGGGCGCGCACGGAGCCGATCGCCCGCGGCGTCGGAGAGCAAGATCCGTTGATTACCGTCCGCGGTTCGATAGAGAACGACGTTCTCGAGCTTCACGTTCCCGTGCACGAGGCGTTCGGCGTGCAGCGCCTCCAGCGCTTCGAGCGTCGATCGGAGGAGATCGCGCGCTTCGTTGATGTGCATCGGCCCGGTGCGCGCGACGCGCGCGGCGAGCGCCTGTCCCTCGACGTGCTCGTGGACGACGTAATATCGTCCTTCGGAGAACCCGGTGCGGAGCTTCCACGGGAGGCCAGGGTGAATGACGCGCGCGGCGAGCCGCGTGAGCGTCAAGAATCGACGGAGGGCTCGCTGATCGCGCGTCGCTTCGGAGCGCAGGATCTTCAGGCGTACTTCGGTGTCGTCTTGCTTCGCGAGGTAGGAGATGCCGAGCGGCCCCTCGCCGAGCTTCCGCGTGATCAGGAACGGCCCGAAGAGTTCGCCGAGGCCGATCTCGTCACGGGGTGACAGGCCGCGCGCGCCGAGCGCCGCGACGTCGGGATTCACCTCGCTCTTCGATGCGAGGACGGCGTCGCACAACGCTTCGACCGCGTCGTTCTCGGCGCAGTGCTCGGCGAGCGCCCTGGCAAACGATCCGATGCCCGCCGTCCCGCCGACGGTCTCGGGCTCGAAGCCGAGCAGCTCGCGGCTCAGCATGAACAACTCGTCGAGGCCGAACAAGCGTTCGAGCTCCGCGCGGAGCAAGTCGATCTCCATAAAACCCATCCTCGGAGACGCGAAGCGCGCCTAGATTCTCGCCCGGGGTGTGTCGCTGGGGCGGTAGAGCGCGATGATAGCAAAGGGTCGGCCCGCCCCCGATCACACAAAAAATATCAGTATGTCCGTATATTTGGCAGTGACGTCAAATTGTGGTCCGAGGGGAACCGGGCGTGCGATGTTGGAGGCGTGGCGTCCTCTTCCGAGATCGCCCAGCGGGTGCTTCCTCTGCTGGTGCTCGTCGTATCGACGGTTTCGGTGCCGTTGATGATTTTCTCGCCGGCCGGTTTCCCGCGATTACACGCGCTCGAGGACGAAAAATCGCGGGTCGACCGCGAGGTTTCGAAGCTCGGCGATCAGATCCGGAAGCTCCGCGCCGAGGTGGCCCAGGTCAAAACCGATCCGGCCAAGGTCGAGCAAGTGGCCCGCGACCAACTCGGCTTGGTGCGTCGCACCGAGCTCGTCTTTCAGTTCGGCGAGTAGGCACCGGCAAATCCGAGCGACCGGATGACCACGTAAGGCTTTGCCGTGTGGTTCAAACCGACCGAGACCCCGTACGACCCCCTCGAGTGGGCGAAGAAACCGTTCGCCGAGAAGAGCCGGATGGTCTGCAACGCCTGGGCGCTCCAGGGTTACGGGTCGCCGCTCGCGGTTTACCTGCTCTACGCGCTCAAAGTGCTGCTCTACATTGGCGGCTGGGCGTTCTTCTGCAGTCTGTCGCCGGGGATGCACCAACTCGCCGACATCGGCGAGTGGTGGCTCGAGCCTGTCGCGTTTCAAAAGGCGATTCTCTGGAGCACGCTGTTCGAGATCCTCGGTCTCGGTTGCGGTAGCGGGCCGCTCACCGGGCGCTACGTGCCGCCGGTCGGCGGCGCGCTGTATTTCTTGCGGCCCGGCACGACGAAGATCCCGCTCTTCGAGGGCGCGCCGGTCATCGGCGGTCATCGGCGCACCTGGCTCGACGTGTCGCTCTACGCGGCGAACCTCGGATGCCTCCTCGTCGCGCTCGCGTCGCCCGGTCCGAGTCACGACGTGCTCCTCGCGATCGCCGTCTTGCTTCCGGTGCTCGGCGTCCTCGACGAGACGTTGTTCCTCGCCGCTCGGGGCGAGCACTTCTGGACGACGATCCTCGTCTTCGTGCTCGCGACCGATTTCGTCCCCGGCGCGAAGGCCGTCCACGCGTCGCTCTGGTTCTGGGCCGGGTTCTCCAAGCTGAACCACCATTTTCCGTCCGTCGTCGGCGTCATGACGAGCAACAGTCCGTTCACGCGCTTCGAGTGGTTGCGGAAGCTGATGTATCGGCGTTACCCCGACGATCTGAATCCGTCGACGGCCGCGACGATGATGGGTCACGCCGGGACGCTGCTCGAGCTCTCGGTGCCCGTCGTGCTGTTGACCGCCCACGGCGGGCCGCAAACCGTGTTCGGTCTTCTGCTCATGCTCGGGCTCCATGGCTTCATCACGAGCAACGTGCCCATGGGCGTCCCGATCGAGTGGAACTTCATGATGGTGTATGGCGGCTTCTTTTTATTTTGGAAGAACGCCATGGTCAGCGTGCTCGATATGACCACGCCGGTGGCCGTAGTGGTCGCCGTGATGTGCGTCGTGGTTCCGTTCGCCGGAAACGTGTTCCCCGACAAGGTGCCGTTCCTGCTCGCCATGCGCTACTACGCGGGCAATTGGGCCTACAGCGTGTGGCTCTTTCGCGGCAAGAGCTACGAAAAGCTCTCGCGCGTGAAGAAGACCGCGCCGTGGATCTACGACCAACTGAAGACGCTCTACGACGAACGCACGGCCGTCGGTCTCGTCGGGAAGGTCATCGCGTTCCGGCTCATGCATTTACACGGGCGCGCGCTCGCGGCGCTCGTCCCCAAAGCCGTAGACGACCTCACCGAGTACGAGTGGCTCGACGGCGAAATCGTGGCGGGGATGGTGCTCGGCTGGAACTTCGGCGACGGCCATTTGCATCGCGAACAGCTCCTTCGCGCGATCCAGAGCCAGTGCGGCTTCGAACCGGGCGAGCTCCGGTGCATCTTCGTCGAATCGGAGCCGCTCTTTCGACGGACCTTGCACTATCGCATTCACGACGCGAAGACGGGCCTCATCGAAGAAGGCGAGGTGAGCGTCGCGGAGCTCCGCACCCGTCAACCGTGGGGGTCGACCGCGTGAGTCAGTCTCAGGTTCCGTAGGCGCTCGCGCCGGCTTTGTCGAAGTCGCGCTTCCAATCGTCGAGGAGCGCGTGATTGTCGAGGTGCCACGGGTGAAAGTCGCGACGGAAGTACGCGAAGTAGAGCGGGGCGAGCCCGCGGAGCGCGCCCGGAGACACGAACAAGAATTTGCCGAGCGCGAGCCACTCTTTCGCCGAGAACAGCATGCCGTCGGCGGCCATCAACCGGAGCTGTTGCTCGACCACCTTCACCCAGAAAATCAGGGTCGCGAACACCATCACGACCGCGCGCTCGGAATACGTACCACCAGCCGCGACGTACACGTCGAACGCGACGGCCTTGTGCTCGTTTTCCTCGGCGGCGTGCCAGCGCCAGAGATTCGCCATCACCGGATGCGCACCCGCGAGGATGGTCGGATCACGGAGCAGAAGGTGTGCCATCAGCGCCGTGAAGTGCTCGAGCGCGGCGGTAACCGCGAGCTGCTTTCGTAACGGCACCCGGCGAGAGACGCGGCCGAGGAGTCGGCCGATGCGGCCTTCCATGGCTTCGACCGGATAGCCCTGCTCGCGAAGGAGCGTGTTGTAACGAACGTGTTCCCGGCTGTGGATGCCTTCCTGGGCGTAAAACGCTTTCGCTTCGGCCTTGAGGCGCTCGTCGACAATGAAGTCGCGATGCGCCTTCACGCTCGCGATGAAGAAGCGCTCTCCTTCGGGGAAGAACACGGACAGATTGTTGAAGAACGCCGTGACCGACCGGCGACCGCCGTGCCAGTACCGCGGCACCTCGGGGCCGATCTCGAACCGTACGTTTCGGACTTGAGGCAGGCTCGCGTGGGACGTCATGGTTTTCAACGTGCGCTGGCGGGTCCGATCTCGACAGGTTAGCGTGTGCCAAGTTCCTGTCCTTTGGGGCCATTCCTCATGGGCGCCGGGATTTTTGGGCCTTCCTCGTCATGGAGCCGACCTTTCCCGCGGTTCACGCGTTGCAGCTCGTCGAGTTGCTGGCGCGATGGAGCGTGCCGCCCGAAGAGGCGCTCGACGGACTCGGCTTGTCGGTGCAATCGCTCTCGGAACCCGGCGCGAGCATCGCGCTCCCGCTGATGGAGCGCGTCGTCGCGCGGGCGCGCGATCTGTCGGGCGAGCCCGGCATCGGCTTTCACCTCGGCCTTCAAATGCGCATCGCGGTGCATGGCGACCTCGGCGTCGCGGCGATGACGGCTTCGACGATCCGAGAGGCGCTCGAAGTCGCGACGCGGTTCGCTCCCACGCGGACGAACGCGCTCTCGCTCTCGCTTCGTGAGCTCGGCGACAAGGCCGCGCTCGTCGTCGACGAACGCGCGTCGCTCGGTTCGGCGCGCGACGTGCTCCTGGTCTCGCTGTTGGTCGGCATCTGGCAGATCGGCAACGCGCTCACCGGTAAAGAGCTGCAGGGCGACGCCGATTTCGCGTTCGACGAGCCGGCGTACTATTCCCGTTTTTCCGGTTTCTCCCCCGGGCGCGTGAGGTTCGGCCAGCCGACGAATCAGGTCGTCTTCGATCGAGCCATTCTCGAGCTCCCCCTCGTCATGGCCGACCGGGCGACCCAACGCGTCGCTCGCGAGCAGTGCGAGCGCGCCCTCGACGCGCTCGGGCAGGAGGCTCAGCTCGTCCAGCGCGTGCAAGCGTCGATCGCCGCGGGCGGGCTCGAACTGACCCTCGAGGAAATGGCGAAGCGGTTGCACCTGTCCGAACGGACCTTGAAGCGACGCCTGAGTGCGCTCGGTACGTCGTTTTCGGAGCTCATCGACGCCCAGCGCCGTGAAGAGGCGCTGCTCCTCATGCGGTCCGTCGATCTCTCCGTAGAAGAGGTCGCGCGGCGGGTCGGGTACTCGGATGCCGCGAACTTCACCCGCGCGTTCCGGCGCTGGACCGGCCTGAGCCCGCGGGCGTACCGGCGCTCGACCTCGGCTGGTAAATCCAGTTAGTATCGGGTTCGATGACGGTAGCCCTTGCCCGCCGACTGGTTTGGGAAGGGGCCATCGCCGCCGACGAAGCGAACCGCGCGCTCCTCGCCCACGTGACGCGGCGTCTCGCCTTTCTCGAAGCGTTGATCGAGGGGCACGCGGAGCTCGAGACGCGGCTCGGTGCCGAGCTCGCGCACGGCACTTCCTTCGGATCGGTCGCGAGCTTCACCGTCGATCTCGAGCTGATGAAGGACCTGCCGCGCGGTCTCTGCGCCGCGCTCGCCGCGGTGCCGATCGGCCAGAATCCGGAGACCGGAGATTTTCGCGTGGTGTCCGCCGATCCGTCGGACACCCACGTCGCGAGCGAGTTCGGGTTTCACCTCGGCGGCAAGGTCGAGATTCTCGGCGCGCCGCTCGCCGCCGTCCTCGACGCGATCCGCACGCACGATCGACCCCGCGGGTCGCTGGCGCCGCTCGCGCCGTCGTCGCCCGCGAGCGAGCCGCCGATCCCTCTGGTGCGCCTGAGCATCGAGCCGTCGCGCGTGCCCGGGCCCATCGTCGCCGAACCGGTGATCACGCTCACGCGCCCGCGGTCGCTCGCGCCAGCGCCGGCGAGCATCCGAGCGACGGTGCCGAGCTCGCCGGCGAGCGTGTCGCCGCCCTCGGTGCCGGTCCCCGGGCCGCTCCGGATCCCGATCACGGCGCCAAGCAGCGTGCCGCCGGTCGGCGCGGCACCGATCACCACGCCGCCGATCACCGTGCCCCAGGGAACGCCGTTCGCGGCGCAGCCCAAGACGGAAATTCTCGGCACCCCCGCGTCGTCCGTCGCGGAGCGCCACGCCACCGCGACGTTCGGCACTCCGACATCGGCCGTTCGAGAAGGGGCGCCGGGCGGCGCGCTTCGCAGCACAGCGGCGTTCGGCACCCCGAAGGCCGTCGGAAGCTCGCCACCGAGCTCGACTCGCGCCGAGCCCGTCGATTTCGACGACGCTTCGTCCCCCGACGAGCTCACCCGGATGCTCGTCAACGCGCTCACTCGTGTGGCAACCCGCGTGGTCGCCTTCGCCGTGCGAGGCCGCGTCTTCGAGGGTCGCGAGTCGAACGACGCTGCGTCGCGCTCGAAAGTGCGCGCCCTGATCGTGCCGACGGACAGCGCCAGCGTCCTTTCGACCGCCGTGAAGACCGGGCAATACCTGGGTCCGTTGCCGGAGACGCCGGTCCACGCCGAGCTCGCCGCGCTCCTCGGGAACCCGAAGGAAGAGATTGCCGTCGGGACCGTCACCGTGTCCGGTCGCGCCGCGCTTCTGTACGTCCTTGCCGGTTTCCGCACCGCGTACCTCACGACTCGCCGAGCCACCGAGCTCGGTCAGGCCGCCGGCCGCGCCCTCGAGCGCATGGTCCGCGAGCGGAAGCGGTAGCGAAGCGAATCTGCGAAGCCCTGCCTCGCATTCCTTCGCGACGTTCCCCGCGACGCGACGCGCCGTATCGCGTGAGCGGAAAAAATAAGCTGCTTTGATTGCGGCTCACGGTCGCGGTAGTCACTCGCCTGGATTCCCCGCGCTCGGAGCAAATCGTTCATGAGTTCTGACTCGAAGAAAACCGCAGACGTCGACGCTTGGCGCCGCTTGGCCGAGAAGGACAGAAAGGGCGCCTCGCCCGATGAGCTCGTGTGGCACACGCCCGAGGGCATCGACGTCAAACCGCTCTACACGCACGCGGACGTCGACGCGCTGCCCTTCGCGGACACGATCCCGGGGGCGTACCCGTTTCTGCGCGGCCCGAAGGCCACCATGTACACCGAACGGCCCTGGACGATTCGCCAGTACGCGGGCTTCTCGACCGCCGAAGAGTCGAACGCGTTTTACCGACGTAACCTCGCCGCGGGGCAAAAGGGGCTCAGCGTCGCGTTCGATCTGGCCACGCACCGCGGCTACGACAGCGACCATCCGCGCGTGACCGGCGACGTCGGCAAGGCCGGCGTGGCGATCGACTCCGTCGAAGACATGAAGATCCTCTTCGACGGCATTCCGCTCAAAGACATGAGCGTGTCGATGACGATGAACGGCGCCGTCTTGCCGGTGCTCGCCATGTTCATCGTCGCCGGCGAAGAGCAAGGCGCCAAACAAGAAGAGCTGACCGGGACGATTCAGAACGACATTCTGAAGGAGTTCATGGTCCGAAATACGTACATCTATCCGCCGAAGCCCTCGATGCGGATCGTCGCGGACATCATCGAGCACACGAGCCGCCACATGCAGCGGTTCAACTCGATCTCGATTTCCGGCTATCACATGCAGGAAGCCGGCGCGACGTGCGAGCTCGAGCTCGCGTTCACGATCGCCGACGGCCTCGAATACGTCCGAGCGGCGATGTCGAAGGGACTCAAGGTCGACGAGTTCGCGCCGCGCCTCTCGTTCTTCTTTTCCATCGGCATGAACTTCTACATGGAGATCGCCAAGCTCCGGGCGGCGCGTCTCTTGTGGTCGACGTTGATGAAGAAGCACTTCGATCCGAAAAAAGCGGATTCGATGATGCTGCGGACGCACTGTCAGACGTCGGGGGTGAGCCTCACCGAGCAGGACCCTTACAACAACGTCATCCGCACGACGATCGAAGCGATGGCCGCGGTGCTCGGCGGCACCCAGAGCCTGCACACCAACGCCTTCGACGAGGCCATCGCGCTCCCGACCGACACGTCGGCGCGTATCGCGCGCAACACGCAGCTCGTGCTCCAACACGAAGCGGGCATCACGAAGACGGTGGACCCCTGGGGCGGTTCGTATTTCATGGAGTCGCTCACCAACGCGCTCGCCGAAAAAGCGCAGTCGATCATCGACGAGGTCGAGGCCATGGGCGGCATGACTCGCGCCGTCGAGACCGGCATGCCGAAGCTTCGCATCGAAGAAGCGGCGGCCAAGCGCCAGGCTCGGGTCGATCGCGCCGAAGACGTCGTGGTCGGCGTGAACAAGTACGTGGTGCCCGCCGACCAGGTGGAGAAAGTCGACATCCTCGTCGTCGACAACAGCAAGGTCCGCGACGGACAGGTCGCGCGGCTCGAGCACATCCGGAAGACCCGCGAACCGCGGGCCGTCGAAGAGTCGCTCGCCGCGCTGACTCGCGCCGCCGAGTCGGGGCAGGGCAACTTGCTGGAGCTCGCGATCACCGCGGCGCGCGCGCGGGCCTCCGTCGGCGAGATCTCGTACGCGCTCGAGAAGGTGTGGGGCCGTCATCAAGCCGAGACCAAGAGCATCTCCGGCGTCTACGGCGGTCATTACACCGACGACCGCGAGTGGCAGGCCCTCCGCAGCGACATCGCTGCGTTCGAGGCCCAAGACGGACGGCGGCCCCGCATGCTCGTCGTGAAGATGGGCCAGGACGGCCACGATCGTGGCGCGAAGGTCATCGCGACGGCGTTCGCCGATCTCGGGTTCGACGTCGACGTCGGGCCGCTGTTTCAGACGCCGGAAGAAGCCGCGCGCCAGGCCGTCGAAAACGACGTCCACGTCATCGGCGTCTCGAGCCAGGCCGCGGGCCACACGACGCTCGTGCCGGAGCTCATCGGCGCGCTGCAGCGGCTCGGCGGGTCCGACATTCTCGTCACCTGTGGTGGCGTCATTCCGCAGCAGGACTACGAGGCTTTGAAGCGAGCCGGCGTGGCCGACATTTTCGGTCCCGGGACGCCCGTTCCCGTGGCCGCGCGGCGCGTGCTCAATCTGCTGATGCAGCATCACTCCGCGGCCGGGTGACGAGGAGACCATGACGTCGGCAGAGCTCGACCTCCTCGAGCGCGGCCTCGTGTCCGGAGATCGCCGGAGCCTCGCCAAGGCCATCACGCTCGCGGAGAGCTCGCGCGACGACCACCAGAACGCCGCGCAGCTCTTGCTCGAGCGACTCTTGCCGCGCACCGGCGGCGCGTCACGCGTCGGCATCACCGGCGTTCCCGGCGTGGGCAAGAGCACCTTCATCGAAGCCTTCGGACTCTTTCTCATCGAGCGAGGGCACCGGGTCGCGGTGCTCGCCGTCGATCCGTCGAGCAGCCTCTCCGGCGGCAGCATCCTCGGCGACAAGACGCGGATGCCGCGGCTCTCTGCAGCCGAAGCGTCGTTCATCCGTCCGAGCCCGGCGGGGCGAACGCTCGGCGGCGTGACGAGCCGAACTCGCGAAGCCATGTTGCTCTGCGAAGCGGCGGGCTACGACGTCGTCCTCGTCGAGACCGTCGGCGTGGGGCAATCGGAGTATGCGGTCGCGTCGATGGTCGATTTTTTTCTCGTGCTCATGCTCGCCGGCGCGGGCGACGAGCTTCAGGGCATCAAGCGGGGGATCCTCGAGCTCGCCGATGCGCTCGCCATCAACAAGGCGGACGGAGACAACGTCGGGCCCGCGACGCGCGCGCGCGCCGAATACCAGGCCGCGTTCCACCTCATGCGAGCCGGCGCGTCGTGGGAACCGCCCGTGCTCACGGTGAGCGCCCAGGAGGGGTCGGGGATCGCCGAAATCTGGGACGCCGTCGTGCGCCATCGGAACCAGACGACCGAGTCCGGCGAGCTAGAAAAGAAGCGCGGGCATCAGCAGCATCGCTGGTTCCAGTCGCTCCTCGAGCACGGGCTGAAAACGCGTTTTTTGGCGCGCCCCGACGTCGCGCGGGCGGTCGTCGAGTCGGAGCGAGGCATCGTCGAAAAGACGCTCACGCCCACTGCGGCGGCGCGGCGGATCTTGGATTTGATCGGGAAGGGGTAAAGACGTTCACTGCGAACGATAGGGCCGATCTTCTCGACGACCGTCGACGCCTGCGCCGCGACGCGAAAAGTCGCTCGCTTCATTCGGGCACCGGCTTCAGGATGAGCGCGCCGTGTTCGAGCCGAAGGCGCTGAGTGCCTGCCTCGCGAGCCGAGTCGTTCTCGCCGCATCTCTCGTTGCGTCGTGTACGGGTCCGGCACCCCGCGTGACCGCCGAGAATTGGCCCGAAGCCGACGCTCTGTTTCATTCCGATCCGCGATGGCTCGGCGCCGACGGCGCTTACTCCGTCGACTTGGGCCGAGGGCGCTTCTTGTGGCTCTTCGGCGACACGTTTCTCGCGCGAGAACCCGGAGGGACCTCGAGCGATGCGCTGTTCTTGCGCAATACCCTGGCCGTCCAAACGGGCCCCGATCCGAGCCGCGCGTTCATGGAATTCAGCTGGGGCGTCGACGAGAACGGCGCTCCTCGGTCCTTCGTCCCCGAGGACGGCGAGGATTGGTTTTGGCCCGGCGGCGGCGCTCGCGTGGGCGAAGCGCTCGTGATTTTCTATGCGCGCATCCAGACGCCGTCGGGCGATCCGAGCGGTTTCGAGGCCGTCGATTGGCGCGCCCTCGTCGTCGACGATCCCGACGACGACCCGAGCGATTGGGTCGTGCACGACGCCAAGCTACCGCCGCATCGAGGCGACATTCGGCCGGGCGCTGCCGTGCTCGTCGCCGACGACCATCTGTACGGCTACGCCGAGACGGGCGATTCGACGCATGACGTGTATGTCTCGCGCTGGACGACCACGAACGCCGCTGCGGGCGATCTCTCGTCGCCGGAGTGGTGGTGCGGCGGCGAGTGGAGCACGTCGTGCGCCGATGGCCCCGCCGTCGTGATGCCCGAAGCCGCTTCGGAGTTGTCGGTGCAAGGTGGGGGAACGTTGGCTCCGTACATCGCCGTGGAGAGCGAAGGCTACGGCGCGACGACCCTGGCGTTGCGCACGGCGCCTGCCCTCGAAGGACCCTGGAGCGATCCCGAATCCTTCTTCCGCCCTCCGGAATCTCGCGACGGCGAGACCAACGTCTACGCGGGCAAGGGACACCCGGGGCTCGGCGGAGCGGACCTCGTGGCAACTTACGTCGCGGCCGATCTCTACTATCCGCGCTTCGTGCGGGTGAATATCCGATGACCTGCCGGATTGTCGGGGCACTCCTCGGCGTTGCGTGGATCGTCCGTGTCGGTGAAGCGTCGGCGGACGACGCGACGCCGGGCGCGACCTGGCTTCCCGGGCAAGCCCGAGCCATTCCGCGCTCGACCTCCGCGTCTCGCGACGCCGCCGTCTTCGAGTACGCTTACGGTCCGCGAGCTCAAGGATCGATCGGCGCCGAGCCCGGTCTTCTGGAGATCCGCCGACCGAAGGCGACGTTTCGCCTCGGCATGTACGCGCTCGTCGCGTTGGAGAACGCAACGAGCCACCGGTTTTTTCCGCCGGCCGAGCTGTGGCGCGGACTGATTGGCGTGTCGTTCGCGCTGGAACTTCCCGAAGCCGCGAGAGCGTGGCTCGTTCCGGGCAGCGACCTCGAGCTTTCGCTCGTCGTCGGACACGAGAGTGATCATCGGACCAACGGTTCGGCGTCGACGCTCGCTCCGCCCGGGCCTCTTGCCATCCCGTTCGGAGGCGGTGGCAATTTCGTCGCGATCGACGTCGCCGAGCGCCTGCCGCTCGGGCGAGCCGTCACGATCACGATGCGCTGGCAGGATCGGATCTACTTCAACGAGCTTCCGTTGATCTTCGGCGCCCAGGTAGCCTCCGATACCGTCGCGGACACGCTCCACGAGGGGTTGGTCAATGCGCCGGGCGCCGAGCTCATCGTGCGCTGGCAACTGGCGCGCCGGGTTGCGCCGCAGCTCGCCCTTTTCGGCGAGCATCTGTTTCCGCACGACCCCTTCGTCGAGGACGGCCAGTTCTTCCGCGCCATGCTCGGCGTCGCGTGCGCTGGCCGCGTCGGCGAGCTGACTCCGTTCGCGTCGTTCGACGGAGGCAACGGCAAGGGCCTGCTCGTGCAAGAGCGGGAACTCCGCCTGTCGACGGGGGTGCGCTATGCACTCTTCTGAGGCGTGCATGGCAGTCATCGCCATCGCGTCGCTTTGCGCGTGTTCCACCGAGCTCGCGGGCGGCGACCTCGGCGAGACTCCGGCGGCACCTGCCTCGAGCGCCCCCGCGCCTCCGGTGGTCGTCGGGTGCAACCCGTTCCGGAGCGTAGCCGGCGTCGCCGCCGTGACCGGCGCCGTGCGTTCGCTACCGCAGGCAGACGGAAACGTGCTCCTCATCGTCGATGACGCCGTCGCGGACGGCATGGACGTCGCTTCGCTCGCGTTCGTTGCACCAGCTCCGGCGTCGCTCGACGACTGCCTCGCCGGCGTCCACCTCCGAGACGCAAGTCCAACTTCCGCACTCGCTCCTCCGACGCTCGCTCCCCTTTCCGGCGTAACGGCGGAAGGGGCGTCGCTGCTTTATTACCTCGATCCGAGGGGAAGCATCGGCGTTGCCACCGAGACCATGGCCGGTGGCCCGTTCCGTCCGAGCCCGAGCCTGCTCTGGACGAGCGACCGCCCCGCATATGGGAGCGCCGCGGCGATGCTCGACGGCGACGTCTATGCGCTCGGCTGCCGGGCGGCGCGGTATCTCGACGCCGATTGCTTCGTTGCGCGCGCTGCGCTGGGAGCGGCCGGCGACGAAAGCGCCTACGCCTATTACGTCGGTGGCGGCCGCTGGTCCCCGCGAGTCGACGATGCGTGGCCCATGACCACGGGTCCAAGCTCCGTCGATCTCGCGTGGCTTGCCGGCGAGCAACGCTGGCTCATGGCTTATGTTGCGCCGTTCGCGCGCACGATAGAGCTCCGAAGCGGCCTGTCACCCGAGGGCCCTTGGTCGGCCCCGATCCCGATCGCGACCTGCGATCTGGCCGACCCGGACATGTTCTGCGCGGTGCATCTTCATCCCGCCCTCGCTGCGCCGCCCGGGACGATCGCACTCTCGTATTCAGCGACGTCGCTCTCCACGGACGCCGCTTCCCGTCGCGCCGCCGATCCGGACCGGTGGGCGCCGCGGTTCGTCGTGCTCGCGCTACCGCCGCTGCCGTGACGGAAGTTGTCCGCCAGCGGCCCTTGCGCTCACTTCCCGCGCGGGCGGCGCCGCTCAATCGCGGTTCGCGTCGCTCGCCGGCGTCTTGCGGTACTTGGCGTAAATGTCGTCGCGCCAGGCGACCAGATCGTCGAAGCGCGTGCGGAGCTCGGGGATGCGCCACGTGTCGCGCGTGGCGGGGCCGAGCGGTATGAATCGGTCGTCGACGGGCTCGACGAGCTGCAGCACCGACGTCGCGACGATGTCGGCGTACGAGAACGAACCGAGAAGGACCTCGTTGCCGGCGATGGCCTTGCGCCACGACTCGAGAAATCGCGAAATGTCGTCGACGTCCTCGGCGACGTCGTGAGTCGCGAGCCCGTATTTTCGCGTGAAAAGCTCCACACCGGAGCGCGCAATGGCGAGGCCCACGGGTCCGGTGCGACGCAGGGGCGGCGGCAAGCTCTCGACCAGCGCCTCGCGACTTCGTCCGGTGCGCAGGGTGACGAGATTTCGCCCCGCGGAGAGCGCGCGATCCGCGTCGCGTACCCAGCGCATGATCTCCGGCGTGGAGTCCGCCGGGATCAAATTCGCACCAACACCCCGTCGATCGGCAAAGCGCGCGATCTCCGTCGAATCGACTATGGGCTCGCCCGCCCCGAAGAGGACGGGCACCGTCACGCGCCCGGAAAAACGCCGCAGCCGAAGGCGGAGCGCGGGCTCTCCTACGATGGGCACGTACGAGAGCAAGCGATACTCGACGCCCTGGTGGTCGAGCGCCCATCGCGCGCGTTCCGAATACGGCGAGTAGACGAGTGCGACGAGCTCGAGGGCCACGAGCGCTATTTTCCGACTTTGACGAATTTGAGCGTCATGCGATCGCTCTCGCCGATGGCGAGGTACTTGTCGCGATCCTTGTCCTTCAATCGCAACGTGGGCGGCAAGGTCCACACGCCGGCGGCGTAGTCTTTGGTGTCCTTCGGGTTCGCGTTGATCTCGCTCTTGCCGGCGAGCTTGAAGCCCGCGGCTTCGACTTGCTGAATGACCCACGCTTCGGGCAAGTAGCCGTTCTTGGCGCTCGCGACCGGGTCGGCGCCGAGGGGCGCGCGGTGTTGCTCGATGCCGAGGATGCCGTTCGGTTTGAGGGCGTGATGGATCGCGGCGAGCCAGTCGGCGACTTTGCCTTGTTGCTCCATCCCGTGCAGGCCGCGAAAGACGAGCACCGCGTCGAGGGTGCCGTCCTCGGCGAGGCCCGGCTTTTTGCCGTCGACGACGTCGCTCTGCACCTTGCCGAAGAGCTCCGGCGATTTGCCGAGAAAGCGCTGGAAACGGACGCCGCCCAGAGTACCGCGTTCGGTCTTCGGTCCGTTCGGATCCGACGTCGTCACGATGAGCTTGCCCTTCGTGGCGAGCATCGGCGCGAGGAGCTCGGTGTACCAGCCCTCGCCGGGGCCGTACTCGAGCACGGTCATCTTCGGCGTGAGCCCGATGAACGTGAGGGTCTCGAGCGGGTGACGATACTTGTCGCGCTCGGGATTTCCTGGCTTTCGAACGGGGCTCTTGAGGAGCGCCGCGAGCGCGGCCTTCGTGCTCGGATACGACGCGGACGCGGCCTTCTTCGCCTCGGCGTGGAGCTCCGGCGTGAACCGCGCGTCTTCGGCCGATGCCGACTTGTCGAGGTCCGCCCAATCTTGCGCCGTCGGCGCCGCGTCTTCACCGGTCGCGGCCGTCGCCGTCCGGGCGGCGGCTGCTTGCGCGGGAAGCCCGGCGTCGGCGCTCGGTGGTGGCGTCGGCGGCTCGATGTTCGGGAGCTGTTGCACCGCGCTCGGGGCCGGCGGTGGCGCGGCCTCGGGGGACGTTCCGCCACAGGCGACGGAGAGAATTCCGAGGAGCGAGACCGAGCTGACGGCGACGAGCGCTTTCTTCATGGGCGCACATATCGCGCCGCCTCGTGCACGATGGCAAGGGGGGGACGCGGTCGTCAGCCGCCGAGGGCTTTGATCACGTCCGGCGGCGCTTGCACCAGCTCCACCAGCGTTCCCCCGGCACCGATGGGGGACTCGTCGTTGCCCTTCGGGTGAATGAAGCAGACGTCGTAACCCGAGGCGCCTTTGCGGATGCCCCCCGGCGTGAAGCGAACGCCCTGTTTGCCGAGCCACTCGACGGCCTTCGCGAGGTCGTCGACCCAGAGACCGAAATGGTTCAGCGCGGGAACGTGCACCTTGGGGCTTTTTTCCGCGTCGATCGGCTGCATCAAGTCGACTTCGACCGACAGCGGGCCCACGCCGATGCGCGCGATGTCCTCGTCGACGTTTTCTTTTTCGCTGCGATAATTCCCGGTTCGCGTGAGCCCCATCACGTCGATCCAGAAGCGGGCGAGCTCCGACTTGTCGAGCGCGCCGACGGCGATTTGTTGGACACCGAGAATGCGAAAAGGTCGATCCGACATGGCGAATCGACTTCGACGATCCGGCGCGCGCCGTCAAGACGCTGGCCGGGCGACGGGCGCTCAGGCTTTCGCTTCGGGCTCGCTCGCGGTGCCCGTCGTGGTCCACTTGCGTTCGACACCGACCGCGAGCCACTTCAAATCGACGGTTTGATCGCCGGCCGAGATTTTGATCGTCTCGGCGCCGTTCCACGACTCGGGATCGGGGACGTCGAGGCTCGTCGTCTTGGCGAGCGCCTTGATGGCGGTGCCGTCGCCGGTGAGCGCGATGATGCCGAGGCCTGCGAAGATCGGCACGGTGCCGCTCGGAATGTACGGCGCGATCACGACGCGCAGGTTCGGTGCGAGCGTCGCTGCGCGGTCGGCCGCCCAGCGCACGTCGTCGAGCGTCGCGAGCAAGAGCGCGCTCGGACGTTCGGGGGTCTTCAACTCCGCGAGCAACTCGAGCGTCGCCGCTCCGTGCCACGCTCGGCGCGACGCGCCCGAGGAAGGGTCTTCCTGGCGCTCTTGCGAATCGGCCTTGCCCTTGCCCTTCGACTTACGAACGACGAGCACGTCGTCGGTCGGCAGCGCGCGCGGCACGGTGACGCGGACCGGCCGCTTGAAGCTCCGCGGATCGCCGACCTGCCCGGTTGCAATCGCGTACGCGATGGTCTCCGCCGACGCGACGACGAAGCGTCGATTTTTCGGCATCCCGGGGTCGAGGTCGAACGTGCGGAGCGACAGGCCGGTGCTCGGTGGCGGATACAGCTCCGAGCTGAGGACGCGGTGATCGGGCTCGATGAGCCGCGCTCCCGTCGCGATGAGATCGACCAGTGCCCCCGATTTCGCGAGCACTTCGAGCACCTGCCGCGACGGCGGCGCGATCAGGAAGTCGAGTCTCGGCGGCACCTTCTTGCTCTTCAAGAGCGCCGCGGCGGCCAGCAAATCGCGGAGCGACGCGCCCGAGTCTCCACCGAGGATGACCTGGTGCACCGGTTTGCCGTCGAGCTCGCGAACCGGACGCACCACGCCCGCTTCGTCCATGACGAGCGGATCGACGGCGGAGAGATCGATCGTAATGACGTCGTCGCAGGGCGCGCCCGGATCCGGAACGAGCGCGCGGTGCGCCTTCGAGCGACGTTGATCGCGAAGGTACACTTCCGTCTTTTCGTCGCTGACGAAGACCGCGCCGGCCGCGCCGAGCTGCGGCGCGAGCCCGCACAAGACGGCTCGCTCGGGAACCGACAGCAGGCGAGCGCTCGGCCCGGCGAACTCGAGGACGACGGGCGCGGAGTGTTCGCGATCGATGCGCTGAATGACGTCGCCGAGGCCGCGCCGGAGCAACTCGAGCGCGACGTCGCGCACGCACACGAAGGGCCGCACGCGGCCGGACAGGAGCACCTGCACGCTGCGCGGCGGGCGAAGCCAGATCGAGCCGCGCACCAGCACTTCGCCGATCTGCGAAGGGGCGACGACCAGAGTGAGCATTCCCGCGCCGCCGACGGCGGCCATGCGGGGGTCGTCGGTGACCGCGAGCCGCGCCGGGGCGGCAAAGCGCTCGAGATGAACCGCGGCAGGGAATCCGATGCCGGGCCTCGCGACGAGCACGCCGTACTGAAGTGCGTTCCTGAGGGGCGGCGGCTCGGGCGCGTCCGCGATGGTGACGCATTCCGTGTCGTAGGCGAGTGCGAGCTCCACGACCGCCCGCTTCATGCCAAGGCGTTCGGCCTCGAAGATCGCGCGATGGGGCTCCCGAGCGAGGATGACCTGGTCCACTTTGAGCTGGACTAGATCACCGCCCAAGAGCGGGTCGTCGGCGCGTCCCGCGAGGATTTTTTGGGGCATCGTGCGAGGCGGATCGCCCGCTTTCGCTCGCATGGACTTACTCGTGTTCCGAGGGGTACCAAAACGCTTGGTCCCCACAGGCGCGGCGAAGGTAGCCGCTCGGTGACAGGGGGGTCAAGGTGGGCGAGCCAGGTTTTCGGCTTGGATCGGTCGTTTTATCGGGGTCAAACGGCCCTAACCCCGGCGAAACATTCACTCGCCCTGGGAAAGCAGGTACTCTGAAGGCCATGTTCAAGGAGGCCCTGAAGGGCGTCGTGGAAGGAACCGACGGGGGCCTCGCCGGGCTCCTGATGGACTTCGAAGGCATTCCGCTCGAGGTCTACTCGAAGGACGGGACGCCTTTTGACATCGAAGCCGTCGGGGCGGAGATCAGCGTGGTCGTGAAGGCCATTCAGCGGGCTACCGAGATGCTCGATGCGGGGTCGACCCACGAGGTCGCGTTCAAGAGCGAGAAGATGATTACGCTTATCCGCGTACTCGATCAAAATTACTTTTTGGCGCTCGCGCTCTCGCCCGAGGGCAACTTCGGCAAGGGCCGGTACCTGCTCCGTACCTCGGCTCCGAAGTTTCTCGAGCAGCTGGTCTAGAGTCGGCGCGCATGGCGGCTTCGAAGCGGAGCGCCGCGGCCCGGGTGCGCGTCCTCGTCCTCAGCGGCCCGAACCTCGACCGGCTCGGCAAGCGCGAGCCCGAGATCTACGGACGAAAAACGCTCGCGGAGATCTACGGCGACCTCAGCGTGTTCGCGAGCGCCCGCGGAGTCGACGTCGAGTGCCGGCAATCGAATCACGAGGGCTCGCTCGTCGACTGGATCGGCGCGGCGTCCGACGACGGCTTCGACGGCATCTTGTTGAACGCCGGTTCCTACACGCACACGTCGTTCGCGCTCTACGACGCGCTGAAGGGATCGCCCCTCCCGGCGATCGAGCTTCACATCTCGAACCCCGACGCGCGCGAGTCCTTTCGTCACGTGTCGACCATCGCCCCCGTCGTCAAAGGTCGCGTCGCGGGGTTCGGTCCGAAGAGCTACGAGCTCGCCCTCGACGGGCTCCTCGCGCTGCTCGACGCGGCCCCGAAGCGCGCGAAGGCCGCGCCCCAGAAAGCCGTGCCGCGCGTCGCGACGCCTCGAAAGCGCGCCCCGGGGCGTTGACGGCACTCTGCCCGCGAGAAAAGGTTCGCACGTGACGGACCTGATCGAGCGAGTGCACGCCGGAGACACGCGGGCCGCGGCGCGGCTCTGTCGCCTCGTCGACGATCGAGTTCCCGGTTATCGGGCGTTCCTCGCCCAGCTGTCGCGTGACGGCGCGCCGGCGCCGGTGATCGGGATCACCGGAAGCCCCGGTGCCGGTAAGAGCACCCTGGTCGACCGACTCATCGGCGCTTACCGCGCCGTCGGAAAGCGCGTCGGCGTGGTCGCCGTCGATCCGACCAGCCCGTACACCGGCGGCGCGATCCTCGGCGATCGCGTGCGCATGCAGCGCCACTTCGAAGACCCCGAGGTGTTCATTCGCTCGCTCGCGACTCGAGGCGCGCTCGGCGGCTTGTCGCGTTCCGCTCGGCACGTGACCGCCGTGCTGGTCGCTTGGGGCGCCAAGATCGTGCTCTTGGAGACGGTCGGCGTGGGGCAAGACGAGCTCGACGTCACGCTCGTCGCGGACACGACGGTCGTCGTCGTGTCGCCCGGGCAAGGCGACGACATCCAGGCCGTCAAGGCCGGCCTGCTCGAATGCGCCGATGTCTTCGCGGTGAACAAGGCCGATCGCCCGGGCGCCGACAATACCGTGCGCGATCTGGAAAATATGCTCGCGCTCGGCGCGCTCACCGGTTCTGCGCCGGCGACGCCGGGGCACGGCCATTCCGCGGTGCGACTCGACCGATCGAGTGGCGAGCGGGCCGGCGAATGGACGCCACCCGTCGTGAAGACCGTCGCGGCGACCGGCGACGGCGTCCTCGAGCTGGTCGGCCGTATCGGCGACCACGGCGCGTGGAACGAGACCCCGCAGGGGCGAGCCCGAACCGCGCGCCGCGTGGCCTCGCTCCTCGGAACCGAGCTCCGAAACTCGGTCGCCGAGCTCGTCGCGGATGCGCTCGCCGGGGATCTTTCGACGGCCGTGGACGATGTCCTCGCCGGGAGACGGGACGTCGACGGCGCGATCGACGCGCTCCTCGCGCGATTCGGCCTCGACCCCGGCGCGGCGGCGGGTCGAAAATAGCGCATGCCCCCCGACGAGGACGAACCGCCGAAACACGAGCTGCCGCGCCGGTCGCGCGACGACTCGAAGCGGGAGACTCGCGAGGCGTTGATCGCCGCGGGCGTCGCGGCGTTCGCCGAAGAGGGCCTGGATGCGCCGAGCCTCGACTCGATCTGCGCGCGCGCCGGGTTCACGCGCGGTGCATTTTACGTCCACTTCAAGGATCGCGAAGATTTCCTGATCGCCGTCATGACGAAGCAGCTCGAGGCGCTGTTCGACGCGGTGATCGCGACCGGCGACGCGGCCTTCGATCTCGAGCGGACCATCGAGATGTACGTCACGGCGCTCGTTGCCGGCACCTTGCCGTCACTCGGAACCGTTCAGTTCCATCAGCTCCTCGCGGCGTGCGCGCGTTCGTCGCGCGTGCGAGAGCAAACCGTCCAGGTCATCGGCGAAGGCGCGCGCCGCGTCGCGACCGCGGTGCGCGAGGGTCAAGGCGCGGGCACGGTGCGCCCGGACGTCCAAGCCGATCAGATCGCGACGCTCCTCGTCGCGCTGGTCGCCGGCGCGCAAACCCTGCTCGATTTGCAGTATCCCTACGACGCGGTCGCCGCGAGTCAGGATCTGTCGCGCATGCTGAAGCGCCCGCGTTGAGTCACGGACAGAGCGACGGCTCGGGGACGGTGCAGATGTCGCGAATGCACACGGCCGGACTCCGGCAGTAAAAGCTGCCGAGCGCGTCGGTGCACGGGCTACCGTCGTCGAGCCACGGCTTGCACACCGGAGCGGTGAGGTTACTCACGATGCATTGGCCGTCGCTGCACACCGCGATGCCGTCGCACGTGTCGCCTTGCCGGATGAGCGGTCGCTTCTGACACGTACCCGTCGACGGCTCGCAGTATTCGTCGTTCCCTGCGTCGCATTCGTACGCGCCCGCGCATTCTTCACCCTGTTGCGCGAAGAACCGGCATTGGCCGCCGTCGCAATACGCGGTCGGCGCGCACGGACAGGGGTCTGAGGGGGCGCCGAAGGGGTCGCACACCTGCCCGTCGCACGTCGTCCCCGGGCTGCATTCGTCATACGAGGCGTCGCACGATTGGTCCACGAGCTTGCGGTCGGCGCACACGCCGCACAAAAATTGACTCTGATCGACGAACCTCCGGCAATAGCCGGTCGTGCACTGTCCGCTGAAGAAACAGGACCTCCCCACGGTTCGGCGCCCGACCGAATCGCACGACGCGGGAAGGTCGTTCTCTCGGAAGCGGTCGCACGCCAGGTCGCCGAGCTCGCTTGCGCAGCGGGCGAGATCGAGCGCGGCGAGCGTCGTATCCGGAGCCGCGAGCCACGACGCGTACAGCAAGCTCGTTCGGGCCGCGCAGAGGTCCAGGTCGCCGTCGAAGGCGTCGAGCGCGGCGCCGTTGCAGCGCGCTTTCAACGAACACTCGGCGCGTGCGAGGGCGAGCGCCGCCGGCGGTGGCGCGCCGCCTTCGGCGTTCGATGGCCCTGCGTCGGCGACTGGCGCGGCTCCCGGAGCGCGTTCGAGGGTGCGACCTCCGCAGGCGGCGAGGCAAAACAGCGAGCCCGCCGCCGTGGCGCGGAGCACGAACCTCAGCGCCGCGCTCCGGCCTTGCGATGCTTCGTCGCGGTCTTCGTTTTCGCTGCGGCGGTTGCCTTCGTCGCGGCGGGGGTCGTCGCGCGCGTCTTATCCGCGCCGCGCTTCGCCGCGGCGTTCTTCTGGGTGACGGCCGACTTCGCCGCTGCCGTTTTCTTGGGTCCAGTCTTCGCCTGGGCCGTCTTTTTGGGGGCGCTCGAATCGGGACGGATTCTGGCCGGTTTTCTCCCGACGCGTTCCGCCTTGAAGGCGCTCGGGCAAACATCGTTCACCGGGCATGCCGCGCAAGCGGGACGGGCCGCGGTGCAGATCCTCCGGCCGTGAAAAATCAGGGTGTGACCGATCGCGTCCCACTCTTCTCGAGGGAAGAGACGCATGAGATCTTGCTCGATCTTTTCCGGCTCGGTTTCCTTGGTCCAACCGAGGCGCTGCGACAAGCGCTGCACGTGCGTGTCGACGACCACGCCCTCGGGCGTGTGGAACGCGACGCCGAGCACGACGTTCGCGGTTTTGCGTCCGACGCCGGGCAACGTGACGAGCTCGGCGAGCGTCTTCGGAACTTCACCGCCGAACTTTTCGACCAGGGCCTTCGACAGGCCGATGACGCTCTTCGTTTTTTGGCGAAAAAAACCGAGGCTCCCGATCACTTTTTCGACGTCGCCCGGCTCGGCTCGCGACAGCGCCTCGGCGTTCGGCCACCGAGAAAACAGGACCGGCGTTGCCTTGTTGACGTTGACGTCGGTGGTCTGGGCGCTGAGCACCGTCGCGACGAGGAGCTCGAACGGGCTCCGATGATCGAGCGCCGTCTTGGCGTCGGGGTGAGCCGCGCGGAGCCGCGCGAACGTCTGCTCCGCCTCGAGAATGGCGCGCGAGCGGGCCATCAGCCTTCGTCGTCGCCCGACGGACCGGACTCGTCGGTGCCGTCGTCGTCGCTGCCGTCGCTGCTCGCGTCGGTGCTCGTCTCGTCGGTGACGGTCGCGCCGTCGGCGATCCCGGTCTCGTCGCCGGGCACATCGACGGTGGCGCCAGCAGCGGCCGCCGCTGCGGCCGCGGCATCGGCGACTTCGTCCGCGTGGGCCTCGCTGACCGATTCGACCGCCACGACGCGCTCGCCGTCGTCGATGCTCATCAGCTTCACGCCTTGAGCGACGCGACCGGTCTCCCGGATCTCGACGACGCTCGTGCGAATGGTCTGCCCGCGATCGGTGACGAGCATGACCTCGTCCTTTTCACCGACCAAGGCGAGGCCGACGACCGGGCCGTTGCGCTCGCTCGCGTCGATGAGGATGATCCCTTTGCCGCCGCGGTTTTGCTGTCGAAACTCCTCGATGGGCGTGCGCTTGCCGTAGCCGCGTTCACAGACGGCGAGCACGTGGGTCCGGTCTTCTTCGGTCACGCCGAGGCCGACGACCACGTCGTCATCGTCGAGCTCGATCGCTTTGACGCCCGCGGCGTTGCGGCCCATCGAACGCACCTGCGCTTCGTCGAAGCGAATGCTCTTGCCGTTCTTCGTCGCGATCAGAAAATCGCGCGTGCCGTCGGTGACCGCCGCGCTGAGGAGCTGGTCGTCCTCGCGGATGCTCACGCCGATGATGCCTTTTTCGCGATAATTCACGTAGTCGAGAACCGGCGATTTCTTGATCTGCCCGCCCTTCGTCAGGGTCGTCACGAAAAGGCCGTCCTTGAAGTCTTCGACCGGCGTGATCGCCGCGACGCGCTCGCCCTCTTCGAGCCCGATGAAGTTCACGATCGCGCGCCCCTTGGCGTTCCGCGCCGCTTGCGGCACCTCGTACACCTTCTTCACGTACACCTTGCCGGTGTTTCCGAAGAAAAACACGAACGAGTGCGTGGAGCAGATGAAGAGCTGATTGACGAAGTCGTCTTCGCGCGCCTCCATCCCGCTGGTTCCCTTGCCGCCGCGCCGCTGCGCGCGATACGTCGCGAGCGGGGTTCGCTTGATGTACCCGTGGTGAGAGATGGTCACGACCATCTGCTCTTCTTGAATCAGGTCCTCGATCTGGATCTCGGCTTCGTCCTCGACGATCTCGGTGCGACGCGGCTCTGAGAAGGCGTCCTTTACTGCTTCGAGCTCCTTGACGATGAGGTCCATCAAGATCTCCTCGGAGGCGAGGATCGCGCTCAAGCGGACGATCTCGTCGCACAGCGCGCCGTACTCTTGCGCGAGCTTGTCTTGCTCGAGCCCGGTGAGGCGCGACAGCCGCATCTCGAGGATGGCTTTCGCCTGTCGCTCGCTGAGGCGGTAGTCCGATTTTTCCGCCGCGGCGCGGATTTCGTCTTCCGGCCGACCGGCACGGCGCACGAACGCCTCGAGCCCGCGAAGTGGAAGCTCCATCAAGCGAACCCGCGCGTGGTCGGGGTCCTTCGATTCGCGGATCGTCTTGATCACGATGTCGGTCTCGGTCGTGACCATGCCGAGCCCTTCGACGATCTCGCGCTGCGCCTCGGCCTTGTTCAGGTCGAACCGCGTGCGCCGGCTCACGACGTCCCGGCGATGCTCGATGAAATGCCCGAGGATGTCCTTCAGCGTGAGGACGGCGGGGCGGCCGTTCACGATGGCGAGGTTGATGACGCCGAACGTCGCCTGCATGTCGGTCAGGTGATAGAGCTGGTTCAGGACGACCTGGGGAAACACGTCCTTCCGGAGCTCGATGACCAGGCGCATGCCTTCGCGATCGCTCTCGTCGCGAGCCTCTTTGATGCCCTCGATGCGCTTGTCGCGCATGAGCTCGCCGATCTTCGCGTGGAGGCGGGCCTTGTTGACCTGATACGGCAGCTCGATGATGACGAGCTGCTCGCGCTCGGTGCCGGTGACCTGCTCGGTGATGGCGCGCGCCCGCATGGTGATGCTGCCGCGACCGGTCTTGTAGGCCTGATAAATCCCGAGACGGCCGTAGATGAGCCCCGCGGTCGGAAAATCCGGGCCGGGGATGATCTCGATGAGCTCCTCGAACGACATTTCCGGCTCGCGGATGAGCTTGATCGTCGCGGTGAGCACCTCGTTCAGGTTGTGCGGCGGGATGTTCGTCGCCATGCCGACCGCGATGCCGCCCGAGCCGTTGACGAGCAGGTTCGGAAACGCCGCCGGGAGGACGACGGGCTCCTGATTCGACTCGTCATAGGTCGGGATGAAATCGACGGTTCCCTTGTCGAAGTCGTCGAGGAGCTGCGCCGCGATGCGCGAGAGGCGCGATTCCGTGTATCGGTACGCTGCAGGGGGGTCGCCGTCGACGGAGCCGAAGTTTCCCTGCCCGTCGATCAGCGGGTGGCGCATGCTGAAGAGCTGCGCCATGCGGACGAGCGCGTCGTACACGCTCGCGTCGCCGTGGGGATGGTACTTGCCGAGCACTTCGCCGACGACGAGCGCGCACTTCTTGTACGCGGCGCCCGCGTTGAGCCGCATGTCGCGCATCGCGTACAAGATGCGCCGGTGCACCGGCTTCAGGCCGTCGCGCACGTCGGGGATCGCACGCCCGATGATGACGCTCATCGCGTAATCCAGGTACGAGGTGCGCATCTCGTCCTGAATCCCGACGGGGATTTCGTAAGGCGTACCGGTAGGGTTCTCGTTGGCCATGGAGAGGAAGCCAGGTCGCGCGACACGCTGTAAACGCGCGCCGCAAACAACGACTCAGAGTGCCCGTTGAACTACCTCGGACGCCCCCCGGCGACAACCATTCGCGCGCGCATTTTCGCGCCAAAAAGCCGGCTCGCCGCACGCGCCGGCGACCCGCGGTCCGCGCCTCGTGGCGCGCTATTTGTTCGTGTGGGGCGAGGCGTCGCGAGTCGACGCGTCGCGCTCGGTTCCGGCGTCCGGTTTCGCCTCGCTCGCGTCCCCGTTGCTCGCGTCGGCGCTTCCGTCGAGGGAGGCGTCGGGGACCGAAGCGTCGGGAACCGAAGCATCGGTCGCGGCGCACTCGTCCGAGATATCGGCACACGCCGGACAATCCGGCACGGTCGGCACGCCGGCGTCCGAGCACGCGATGCGGGGCGCCGTTCCCGTGCACGCGTAGCATCGTTGCGCCGCGAGACAGCTGTTTGCCGTGCCGACGCAATTCTCGACGCAGGCGACGAGTCCGGGGCCGTTCGGGCACCCCGCTGATGCGATCGTCTCGCAGAGCGCCTCGCATCCGACGAGGATCGGATCGCCGCCGTCGACCGGTGCACCACCCGTTCCGGTCGCCGGTGCGCCCCCGCCACTCGACGCGGCCGCGCCGCCGCTCGCCGTGCCGCCGGTTCCGGAGCTGCCGCCCGTCGCCGTGCCGCCACCGGTTCCGGAATCGGCCGGCCCTGGCTTATTTCCCGAATCTGCGCTGCAGCCGGCTATCAAGAACGCCGAGAGCGCGAGCCCAGTAAGACAGCGGATCCGCACGCCGCGACGTTATCACGGCTCAGAAGAAGTTGCCGATGGTGAACTCGAACACATTCGACTCTTCGTAGGGCAGCGGCTTGAAGGGGAACCCCCATTCGAACCGGAGAGGGCCGAGCGGAGAGAACCAACGGATGCCGAAGCCCCACGATGTCCGGATGTTCGCGAGGTCGCCGGGGAAGCTGAAACAGGGGCTCGTGACGGCGTAGGGAATGCCCTGTCCGCCGGCCTTGCAATAGACGTTTTCGGTGTTCCAGGCGTTGCCCGCGTCGGTGAAGAACACCCCGTGGATGCCGACCGCGTCCACGATCGGGAACTCGAGCTCGAGGTTCTGGTAGTACATCAGGTTGCCACCGATGACCGCGCCGTTGGCGATCGGCGCGCTGTTCGGATCGGTGGTGCTCGTGAGCGGAATGCGCGGTCCGACGGTGCGGAACTGAAACCCGCGGATGTCGAAGATGCCGCCGAGGAAGAAGCGCGCGAAGATCGGCACGCCGTCCTGCGACGGGCTCGTCACGATGCCCGCTTCCTGGTTCAGCTTGAGGACGATGCCGGCGAAGAGCGGGTAGTAATAATGGCCGGTGAAGCGGTTTCTCCAGAACTGGTTGTGCGAGCCGAGCGCCGCGGTTGCGAGCTCGGTCGAGAGGTTCAGGAAGATGCCCTTGGTCGGGAAGAGGCGGTTGTCGCGCGAGTCGTAGGTGAGGGCGGGGCGCAGGCTCGACGTGAACCCGTCGTTGAAGAGGTTCGCGAGCGGGAGCGCCGTGAACAGGCTGACCGCGCTCGGCGTGCCGAAGAAACTGGTCGCCGGTTGCGTCGACACCTGATCGACCTCGGCGGTGTAGGTGATCGAAGCGCGGAGCTCCGGATCGATGATCGGGTAGCCGAAGGTGAGGTCACCGCCGATGCTCGACTGCGAGAAGTCCTGATACGCGCGGAGCTGGTCGAAGGCCTCGACGGTGAAGTTGAACTTGCTGTCGAGGAAGTACGGCTCGAAGAGCCGGATGTTCACCAGGGTGCGGAGGCCGCTGATCTGCGCGTTCAACGCGAGGCTCTGGCCGTTGCCGAACAAGTTCGCTTGCTGAACCTGCGCGGTCGCGATGAAATTTTCGATGCTGGAGAAGCCCGCGCCGACCTGGAACGTGCCGGTCGGGCGCTCCGTCACTTCGACGATGGCCTTGAGCTGGTTCGGCGCCGAGCCCTCGCTCGTCGAGATGTCGACGCGCTCGAAGTAGCCGAGCGCCGTGATGCGCTTACGCGACCGTTCGAGCAGGCTCTCGCTGAATTTGCCGCCCTCGACGATCTCCATTTCGCGGCGGATCACCTTGTCGCGGGTCTTGGTGTTGCCGCTGATCTCGATGCGCTCGAAATAGACCATCGGCCCGCGCACGATGGGGACGACGACGTCGACCTCGTGCGTGTCGGGGTCGAGCTTCGTCTCCGGATTCGCCTCGACGTTCGCGTAGCCCGCGTCGCGATACATCGTGCGGATCGCGTTCAGGTCGTCGAGGAGTGCGGCGCGGTTGAAGTAGTCGCCGCTCTTCGCGTTCACCATGTTCCGGAGGTGTCGCCGGCCCTCGATGGGCTCCACCTCGCTGCCGTCGGGGCCGCGCTCGTAGACACGAAGCGTCCGGATCTTGAACCGCGGGCCCTCGTCGATGGTGATCGAGACTTCGATGCCGTTTCGATCCGGCGTCAGCATGATCCGCGGCGTGCTGATCGACACCGAGAGGTAGCCGCGGTCGTAGTAGAGCGCGCTCAGGATCGCGATGTCGCGCTCGAACGCGTCCTGGCGGAACGGGCCGCCCGAGCCGAACGAAAGCAGGCTCGTCTGTCCGGTGAACATGACCGAACGGAGATCGTCGTCGGGGACGTTGTTGTTTCCGATGAACGTGACGCGGCGGACGGTCACCTGGTTGTGTTCGGTGATCGTGAATTTGACGAGAACTTCGTTGTTCTTCTGGGGAACGACCTCGGCCTTCGCTTCGGCGAGGAAGTAGCCCTTCTCCGCGTACATATCGCGGATCTTCTGGATGCTCCGCGCAATCGCCGGCTGCGATAGGACGGTGTTCTCTTTGACCTCGACCGCTTCCTTCAGATCGTCGTCGTCGATCTCGTCGTTGTCGTCGAACTCCACCTTCGCGATGTTCGGACGCTCTCGGACGTCGAAGCGGAGGGTCACCCCGGCGTCGGAGCGGTCGAGGTCGACCTGGATGTCGTCGAAGAAGCCCGAGAGCCAGAGCTCCTTCACGTCCTTCGAGAGCGTCTCCGGCGAGAACGCCTGCTTCGGACGTTCGCGCAGGTACGACCGGACGTCGTCGCGCGTGATGCGTCGGTTCCCCGCCACGTCGATGCTGACGATGGGGAGCCCCCGAGACAGCTCGACCTCGTTCGTCGACGCGCCGATGCGCGGCTCGCCGGGGACGCTCGTCATGGCGGGTTCGTCGGCTCGCGCGGGCGATACCCACACCGTCAAGAGCGCGGCGCCGAGCAGCAGAACGAGGACGCCTCGAAGAAACGCGCCGGGCCAGCGTCCAGGCGCGACGGGGTCTCGACACGGCTGACCGCTCGGGGCGCTGGCGCCGAAGGGGGAGGGGTCGAGCATCGTGCGAGTGGACCGTCGGTCGAAATGGCCCGCTCAGGGGGCGCCGAAGGATCGGGCGCCCAAGAAAAGGCCGGGGCCTGCGTAGCTCATGGGCGCCGCCGTCTCAAGCTTCGGAAGCCTCCCAGCCGTTCCGATCCATCGAATTCCACGAACCTTTCTTCCGAGTGAGGGAGAAGGCCCCGCTTCGACGAAAACTTGACTGGCTTTCCGCCGCCTGAGCACTTGCGCGGGGATTTCCCGAGGCGAAAGCGGACGTGGCGGAAAAGAAGCGACCCAAGAAGACCGGCGGGCGGGACAGCGGAGCCAAACCACCTCGGAAAGGCGGGGGCGACCAGCCGGGGCTCTTCGACCAAGGCCCGGGCGACGCGATGCCGCTGCACGAGATCGCCGAGACCCGCTACCTGAACTACGCGCTCTCGGTCATCACGAGCCGGGCGCTGCCCGACGTCCGCGACGGCCTGAAGCCCGTCCAGCGACGCATCCTCTTCACGATGTGGCGCGGCCGGCTGACCGCCGACGCGAAGCACCGAAAATGCGCCACGGTCGTCGGGGACGTCATGGGCGGCTACCACCCGCACGGCGACTCCGCGATTTACGACGCCCTCGTCCGGCTCGCGCAACCCTTCACGATGCGCGTCCCGCTCGTCGAAGGGTCGGGCAATTTCGGGTCCCTCGACGGCGATCCCGCCGCGGCGATGCGTTACACCGAGTGCCGGCTCGCGGTGCTGTCCGGCGAGCTCCTCGCCGAGCTCGACCAAGGCACCGTCGCGTTCCGTCCGAACTACGACGGCACCAAGAGCGAACCGGTCGTCTTGCCGGCGCGCGCGCCGAACCTCCTCATCAACGGAGCGTCGGGCATCGCCGTCGGCATGGCGACGAACATCCCGCCCCACAACCCGGAAGAGGTGTGTCTCGCGGCGATGCGCCTCCTCGACGCGCTCCTCGAAGGCAAACAGCTATCGTCGCGCGAGCTCTGCCGCACCGTCAAAGGTCCAGATTTTCCGACCGGCGGACAGATCGTCTCGACCACCGAGGAGATCAAGCAGGTTTACGAGAGCGGGCAGGGCACCATCAAGGTGCGCGCGACGTGGGAAATGGGCCCCGAGACGCGCGGCTCGAAGACGATTTACATCACGAGCATCCCGTACGGCGTGAACAAATCGACGCTCATCGAGCGCATCGCCGAGGTCGTCGTATCGCGGAAGATGCCGCTCCTCGTCGACGTGAAGGATCTGTCGACCGAAGACGTCCGCATCGCGCTCGAGCTGAAGAAGGACGCGGACGAGCAAAAGGTGCTGGCGTACCTCTACAAGCAGACGCCGCTCCAGAGCACGTTCGCGGTGAATCTCACCTGTCTCGTGCCGACCGAGAAGGCCGACGTCGGCCGTCCCGAGCGGCTCGATCTCCGCGCCATCCTCTGGCACTTCTTGCACTTCCGTCTCGACGTCGTGACGAAGCGGCTCGAGCACGAGCTCGGCGAGCTCGCGCGCCGGATGCACATCCTCGAAGGCTTCGCGATCGTCTTCGACGCGCTCGACCAGATCCTGAAGATCATCCGCGCGTCCGACGGAAAAGCCGACGCGGCGAAGAAGATCATGGCGAAGTACGGGCTCGACGACGAGCAGACCGACGCCATCCTCGAGCTTCGCCTGTACCGGCTCGCGCGGCTCGAAATCCTCGTCATTCAAAACGAGCTGAACGCGAAGAAGAAGCGCTCCGGCGAAATCAAGAAGCTCCTCGGCGAGAAGGGCTCCAAGGGGATCTGGGGGATGGTGAAGTCCGAGCTCGGCGCGTTGATCGAGAGCTTCGGCAAAGCCAAAAAGCGCCTCACGGTGATCGAAGCCGTCGGCGAAGAGCCCGAGTTCTCGGCGGAGGACCTGATCGTCGCCGAGGACAACCACGTGCTCCTCACGCGCGACGGCTGGGTGAAGCGGCAAAAGGAAATCAAGGACATCGGCACGACGCGCCTCCGCGAGGGCGACGCCGTGCTCGCGTGGATCAGCGGCTCGACCAAGGCGAGCGTCGTGTTCTTCTCGAACTTCGGCACTGCCTACACGTTGCGCATCGTGGACGTCCCCGCGACGACCGGGTACGGCGAGCCGATCCAGAAGCTCTTCAAGACCAAGGACGGCGAGACCATCGTCGGCATGTATTCGCTCGATCCGCGGATCACCGGAAGCCTCGCCGGGGACGAGCAGCACTATCCGGCGACGTTCGGGTTCGCCGCGAGCTCCGACGGTTACGGCCTCCTCTTCGGGCTCGAGCCGTTCGTCGAACCGAGCACGCGCGCGGGCCGCAAATACGCCCGCCTCGGCGAAGGCGCGACCATCGTCGGCGTGGACACCGTCCACGGCGAAGAAACCGTCATCGCCGTCTCCCGCCAGCGCCGCGCGCTCGTCTGCGCCATCGACGAAGTGAATTACCTCGCCGGCGCTGGCAAAGGCGTCCTCTTGATGAAGCTCGCCGACGACGACGCCCTCATCGCCGCCAAGGCCGCCAAAGACGACCGCGACACCATCGTCGTCAAGACCAGCATGGGCGGCGAACAACGCATCAACACCGCGCGCTACGAAAAAACGAGCCGCGGCGGTAAAGGCCGCGAAGTGATCAGCCGCGGCAGTCTGACGGAAGTGGTCCCGACGGTGCCGGAGCCGCCGGCGGCGTTCGAGGGAATGCAATAGTTGCCCACCCCCGCCGCGCTGCGCGCGTCGACCCCTCCCCGATCCGTCCTCGGGGCCAGGCCCCTGCGGGCGATGGGAGGGGTAGGATAGGGGTAACGGGGAGTCGGCCTTGCCTACCGCGGTGCGGACGGCGGTGCCGGCATCATGAAGGGATTCGTCGGAGGTGCCGCGCCTGGCGGAGGAGCGACGAACGAGGGCGTGCCTGCATAGGGCGGCACGCCGTCGTTGTAGATGTTCACGGCGTCGTAGACATGGGGCACCGCATTCATCTCGAGCACAGCTCCCACCAGGTTCAATATGGCGCTCCCGGCGAGCAGCCCCAACCCGACATTGGTGTCCGTGTCGCCGAAGCGATGGGAGGACGACAGGACCCCGAACCCGGCTCCCGACGCGCCCAGGGCTGCGAACTGGCACGAGTATCCGCCGATGACCAGTTGTTGTGCGGTGCGCGCCTCGTCCTCGGCGCGTGGATTTCCCTTCACCACCTCCTTGACCCCGCCCAAAAAGACACCGGCCTCGTACTCGGTCCCGTTTTTGTAAAAAGCGAGCCCGCCGTCGTCCAACGCGATCGCAATGCGCGGGCTCCGCGCCGGGACGTAACTCGACGAACATGCCGTCGCCGTCAGCAGTGCGAAACCTCCCAAAATCGTTTTCAAACGCCACCTCGATGGGACCGCCCCACGCGGCCCGAGGCGCCACGTTATCATTTCGCGAACTCGGGGACCGGGCCCAACGACGCCTAAAACTTGACCGGTTCGCGCTCGCCTGCTCACTTCCCCGACGATGCCCACCCCCGCCGCGCTGGATGGTGCCCACCCCCGCCGCGCTGCGCGCGTCGACCCCTCCCCAATGCGTCCTCGCGCCCGTCACGCGACGAGTCGCGATACGGGCGCGCCGGGCGCTGCGGGCGCATGGGAGGGGTGCGCCGTGCAGGGACTAGGGGGCGATCGATGCGACGACGCGCCGAAGCACTTCATCGAGATGGCGAATACACCCTGCCGAGTCGAGGCGGAGCACCCGGAAGCCCCAGCGCCGCAGCGTCTCGTCGCGCCGCGCATCGGCGCGGGCGCGTTCGACGTGGTATCCGCCGTCGACTTCCACGACCAGCTTTTGCCGCGGCGCGAGGAAATCCACGATGAACCGACCAATGACCACCTGCCTCACGAACCGCACTCCCAGCCGCTCCCCGCGAAGCGCCTGCCACAACGCGGCTTCCGAGGCCGAAGGGTTCTGCCGCATCCGCCGCCCGTACGCGTCGAGGAGGCTGGCTTCGTGACGGGACAATTTCGGTGGTTCGATGGACATGGTGCTCCTTCCGCCCAGCGAGCTGCCGGGCGTAGCCCCCCCCGCGCAGGATCCGTGACACGCGATCCGTCCAGTTCACTTGTCACACAGTCCGCGCGTGGCACGGAGCGTGCGCGCCCAGCGCAGCCCGGCAGCTCGCTGGGCGGACGCCCAGCGAGGCGCACCCAAGTCCGTCTCGAGACCACTTCGCGAGCGCCCGTCG
>CAZDNG010000011.1:126511-148027 GCA_964506835.1 uncultured Polyangiaceae bacterium
CGCCCAGCGAGGCGCACCCAAGTCCGTCTCGAGACCACTTCGCGAGCGCCCGTCGCAGCGCGTGACGGCTCGCTGGGCGAAGCCTCAGCGGCCGGACCCAACGTTCACTTCCCGTCCACTTCGCGAGGGCCCGTCGCAGCGCATGACGGCTCGTTGGGCGAAAGCCCAACGGCCGGACGCAACGTCCACTTCGCGTCCCCTCTGCGTCCCAACGTCGTGTTCCGACGACCCCTCCCATCCGCCCGCAGCGCGCGGAGCCCGCTTTGCGGCGTGGTGCGTCGCGCGCGCGAGGACGGATCGGGGAGGGGTCGACGCGCGCAGCGCGGCGGGGGTGGGCAGGCATGACGACCTATACGGCAAAAGACATCCAGGTTCTCGAAGGGCTCGAGCCGGTTCGCAAGCGGCCGGGCATGTACATCGGCGGCGTCGGCAGCGCCGGGTTGCATCACCTGGTCTGGGAAGTCGTCGACAACTCGGTCGACGAGGCGATGAACGGCCATGCGTCGGAGATCACCGTCACGCTCCACAAGGACGGCTCGAGCATCACCGTCGTCGACGACGGTCGCGGCATTCCCGTCGACAAGCACCCGAAGCACAAGAAGACCGCGCTCGAGATCGTGTTCACGACGCTGCACGCGGGCGGGAAATTCGAGCAGGGAAACTACAAGACCGCGGGCGGCCTCCACGGCGTCGGCGCGTCGGTGGTGAATGCGCTGTCGTCGAAGCTCGTCGTCACCGTGAAGCGCGACGGCTCGGAGTGGCAAATGGAGTTTCGCGCCGGGACCCCCGTCGGCAGCCTGAAGAAGCTCAGGGCCATCCGTGGGACGGGCACGACGGTGTTCTTTCAGCCCGATCCGAACATCTTTCCGAAGACCGAGTTCGACCCGGCGATCATCCGCGATCGCCTGGAGGTCGCGAGCTACCTCCACCGCGGCGTCAAAGTGCGCTTCATCGACGAAGCCCACAACACGAATCAGCTCTTTTTCCACGAGCACGGCATCCTCGACTATCTGAAGAAAATCGTCGCCGAGCGCGGCGCGAAGCCCGTGCACGACGTGCCGTTCTCGCTCGAGCGCGACAACGGCATGAAGCTCGAGGCGGTCTTTCAGTGGACCGAGGCGACGGACGAACACCTTCGCAGCTATGTGAACGGCATCCCGACGGGCTCCGGCGGCACCCACGAAATGGGGCTCCGCGCGGCGGTCGGCAAGGCGATCCGCAACTTCATCGAGACGCACGAGCTGACGCCGCGGGGCGTGACGCTCTCGGCGGAAGACATCCGCGAAGGGTTCACCGGCGTGCTCTCGGTGTACATCGCGGAGCCGCAGTTTCAGGGGCAGACGAAGGATCGATTGAACAACCCCGAGGTGCAGTCCACGGTCGACAACGTCGTTCGTCCGGCGCTCGAGCAATGGCTGAACTCGAATCGGACGCTCGCCGAGCAGATCGTCGCGCGCATCGTGCTCTCCGCGCGGGCCCGCGAGGCGTCGCGGGCGGCATCGGCGTCGGTCTCGCGCAAATCCGCGACGAGCCGGCTCACCTTGCCGGGCAAGCTCTCGGACTGCAACGATTCGCGCCGCGAGGACAGCGAGATCTTCATCGTCGAGGGCGATTCCGCCGGAGGCTCCGCCAAACAGGGCCGCGACCGTGAGCGACAAGCCGTGTTGCCACTTCGAGGCAAGGTGCTGAACACCGAAGGCATGGCGCTCGGCAAGGTGATGGAGAACAAGGAGCTCGGCGATCTGGTCGTCGCGCTCGGGTGCGGAATCGGCAAAGACTTCGAAGCGGACAAGCTCCGTTACGGCCGCATCATCGTCCTGGCCGACGCCGACTCGGACGGCCACCACATCACGACGCTCCTCCTCACGTTTTTCTATCGCCACCTGCCCGAGCTCATCAAGCGCGCGAAGGTGTTCGTCGGCGTGCCGCCGCTCTATCGCATCGACTACGGCAAAGAGACGCACTGGGCCGCCGACGACGCGGACAAGGACAAGATCCTCGGGAAACTCGGCAAGAACGGCGAGAAGGCGGACATCACGCGGTTCAAGGGGCTCGGCGAAATGATGCCCAAGGTGCTGTGGGAGACCACCCTGAACCCGAAGACGCGCCGGCTCCTTCGGGTCGACATCGCCGATCCGCTGCAGACCGATCGCATCATCAACGAGCTGATGGGCAAGGACCCCTCCGCCCGCTTCCGCTTCATCATGGAGCACGCCGAGGAAGCGGAAGAGATCGACGTTTAGCTCGGGGCTCACTCGTCGAGCAGCTCGACGATGCTCACGTCGTAGAGCTCTTCGCCCTCGGAAGGTTGCCCCGGCGGGGCCGAATCCGGCTTGCGCCGCACCTCGTAGCGCTCTTGATTGCCCGACGGATCTTCGAAGTCGACGACGATGCTCTCGTTGGTCGGGTCCGGCTCGAACACGACGCTGACCGCGAACTCGGCGGGAGCGGCGGGAGCGGCGGTGAGCGCCGCCGCCGACGCGGGCGACGGGGACGGGAACAGGCTCGTCGCGGTGCGATGCGCGCTCGGAAACGGTTTCTTCTCGAGCGCCTCGAAGGCTTCCCGTACCGCGACTTGCATCGTGTTGGCGTCGACCCAGCGATCCGTTTTCTGAAACTCGAGCGCGCGGTCCACCACGAGGGCCACGGCGGGCAAGAGAGACGGCAGAAGGGTCGTGATCGAGCGCGCCTTCTCCGACATCGCCGCGAGGAGCCGCTCGTTCACGGTGTCGCCCTCGTGGACATGGCGCCCGGTGAGCGCTTTGAACATCATCGCGCCGACCGCCCAGATGTCGGTGCGAGCGTCGATGAGGTCGCGCTTTCCGCGCGCTTGTTCGGGCGGCATGTACGACGCCGTGCCGACGACCATGCCGGTTCGAGTCATGCTGCCCTTCAAGCTCCGCTCGCGGACGCGGGCGAGACCGAAGTCGAGCACTTTGACGCCGCCGTCGGCCGTCAGATAGACGTTCGCCGGTTTGATGTCGCGGTGGACGATGCCCTTGTCGTGCGCGAACTGGAGGACGTCGAGAACGCGATCCGCGACGAACAGCACCGAGGGCGCCGGTATCACGTTCTCGCGCTTGAGCCGGCCTTCGAGGGACTCGCCTTCGAGAAGCTCCATGACCAGGAACGGGGTGCCGTCGTCGAGGACGTCGTCGTCGAGGACGTTGACCGCGCCGGGGTGCCCGACCTTGTTCGCGACGTACCCCTCTTCGAGAAAGCGCTGCGTGACCTGGTTGTCCGCCGAGAAGATCCCGTGCAGCACCTTGATCGCGACGCGGTTTCCGTTGCGATGCGTGGCTGCGTAGACCGCGGCCATGCCGCCGATGTCGAGGAGGCGGTCGGCGTGCCACTTCTTGGCGAACGTTTGTCCGACGCGACTTTGCGCCTTGTCCGCCAGATTTTCTCTCGGCACTCTGATCTTTTTCTCGCCGGGTTCGGTCCCTGTCAAGCGAGCCCCGGACTATTGGGGGCCCTTTTCGTCTGCTCCATCTTCCGTCTTGTCACGGTAGTCGTCGAGGTCGATGACGTAGCGTTCGACCCAGCGGTGGATTTGCATGCGCGCCTTGCCGAGAATTCGGCTGACGGCGGCGACGTTGCCGCGGTGCTCCGCGAGGAGCGCGCGGAGTTCTTCTTCCGACGGTGTGCCCTGCCGCGTCGGATCCCGCTCGTTCGAATCGCGGACCGACGGAGGCTTTCCATAGCCGACCATTTCTTCGCGCAGCGGCTCGGGAAGGAGCTCCGCGGCGAGGAGCGGAACCGTGGAGAGGGCGACCGCTCGCTTCGCGCACGCCTCGAGCTCGCGCACGTTGTAGGGCCAGTCGTACTGGAGGAGGGCGATCATGAACGGAAACGACACCCGGAGGTGCCCCCCGCCGTGCCGCTCGAGGAATTTCGTGAACAGGAGGTAGACGTCTTCCTTCCGCTCGCGCAGCGGGGGCAGCTTGAGCTGGTACTCGTTCAGACGCGCGAAGAGATCCGAGCGAAAGAGCTCTTCGCGTTCGAGGCGCTTCAGATCCCGGTGCGTGGCGCCGACGACGCGCACGTCGACGAGCTCCGGCGTCGTCGCGCCGAGCGGATACACTTCCTTCGACTGGAGCACGCGGAGGAGCTTCGCCTGCGCCTCGAGCGGCATGTCACCGAGCTCGTCGAGCAGGAGCGTGCCCTGGTCGGCGGCGCGAATGAGGCCCATCTTGTCGCGGTCGGCGCCGGAGAACGCGCCGCGCTTGTAGCCGAACAGCTCGCTCTCGAAGAGGTTCTCGGGGATCGCCGCGCAGTTGAGCGCGCGGAACGCGCCGCGCCGCCCGCTCAGCCGGTGCAGCTCGCGCGCGACGACCTCTTTGCCGGTTCCGCTTTCGCCGAGGAGGAGCACGCTGAGCGGTGAGCGCGCGACGCGGAACACCTCCGCCGCGACGCGGTCCATCTGATACCCGCCGAAAATTTCCGACGCGCCGGCGAGCCGCGTCGCTCCGGAAACGAGCGAGCCGTCGATGCGGTAGGGGGCGAACCCCGCCGCGTCACGCTCGACGAACTTGAAGATCGCGTCGCCGAACCGCACCTCCTGGCCGTCCTCGAGCCGCGCCTCGGTGATCCGGTGTCCGTCGAGGAGTGTGCCGTTCGTGCTGCCGCGATCGCGCACGACGAAACCGCCGCGCTCCCACGCCACCTCCGCGTGCGTCCGCGACACGGCGTTCACCGGCACGATGAGGTCCGCGGGCGGTTCGCGCCCGATGACGTTCACGCCGCGCTCGAGGAGCATCACCGGCGGCAGCGCCGGAAATGCCTCGGCATAGAGCAGCACCAGGCCCGCCGCGGGGCCGCCCCGCAGGGATGCGGGTCCGAACTTCGCCATGGCGCCGGTCGCCTTGTCGGTCACGCATCGCGAGCTTACACGAAGTATAGTCGGACGACATGACCGGACCGGGCGCCAGGCGCGTCGCTGCCCTCCAACTCAATTCTCAGGACGATGTGGGCGCGAACCTCGAAGCGTGCCGTGCGCTCGTCGAGAAAGCCGGTCAGAACGGCGCCGCGATCGCGCTCCTCCCGGAGAACTTCGCTTTCTTCGGCGCCGACGAAGGCCGGTACGCCGTTGCCGAACGCCTCGGCGACGCCGATGCCCCGATTCAACGCGCGCTGGCCGACATGGCGCGCGCGTCGAAGCTCACCGTCATTGGCGGCGGAATGCCGATCCAGAGCGACGACCCGAAGCGGCCCTACAACGCCCTCGTCGCGTTCGGCGCGGACGGGGCCTTGGTCGCAAACTATCGAAAGATCCATCTCTTCGACGTCGCGCTCGCGGACGGCACCGTGCTCTCCGAATCGAAAGGGACGACGCCCGGCGACGACGCCGTCGTGGTCGACGTCGCCGATCTCCGTCTCGGCCTTTCGATTTGTTACGACCTCCGCTTCCCCGAGCTCTACCGAAAACTCGTCGACGCGCGCGCCGACGTGCTGCTCGTTCCCGCGGCGTTCACCGTGCACACCGGCAAAGATCACTGGCACGTGCTCCTTCGTGCCCGCGCGATCGAATCGCAGTCGTGGGTGATCGCCGCCGCGCAATGGGGCAAGCATCCTCGCGGCCGCACGACCTACGGACACTCGATGATCGTCGACCCCTGGGGCACCGTCGTCGCCGAAGCCTCCGACGGCGTCGGCCTCATCGTCGCGGACATCGACCCCGAATACTCCGCGAGGGTGCGAGCGTCGTTGCCGAGCCTCGACCATCGCCGTCTGTGAAGAATGAGCTGCCTCCCCCCGCGGGCGCTCGCCCGCGCCCCCTCCAAGCCGCGCGCAACGCGCGCCGGAGGGGGGCTACGATGGCGTCACGGCGTGCTCGCGTGAGCGCTGCTCGAAATCGCCGGCGTCAGACCTCTTCGCGCTCGTGCGAGCGATACTTCGATGCCTCGAAGTATTCTTCGATCGTCGGCGCGACCCCGCGAACGGGCGTGCTAGGGCGAGAGCGGGAGAGCTAGAGCGAAAGTCGGAGGGAGCGGGGGAGGGGAGTGGGGAACGCGACGGAACCGTTGATGCGCTCCCGCGACGTTCGGTGGCCGCTGAAGTGCGCCGCATGGCGAAGCGACGCACCACACTGGTGCACGCGCCGCCGCCGCGAGGCAGCCCCCCGCTCCCTCTGGCTCTGACTCTGGCTCTGGCTCTAGCCCTAAGCCCTAGCTCGTCACGACAAATGCCGGCGCGCGATTTCCGTCCAGGTGCCTTCGGGCTCGAGCTCGACGTAACTCTTCCAGTACGGGCGGGCCTTCGACGGTTCGCCGAGCTGTTCGTAGGCCATCGCCAGGTTGAAGTAAGCGTCGGAGAACTTCGGGTCCGACTCGAGCGCGCCTTTGAAGAGGGGGATCGCGGTCTCGGCGTCGCCGCGTTCGAGCATGACGTAGCCGAGGTTGTATTGCGCTTCGGGCTGGCGCGGATCGATGCCGAGCGCCTTTCGATACAGGATTTCCGCTTGCGAGACGTCGTGCCGGCGGAAGCGAATATTGCCGAGATTCGTGTAGGCGATGCTGAGCCACGGATCGAGCTGGACCGCCTGCTCGTAGAGGGCTTCGGCGTCGTCCATCGTGTTCGGATCTTCGTCGAGCTGGCTCGCGTGGAGATAGAGCTCGTACGCGGTGCGCGCGCGCTCGCGGCCGGCGGAGGGCCGGAGCAAGCGCACCACGTCGTCGCGGAGCGTGCTCACTTCGAGATCGAGCACCATCTGCCCGGTGAGCGGCTCGAACGCGCCGTCCCCGGAATAGACGACCACGCGTTTTCCGTCGGATGCGATCTTCAACTCGACCAGCGGCCGCGCGACGTTGGGGAGCGACTTGCGGAGCGCGGCGACCGCGCGCGTGACGTCGCGGAGGCGAATCTTTCGTTCGAGGAGACCGTGCGCGGTGCGCATCGCGATGAGATCGGTGAACGTGTAGGCACGCCGGCCACGCCGGCGACCGCTGGGTGACACCACGCCGTTCTTGTCGAGCGTGCCGAGCCGAGCGACCGACACGCCGAGCAACCGAGAGACTTCTGCTCGAGTGAAGAGATCGGTGACCGGCTCGCGCGGCACCTGCGAAGCGTCGCGGTCGGCGAGAGACCGCGCGCGGTCGGCGTGCCGCACGCGCCCGCCACCCGGACCGAAGACGACGTGGATGATCTTGTCGTTCCGCCGCTTCCGGTCTCGAGGTTTTTTTCTTCGCTGCCCCGCCATCCGTGGTCGGTTTCAATTCTTCCGCGCGGGCCTTGATGTCAAGAGGAAGGTTCTCGCGACGTCGTGAGCAGCGGCTGCTTGCGACAATCCGAGGCATCGCGAATGGCTCGGCGAGTGCATCGTCGTGCTCGCGCGCGGCGGTCCGCGCCCGAGCGACCCAAACAAGTTCTTGACGACGCGTCTTGACTGGCGCCGAACGAAACAAATCGGGTGTGCCGCCTGCGCGCCGGCCGGGCGCCGGCCCTTCGTCAACGCGAGCGAACGCGTCGCGAGAGACGACCCGACACGAGCACGCGCGCCTCGACGTCGATGTCGACGCGCACGCCGCGCGGATCGGATCGAACGACGAACTCGGCGTTGATTCGACCAATCGAGTGGACGGATCTTACTTGCGCCTCACGGTACGCGATCCGGATCGCCCGCACGCGCGCGTGCGGGTCCTTGGCGACGAGCCGCTGCACGTCGGTGCCGAGTTCGTCGGGCACGAGTCCGCCGTGTGACGAAAAGGTGAGGAGCAAGCTGGTGGTGCCGTAGTACGTCGGGCCCTCGAGCTCCTCGCGGACCGCGCCCACGCTCATGACGTCGGCGCTTTCGAAGAGCTCGTTCCAGCGGTAGTCCGAGCTCCGCCACATCTCGAGCGGCCGCGTCGAGACGAGCCGCTGTGCGCCTGCCTTGGCGAGGCCCGGGCCTTTCCGTGACTGGGAACGCTTCACGACGGGGTGGATCGTACGTTGCTCCGGCGCAAAGCAGGAAGTTGTGGGCGAACGGTCGGTCGATCCGCCCGGGATGCTCGTCGAATTTGGCCCAAGCGGTCCGGGCCTGCGACGCTTTTTCGAGACTCGGAAGATCGAAAAAGTGACGAAATCCTCGGCTTTTCAGCAATATGCGGGTCCGGAACGGCGACGGCGATTCGCGTACGTGACCCGAAATACGGAATATCACCTGGCGGATGGCGTCTGCGTCGCGGTCCGCGACCGCTCGAGCGGCAAGTGGCTCCTCGAGCATCCGACCTTGCGAAAGCGGCTCTCGGGGTTCCTTCGCCTGCGTCGCGGCGCCTCGCCCGAGGCGTCGCTGGCCCCGCCGCGCGTCGGCACGTCGCTGTTCTTCGGCGCGGAAGGCGCCGAGGTGGTCACGAGTAACCTTTTGGCGGTCGAACGTCCCGAGAAGACAACCGTCGTCAGCTACCCGGTTTGATTTCGTGCGAAAAATGGGGGCGTTTCCCTACCGATCCGTCGCCGCAAAGCCTCGATTGACGAACGCAACCCCGAGCCAGCCCTCGACATCCGACGCGGCGCGTAGGCAGAGAACGCGCCCGATGAACGAACGCCGCGTAAATCGCCGATTGACAGGACCTCCGCCCGCTGACGAAGCTTTAAGGCTGAAAACGGAGTGGTCCGCACAGAAATCCCAGCAAAGGTCGCCGTGTTCGCCATCGTGATCAGCGAGAAGGGTGGAGCGGAGCGACGTGAAGCGTTCGACCATGCCGAGATCAACATCGGTCGAGTGCAGGGCAACGACTTGATGCTCGCCAAGGGCAACGTGTCGAAGCGACACGCGCGCCTCGTCTACCGGGACAACCGCTTCATCGTCACCGATCTGAACAGCACCAACGGCACGTACGTGAATCGCCGGCGCATCAGCCAGGCGACGATCGTGCGGCAAGGGGATCGCATCTACATCGGAGACTTCGTGCTCCGCGTGGAGGGCACCGAGGACGGCAGCGGCTTGTCGCCGGCGCCGGCGAGCGTTCAACCGGCCGGATATCGCGAGCCGATGTTGACGAACCCGGATGCGCCCAGTCGCTCGAAGACGCCTGGGGCGCCGCCGCCTCCTCCGCAAGTGTACCCGGCCGTGCCGCCCGCGCCGCGCCTCCCGACCGCGCCGACCGACAGCGGTCGACCGTCGATGTCATCTCCCGCGCCCATCTCGTCGACGACGAGCAACGAGCCCTCGGTGGTCGAGCGCCTTCCCGTCGTGCGCGAGGAGAGCATCGACACCGAAACCACCGCGTATCGGAGCGCGGTGTCCGCGCTCGTCGAGCGCGTGTCGTCACGGCTCGGTGCGGGGTCTCTAGATCGGCCTCCGACGCCGACCGCCATCGCCGAAGTCGAACGCACGATGACCGCCGAGCTCGGCGAGCTGCGCCGCGAAGAGGTCGTCGGCGCGTCGATCGCCGAAGAGCGGCTGCGCAAGGACGCACGCGCGGAGTTGCTCGAGCTCGGTCCGATTGGACCGCTGCTTCTCGACGAAACAGTGACGGCCATCGCCGTCGCCGGACCGACGGCGATCATCGCGGTGCGCGGAGGGCGTCGCGTCGCGGTCGAGCCGCCGCTGTCGTCGGAGGCGTCGGTGCGGCGCGTGCTCGGCCGACTCTCGCGCGCGGGCGGGGCCGAGATCGACCCGGCGGAGAGCGTCGTGTCGCGCAAACTCCCGAACGGCTTTCGGCTCTCGGCGATCACCGGCGCGCGCGCGCTCAGCGGAACCTTATTCCGTCTCGAGCGTCCGCAGCGCGTCGACAAGACGCTCGATGACCTGGTGCGAGCCGGCGCTGTGTCTCGCGCGATGGCGACGTTTCTGCGCCACTGCGTCGCTGTGCGCGCGAACATCCTCATCGCGGGGCCACGCGACGCGAAGCCGACGGCCATCGCAGGCGCGCTGGTATCCGCCAGCACCGACGGTCATGTCGTGGCGCTTCAGACGACCGAGAGCATCGTGTCGAACAGCGTGAACGTGAGTCACGTGGATCTCGCGGACGCCGGAGCGGGCCTCGAGAGTCTGGTCGGATTCGCGGCGCGCTTGCCGGATGCGCGCCTGGTCGTGGACAGTTTCTCCGGAGCCGCGGCCGTCGCGGCGCTCGACGCGGTCGCGCAAGGTGCGGACGGGCTCATCGCCGTGCTCCCGGCTGCGAGCTTGCGGCGCGGACTCGGCCGGCTTCCTGCCGAGCTTTCGGCGGTCCGCCCGGGCCTCGCGGTCGCCGTCGCGAAAGAGTGGCTCACCGGCACCTTCGACGTGTTCGTCGAGGTCGCGCGCCTCCGCGACGGGCGTCAGCGGGTCGTCCGGATCGCGGAGCCCGTGAACATCGTCGACGGGGACGTGTCGTTGCGCGACATCTTCACGTTCGTCGTCGAGCGCACGGCCACCGGCGGCTCCGTCGAAGGGACGTTCCAGGCGACCGGCGTCGCGCCCCGCGTCGTCGCCGACATGGCCGCGCGCGGCATCCACGTCGACAGCGGCGTCTTCTCCCGCCCCCCGTCCCGGTGAGCGCGCGAAACACCAGTTTGGGGCCGGGACCCCAAACCGGCGAGTGGGGCCCCGATCCGATTCACTCGGTCGGGGCGAGGGGCAGAGCCCCTCGAAGACAGATACGAAGAGCACCCATCTCGTTTACGAGATGGGCTCACGCGTCGGCGGCGACTTCGTCTTTGGCGCGGGCGAGCTTTCGTCCAAGGAGTCGCCGCTTCACGGCGCTCAGCTTGTCGAGCATCACGACGCCGTTCAGGTGATCGGTCTCGTGCTGGATCGCGACCGCGAGCAAGCCGTCGGCTTCGAGCTCGAACGGATTGCCGTCACGGTCGAGCGCCTTCACGCGGACGCGCTCGGCGCGCCGAATCTCTTCGGTGACGCCGGGGAACGACAGGCAACCCTCTTCCCAGGTCTGCGTCCCGTCGGTCTCCACGATTTCGGGATTGATGAAGACTCGCAGATCGCTCGGCTCGTCGTCCGACGCGATGTCGATGACGAACACGCGGAGCAGCACACCGACCTGATTCGCGGCGAGCCCCACGCCCGGCGCCGCGTACATGGTTTCGGCCATGTCGTCGACCAAGGCGCGAATGTCGTCGTCGACCGCACGGACGGGCTCGGCGACCTGCTTCAGGCGCGCGTCGGGGTAACGGAGGATGGGTCGAACGGCCATGGTGTTTCGCGCGGAGCGCCGGCTCTCGAAAACCAGCGACGTCGCTCATTGAAAATAACACCCGGGCCGGGGGTCCGCAACGCCAGGCCGCCCATTTCGTCGGGCGTCACTCGGGCGGCGGGGGCGTCTTCTTCTTCGGGTAAACGATGGGGCCGAAAACGTAGGCGTCTTTGCCGCAGAGCTCCCATGTCGGCGGATCGATCCGCGGCGCGTGCGACGGGGCTTCCGGCCCTGCCCAATCGACGGCGCCGGGCTTGCCGCGCGGGCCGAGCAGCACGGGCGCGATGAACACGTGCAGTTCGCTCGGAAGCCGGCCCGCGAGCAAGCTCCCCGCGAGCTCGGCGCCGCCTTCGCACAGCACGCTGACGACTTCGCGCGCGGCGAGCGCCCTGAGCGCGACGGCCATATCGCAGCGCCCCGAAGCGTTCGCCGGCACGCGGATCACCGAAACGCCGGCGGCCTCGAGCTTCTCGCCGATCACCGCGGGCGCATCCGTCGTCGTGATCACGCACGTCGGGGTCTCACGAGCGGTCGTCACGAGGTGGCTGTCGAGCGCGATGCGGAGCTTGCTATCGACCACGATGCGCACCGGATTCCTGCCGGGAACGTCGCGCACGGTGAGCTTCGGATCATCGGCGATGATCGTGTTGATGCCGACCATCACGGCGTCGTAGGCAGCGCGGAGCGCATGCACGCGCGCGCGGCTTTCCGGCCCCGTGATCCATTTCGAAATTCCGGTGCGCGTCGCGACGCGACCGTCGAGCGAAATTGCGAGCTTCAGCGAGAGGTACGACGAGCCCTCGGTGATGTACTTCGACCAGGGCTTGATCAAGTTCTTCGCTTGCGACTCGAGCACGCCGAGGATGACTTCGATGCCGGCCGCCTGGAGCCGCTCGAGGCCGCCCCCCGCCACATGCGGGTTCGGATCGCGGCACCCGATGAGGACCCGCTTGATGCCCGCCTTGATGATGCGATCGACGCACGGCCCGGTGCGACCCACGTGATTGCACGGTTCGAGCGTGACGTAGAGCGTGGCGCCGTCGGTGTTCTTCCCCGCGGCCTTCATCGCGACCACCTCGGCGTGGTCGTCTCCGGCGAGATTGTGGAACCCCTGTCCGAGGATCTCCGCGCCTTTCGCGACGATCGCGCCGACGTGGGGGTTCGGCGAGGGATCGCCGCCCGCGCCGAGCTCGATGGCTTTTGCCATCAGCTCTCCGTCGAGCTCGGTCCAAGCGGCGTTTTCGGCCATCGGGCTGCCCCCATTACTCCGGCGAGCGAGACCGAACAAGTTGGGTCATCTCGGCCATGAACTCGTCGATGTCTCTGAATGACTTGTAAACACTGGCGAAACGAACGTACGCGACCGGGTCGAGGGCCTTGAGACGCTCCATGATGCGCTCGCCGATGACGAGCGACGCGATTTCCCGGTCGCCTCGTTCGGCTAGCTCTCGCTCGACCGCCTCGGCCTCGGCTTCCAGCGTATCGGCCGATACCGGGCGTTTGTTGCAAGCTATTCTAAGACTGCGAAGCAGCTTGTCACGGTCGAACGGCTCCCGCTGGCCGTCCTTCTTGATGACGACCGGGAGCGTGTATTCGACGCGCTCGTAGGTGGTGAACCGTCTCTTACAGGCGTCGCACTCGCGGCGCCGCCAGGTGACGGTTCCGCCCGCCGCGAGTCGCGAATCCACCACACGATTTTCGAGTTTTTGGCAGAACGGGCACTGCATGGGGCCGCTCGTCAGCTTTCGTGCTTCGAAAGAACGATCGTCGCGTTCGTGCCTCCGAAGCCGAAAGAGTTAGTAAGCACGTTCCGGAGCCGGCGCTCGCGCGCATGGTTCGGTACGAAGTCGAGCGGGCATTCGGGGTCCGGGTCGTCGAGGTTGATCGTCGGAGGGACGACCCCGGTATCGATCGCCTTGGCGCACAAAGCAGCTTCCACCGCGCCCGCGGCGCCGAGCAGGTGCCCCATCATCGACTTGGTCGAGCTCACCCAGAGCGTTCCGTCGAGCGCCGGCGCGCCGAACACGGTCGACACCGCTTTCGACTCCTGGATGTCGCCCTGCGGCGTCGAAGTGCCGTGAGCGTTGATGTAGTCGATGGAGTCCGGCGACAGCTTGGCGTCTTTCAGCGCGCGCCGCATCGCGACCACCGCGCCTGCGCCTTCGGGAGCCGGTTTGGTGATGTGATAGGCGTCGCTCGACGCGCCCCAACCCGTGATCTCGGCGTAGATGTGCGCGCCGCGTCGCTCCGCGCGCGACAGCGATTCGAGGACCAGGGTTCCGGCACCTTCACCGCAGACGAAGCCGTCGCGTCCTTTGTCGAAGGGGCGGCTCGCGCGCTCCGGCGCGTCGTTGCGACGGCTGAGCGCGAACATCGCCGAGAACCCGGCGATGCCCGTCGGCGTGATCGCCGCCTCGGCGCCGCCAGCGACCATGACCGGCGCGCGGCCGCTGCGGATCCATTCGACGGCCTCGCCGATCGCATGGGCGCTCGAGGAGCACGCGCTCGTGTGACAGTAGCTCGGTCCGCGAAGCCCGTACTCGATGCTCACCTGGCCGGCTGCCAGATTGCCGATGAGCGACGGAATGAAGTACGGGCTCACTCGCCCTGGCCCCTTTTGATTCAAGAGGAGGGTGACCCGTTCCAGATTCTCGAGCCCGCCGATGCCGACGCCGATGAAACAGCCGACCTCGTCGCGTTCTTCTTCGGTGAGTTCGAGCGCCGCTTCCTCGATGGCCATTTTCGTGGCCGCGAGCGAAAAGGTGATGAAGCGCGCGAGCTCCTTCACCTTCTTTTTCGCGATGTAGTGCTCGGGGTCGAACCCCTTCACCTCACAGGCGAACCGCGTCGCGTAACGCTCGTCCGCGTCGAAGAGCGTGATCTTCGCGGCCGCGCTCTTTCCGCTGATGATGGCGTTCCAGGTCGGCTCGGTCCCCACGCCGTTTGGCGTGACGAGGCCGATACCAGTGACGACGACACGCTCCATGCGTTTCTATTGTTCCGAAATGGGGTGATTTTCGCCCGCATGGACGACGGCTCCCCCAAGCCGTTCCGGGCTACCCCCCGATGTGTTTTTCGATGTAGTCGACGGCGTCTTGAACCGTCCGGATCTGTTCCGTGTCTTCATCGGGGATGTCGATCTCGAAGGCTTCCTCGAAGGCCAGCACGAGCTCCACGAGACCGAGCGAGTCCGCACCGAGGTCGTCGATGAAGGTCGACTCGGGCTTGATGTCGGCCTCGTCGACGTCGAGCTGCTCTTTGATGATCTTCTTGACCTCGGCCGTGATGTCGCGCCCTTCCGCCATGTTGCCTCCAGGGGCTCGCCTCGTACAACGGAGGCGACCCAATAGTAAGAGTTTTCCCGATCTTGGGAAACTCTTAGTGATTACATATACATACCGCCGTTTACGCGGATGACCTGACCTGTGATGTACCGAGCCTCGTCAGAGGCCAGGAAGAGAGCTGCCGCCGCGACGTCGTCGGGGGTACCGGCAAAGCCGAGTGGAACGCCCGACAGCATCGCTTGGCGTTGCTCGGGAGTGAGCGCGTGCGTCATGTCGGTCGAGATGTAGCCCGGTGAGATGGCGTTCACGGTGATCGCCCGCGAGGCGTACTCGCGCGCGAGCGACTTGGTGATGCCGAGTAGCGCTGCCTTGGACGCGGCGTATGCGGTTTGTCCGGCGTTGCCCATTTCTCCCACGACGCTCGACATGAAAATGATGCGCCCGGTCTTCGCGCGCATCATCGTCTTGATGGCGGCGCGGGCGCAAGCGACGGCGCCCCGCACGTTGACACCGAGGACCTTGTCGAGATCTTCGTCCTTCAGACGAAGCACCAGATTGTCGACCGAAATGCCGGCGTTCAATACGAGCACGTCGAGCCGTCCGAGGCGCTTGGCCGTCTCTGCGACGACGCGCTCCGACGTGGCGGAGTCGGCCATGTCGAGCTTCACCGCTTCGGCGTTCCCGCCGCGCTCGGCGATCGTGCGCACGGCGTCCGCGGCGGCTTCTTCGCCGCTCACGTAGGTGAGCACGACGCGTGCGCCGGCCTTCGCGAGCGTCTCAGCGGTTGCGCGACCGATGCCACGCGAGCCGCCGGTCACTATCGCCACCTTTTCGGTCAAGTCGAACACGGAATCTCAGGACGTGCGGGAGTGCAAGCCCACTCGTTCGCGGGCGTGTTTAGCATGCTGGCGGCGAACTGAAGCGGAAAGTTGTACCAGGCGAGGGGGACGGGAGGCGGGTCGGGTTGCCTCCCCCGGGTCCTCGTCTCGATCAGGCGAGGAATGCGGGAGCCCCGGCGACGCCATCCGGGTCGGCGATGCCGTGCACGGCGATTCGCTTGTCGATCTTCTTCACCAGGCCGGCGAGGACTTTCCCCGGGCCGAGCTCGAGCGCGCGGGTGACCCCCGCTTCGGCGAGAAAACGAATCGATTGCTCCCAGAGGACGGCGCCGTCCATTTGCCGCACCAAGAGCGACGCGACGCCGTCCGCTCGGTCGTTCGGCGTGCCGTCGACGTTCGAGACGACCGGAAAGGCTAGCGGCGCGATGCGCACCTTCGCGAGTGCCGCTTCCACCGCGGCGGCGGCCTTGCCCATCAACGGCGAATGAAAGGGAGCGCTCACGTTGAGCAAAATCGCCTTCATTTTCCGGCCGCCCGCGAGCTCGCTCGCGCGCTTCACCGCGCCGGCGTGTCCGGCAATCACGATTTGCCCCGGGGCGTTGAAATTGGCCGGCTCGAGCACCTCGGCGTCTCGCGCGTCGTTGCACAAGGTGCGCACCGACGCCTCGTCGCTGCCCAGGATGGCTGCCATCGCGCCGTGTCCTTCCGGGACGGCGGCCTGCATGGCTTCCCCCCGAAGGCGAACGAGGCGAACCGCGTCCTCGAAATCGAGCGCCCCCGCTGCGACGAGCGCGCTGTATTCGCCCAGCGAATGCCCCGCGCCGAAGTCAGGTCCGGGAAGCGACGGGATCGCCTCTCGCAGCGCGGCGAGCGCGGCGATGCTCGTCGTCAAAATCGCCGGCTGGGCGTTCTTCGTCAGGGTCAACTCGTCGAGCGGACCCCCGAAGCACAGAGCAGAAAGCCCGAAACCGAGGGCGCTATCGGCGCGCTCGAACACCTGTCGCGCTGCTGGGGACGCGTCGTGCAGGGCCTTGCCCATGCCGACGGATTGCGTCCCTTGTCCGGGGAAGAGCCAGGCGGTCTTGCTCAACCCTCTCCCGACCCCGTTCCGCCCTTGGGCGCCACTACGCTCTTGCCCTTGTAAAACCCGCACGTCGCACACACCCGGTGCGCGAGCGTCGGTGCCGAGCAATTCGCGCACGGAATGAGGTTCGGCGCCTCCACTTTGTCGTGCTGGGCGCGCCGCATGTCACGACGGCTGCTCGTCCTACGTCGTTTGGGGACTGCCACGTCTCACTCCTTCTTCTGACCGAGGCGGCTCTTCAGTGCCGCAAGCGGCGCCAGCCGAGGATCCAGCTCCTTGGGGGCCGTTCGGTCGTCTTCTCCGGAATCAATCGGAGGACGCTCGATAGCGGGTGTCGCCTCCGAGCGCAAGTCCTCCCTGAGCGGGACCATCGGAAGTTCCAAGAGGAGAAACTCCCGGACGAAGGGGTCCAAGACGACGTCTTCGCCATCGTAGGTGTCGGTCGCGGCGGTCTCGTCGGGGAGCGGTACTTCGACTTCGCGGCGGCCCTTCTTTGCGTTTGCTCCCGGTCTTCCGGGTTTCCCGGGTTTTCCAGGTTTTCCCGTTTGGGCCGAAGAAACGGCTGCTTTCGGGCCTTTCGCGGCCTTCGGGCCGTCCGCTCTTCGCGGGCGAGGCGAGGCGTGCGGGGTGCCGGGGCCGCCGCCGCGGCTCAGCAAGAGGAAAATCTCCGCGTCGAGGTCGAAGTCGACCGGATCGAGGCTGCGGGCGCACGGCATCGTGACCTGAGCTCGCGCGTGACCTCGGACCATGATTTCGCGACCGCTTTTCGAGAGCGTCACCTCGAGGCGTCCCGGCGTTCCTCGCGGGGTCGCCTCGGTGTTTTCCATCGCCTTCTCGAGCCAGGCCACCGGGATCTCTTCGTCGAGGTCGCGCTCGCCGTAGTCGAGATCCGCGACGGGAACGAAGAACTGAGCAGTCTTGGACACGCCCCTCGTTTAGCGCCGCATTGGTCGGGTCACAATCGCCTTGGCTCGGTGATAGCTTCCGCCCGCTTCACATGACCGGCAGCCGAAAGCGACGTCTCGCGATCGCGATGGGGATCTACCTCGTCGTGAGCGGCGTGTACTTTGCCCTGACGCCGAAGAACCGGTTGATGGAGCACACGCAGTTCAACCATTTCGCGCTCCTCGCGGAGTCTTGGAAGAACGGCCGCCTCGATCTACCGCACGGTCCGCCCGGGTACGCTGCGAACAACGACTTCGCGTCGTTTCACGGCAAGTGGTACGTCGCGTTTCCGCCGTTCCCCGCCGTCTTGCTCTTGCCGCTCGTGCTCATCGGCAAGACGGCCGACAACGTACGCGACGGACAATTCTTCCTGTGGCTCGCCGGAATCGGTCCGGCGGTCTTGTTCCTCGTCCTCGAGCAACTCCGGCGCGACGGTCGTAGCCCACGAAACGAAAAGGCCAACGTCGCGCTCGCGCTCTTGCTCGCGTTCGGGACGGTCTATTTTTTTACTTCGCTCCAGGGCACGGTGTGGTTCGCCGCGCACGTCGTCGCGGTCGGCATCGGCGCAATCTATCTCTTGTGTTCGCTCGACGCCGCGCACCCGGTGCTCGCCGGCACGATGATCGGCGTCGGGTTTCTCACGCGAACGCCGCTCCTCTTCGCGACGCCGTTCTTCCTCTTCGAAGCCGCTCGCGTCTCGATGCGACGCGCTGCCGCGACCGACGCGACGGCCGTCACCGCGCCCGACGACCGGTTGCACGACACGCGAACGTGGCGGCTCGCGGACGTCGATGCGCGTCGCCTCGTCCGGCTGCTCGTTCAATTCGCGGTACCGGTCGCGCTCTTGATCGGCGCCGCGCTCGTCTACAACCGCGCACGCTTCGGAACGTTTCTCGACTTCGGTTACGAGTATCTGACGGTCGCGTGGCAAGGGCGTATGCGGCGATGGGGCCTCTTCAACTACCACTTTCTCGCGAGAAACCTCGGTGTGGTCCTCACGAGCCTACCGTGGCACGAGCCGGGTGCAGCAACTGCGTTCCAGATCAACGAGCACGGTCTCGCACTGTGGGTGACGACGCCTCTTTACCTGTGGCTCGTGTGGCCCAAGGAGAAGAGCCCTCTCGCGATCGCGCTGTACGTCACCGCCGCCGCGGTCGCGATTCCCGGGCTTTTTTATCAAAATACGGGCTGGATGCAGTTCGGTTACCGCTTCTCGAATGACTACGCGCCGTTCTTGTTCGTGCTTCTCGCCGTCACCGGTCACAAGTTCGGCAAACGTTTCGCCGCGGCCGCGCTGGTCTCGGTCGTCGTGAACGCGTTTGGCGCGGCGACGTTCGATCACGGCGATTTTCGGCGCTTCTACTACGAAGATCCGTCTCAAAAGGTTTTGTACCAACCTGATTGAACGTTCATTTTTTTCTTCGCGATCGCACATCGCGCAAACTCAATAGTCATTAGATCGGGCCAGTTCCGTCCACGGCGCGAACGGGCCCCGTGCGGTCACTGGAAACGTTGCCGAAAGGGTTCGCGGTGCCTTTTTCGGTACCTTTGAGTGGTGCGCGGGTCCATTCGGGTGCTAGGGAGAAGGCGTGGTGCGGCGGCGAGTGGAAGTGGGGTTTTACGTTCGACGCTGTCTGTGCGGAAACGACGAAGGAGATTAGACGATGGCTAAAGCGTGGTCGTTTTCGGGGGGGTCTCAAGATCCGGTGAGTCGAGCCATCTCGACGCTGTGTCTCGATGGACATCGCTTGTCGACCGAGGTGACGGTTCGATTCAATCGCAACGTGTCGACCACGACCGCGGATTCGATCGCCGACGAAGTGGCGAAGGCGGCAGCCGAGGTCCTCGGCGAGCAGATCAGTCAAGGCGAGATTCCGATGACGCGGAACGAGCTCGCCGACAAGATTCGAGCTCGCTCCACCGCGCCGGTGAACCGCATCGTGGAGATCTCGGTGAACTCGCTCAGCGTCGTCAGTCCGAACAATGGTCTGCGCTCGACGTACCGGTCGCGTCCATCTCAGCCGAATCTCTCGGCGCCGTCGATCGCGCCCGAGAAGCGTCCGAGCTCGTCGCCACCCAGCCTCGGTCCGGTGCCCTCGCATCGCGACGCCAACGCGCCGGCGCGGATGCTCTGGCAAGCGGCGTGGTCGAATTTCACTCCGGGAATCACGACCGACGAGGTGGCGATGGTTCTCGCCGCGCCGCTTCGAGACAGTACGGCAGTCGCGACGATGCGTTCCCTCGCTGCGGTCGATCCGTCTCACATCGACCGGCTCGCGCTCCTCGGCGGTCAGGCGCCGGTCCCCGAGCTCCTTCGCGAGACCTGTTCGTGTCTCGCCGCGGGGATGTACAGAGTCTTCTCGGCAAGCGCGATCGATCCGCGTCTCACGGTCTCCGTCGTCACCGGCGCGGTGCGCGGCGCGCTCGCCCCCGATGAATTTCCCGTCGAGCCGCTCGATCGGTACATCGCATGCGGAGCGCCGGTTCGCGAGCTCGCCCATCGAAGCGCGTCGCTGCTCGGCGTGCCCGCCGATGCGTTGAACGTGCAAGTCGCGCTCTCGTCGTACTGCGAAGCCGTGCGCGCGGAGCTCGAGATGGTTGCGCACGAGGTGAAGCGCGCGCTCCGTTCTTGAGCCGCTCAGTCGCGACTGTCCCTTGCGGGTTACGCGCCGCGAACGACGATTGACTGTGGGCGACGGCCGTGGCGGGCGAAAGTTCGCGTCGCCTTGCGGCTTTTGCGATCTGGCTGCACGAGCTCAGTGTTTTGAGCTCGAACTCGGCTGGTCGGTCGCGTCGAGAGCGGTAAAGTCGAGCTCTGCCGTCACGGAAACGAGGGTTGCTCGGTTGATCGGCCGTCGACGGTGGCAAGAGACCAGCATGCGCACGCGTTTGTTCATTTCTGTTTTGATCACCTTCGCGGCCTGCGGTTGCGCGACGGCGATCGGCGTCGATGGCGTCGGCGACGGCGGTGAGCGGATCAGCGGCGAGCTCGGCGCCGGAGGCTTCGGCAATGGCGGCTCCGTGAGCGGCGGCTTTCCGAACGGCGGCTCCCCCAGCGTCGACACTGGTGGGAGCTCCACGACCGATCCATCCGAGGGCGGATTCGGCGGCGACCCGTCGAACGGCGGGTTTCCGAACGGCGGCTCGATCTCGACTCCCACCGGCGGGAACACGGGCGAATCGAGCGGCGGCACGACGTCCACGGGCGGCACGACCGGTCACATCACGGTGCCCGGCGGCGGCGGCTCGTCGGGGTCGGGGCGCGGCAACAGCTCGTGCGGTTTGAGCAGCTGTCCGGCGTGCAACATCGCGCAAGGGCCGGCGTGCTGTACGGCGGCGGGCAAGTGTGGGTGTCCCCTATTCTGGATCCCCGGCACCTGCGGGTAGCGGGTGCTAGTCGCGTCGGCGTGACTTGAGAGCACGCCCGCGGATCCTCGCCGGGGCCTGCGTTTTGGCTGCGCTCCGGTCCTCACGTACGAAAGTACGCTCCGGTCCGGTGCTCGCCGAAAAACTTCGGCCGCGACGAGGCTTCGCGGGCGGGTGCTTGTAGGGCGTTTCAGCGTGGGTAGTGCTGGCGGGGCGTTTTGGCCTCGGGCGCAACGCCGGGTGCTTGCGGGCGTGCAGAGCAGACGCCGCGCTTCGCGGGCGTGCAGAGCAGAGCGCCACGCTTCGCGGGCGGGTGCGCGAACAGGTCGCGACGTTCTAGCGGGCGTCTTGTCTTCGGGCGCAACGCCGGTGCTGGGTCCTTCAACGCAGAGCGAGGCGAACCAAAGTGCCGATGACTTGCTGAAACAGCGCGGCGATTTCAGGCTCGAGTGGTCCGACCCAGCCGAATGCCTGGGCGGTTTCCCAGCAAGCGAGCACTTCACGTGCGGAGGCGAGTGCCGATTGATAGCGAGCTTCGCGATTTCTTCCGCGCGAGTAAGCACCTTCCGCCACGTTGAGCGGCACCGAAATGAGCGCGCGCTCCATTTGATCTCCGAGCGCGAAAGAACGCTTGCGCAGCGCGGGCAACAGCGGCGCCAGCCTTCGGACCAGGCTGTTCGCGAGCGAAGCGAGCGAGCACCGCCGGCTGCCGGCGGCTCAGGCCTGGAACCGGCCGAGCACGCGGGTACACTCGGAAGTCCCGGCGGCGCGCTCGGGGGTAGAGCTGGGGTAGAGGGAAAGCCAGAGTTAGAGGCTAAGGGGCAGGCGCGTGAGCCTCCCTCGGTTTCGTTGACACGGAAATGGAGGAACCGTGTTTCGACCCC
>CAZDNG010000012.1:0-109072 GCA_964506835.1 uncultured Polyangiaceae bacterium
AACGCCGGTGAGCGGCGTGAGTATGTTGTCCGAGCTCGTGGCGTATCGCTTGTAGGAGCGACCGAGCGGCGTGAAGCAGACGTCCATGTCGCTGCCGGTCGCGCCTGACGATTCCGGCACGACGACCGCAAAGACGTTGTCGAGCCCGTACTCGGTGCCGAGATCGAGCGTGTCCATGATCCGGAACTGCCCTTGCGCGGAGTTGTTCCACTCGGTCTGAGTGCAGCTCGTCGACGGCATGTTCGCGCAGGCTTGATTCGTATCGACGGAACCGACGAGCGCCTCTCGTACGTCGAAGCGACCCTGGCCGCTCGAGCCTTGCGAGTAACGGACGAGAACCGCGCCGCCTTGACCCATCGCGTGCATGCGTGCTTGCTGGTAGATCATCGCGATGCGCTCGGCCGTTTCGTGGACGCGCCGGTCGCGCAGCTGATGAGTGACGGCCGGCAACGCCAGTCCGGCGAAAATGCCGATGATGATGACGACGACGATGAGCTCGATGAGCGTGAACCCCCGCGCCGTCGAGCGACCGCCGGCTACGAAGGCGCTCTCGGAGCTCGTCTTGTCGGAACCGTTCGGCAAAGAGTTCACGGGGTAAGGCACGCTAGAGCAAGGCCTATGCCGTCTTTTGCGGAGTCTCGATTTCATTTTTCCCCAGTGATTCCGGTATGCCCGCGGTCCGTCGAGGCGGCAAGGTTTGCGAGACCTTGAAATCGTTGCGTAGCCGCTCCAAGGGGGGCAGACGTCGCACTCGGTAAGCACACACCCGGGCCTTCAATGGTTTCTGGGGGTCTTGCCCCCGCGGCTCGCTTGGCCGTTCACGGGGGCCTCGTGCGGCCCCCGCGGCTTGCTTCGCAACCGCTCCCCCTGCGCGCTCCCCCGCCGCCCTTCGGGCGGGCTCGCTTCGCTCGCGGGGCTTACGTCACAACGAGTTTGCCTCGAGGTCCGCAAGCGGTCTATCCGACGAGCGAATGACCTCGTTCGAACCCGACGCCGAATCGGCCGCGACGCGCTCGGCGAGCACCCTCCACAGCCGTTCCCTCGTCCGCGTCTTGGCCGGAGCGTTGCTCGGCGGTTTCGTGCTCGCGGGGTGCAAGCAGCACCCGCCGGACGACGCCGAAGGCGCGGCGCCGCCGCCCTCCGCGAGCGCGACCAAGCCCGGCGTTTGCGCGAGCGGCGGGGGCACGCCGGGCGATCCCGTCTCGGCCGGCTTTTTCACGCGCGTCGTGGGCGCCTACTGCGTCGACCCGAACGGCGACACCCGAGCGTACGGCGAGGACGCGAAAAATACGCTCGACGACGTGTGCATCCAGCAGCTCGACGGCGAGTGCGAGGTCTACAAAAGCTTCGGTCTTCGTCGCGTCGTCACCTTGCGGTACGTGGACGGGCTCGGTTCGCCGGGCTCCGTCGCGATCACGCTCTCGCGCTTCACGACGAAGGAGGGTGCCTTCGGGTTTTTCACCAAGCGCGTCGTGGCCGACGCGGACCCGGCGCATATCACCTTGACCGAGCTCGACGCCGGAGCGGCAGCCGCGCTCGGCAGTGGCATCGCGTACGTGTGGCGCGGTGAATACCTCGGGGAGCTCTCGTACACGAACGAGCTCGAGTCGCCCGACCAGATGCGCGCGAGCGGCAAACGCCTCCTCCCCGGAATCGCGAAAGCCCTCGGCGACAAGCTTCCCGGTGACACCTCGCTGCCGCCGGCGGTCGCGAGCTTGCCAGCCGAGCATCGTCTCCGCATGGGCGTCACCTACGTGGTCGGCGACATCCTCGGCATCTCCGGGCTCGGCGGTGGCGCCATCGGGTTCTACCAGGACGGCGCGAAACGCTATCGCGTGTTCGTCTTGATGCGACCTGACGAAGACGCGGCCAACGACGTCCTCGTGACCTTGAAGAAGGTGGACCGTGCGTCGACGATCAAGGACGTGATGTTCCCGGCGCTCGCCTTCGACACGCAGCGCGACGATTCGTCGCCGCGCACGTCGTTCGTCGTCGGACGGAACGGGAAGAAGGTCGTCGGGGTCGGCGACGACGAGTTCGCGCTCGGCGCGGGTCGCTCGAAAGACGACGAAGAGCACGCGAAGCTCACGAAGGACGAGAAACTGACGCTCTTGAAGAGTCTCTTGTCGGGCGGTTGACCGAAGCGGCGGAGGCCGCCAAGCTTCGACGATGGACTTCGCTCTCCCCGAGTCCCACGAGCTCCTTCGTGCGAGTGTGCGGGAGTTCTTGGAGCGGGAAGTCCAGCCCCGCGCGAAGGAGTGGGACGAGAGCGAGCGTTTTCCGCACGAGCTCGTGCCGCGGCTCTCCGAGCTGGGGCTCCTCGGCATCCGCATTCCGGAAGAATTCGGCGGTGCCGGGATGGACACGCTCGCGTACGCCCTGGTCGTCGAAGAGTGCGGGCGCGTCGACGGATCGCTCGCGCTCACCGTCGCGAGCCACAACGGGCTCGGCACGAGCCACATCTTGACGTTCGGCTCGGAGGCGCAGAAGCGCCGCTACTTGCCGAAGGCGGCGCGCGGTGAATGGCTTGCGGCCTGGGCGCTCACCGAGCCCGGCTCCGGGTCGGACAGCGCCGCCGCGAAGACCACCGCCGTTCGTGACGGCGCGGGCTGGGTCCTGAACGGCACGAAGATGTTCGTCACTCAGGGTTCGGTCGGCGGCTTCTGCGTCGTGCTCGCGCGGACCAACAAGGACGTTCCGGCGCAGCGAGGGATCACCGCATTCGTCGTGGAGCGCGACACACCGGGTTTCTCGGCAAGCCGCGACTTGAAGAAATACGGGTGCCGTTCGAGCGACACCGCCGAAGTGTCGCTGGTCGACGTGCACGTGTCCGACGAAAACCGGATCGGCGACGTCGATCGCGGCTTCTACGACACCATGCGCATTCTCGACCGCGGCAGGGTGTCCATTTCCGCGATGGCGCTCGGCTTGGGGCGCGGCGCGCTCGCGCTCGCCGTGAAGTACGCGAAGGAACGCGAAGCGTTCGGCAAGAGCATCGCGCACTTCGACGCCGTCCGAAGTCTCCTCGCGGCGTCGCGCGTCGAGCTCGACGTCGCGGCGACGCTCGTCTACCGCGCCGCCGTCCTCGCCGACTCCGGCAACGTGTACTCCCGCGAAGCCTCCATGGCGAAGCTCTTCGCGAGCGAAGCGGCGACGCGCGCGTGCAACGCCGCGCTCCAGGTCCACGGCGGCTACGGTTACACCCGCGAATTCGCCGTCGAGCGGCACCTCCGCGACGTGAAGCTTTGCGAGATCGGCGAAGGGACGAGCCAGGTCCAGCGCATGGTCATCGCGAAACAAGTGCTCGGGCGCTAGCTATCTCATGAACCTACGACGCCGCCCGCTGCTTCGGTCGGCCTCCACCGCGCTTCAGTGATTCAACGGCGGCGCGTTCGCGATGGCGCGCGCGCTGTTCGCCGAGGTCGGCGAACTTCGCGTCGGGGGCGGTGCGGTGGGGACGTCGGCGGCGGTGATGCCGGCCTTGGGCGTGAACACCCTGAAGAAACCCAGGGCTCCAAAGACGACGAGGGCGATCAACACGGCCCAGGGCATCCACCAATCGGCGTCTTTCTTCTCGGGCTTCGCCGCGTCGCTCATCGCGTGAAACGTACCATCAAACGAGCGCCGCGTAGCAGCCGTTGACGACCGCGTCGTCGCGTCCGCCCGCGTAGACTTTCGCCACGACGCCGCCGTCGACGGCGTAGCCGACGGTCCGGAGCGACTCGCCGGGGAACACCGGTTTTCGGAACGCCGCCGTGAGCGAGCGGAGACGCGACGCGTCGCCGTCGCATGCTTTCTTCACGATGGCGCGCGCGATGAATCCGAACGTCGCGAGGCCGTGAAGAATGACGCCGCGTTCGAACCCCACCGAGCGCGCGAACTCCGGATCGGCGTGGAGCGGATTCGTGTCGCCGGAGAGCCGGTAGAGCAGCGCTTGCTCGGGCGACACCCTTTGCTCGAAATCGAAGATCGGCGCGTCGCCGTCGTTCGCCCGCTTCGCGAGGGACTTGGGCGGATGGGGGCCGCCGAAGCCGCCTTCGTCGCGAAAGAGGAATTGCCACTCGGTGCGACAGATCGGCTCTCCGCCGATGGCGCTTTCGGTCGTGCACACCACCTGAGCGAGGCGCTTCATGTCGTAGACGCCCGCGACGCGCGCCCGCGTCACGAATTTCCCCGAAGGGGGAATGGGGCGCAGCATCGTGACGGTCTGTGCGCCGTGGACCATCGTGTTGAAGTTGCCGCCGAGCTGTCCGAGGAGCGTCCACATCGGGGCGTAGGCCGGCACGACCGCGAAAGTCGGGTACACCTTCGGCCCTCGGCCCTCGTAGAGATAGTCGAGCTCGTCGGCGGTCGCGCCGATCCCGAGCGCGTAGAGCACGACGTCTCGGTAGTCGTAGTCGAACTCCGTTTCGGGAGTTTCGAGCCCAACGGAGGACGGATTCAGACTCATGAGGGCTCCCCTCGAGCGACTCGAGCGCGTCGAAGGTCCGACGAAGTACCGTCCCGAACGAACCGTGTCAACGCGCGTCGCTTCACAGACGCCCGGGACCATGTGACGCTCACGGGCGGCATGGTGGAGCCGGGCCTCGTCGATGCGATCGTCGCCGTCGCGCGCGCGTCGGGGCAAGATCTCGCGGCGTGGGGCGTCGCGTGGGCGCGGGTGATGCCGACGGTGCTCATCGTTCCGGCGTTCGGTCTCGGCCTCTTGCCGGCGGAATTCCGCGTCGCCATGGGACTCGGGCTCGCGACGGCGATCGCTCCTTCCATCCATCCGGTCGCGACCGGCATCGCGTGGCCGGCGGTGCTCGCCGTCGAAGCGGTGCGCGGGGTACCGGTCGCCCTCGCGGCGGCGGTGTCGCTCTGGGCCGCGACCGTCGCGGGCGGCACCGCCGATACCGCGATCGGAACGGCGCGACTTCGGGCCGACAGCGGGCTCGCGGCGGGCGGACAGACGCCGCTCGCGGTTCTGTTCGGGTTGCTCTCGGCGATGCTGTTTCTCGAGCTCGGCGGCGCCACGCGCGTCGCGCTCCGGCTCGCGACGCTCGGGAGCGGCGCCGAGGTCCCGCTCGCGGCGGCAGTGCGGAACCTTTCGGTGGGCATCGACGTCGCGGCGAGCGTGGGGGCGCCGCTCCTCGTCGTCGGGCTGACCTTCGACGTCGCGCTCGCGCTCGCCCTGCGAGAACTCCCGGCGTTGCGAGGCGAGACGTTCGTCGCGCCGCTCCGGACTCTCGTCGTGCTCGTCGCGACGGCCGCGGTGTTCGATCGCGTCGTGGAGTGGATCGGCATCGCCGGCCGGGCTACGCCGTGAGCCGTGCGTGGTGTGGATTCCGATGCGCCGGATGACGAAGCGACCACACCTGTGGTCGAATGCGCCGCGCCGGGTGCCCCCCAATCAAAAAAGTAACCGCGACCGATACGCGATGGTGAGACTGATGTCGACCGTGGTCACCACGCCGCGGAGCGACGCCGTATCTTCGAAGGGATCGGTTTGCGACGTGCCCGGAAGGAACCAATCGGCGATGCGCGCCCGCCCGCCGATGAGCCAATTCGCCGCGATGGGCGCGTCGAGACCGAATCCGAGCCCGAGCGTGTAACCCTGCGTGAGCAACGTGATGCCGCGTTGACCGATCAGGGCCTGGTCGGTGAGCCCCTGTTGCGACTGGAAGGTGTCGTTGACGACGCCGAGCCCGGACGTGATACCGACCCAGCCTTCGAACCCGCCGGTGATGGGAACGTAATAGCGGCCGGTGATTTCGACCGCGAAATAGCGCCGCGTGTGATCGCGGGGGACGTCGGGGGGGTCGTTTCGCGGGGCATCGGTGCTCGACGTGAGGCCGAGCATGACGCCCGCGCCGGTCGCGAAGTGACCCCAACGAAAGAGCGGCCAAGCGCTCAGCGCGACGCTGTTGTCGCCTTTGCTGCACTCGGAGCGCGTCGAGCTGCCGCACACCGACGCGTTCGGCAAGCTGAGGAGCCCGACGCCGAACTCGGCCATGCCGACCGTGGCGTGCGCGTTGGGATCGGCACGGCCCGCGAGCTCTTCTTGCGCCTCCGCGACGCGCGCGACGAAGGACGCCGCGAGCGCGGCGGTGACCCACGCGATGCGCGCGAATTTCACGGCACGCGCCCGCTCGACCGGTTCAGGTCGGAGAGGCCCTGGCGTTCGACGGGGACGGTCATCGGGCTCGTCGATTGCTCGACCGCTCGTCCGCGTCCCTCGGAACCGCCGAGGAGCGTCGCTCTCGAGGCGAGCCGATTCGCGTCGAGCCCGCTCCGGCGCGACGCATCGAGGAGCACGCGCCCGAACACGCGCGCATCGCGACAGCGATCGGCTGGGTTCTTCGCGAGGTTGTCCTTGAGCACTCGCGCGAGCGGCTCGGGGACGCTCCGGCTGCGCTCGAACGTGCGCACGTCGGGCGCTTCGGATTGTGCGTGCTGAATCAGGAAATCGACGGGACCGGAGCCCTGGAACGGCGTTCGTCCCGACCAGCATTCGAAGAGCATCGTCGCCATCGAGTAGACGTCGCCGGGCGGCCCGACCGGCTCGCCGCGCGCGCTTTCGGGGCACGCGTATTTCGCCGTTCCGAGCACCGCGCCGGCATGCGTGGCAAGTGAGCTGTCGCCTTCGCCGACACGCGCGACGCCGAAGTCGAGCACTTTGACGAAGCGCGGATCTTCGCCGCACCGAACGAGCATGACGTTCTCGGGCTTCAAGTCGCGATGCACGACGCCGCGCACGTGCGCTTCGCCGATGCCGTCGGCGATTTGAACCGCGACTTCGATCGACGGCAGGGTGCCGAGTGCTCCGCCGGCCGCGACGAGGGCCGAGCGGAGCGAAAGGCCGTCGAGAAATTCCATGACCAGGTACGGCTCGCCGCTGTCCGCCGCACCCGACGGCTCGAGTGTTCCGACGGTGATGATCTGGACGAGGTTCGGGTGAGACAGGCCACCCGCCACGCGAGCTTCCCGCTCGAAACGCGCCACGAGCGCGCGGTCTTTGGTGTGCTCGCGCCGGAGGATTTTCACGGCCACGGCTCGTTCGACGCCGGCTTGATGCGCCCGATACACGCGGCTCATCGAACCGATGCCGATCAGTCGCTCGAGCTCGAACTCCCCGGCGAGTCGGAGCCCGACGTGTGGATCGCCTCCGGCGCTCGCCTTCCGCGATGCGAGCGGCGCGCCGTCGCGCGGGCAAAAGAGCGCGTCTTCGGCGTAGGTCGCTCCACAGGTTGGACACACCCGCTGGCCGTCGCCCATCGCAAGGCACGCTAGCACGGAGGCCGATGTGCGCCGACCAGCGAGCCCGACGCCTGCTCGAAACCGTCGCCGAGCCCGACCTCCCGGAGTAGGCTCCGCCCGTGGACGGCCGCTTCGCCGATCTCGGCAAAAACCTCGTTCTCTACCTCGTCACGATGCTCCTCTCGTTGACGGTGCACGAGTACGCCCACGCGTTCGTTGCCACGCGGCTCGGAGACGACACACCCGCCCGACAAGGTCGTCTGACCCTGTCGCCGCTCGCTCACTACGACATTTGGGGCACTTTCTTGATCCCGACCCTGGCCATCGTCGCGGGCGGCATTCCGTTCATCGGTTGGGCCCGGCCGGTCGAGACCAATCCGGCGAACTACACCCGCAAGATGTCGCAACACACCGGTCACCGCTTGGTCGCCGCCGCCGGGCCGTTTTCGAATTTGGCGCTCGCCGTGCTGGCCATGGCGGTCCTCGCCGGGCTCGTGCACGAAAATCCCGGAGCCATTCTCGCCCCGGGCACGACCAACTCGTTTGCGATCCTCTGCCGCGCGATGGTGAACGTGAACCTCGGCTTGTTCGTGCTCAACCTGATTCCGCTCCCGCCGCTCGATGGGGCGCGCCTCTTGCCGCGGAGCCTCGACGATTTTCAGGCCGCGATCGCGCCGTACTCGTTTTTCATCATGCTGGTCATCCTGAACGTCAGGCAGCTCAGGATGCTCTTCTTCTGGCCGGTCGGTTTGCTCGGCGCCGCGTTGCAATCGCTCTTCGGAATCGACGTGGGGCTCGCCTGATGGGCGAGCGAGGTTCCGAGCCCGAGGTCGATCCGGAGCGAAACGGCCCGGAGGCGCCGGTGCACGCCGGGCCCGGCGTGGCGGCGACCCGCGCGCCCGGCAAAGCCGCGCCTGCTCCGCGCGCGGAGACGGTCAATCTCGACCGCGGCCCCACCTACGACGTCAAGCTCCCGACGTTCGAAGGGCCGCTCGATCTCTTGCTTCATCTCATCCAGAAGCACGAGCTCGACATCCTCGACATCCCGATCGGGTTCGTCACCGAAAAGTACGTCGAATACATCCTGATGATGGAGCAGCTGAACATCGACATCGCGAGCGAGTACCTCGTGATGGCGGCGACGCTCGCGCACGTCAAATCGCGGATGCTCCTGCCGGTGCCGCCCGAAGATCCCGACGCCCCCGTCGAAGAAGAAGAGGATCCTCGCGCCGAGCTCGTCCGTCGGCTCCTCGAGTACCAAAAATACCGCCTGGCGGCCGAGCAGCTCGGCGATCGCGCCGTGCTCGGGCGCGACGTCTTTTCGGGGGGCACGTCGGAGACGATCGAAGAAGGTCCCGCGCCGCTCGCTCAGATGGGGCTCTTCAAGCTGCTCGACGCGTTCGAGGCGGTGCTCAAGCGCGTGTCGCGCGTCAAAGATCACCAGATCGACTTCGAGCGGATCAGCATCACCGAGCGCATCAGCGAGCTCAGCGACGTGCTGCGCGCGCGGCCGCTCGTCGATTTCGACGATCTGTTCGCCGGGGCTCGTACCCGCAGCGACGTGATCATCACGTTTTTGGCCCTACTCGAGATGACCCGCCTCAAGCTCACCCGGATTTCTCAAGAAAATCCTTACAGCATGATCCGCATCGAGCTCGCGGTGCAGGACGACGCCGAGGAAGAGCCTTCGCCAGCGAGTAGCCCCGATCCATGAACATCGAGATAGAAGAAGAGCCCGCGACCGAATCGTCGACCGTCGAGGACGCCGAGGTCGAGCCGCAGACGGAAGACGGCGAAGAGCATCCGGCGAACGCCGAGGACGCGACGTCGAGTGCGGCCGAGCTCCGCGCCGACGACAGCGAAGAGACGCGACGATTCTTGAAGGGCATCCTCGAGGCGTTGCTCTTCGTCGCCGAGACGCCGATGCCGCTGAAGGACCTGGCCCGCGCCGCGAAGATCGACCGGAAACGGACCGCGGAGCTCGTCACCGAGCTCGTCACCGAATATTCGACCCGCGGCATCCGGATCCACGAGGTCTCGGGAGGCTACTGTTTCCGCTCGAGCGCGGAATTTTCGACGTACGTGCGCGGCCACCTCGCGCAACGACCGGTTCGTCTTTCGCGAGCGCAGCTCGAAACGCTGGCCATCGTCGCGTATCGTCAGCCCATCACCCGACCGGAAGTCGATGATATTCGCGGGGTCGATTCCGGCCCGGTGCTCAAGGGTCTTCTCGAGCGGGACCTCATCAAGATTCTTGGCAAGAAAGACGAGCCAGGACGACCTATGCTTTACGGTACTACCTCCGCATTCCTCGAGCTCTTCAACATGCACTCACTCCAGGATCTCCCGACCTTGAAGGAATTCACCGAGCTCTCCGACGATTCGCGGAGACGCTTCGAGCAGAAGCTCGGCGAGGATGCGCCGGAAGGGCCGATCGAGCTCGCTGCTGCGGCGGCGAGCGTGGCGGAGCGCTCGGGCGGGGAATTTGCCGCCCGTTCTGAAGAAGACCCCGATGCAGAAGGTCCGGAAAGCGCGGACGAGGAAGGCAAGATGAGTCGCGACTTCGAAAAGGAAAAGGCCGTCTCGAAGGAACACCTGGACGAGGAAGGCGATGACGACCTGCCTCGCGACAGCATGCTCGAGCCCGGCTTCAAGGATCCGGAAGACATCGTCGGCGACGATGATGACGACGACGAAGACGAGGACGACGAGGATGATGACGACGACGACGACGACGAGGACGACGAGGACGAAGAAGACGACAAGGAAGACGAGGACTGAGCCTCGCTCCCTGCCGGCTCGATCGGCTCAGAACTGGGTCGAGCCGTAGCCGTAGGACGAATCGCGACGGCGGTGTCCGACCACGGACACCGCGTCGCTCTTACGGGGTCTCGCTCATGTAGATGGACCGCTTCGGCCGAGCCATCACGTTGCGAACCATCGGCTCGAAGGCTTCGAGGGGCATCGTGTCGTAGTCCGGCTCGAACGAGTTCTGGTCGTACTTCGAGCAGAACTCCTCGGTGTATCCGAACCACGGGTGGTCCTTGAACTTGTCCCGGAGGTTCCGGTCGAGCCCGAGGAACTGGAAGAAGTAATAGCCCTGGAAGATGCCGTGCTTCTCGAGCAAGAAATGGTTCTGCTCCGAGACGAAGGGCTTCAAGATCGCCGCGCCGATGTCGGCGTGGTTCAGCGAGCCGAGCGTATCGCCGATATCGTGGAGGAGCGCGCAGACGACGTACTCCTCGTCGCGGCCGTCGCGATGGGCGCGCGTCGCCGTCTGCAGGCTGTGTTCGAGCCGGTCGACCGCGAAGCCGCCGAAGTCACCGTGAAGGAGCCGCAGATGCGCGAGCACTCGGTCGGGCAACGCCTTGTTGAAGGCGAGCGCGTTGCCGAAGATGATCATCCAATCGTCCTCGGTTCCCTCCGTCATCTGGTGGAAATGAGCGCGTCGTTCGTTCGGTGATTCCGTCATGGTGGTGCTCCCGGTCGGGTGGAAGATAGCGCCGGAGCGCGGCTCGGTTCACTCGATTCCATAAACCCCGGAAAAAACTGGCTATGCCTTCGCGCGACTCGGGGCGCGAGCGGCGGGACGGCGCTCGGGCGTGCCGAACCGCTTCGCCGACCGCTCCTTCGCTTTCAGCGCCTCCACTTCACGCGATTTGGGCGCGCTGTCGGTCTCCAGCGAGTCGATCAACTTCCGCGCGACCTTCGCGATCTGGTCGACCGAACGGAGAAACGCTGCTTCGTTCGCCTTCGACGGGTGAGTGAACCCGCTCAGCTTCCGGACGAATTGCACCGACGCGGCGTGGACTTCCTCGTCCGTGGCCGGCGGCGCGAAGTTGAACAACGTCTTGATGTTCCGGCACATGCTCTCACCGTCCGTCTCGTCAGAGGATGCCTTCGGCCTCGAGCGCGGCGTGGATCGCCGGGCGCTCCAGGAGCCGCGCGAAGTAGGCGGGCAGTGTGCCCGGAAGCGCCCGCTTCGCGACGCGGGTCCAGGTTCGCATCGCGTAGAAAGCGTACCCGTCGACGATCGTGAAGCGACCGCCGAAGAGATACGGCGCGTCGCCGAGCGCATGCGCCATGTACACATATCGACCACTCACCTTGTCGATGATGGTGTTCTTGTACTCCCCGGACGCGAGCGGCGAAAACAACGGCGCGAGCCCCTTGTGGAGCTCGGTCGCGATGAAATTCAGCCACTCCTGAAGGCGCACCCGAGCGAACGTCGCAGGCGGCGGCGCGAGCCCGGACTCGGGCTTCAGATCGGCGATGTATTGGATCATGACGGCGCCTTCGGTGAGCACCTCGCCGTCGTCGAGCCCGAGCGCCGGGACGTATCCCTTCGGATTCACCGCGGTGAAATCGCTGCCGTCGGGAAGCGCCCTCCCGCGCATGAAATCGACGCGCACGAGCTCGAACGGCAAGCCCGCCTCGCGAAGTGCGATGTGTGGGGAAAGCGAGCATGCGTTGGGCGCGTAGTAGAGCTTCAGCATTCGGCTCGAAGTGATGACGTTCGACGCCGAGGCCGTCAAGGAAAACCCGCGGATCGGGGCTTCTCTGCCGAGCCACACCCTGCGATGCTGTGTGATCCGGGAAGGGTCACATGCAGCGCGTCGTCATCCGCTCGATCTTCGGAATGTGCATCGCAGTCACTGGATGTAGCTCGACCCAAACGGGCGGAGCGCCCGCCGCAGGCGGCGCGACCCACACAGGCGGAGCGCCCGCCGCAGGCGGCGCGACGAGCACCGGCGGAGCGACATCGGCAAACGGCGGCGCGACCCACACAGGCGGAGCGACATCCGCAAACGGCGGCGCGACGAGCACAGGCGCGAACGGCGGCGCCACGTCGAATGGCGGAGCGACATCGGCAAACGGCGGCGCGACGAACACCGGCGGAGCGACATCGGCAAACGGCGGCGCGACGAACACGGGTGGCGCCGCTTCCTCGAGTGGCGGCGCGTCGAACTCGAGCGGCGATGCCGGAACTCCGCCGGACGCGATCGCGACGTGGACCGACGCGCCGGGGGCCTGCCCTGCCGGAATGCCGAAGGTCGTCATTCAGACGGCGAGCGAGCTCGCTTCGGCGGCGCGCGGCGAAGACGCATACGCGAACGATGCGCCGGCGACGTGTTACTTCCTCGAAAACGGCGACTACACGCAAAGCGGGGTGCTGTTCTACGTACTGAAAGGCGGCGAGCCGGGCGCCACGCGGCGACTTTTCGTCGGCGAGAGCCGGCAAGGCGTCGTCATTCATGGGCGCGGCAACGTCGAGAACGGCGTCAGCGACGTCACCATCGCGAACATGACGTTCGATCTCACCGGCTATTCGGCGAGCGGCGCGTTCAACACCTTGAACCTGAGCAACGGCCGGAACGTCACCGTCGATCACGTGACGTTCACCGGCGATTGCAACACCGGTCTCATGGGCGGTCACATCGAAACCAACGGAACGACCAACGTGCTGGTCGATTCTTGTCTCATCGAGAAGTTCGGCCATTGCGGCGGCGGCGGTCACGAAGACCACGGCGTTTACCTAGCGAGCGGAAGTCACATCACGATTCGAAACAGCGTCGTGTCCGGAAATTCGTCGCGCGGGATCCAGATGTACACGGCGAGTGGCGCCTACGGCACCCTCGACACGATCGTCGTCGAACGGTCGCGCATCACGGGCAACGGTCACGCCGACTACGAAGACGGCGTGGTCATCAACGCGGCGGGCACCGGCACGATCGAGAACGTGACGTTCTCGCGGGACATTTTCGACCACAACTACTACTCCGGCATTCGCTTCGTCGGCGGCGTCGAGAGCGGCGTGCTCATCGATCATTCGACGTTCGACTCGAACGGCGCGGGCTCCACGTCCGCGAGCCGCTCGGAAATCAACATCGACTCCGCGGGCGGCGGGGCCGGGACGACGACGAAGGCGCTCCTCTTCGACGTCGGTAACCTGCTCATCAACGACTGCTACGACGCCACGTCGCTCGGGTTCGGCATCGGGGTGAGCTTCGTGCACGGCGCCATCCCGACCGGCGCCGCGGGCAACTGCGTCGCTGCCGGCCAAATCACCGGTGATCCGTCGTTCGTGAACGCCGCCGCGGGCGACTATCACGCTCGAAACGCCGCCGCGTCCGCCTACGGCGCGTACGCCCCCTGACCCCGTCGCAGTCTCTGCCGCACGCGCCGAGCGGGGTGCCCCCCAAATAAAAGCCGGAGCAGAGGTTTGTTGGTGCGGATTTGAAGCGCTTGCTAGGACGCCGGGTCTTCGTATTCCACGCCGAGCTGTTCGGCGCGGTCGAGAAAGTCGGGGTGCGCGACCAGCTTTCTGACGACGGCCCAGAGACGCGGATCGGCGAGGGGCTCCGGGCCCTTGCCGCGCGGCTTTTTTTTCGGCTTCGGTTGCGGGCCCGCTTCACGGAGCGCGACGAGGCGCACCGAGTGGCGCTTCGTCGGAAACAAATCGCCCGATTCCCACGCGAGCACCGTGCGGACGTCGGTCCCCACGGCGTCGGCCAGCTCGCCGAGTGAGAGCGACAGCTCGTCGCGCAACCGCTTGATGTCGTCCGGCACCATCGCGGTGGTTACGTTAGCAAGAACACGCGAGGACGGCGATCGGACGCAACCCCCGCGCTCGCCGACCGAACTATCGTTCGGATGCAGAGGCTGGCGGTCCTCGGGTTCGTACTTGGGCTCGTGCCTGCGTGCGGCGCGCCGTCGGCGCCCCGGGGCACGGCCCCTGCCTTGACGCTCGAGCCCGCCGCTCCGCTCGACCAATCACCGTCGGTCGTCCGGGTTCACGTTCACGGCGTGGACGTCGATCCGAGTGCGCTCGCGCTGTTTCAGGGCACCATCGACGCCTATTACAGCGGCAAAGTCGCGAGCGACGTCGTTCCCGACGCGCTCGCGGCGCGACGTGTCCCGTCCCTCTCGTGGCGGGACCCTGCCGATGCGGATTCTGGGGACCTCGTGCTCGCGCCGTCGGTCGAGCTCGCGGCTGGCGCGACGTACGGCGTCGCGGCACTCGGGCGCGGCGTGCTCGGTTCGTTCGTCGTCGCGCCGGCGGGCGCGCGGCCCGTGCCGTTCGCTGCTCGGCTCTGGCCGCCGGTCGGGGCAACTGCGGGAGGCGGGCGCACGGTGTTTTGCGGAGCCCTCGACTCGCCGATGATTCGAGAAAGCGTCGTGTTCGACCCCGTCGACGCGAGCGCGGTCGCGGAGCCCGGCGTCGGCGTGGCGGGAGACGTCGCCGAGCGGTGTCTGCATTTCGACGCCCAAGCGCCGACGGGTCCGGCGTTCGCGGTACCGCCGCCGATCGTCCACGGTACGTCGATCGATCCCGCGCCCGTCGCATTCGCCGATTCCGTCGGGACCATCACGCCCGCGTCGTGCGACGCCACCGAGCAGTCGCTCGCGCCGGGTTGCGTCCGCGCGCTCGACGATCGCGCGATCATTCGCTCGGCGGCGGCACCGCTCTTGTGGACGGTGCTCGCCGGCGCCGCGGTCGTCCCCGTGCAAGCCGGCGGCCGCTTCGTGGTGACCGGTCTCGCCCCGTCGTCGCACGTCGTGTTGCACGGCACCGTGATGGACCTGTCGGGTCGCGAAACGCCATTCTCGGCCGCGGTCGACACGGCGAGCGCGATGCCGCACGTCGTGATCAACGAAGTGCTCGCCAACCCGGTGGGGCCCGAGCCGGCGCAGGAGTGGGTCGAGCTCACGAACGACGGCGAAGCGCCGGTCGACGTCGGTGAGTGGACGCTCGACGATGGGCACGGCACGACGGCTCTTCCCGCTGCGACCCTTGCTCCGGGTGCGTTCGCGCTGGTTGTCACGGACGCCTTCGACGCAACGGAGTCGCGCGACGTCGTTCCCGCTCGCGGCACGCCGCTGCTTCGCGTTCCGAGTCTCGGGAAGAGCGGGCTTTCGAACGACGGTGAGACGTTGACCCTTCGTTCATCGGACGGCACGGTGCGCTCGGTGTTCCCGGCGATCGCCGCGCCGGCGCCCGGAGTGAGCATCGCGCGCCGCTCGCCGTTCGCGCTCGACGACGACCCCGATGCGTTCGGGCCGCATGGCGGTGAGGGCGCGTCTCCCGGCTGGGCGAACGAGCTCGCGGCGCCCTGAAAGCGTCGTTCGCAGGGTCGCGACGCGTGCGCCGTTCGCCGGGCTCGTTCGCTTGAATATCGATCCGGCAGAGGCTACGGTCCGAGCGTTCGTCCGTCGTCGCCCCCATGAAGCGCCTCGCGATCTTCGCTCATTACGACGACCGCGGTGAGGTGAAGCGGTACGTCGTGCATCATCTGCGGGCGCTCCGTGAGGTGTGCGACGCGGTGTTTTTCGTCTCCACCGCGGAGCTCTCGGACGCCGAGCTCGACAAGGTGCGGCCGTTCTGCGCCGAGGCGTGGACGCGCGAGAACGTCGGCTACGACTTCATGATGTGGAGGGACGGCATCGATCGCACGCGGCTCGACGACTGGGACGAGATCGTGCTCACGAACTCGAGCGTGTTCGGTCCGGTCTGGCCGCTGCGCGCGGCGTTCGCGACGATGAACACCGGTGAGCCCTGCGATTTCTGGGGAATGACCGAGAGCACCACGTTCTCGTGGCACATCCAGACCTACTTCGTCGTCTTCCGGAGACGTCTCCTGCGATCCGAGCCGTTCCGTCGATTCTGGCGAGGCGTCGTCCCGCAGGGCGACAAGCTCCAGCTCATCGAAGACTACGAGGTCGGGCTCAGCTCGTTCCTGGTTCGTGAGGGCTTTCGCGGTCGCGCGTTCGTTCCGTCGAGCACGATCCCGCGTGCGTTCATCAAGCGACTCCTGCGTCCGAACTTCAATCCTCCGACGAATCGCCCACTTCAGCTCCTCGAGCGGAAGATGCCGTACGTGAAGCTCCTGCTATTTCGCGAAAACCCGAGCCGCGTGCCACTCGAACCGATCTTTTCGGCGCTCGACGCGGCGGGCTTCGATCGATCGCTCATCGAGCTCGACGCACGGCCGCCCGACCTTCCGCCGTCGCGTTTTCGATTCTGGATTTTTCGTCCATGGCCGAAGCGTCGACGGTAAACGGCGTTCAGGGCGGGCCGCCGCCGAACGCCGACAACGTGTGCGCGCTCGTGATCACTCACGAGCCCGATCGGCAGCTTTCCGCGCGGCTCGCGAAGGTGCTCGCGCAGATGGGCCGGGCGATCATCGTCGATGACGGCTCGGTGCGCGAGGCGGCCACGCTCGACGCGCTCGGAGCGGACGGTCGGGTCGAGATCCTGCGCCTCGGCGAAAATCGGGGAATCGCCGCCGCGCTGAACCGCGGTTTCGAGCGGGCGCGCGAACGCGGCTTCGAGTGGGTGGTGACGCTCGACCAGGACGCCCTCGTGTACGACGACTTGCTGACGACGTTGCTCGGCGTGTACGCCGATTGTCCGTTTCGCGACGCGCTCGCCGTCATCGGCGCGAACTTCGACGAATCGTCGACCGGCAGGACGGGAGCGATCGGCATTCGCGCGGCTGCGCCATGGGTCGAGGTCGGCGAAGTCATCACGTCGGGCAGCTTGCAGTCGGTGCGGGCGTTCGCCCACGTCGGCCCGTTTCGCGACGATTTTTTCATGTATTTCGTCGACAACGAGTATTGCCGCCGCGTGGCTCGCTCGGGTTACCGCGTCGTGATCGCGACGAAGCCGGTGATGCTCCACCACACCGGGCGCGCGAAGCGGTGGCGCCTGCCGTTCGGTGAAGTCGTCGTCTTCAACTACGCCCCGTGGCGGCACTACTACATCGTGCGAAACGGTATCGTGATGGTTCGCGAGAATTTCCGTCACGACCTCGGCTGGTCGGCGAGGGCCGTTCGCAATCTCGCGAAGCGCACGCTCTACGCGGTGGCGCTCGAAGACGACAAGTTGGAAAAGATGAAGCTCGTGGCGCGAGCCGTTCGCGACGGCATCTCGGGCAAGACCGGAAAGCTCGAGCGGTGACGCCGCCCGAGCCCCTCACGCCTCCCGCGCGAGCGACGGTGTGCGCCGTGGTGGTGACGTATCACCCGGACGCGGCGTTTGTCGACCGTGTCCGCGCGCTCGCGCCCGAGGTCGGAGGCATCGTCGTGGTGGACAATGCGTCGGACCCAGCCGAGGTCGCGATGCTTCGCGGGCTCGCGGCGAAAGGCGACATCGCGCTCGTCGAATCGGGCGAAAATCGTGGAGTCGGAGCCGCGCTGAACACCGGCGTGCGCGAGGCGACGGTGCGCGGCTTCGAGTGGGTCATCTTGTTCGATCAGGACTCGCGCGCGCGCCCCGGCCTAGTCGAGAACTTCGCGCGTGTCTGCCGTGAGCTCGGGCCGGACCTCGAACGGCTCGGCATGCTGGGGACGAACCACGTGGACGTGAATTCCGGCGAGCCCTACTTGCGAGACGTCGCCGGCGGGTCATTCGTCGAACGAAAGACGGTGATTACGTCGGGGACGCTCTTACCGATCCGCGTGTTCGACGCGATAGGTCCGCTCCGCGAAGACCTCTTCATCGACAGCGTCGACCACGAGTACTCGCTCCGTGCACGGAAGCTCGGGTACCTGGTGCTGCTCGCGGTCGCGCCGCTCCTCGAGCACGCCATAGGGAACCGTCATATCGAACGTCCGGTTCTCGGGTTTCCGGTTCACACCCTGAACTACCCGCCGTTTCGCTGGTATTACATCGTCCGGAACCGCGTCGGGGTCGCGCTCGAGTACGCGCGCGAAGAACCCGCCTGGGCCGCAGCACGGCTAGCGGGCCTCGGCGTCCGGCTCGCCGTCACCCTCGCCCTCGAGCCGGATCGGCGCGAAAAGGCGAGGTGCATGGCACTCGGGGCGTGGGATCTCGCGACGGGTCACGAGGCGAGGCGACCCAGGGAGATTTAAGAGCCGCCGATCGTCATCGAGGCGACCCGGAACGTCGGGGACGCGACGGAGGTCTTCAACGACAGATCGTTCGCCACGGCGTCGATGCCTTTCAGCATCGTGTCGAGGTTCGACGAGACGGTGAGCTCGCTCACCGGGAACGCGAGCTCGCCGTTTTCGATCCAGAAGCCCTGCGCGCCGCGCGAATAGTCGCCGGTGATGGCGTTGAATCCGAACCCCATCATGTCGGTGACGTACAGGCCGCGCGGCGTCGAGCGGACGAGCTCGTCGTGGCTCATCGTGCCGGATTCGAGCACGAAGTTCGTCGTCGAGGCGGACACCGACGCGCCACCGCGCGAGGCGTTGCCGGTCGATTCGCGGCCGAGCTTTCTGCCGCTGTACGAGTCGAGCAAGAAGGTGCGAAGGACGCCGTTTTCCACGACGACGTTCTTCCGCGCGAGGAGCCCTTCGCCGTCGAACGCGCGCGAACCGGGCCCGCGCGGGACGAGTGGATCGTCGACCATGTTGACGTGCTCGTTCGCGACGATCGTGCCCTCGCGCTCGGCGAGATAGCTCGATTTGCGCCAGATCGCGCCGCCGAGGATGCACCCCGCGAACGTTCCGACCACCCCACGGGCCATGTCTTCCGAAAATACGACGGGCGCTTCGCAAGTCGGGACCTTGCGCGGCCCGAGCTGGCGCAAGGTGCGTCGCGCCGCTTCGATGCCGACGGCCTCGGGTGACTCGAGCTCGGAGAAGTGACGGCGCGCCGTCCAGTAGTGACCGCGGCGTCGCTTGTCGCCGGTGTCGACCGCGACCGGCGCGACGGAGAGCGACGCGTACGAGCCGCGCGTCACGCCGGTAAATCCGCTCGAGAGGACGAGCGCGCTGGTGCTCGTCACGCGCGAGAACGTCGCGCCCTCGCTCAGCGTGATCCGCGGGTCGTGGCCGAGCGCCGCCTTCTCGGCGCGGACGGCGATGGCCAGCGCCTGATCGGCGTCGATGTTCACCACCGATTCGTCGTACAGGTCGAGGTCGACGTAGGGCGGCTTCGACAGCAGCTCGGCGCGCGCGGGTCCGGCGAACGGATCCACCTCGGACAGCTCGACGAGCTCGGTCGCGTCGGTGATGAGTCGCTCGAGGCCCGCCGGAGTGAGGTCGCTGGTCGACGTCAGCGCGACGCGGCCGCCTTTCATGACGCGGAGGGCGATGCCGCGGCTTCCCGCTTCCTGGACGAGCTCCGGTTCGCCGAGCCGTACGCGCACGGTGAGCTCCCACCCCGCGTAGGCCTTGGCTTCCGCGACGTCGAGCGAGGCTCGCCGCGCTCGCTCCACGACCGACGCCGCCAGCGACTCCAACTCTTTCTCTTCGGAACTCATGAGATCTCGAACGTGCGTCGCGCGGCCCGGGACGTCAATTCGCGTTCGACGCCTCGGCGAGGCGCCGCAAGAGCCGGACGGTCCACGCCGACGCTCCGGCAACCACGGCGGTCATCCAGATCAACGCGTAGCCCGCCGGGCTCCCGGTGATCGGCTCGGTCCCGAAGTCGCCGTGGAATTCGGCGTACGTCGCGTAGACGCGGAGCCGCGGCAACATGATGAGCACGAAAATGAGCGCCGCCACCGACGGAATCGCGGCGCCTCGGACGAGGGTTCCGGCACGACGCGACGCGGCGGCACGCGCCAGGGCCGCGAGACCTGCGGCGGGCGCAAGCGCGTCGAGCAGCAAGAACACCATATCGAGCGCCGGCGACCGGTGCTCGGCGTCGAGCGTGTAGGCGTACGACCAATCCGGGAAAAACGCGGTGAAATACCCGCACGCCGGGGCAAAAACCACGACGCCGAAGAGCGTCGCGAAGACCAGCGATCGGCTCGCGAAGTGGCCTTCGGTCCGAGAAATTTCCTCGGCGCCGGCCCAGGCGAAGAGCACGCCGAGCGAAAAGCCGAAGAGCGGCGCGGCGACCACGGGCATCGTGGCAGGAAAACACGTGCAGGCTCGGACGAGAAGGGCCGTCTGGAGCGGTTGCGCAATGGTCGACCCTCATCTACATGTGAGCGCGGCATGGATCCCCGGCGACTCGAGGAGCTGCTCAGGAGCGTCCAGTCCGGGTCGCTCGACGTCGAGCGTGCGCTGTCCGAGCTCCGCACCTTGCCGTTCGCCGACCTCGGCTACGCGCGCGTCGATCATCACCGCGCCTTGCGACAGGGGATCCCCGAGGTCGTGCTCGCCGAGGGAAAGACGCCCGAGCACGTCGCCGGGGTCGTCGAAGAGCTGATGCGCGCCCAGCAAGACGTCTTGGTCACGCGCCTCGCCGCCGGGCCCGCCGCCTTCGTCCTGGCGCGCATTCCGGCGCTCGAATACGTACCCCTCGCGCGCATTGCGAAGTACCGAAAGCGCGCCGCCGAACCGCGCGGCAAGGGGTTCGTCGCGGTGGTGACCGCGGGGACGAGCGACATCCCGGTTGCCGAGGAAGCGCTCGAAACGCTCTCGATGTGCGGCGTCGCGACCGAGCGCATCTTCGACGTGGGCGTCGCGGGGATTCACCGCGTGCTCGCGGAGATCGAGCGCCTCCGCCGCGCGCGCGCCGTGATCGTCATCGCCGGGATGGAAGGTGCGCTCGCGAGCGTGGTCGGCGGCCTCGTCGCTGCGCCGGTCATCGCCGTCCCCACGTCGGTGGGCTACGGCGTCGCGTTCGCCGGCATCACCGCGCTCTTCGGCATGCTCACGAGCTGCGCCTCCGGCGTCACCGTCGTGAACATCGACAACGGCTTCGGCGCAGCGATGGCTACCGTGCGTCTCCTCGCCCCGGTGGAGCCGTGAAGCACGCGTCTTCGCGTGCTCGGGCCCGAACCGTCCAGCGACGCAAAGCGCCCGCGCCCGCGACGAAATCCGTCGCCAAGCGCGCCAAAATAAGGAACGCCCCCGCACCGTACGTCGACGAGCACGCGCGTCTTCACGCGCTCGGCATCGCGCACGCGCATCACGGCCATGGCGACGTCGGCCACGACCACGCTCACGACGGTCATGGTCACGCGCACGCTCACGACGGTCACGGTCACGCGCACGCTCACGACCATGGTCACGCTCACGACGACCCTGCGCACGCTCACCTCGAGTCACCCGAGGGGGTCGAGTCGCATCGCAGCGCGCTCGAGGCCGGCGCCGCTCGCGGAAAGACGCTGTTTTTCGACACCTTCAGCGGCATCGCCGGGGACATGACGATCGCCGCCTTGGTCGATTTGGGGGTCCCGTTCCACGTCGTTTCGCACGCGGTGGGGGCGCTCGGCTTGCCGGGCACCGAAGTCGTCATCGAGCGCGCCCAAGTCGGCGCGATCGGCGCGACCCGCTTCGACGTGCGCGTCGGCAAGAAGCAACCCGAGCGCAGCTACTCGGAAATCGACGCGCTCCTCGCCAAGTCGAAGCTCGACCGCCACGTGAAAACGTTGTCGCGCGCCATCTTCGAGCGGCTCGGTCGCGCCGAGGCGCACGTGCATCGCATCGCGCTCGCCGACGTGCATTTCCACGAGGTCGGCGCCGTCGACGCCATCGCCGACATCGTCGGTGCCGCCGCGTGCTTCGTTCATCTCGGCCCGAGCGACGTGGTCGTCGCGCCGCTCCCGCTCGGTCGCGGCTTCGTCGATTGCCGGCACGGCGTGCTCCCGCTTCCGGCACCGGCGACCGTCGAGTGCTTGCGCGGCGTGCCTACCTACGACGCGGGCATCGACGGCGAGCTCGTCACGCCGACCGGCGCGGCAATCATCGCTACGCTGGCGCGGCGCTTCGAGGCCTGGCCGCGCTTCTCGCCGGAGCGCGTCGGCTGGGGCGCCGGCACCAAGCGATTGCCGGATCGGCCGAACGCCCTCCGCGTCGTGCTCGGCTCGTCGGAAACCGCGTCCACGACGCCGTCATCGCATGTCGTGATCGAAGCGAACGTCGACGACATGACCGGCGAGCTCGCGGGCCACGCGCTCGCGGCGCTCATCGGCGCGGGAGCGCTCGACGCCTGGGCCGCGCCGGTGACGATGAAGAAGGGGCGCCCCGGTCTCGTCATTTCCGTGCTGGCGGCGCGGGAGCACGCCGAGCGACTCGCCGCGGAGCTCCTCGCCCAAACGTCGAGCATCGGCGTCCGGTTCACGCCGGTCGATCGACTCGAACGCCCGCGCACCGTGGTGACCGTCGACACCCGGTTCGGCGCCATCTCCGTAAAAATCAGCGACGGCCCCTACGGCGCGCCCGTCATCAAACCCGAATTCGACGACTGCGCCGCCGCCGCCGCCCGCGCCAACGTGCCGGTGCGCGTCGTCATTGCCGAAGCGCTGGCCGCGTACAAAAGCTAGCGAGCGGCGCGCGAGGCCCTGCGAAGCGCGTGGGGGGTCCGGGGGGTTCCCCCCGGGGAGGATTACGGCGTAATCCTACTCCCTTGGGGCCCCTGCCCCAAACGGGCTCGTCTCGAGCGCTCCGAACCAAAGTGCTTTCGCAGAGGCTTCGCCGTAAACGTTTGCGGTTCGCGCCGCGGCGTACTCGCCGCAGTGTGAGCCGCCATCTGGATTCAGCCCGCGGGCGGCGTGTCGTGCACAGGTAGAGCGTGATCGCGACGAGCGCCCGGAGCTCACTCGCACCGCATGCCCTTCTGTCCGTTCTCGAAGTAGCCCGTGCACGTTTGACCAGCCGCGCAACACGTGCTTTCGCAGCATGTGGTGCCGGGCGCGCAGCAGGTAGTGCCGCAGCCGGAGCCGCACGGTGAAGGGGTTCCCCAGCTCCCGTTCGCCGTGCAGGTCGACACCTGAGAGCCGCACACCGTCGCAGAACACGCCGTTGTTCGCTGCGAGCCGGGGACGCAAGTCTCGCAGGCGCGGTTCACACACACCAGGGCCGCGGGGTGCGTGCAGCCCGGATCGATCTCCGACGGCGCACAGAAATGCGCGCAGTTGATGCACGCGCCGCCGCCGCCGCCGCCGCACGCGGCGTCGCTCGTGCCGGTTTGACAGATGCCGTTCGCGTCACAGCAACCGTCGGGACACGTGCCGGATCCACACCCGACGCATTGGCCGCCCGCGCAGTGCTCGTTGGTCGGACACGCCTCGTTCGTCGGTGCGTAGGAGCACGACCCGATCGAACAGGTGCCGTTCGAATCGTGGTGCACGATCGCGGTGCCATCGGCGGAGCACGAATCGGGAGGTGGTTCGTTGCACACGACGCCGCAGCAAGTGGTCGGGTCCTTGGTGTGGTCGACGCAGGTGGCGTCGCAGCAGACGGCCGGGCCGATGCATGCCTCGGTCGTCGTGTCGTAATGACACACGCTGTTCGAGCACGTCCCCTGCGCGGCGTAGTGATCGACGCCGTCGGCGGCGCTCGTGCAGGCGTTCGGCGGCGGTTGGTTGCACGGGTGCTGGCAGCTTCCGCAGTTTGCCGAGTCACTCGTGAGATCGACGCACACGGTGCCGCACTGAGTCTGTCCGGTGGGGCACACGCACTGGCCGTTCTCGCACGTGAGGGGCGGCGCGCACGCGGTGCCGCACTGCCCGCAGTTTTTTTCCTCGGAGTTCAGATCGTGGCATTCCTTGTCGGCGCAGCAGGTCGTGTCGCCGGGTTCGCCGTCGCCGGGACAACCGGCGCCGGCCACCCCCGCCTTGCCTTGGATCTGGATGCCATCCGCACCCGCGGGGAAGCCGCTCGCCGGAGAGAGCGCGAGCCGTGCGAGCGTGTCGGGGTCAAGGTCGCCGGTCTCGTCGAGAGGGTCGCATGGGTTGTTGTTGGTCCAGAGCTTTTGGAACGCCTCGATCGCCGCAGCCTTCAGACTGGCGCTCTCGGCGGAAGCGGTCGAAAAATGTGTGGGATCGGCGCATGGATCTCCCGACATGCCGTACCAGTCGAGTCCGTGGCTCTCTAGGAGCGCGCCCCAGACGGGCTCCGCAGTTTCGAGGGCGGTGGCCGCGGAGGTTCCGGATCCGAGGGCGGCCGCACACGCGGCGCTCGCGAGCGGCCCCGCGACGTCGATGGCGGACCCGTCAGCGTGCGCGTGCACGGCAGCGGGGAGACCGGTCGGGCCTGGATTGCAGTGATCGAGCACGTAGAGCGCCGCCGGTGAGAGCCATCCCGAGAGGATTTCGAGAGGTGCCGCCGCGCTCGTCGCGGCCGGGTCGGCGAGCCCGGCGAGCACGTCGCTCGCGACGCTCGTCTGCACGAGTGGAGCGCCGAGCGGATCCGCCGAGCGAATCCGCGCGTCTGAGATCGGCGTGAGGCTCCCGGTCGCGCGCTGGAAGAGCTGCTCGATCTGCTTCGAGAGACCGGCGACCGGCTGCGTATTGCAGGCCATGACGTCCGTGACGCGCGTCCCAGGCGCGATCGGGGCGAACACCACGTAAGTGCTGAAGTGCCAGAGCGTGAGATCGAGCGAGCCGTCCGTCTCCGTCCGGAACGCGACGTTCTCAAGCCACCCGCTCCCCGGCTCCATCCCGACGACCATGGGAGATGCGTCGCCACGCACCTCCACGTGGAGGGTGACCGGCGTCTGGAACCCGAGCCCCTGCGGTTCGAGCTCGATCACTGCCACCGGTTCGGCGCCCATACCTTCCATCGCCGTGGGAAGCGGCACCGTCCGACCTACAAGCATCACCGTCGTGGCGAGCGCCCGAGGCGGCACTTCGAGAGCGATCCCACCGGTGATGGTGAGGGTGCCACCCGTCGGGCCAATCGACGCCCTCGCCCCCTCGGCAGGGCCGCCGTCGGTGAGAAGACCGCCGTCAGCACGCGCGCCGCCAGTATTCGCGCTGCCGCCGGTGCCAGTCTTCCCCGCGCTACCGCCCGCACTCGCATCGACGCCGCCGCCTCCACCATCCCGCGCGAGGGGCCCCGAGCCGCCGACCCCAATGCTCGCATCGTTCGTCGAGCCCGCTCCGCCACCAACCCCGTTCGCCCGATCGCGACCCGCGTCGGGCCCGCCGCGCGAACCGGGCTCGCCCGGGCTCGCCGAAGAAGGAGCGCCCGAGCCCCCGCAGGCAACCAGCAGACCGGCCGTGAACAGGGAGGCAAGCGCGCGTCGCATTGTTTCCTTCCCGAAACGTCCAGCGCGGTTGTCGCGCTTGGACGCTCGTCCCGCCCGCTCTTACCGGTGAACGAGCGACGAGGCAAGACGAGCGGCGAAAGAGGACGGTGGCTTGAACTGAGAAGAGGCGCCACATCGCCATCGCGCATCCGCCGGCACGTCTTCTGCCATGAACACGACTGTGGGAAGACCCGCTAACAGCTCCGCGACTGACTTTTCGAAGGGCGTTCTACGAGCCCCTTCGTCCTCCGAATCACCGAGAGCTGCGCCGGCAGACTCGGTCCTCGCCCATCCTAGTGCTCCATCCGACATGACCGTCGGACGCGTATTTCGGAGCGAAATTCACTCCTCGCGGCCAATGCGATCAATGCCTAGAGGATTACGTCGTTGGCGGGCGGGCGGGAATGTAAACAAAACCCACGATGCTCACGTCGTCGCGCTCAATCCGGGCGCTCGAGCTCGAGGTTGTTGCTCTCCCAACCGAGGATGCCGCCTTCGAGAAACGCGACGGGCATGCCTTCGTTCGCGAGTTTTTCGGCGAGCTCTTTCGTCTTGTCGCCCGAGCGGCAATAGAGGACGGGTGAGCCGGCGAGCATGTGGAGCTCGGCGAGACGCGAATCGATTTCTTCGAGCGGCATGCTGACGGCGTCCGGCAAGTGCGCGCGGGCAAACGCGGCAATCTCGCGCGTGTCGACCGGAATGACCTGACGGCGACGGACGAGCTCTGCCACTTCCACCGGCTTCAGCGCCCCAGCGGCGCGAGGCAGGAACGGTTCGATCATTTCACGGAGCTGGGTGCGCTTCAGGGCGCCCACGCGACCGCCGACCGGACGCCCCTGATGGAAGACGACGAACGTCGGCACCGACTGAACGCCGAGCTCGCGCGCGATGTTCGGCGACCGATCGACGTCGATGGTGACGACCTTCGCCTTGTCGCGGAGATCGTCCGCGAGCGCCTTCAGCTCGGGCGCGATCGTCTTGCAGGGGCCGCACCATTCGGCGGAAAACTCCACGAGCACGGGGAGTTCGCTCTGCAGGATCTCGCGATCGAAGGTTTGTTCGGTGACGGTTCCGACGGCCATGATGCCCTCATTTAATACATTTTCGGGCCGCCACCATGGGGAGCTCGCGGCGCGCCGTCGGGTTCGGTTTTCGCTCAGACGAACCGGCGGCCTGCGCTGACCCGGGCGGAGAGGTGCTCGGCGATGACTTGGAGCGGAGCTACGATGGCGAGGACGCCGAGGGTCGGGACGATGACGCCGCCTGCCGACCGGGCATGCGCCGCGTCGGCGAGGAGAGCTCCCCAGGTGTCGCCGTGGCCGCCGAGTCCGCAAAAAGACAAGGCCGCGTCGAGCGCGACGACGGCTGCAGCGGTGAACGCGGCGTTCGACAGGACGGGACCCACCACGTGCGGGAGCACGTGGGTGCGAAAGAGCCGAAACCTGCCGCTTCCGAGGGCACGCGCGGCGAGCGCGAAGTCTTCTCGCGACAGGTCGAGCACCGAGGCACGGACCGTCTTTGCGTTTCCGAGGGTGCGCAGCACGGCGAGGACGGCGCCGATCGCGACGAGCCCGAGCGCCGGTGCCGCCGCTCGGAGCACGACGACGACGATGAGCGACGGGAGCGCGCCAGCGATCTCGACGGCCCGCGACAAGAGCGTGTCGACGAACGGCGAACCGAGTGCGGCGAGCGCGCCGGTCAAGAGGCCGATGCCGGTCGCGAACGCCATGACCAGGGTCGCGGCCACGACGGTCCCGCGAGCCCCGGCGAGAAAACGGGCTCCTGTCGTCGCGTCGGCGAACAGACGAGGCGCGAGCGACGGTCCGAGGAGCGCGAGGACGACGAGAACCCCGAGGAGCACGTAGCTCCCCGTCAACGCCGCGGGGCGCTTCGACGTCACGAGCGAACCCGCTCTCGGGTCGCGCGGAGCGTCACGCGCGGATCGAACGCGACGAGGATCAGATCCGCGAAGATCTGCGCGGCGCCGACCGCGAGGACGGAGACGAGCGCGAGCGCCATGAGAAAGCCGAGATCGCCCGAGCGCGCGGCGACGATCGTGACTTCGCCGAGCCCGTGGAGCGAAAAGGCGCGCTCGACGACGAACGCGGCCGTCGCGAACCCGGGGAAGTCGGCGAGGGACTCCGCGACGAGGAGCGGGACGACGCGCTTTGCGTTGCGGAACGCGATTCGAGACGGTGACGCGCCGAACGCCCGCGCCGTTCGAACGTCGGGGAGCTCGAGGAGTCGGAGATGGGCCGCGCGCACCGAGAGCGATGCTTCCGCCGCTGCGCCGAGCGCCATGACGAGCGCCGCGCCGAGCACCGAGCCGCGGAGCCCGCCGACGAACAGCACGAGGCCGACGGTCCCCGCCGCCGCAACGGCGAGCGCCGCGGCGAGGACGGCGAGATCCGCGGCGCCACGGTAACGAAGCGACGCGACGAGCCCGGCGAGCAGCGCCAAGGGGTAGCCGATGAACCACGCCGCGCCGAGGAGCGACAGCGTGGTCGGCGCCCCGCGAGCCAGAGCCGTGAGCACGGGGCGGCCGTCTTTCAGGGTACCGAGTCCTCGCCGAGCCATCTGTTCGAGCCATCTGCCGTACCGGGTCTCGAGCAACGTTGCCGCGAGGCGCCCGGTGCCGGTGAAGGCGACGTAGTCATGGCGGTGATCGATCCACCAGATTTCCCATTGCCGCACGATGCGCCGCGCGCCGGCCGGCGATGCATCGGCCGGAACGACCCAGGGCAAACTGGTGACGTGCGCAGCGACCTCGGCGAGGTGACGTGCGCGAGCGACGTCTTCGGAGCTTCGCAGCGGACGCATCCCGTCGATGAGATCGGGCAGCGCGAAGGTGTCGAGCTCGACGACTTCGGCGCGCCGAAGCGACGATGGGTGCTCGGCGAATCGTCGGACCGCGCGGCGCACGACCGCCGGCTTGAAGTCGATGGAGTGTTCTTGCCAGAACCGGCTGAAGAACAGCACCGCGGCGTTCTTCGACTCGAAGTCACTCGGCGACCCGATCCCCATTCGAACCGCGATCGGCGTGAGCGCGAGCGCGACGCCGCCGCGCACGTCGGGAGCGAGCGTGTCGAGTCGTGGCAGGACGTGGGGCAGGGCCGCACCGCCCAAATAGGCAAGGCTCGGCTGGGACGGATCTTCCGGGAGGCCGCTTCCGAGTCGATCGAGCGCGTCGAGGGCTCGCTCGCGCACGCCGCGCGGCGCGCGGTTCACGAACAGCGGCAAGCGCTCGCTGGCGATCACGCCCGAGTCGGTCGATCTGGCGAGGAGCCAGAACATCGGAATCGTGAGACCGAAGAGCGTCGGTCCGAGCCACAAGAACCGCCGGAGCGCTTCCCTCAGCACGGCCTACCGCAACAGCCAGAACCCCATAGCGACCACGAGGAGCAAGGTGGTGACGACGATGAATCCGACCAGCGACGGCGGGAGTCCTGTCGTCGGCAGATCCACCGGCTCTTCGCCGGGGCGCCCGCTCGCCGAGCGCTGTGTCGGCGCGTGACTCGGTCGGGCAGAAGGGCGGAGGCTCGTGAGCGGCGATTGCATCCCGACCATCGTGTGGCCGACGCGCAAGTTGCGCGATTCGCGCTCCGCCTCTTCGCTCGGCGGCGACGCTTCGGCGGGCCGCGACGAAAGCCCTCCGGGGCGAACCGTGGGATCGTGCGATTGCGGGAGCGCATACTTCCGGTACTTCACCGGCTCGTCTTCGGGCTGCACCGCGTGCAGCCCTTCGCCCTCGAATCGCACCACGATGACCGTGATGTTGTCGTGGCCGCCGGCTTGATTCGCCTTTTCGGTCAGGAGCTTGCACGCCTCGAGCGGCTCGGACATCGAGAGCAACACCGAGCGCATGTCGTCGCCGCGGATCATCCCCGAGAGGCCGTCCGAGCACATCAGGAGCACGTCGCCGCGACGGAGATCGACGTACGTGAGGTCGACCTGAACCGTCTCGGCGGTGCCGAGCGCCTGGAGAATGATGTTGTTGTGCTCGAAGGTCTCGGCTTCCTCTTCGGTGAGCTGACCCGCCTCGATGAGCTGATTGACGAGCGACTGATCGCGGGTGACCTGGGTGAACTGCTCGCCGCGGAGCAAGTAGGCCCGGCTATCGCCGACCTGGGCGATGAAGAGCCGGGCGTCGAGCAAGGCCGCGACCGTCGACGTCGTTCCCATGCCGCGGCGGGTTCGGTCGGCGCGCGCTTCGTTGAAGATGCGCAATCCTGCTTCTTCCACCGTCGACACCAGCCGTCGCGCGAGGCCGTCGCGGTTATCCGGTTTCCCGCCGGCGAGCATCTTCTCGTAGATGATGTCGACCGCGAGCTTGCTCGCGACTTCGCCCGCTGCCGCACCGCCCATGCCGTCGCAGACCGCGAAAACGGTGCCCGACGAACCGACCAGCTGGTCGCGATCGGCCTCCATCAAGCTCCGGCTCTGCCGGCTCAGATCGGCGATGAGGAAATTATCCTCGTTGTGCTCACGGATTTGTCCGACGTCCGTGCGCCCGAACAATTTGAGACGAATCTCGCCTCCGGGTGAACCCGCGCTGCCCGCTCCGCTCATGATTAACTTCGCTACTCGGGGTCCACGTCGAGTCGAAACAAGTGCTGCCCTATCCGGAGATGGTCGCCGCTCTCGAGTGGCACCTCGCCCCGTATGGCGAGGTAGGTGCCGTTCGACGAGCCGAGGTCGCGCAGCACGACCGTCCCGTCATACGGGTCGCGGCTGATGGCGGCGTGCTGTCGGCTCATGAACGGGTCGCTCGTGAACACGATATCCCCGGACTCTCGACCAATGATCGTCTCGTCTCGATGCAGCGAATAGATATCTCGGGTAACCCCTTCGATCGTCCGCTGGCAGAGACGCGCGTAGCGCGCCGTGGCCGGCGATCCGAACAGCTGGGTTCCCCGGTCCATCGCGGGGCCAAGCGCCTTTTCTGCATCGCTCACAACCTCGAACCTTAACACCTCGAGGCCTGCCAACACCAAGTCGCCGTGATGAACCTTCTCCGGACGTCGGAGGCGGAGGTACACGCCGTTTATCGAACTGAGGTCCCGGACGAAAAACGCCGAGTTTTGCCGCCTCAGCCGGGCATGGCGGGGAGAAACGTAAGGATCGTTCGGCAGGAGGATCCCCCCCTCCTCGCGCCCGATGTCGACCTGAATTTCGCGAATATCGTACGTGCGACCCGGCGTTCCATCTTGCGTGATGACCACCAGGCGTGCCGCGGGAAGGCGCAAGCTGGTCCGTCGGGGTTCTGCGGGGGCCTGCGCGAGCGCCGGGTGCCCGAAGGGATCGGGTGGCGGTGGAGCGGGCGCGACAGAGCCGCCGGAAGGGAGCGGGCGCACGATGCCCGAGGGAGGCCGGGGTGGGGCAGGCGCGGAGGGGTCGAGTGACGAGCCGCAGAACTGACAGAACTGCATCGACGCGCCGTTCACGCCCCGGCAGCGCGGACACACGGTTTGCGCGCGCGGCGGAGGCGGCGCCGCCAGCGCCGACGCTTGCGTCGATTCGGCTCCCGGTGGACCGCGCGAGGCGTCCGACGCGAGCGCCGCGCCGCAGCTCGAGCAGAAGCGATTCGCGGCGGGGTTCGTCGTGCCGCAACGACCGCAGGCGTTGCCCGACATGCTCACGTGTGGCGGCTTCGCCGAAAAATCGAAGTTGGGTGCGGCCGGGCGAAGCGCGCCGCGCGCCTCCGCGCCGGGCTGCGTCTCGGGGAGTCGCGTGCCGCAGTCGCGGCAGAAGATGAGGTTTGCTGGGTTTTCAGCGCCGCACCGATCGCACCTCACGTGCCAAGGGGAACCCGCGGCCCGAAGCGAGTCAAGAGGGTCTTTTGCGAGCATCGCCGGGCAACGCCGTTCGATCGAAGCTACCAACGAGAGAGCGGGTCGCGGACCTCGAACACGAGCTCGCCGCCGATCATGTGCGCGACGCCGAATCCGAACGCGTCGTTCGCCCGCAACTCGCCGGCGCTGTCTCGCCAGCGATGAAAAAGGATCGCGCGGTAGCCGACCGCGGCACCGACCACCGTCGAGGGACTCACCTCGAACTCGAATCCCGCGCCCAGATAACCGGTCAGGCCCCCGGTCTCCGCGCCCCATTCGTTGCCATAGAGTACTCCTCCTACCGCAGCGCCGAGGTAGGGGGCGAGCCGCGTCCCTTCGAGCAAGTAGTAGCGGGCTTCGCCCCGGAGCTGCTGAAGGATCGCGAGGCGGAGGAGGTTCGAGGGGTCTTGCCGAGAAAACTCGTAGGCGCCCCCCAGGTACCACGGTCCGCGCGCTCGATAGCCGGCGCGCAGGGCCAGTCCGAGGCCGGAACCCAGGATGCAGGGCGTCCGGCTGTTCGAGGGACAGACGCCGCCCGGGGACAAGACCGTTTCGGTGACGAGTCCTACCCCATATTGAAGATAGTGCTCGGTCACCGGGGGGGTGGGGGCCGCGTCGACGACCGAGGCCAAAAATAGCGCTGCGAGCCATGACCCTGCCGCGACTCGAGCTCCCGCGCGACGGCACGCTCCGCGCGCCAAGATGGGCGTTCGAAGAACACGCCTTGACGTCTCCACGAGCCTTCGTTTAAACGCGGGGGCGATCATTCGAGGAGCGCAACAGCCACATGGAACTCTACCTCGACAGACGTGCCGTCAAACAGATCAGGCTCGCTGCGCAGGAAGCGATCGAAGAAGGGGATTCCGAATCCCTTCGCGAGGACGTGATCGAAGCCTTCACCGAAGAACAGGTGGAAGAAATCGAGCGCAGGCTCGATTCCGCCGACTTCTTCGAGTTTTTGACGGAAGTCATCGACGAATGGGGCGGTGATGACGTCGACGAGCTCTTCGAGCTGCTGGAAACGCAGCTCGGGGAGGTAGGCATCGACCTGAAGACCGACGCGAAGGCCGAGGAGGACGAAGAGGAAGCCGAGGAGCCCGAAGAGGACGCCGAGGAAGCCGACGTCCTCGAGGACGACGAAGAGGAAGAAGAAACGTCGGAAGAGGAAGAAGCCGACGACTGAGCGTCACGGCGTCACGCCTCGGATGAGGTACGGGTGGCACTCGCCCCCGCTCGTGCGAACGTCGAGCGTCGGGCAGAGGGTCCGCGCGCACGGCACGTAGCGCGAGTCGGGGATCTGCGTCGCGAGGGCGCCGAGGTCTCGGCACGCACCGTCCCGGTCGCCTTCTTTGGCGGCGAGCACCGCGGCGTTCCACTCGGCGTCGTCGCGGAGCCGGCTCGTCGTGTGCGCCGTGAACAACAGCTCGAACGACCGTCGCGCGTTCGCCGGGTCGGACAGCTCGTCGCGGTAGATTTCGCCGATGCGAAATCGCGCCTCGGCGTAGCGCTCCCGCTCGTAGGTGCCGTTGAAATACGCGCGCTCCCGCTTGTCGAGCATCTGCTCGAGCGCGCCGAGGGCTGCGCGCGGGTCGCCGAGGCGCTCGGCGAGCTCCGCGGCTCGAAACAGGGCATCGTCCCAGAGCGGCCCTTTCGGGTAGGGGTCCATCCGAGCGACGGCCAGGTATTCGTCACGGGCCGCGCCGAGGTCTCCTTCTCGTTCCAGTGATTCCGCGCGGGCATAGTCGACCCAGTCGTCGAGGCCCGTGCCGCGGACGACCGCCTCGAGATGCGTGAGGTAGTCGCGGAGGGCCGGCTCGCCTTGCTCTCGGACGTGGTCGACCATCGTTCGGAGGCCGGGTGGCCCGAGTCCGCTCCGCGGGTGCGTGCGAAGCACCCAATCCAGCCCCGCAAATCCGGCGTTCGGATCGCCGCTCTCGATGAGCAAGTGCGCGCGGTCGAACGCGGCGCGGGCGGCTCGGTCGCCGTCCGGTGACGCCGCGAGCAGGGCGTCGAGCACGTCGATGGCCCGGGCGCGGTCTCCGGCGCGAGCGAGGCTCGCGGCTTGCCGGTAGCGGGCCTCGTCGCGATCCGTCCCGCGCGTTGCGTGCGCGGCGGCGTCGTTCCAGTGCATCGCGGCTTCTTCGTAGCGACCCGCGCCGTACGCGCGCTCGGCGGCGGCCTGGGCGAGCGCGAATTCGCCGCCGGCGGTGTGGCTGCATCCGACCAGGAGCGCGGCGAGCAGGACGCCGGGCAGGACGGCGCGTCGAATCACGTCGCCTCGGTCGCCGTGCGCGTCGCGGTCTCGATGGCACGCGCGAGTCGCTCGCCGGCCGAGCGCGCTTGCTCGCGCGACACGTCGAGGTGCGTGACGATGCGGATCCGGTGCGGCGCGATCGCGCTCACCCACACGCCGAGCCGTCGTGCTTCGGCGACGACGCGCTCGGGCGGCGCGGTGAGATCGACATTGACGATGTTGGTCTCGACGCTCGAAGCCTCCACCGACGCTCCGCGGGCGCCCCCGACGATTTCGGCGATGTCCTTCGCGGCGCGGTGATCCTCGACGAGCCGTTCGCGGTGATGCTCGACGGCGTAAAGCGCGGCGGCGGCGAGCACGCCGGCCTGGCGCATCCCGCCGCCCAGCATTTTTCGAAAGCGTCGCGCTTCGGCGACGCGCGCGCTCGGGACGACCAGCGCCGAGCCGACCGGTGCGCCGAGGCCTTTCGAAAAACAGACCGACACGGTGTCGAACGGCGCGGCGAGCTCGGCTTCGGAGCGCCCGCGCGCGATCGCGGCGTTCCAGAGACGCGCTCCGTCGAGATGCAGCGCGAGGCCGGCGCCGCGCGCGACGACGGCGATCGCCCGGACGTCGGCTTCGGGAAACGTGCGCCCGCCCGCGCGATTGTGCGTGTTTTCGACCACGACCAGGGACGAGCGCGGGTAAACCATGTGATTGGGTTTGAGGGCGCCCTTCACGTCGTTCGCGTCGAAGAGGCCGCCTTTGCCCGCGACCGTGAACTGGACGCCGCTCCACGCGGCCGCCGCCCCGGACTCGAACGTCGCGACGTGCGTGCCTTCGCCGATCACGACGTCGTCGCCGCGTCGCGTATGCAAGAGGAGCGCGATCTGGTTCGCCATCGTGCCCGACGGCACGAACACGGCGGCGTCCTTGCCGACCAGTTCGGCGACGCGCGCTTCGAGGCGCTGGACGGTCGGGTCCTCGCCGTACACGTCGTCCCCGACGTCGGCGTGCGCCATCGCCTCGCGCATGGCCGGCGTAGGCCGGGTCACGGTGTCGGAGCGCAAATCGACGACGTCGCGATCGTTCACGTCGAGAACTCTACACCGTCCGCGCGCCGCCATCCGCCGGTGGAACGTCGCTCGACGCCGCGCCGCGGGCCACGAGCCCGGCGAGGAACAGCTCGTACGCGACGATCTGCACGGCCTGCGCGAGATTGATCGACGGCTGATCGGCGGCCATCGGGATCCGGAGCCGTTCGCCACAGAGCTCGAGATCCGCCTCGCCGAGCCCCGTCTTTTCGTTGCCGAACACGAACGCGGCTCGTCGTCCGAGGCTCGCGGCCGCGCTCGCCATTTCGGACGCGCGGCGTGGCGAGACGATACCCGAAACGCCGCGTCGCGACGTCGTCGCGAACACCAGCTCGATGCCGTCGAGCGCCTCGGCGAGCGACTCCACGCGCCGCGCGCCTTCGAGGACGTCCCACGACTTGACGGCCATCTTCAACGCCATCTCGTGCTCGGGTACCGCGAGCCGGCCCGGTTTCACGAGCGCGAAATCGGTGATTCCCATGGTCTTGATCGCGCGCGCCGCGGCTCCGACGTTTTCCGGATAGTGAGGCCGGACGAGCACGAACGTCGCGAGGCGAGTGACGGGCATCACGAGCATGGCAGCATCCGAGCGGTCACTGTTGTCGTCGTTCGGCGTCTCTTGCACAGCGGAACCCGATCGACGGACGGCGGGTGTTCGGCTCGGCCGCGCTGCGCGCCGCGCCGCGCACCCAGGCCATGCCGCTCGAGAAACTGCCGCCGCGGACCGCGCGCGCCGTGAGGCCGAGCGGCGGCTCGGGGCCTTGTGGATCGACCAGGTCCGTCGGCACGTACTCGGTCGCGTAGCGATCGTGCGTCCACTCGGCGACGTTCCCCGCGAGATCGACGAACCCCTCCGGGGTGCGTCCTTCCGGGAACGAGCCGACCGGCGCGAGCTCGGCGAATCCGTCTTCCTTCGTGGTGGGATCGGCGGCGAGCCGTCCATGATTCGTCACGTGCGAATTGGACAGATTTCCCCACGGAAACCGCCGACGCGACGGCCCGCGCGCCGCGCGCTCGAACTCGGCTTCGGTGGGAAGCCGCCCGCTGCGAAAGGCGCAATACGCTCGCGCCTCGTCCCACGTGACGAGGGACGCCGGATAGAGCGGGCGATCGAACCGCTCGGCGCCTTGATCGAAGGGCAGGGAGCGGCAACGGCGAACGGCGACGCATCGCGCGTAGTCGGCGACGGTCACTTCGGTCCGATCGAGCCAGTACGACGAGAGCGTCACGAGTCGCTCCGGCGTCTCGTCCGCGAAGAGGCTCGGCTTACACTGATGCCCGCCGGGCTCCGATTGGCAATCGACCAGCGCGGCGAGAACGTCTTCCGCGCTCGAGCCCATGGTGAAGACCGAATGCGGCACGCGAATCATCGCGGTGCCGGGCGTAGCGAGCGTGAGGACGCCCCCTTCGGTCGCCCATCCGCCGGGAACGTCTCGCGCGCTCGAGGTGCGGGCGAGCGGCGCGTCGGTCGGCGCGAGCGCGGGAGGGGTCAGCGCGACGCCCGCCGACAGAGCGATCACGGCGCGAACGAAGGCGGTCATCGACGTCGTTTCCCGCCGTCGTCGTCCGAGGCGCTCTTCGAGCGCTCGGGAACCCCGGCGTCGCGCCCGAGCCACAGGCCCGCCGGCGCGTGAGGGCGCGGATGATCGGGTTTTGTCGCGGAAGGGTGCGGCGGGGTCTTCGTCGCTTTCGGTTTCTCGGCGAGCCACGCGACGGGCTCCGCCGGCGTGGGCGGAAGCGCCGCCGCGGCCGGCGTCTCGGGCGACTCGTGCTTCGCGTCGTCTTGTCGGAGGTGAGCCGTGAGCTGGAAGCCGACGATGGCCAGCATCGCGCCGACCGCGATGCCGCCCGTCGCGGCGCGCGCGACCCGCACGCCGGTCGCTTCGTGAGCGGCGCCCCGGTGCGCTTCGTCGGGCAAGGTCGTCATCGACGAGCGCGGCGCCATGCGGAGCGCCTCCGAAAGCGCATTGCCGAACTCCTCGCATGTCTCGAATCGCGCGCGCGGATCCTTCGCGAGCGCGCGCGAGAGCACCGTGTCCGCGTGCGCGTCGATCCCCGCCGTCGCCGCGAGCGGCGGGGGTTCGTCCGTGCCGATCTTGCTCGCCACGGCGACCGCGTCGTCACCGGGGAACGCGCGCCTTCCCGAGATGGCTTCGTAGAGCGTTGCCGCCATCGAAAACTGATCGCTTCGCGGCGAGAAGCGACCGCCGGAGAGCGCCTCGGGCGCGCTGTACGCCGGCGTGCCGAGCAGCTTGCCGCCCAAGGTGAGCGTCGAATCGGGCACGCGGGCGATCCCGAAATCGGCGACCTTCGCGCCGTTCGCGGTGAGAATGATGTTGTCCGGCTTGATGTCGCGATGGAGCACGCCCGCTTCGTGGGCCGTCGTGAGCGCGCTCCCGAGCTCGCCCGCGAGACGAGCGGCGGCCATGGGTCCGAGCGGCCCGCGCTCGAGGCGATCTTTCAGGGTGCTCCCGTCGAGATATTCGAAGACGAGGTAGAGCCCCGTTTCGGGGTCTTCGCCCATGTCGTGGAGCGCGACGATGTTCGGGTGGCTCACGCGCGCAGCGGCGCGCGCTTCCTGGCGCATGCGATCGATGAGCGCCTTCACCTGGTCGTCGGGGACGTCCAGGTCGTCGCGGAGCAGCTTCAGCGCGACGTCGCGGTCGAGCACCGAATCGTGCGCGAGGACGACGCGGCCCATCGCGCCCTGACCGATGAGACGGAGGGCCCGATAGCGACCGATTTCCTGGGGCAGAGAGCGCTCGCGCATGAGTCCCGTCGGGACCACATGTATCGCCGAGCCGTCACCCTGCCAACCGAAGAGCCGAAGGGCGACCCGGCTCAGTCGCTCGGATCGTGGTGTTCGTCGGGCTTTTCTTGCTTGCCCTTGTCCTTATCGGGGTCCTTGTCGTGCTCCCCGTCCTTGTCGCCGTCCCGGTCCTTGTCGTGATCGCCGTCTTTGTCTTTGTCCCGGTCTTTGGGCGGCGAATCGTCGTGACGCGGTGGGTCGCCGTACTCGCTGTGGAGCTTACGCATGAGCTCGTCGCTCATGACCTGCTCGCGGTACGTGGGCATCTCCGGCAAACGGACGTAGAGCCGGACGCCGGCGTGCTGTTCGACGATTTCGATGGCGCCGTTCGTCGCGACTTTTCGTCCCTCGGGGACGAAGCGAAACAGCAAATACGCGGCGTCCGCGTCTTTTTCCGTGACCTCGTAGCTCAGGTCGACCCGTAGGTAGCGGAGCGCGGCGTTGTACGCCTGCGCCTTGGTGTACCCGCTCTCGGTCTCGACGCTCGCCGTCGCCGAGCCGCCGAGCAAGCACACGACCAGCGCCGCCCGCGCCCAGGCCGAGAAGGGCCGAACCATGCTCGTCGGTTATTCCGGCGCGGCACCTTCGGGCAAGTTCGTGGAGACCGGCCCGGATTCGAACGCTTCGCGAACCCCGGTGTGTTCCATCAAAAGACCCACCCCGCCGGTGGCCACCGTCACGAAGAGCTGCGACCCATACATAAGCAGCACGTACGCGCCGCCCGGGCCCACCACCAGGTCGTTCGGGAAAAATAGGGCGAGCGCCGCGTACATCGAAAATTGGTACGCTCCGAAGAAGCCCGGCGCGTTCGGTACGAGGATGCCGAGGGCGACGACGCCGGTGACGACGATGGACTCCGGGAGGGTGAAGTTGTCGAACCCCGAGCCCCACGCGAGGAGCCAATTGCCGGCCGCGTTGATGAGCCAGTACGCGACGGTCGCGCCGACGAACTTCACGGTCACGTCTCCCTTCGCGAGGAAGCGAAGCCCGTCCGCGATGTGCTCGACGCGGTCCGCGAGCCACGTCGCGAACTTCGGTGAGATGACGCCGATCACGCGCTCGGTCATGCGCCGCGCCCAGACCCGCTGCGCGAAGAAGATCCCCATCACCAGGAACGCCGTCATGAACACGCCGAGCGCGATGTATGCGCTCTTCGGCACCACGGCCGGCGAGATCGGCAGATTGCCGATGTGATCGGGCAGGGGAGACAGCGGCGTCGAGAGCGCGAGCCCCACGACGAGCATCGCGCAGAGCACGAGCCCGTCGATGATGCGCTCCGCGGCAATCGTTCCCGTGGCGGCCCAACCGGACAGCTCGCCCTTCTTCCGGATCATGAACGGCCGCACGGCTTCGCCGGTGCGCACCGGCAAGAGCGCGATCGCGGCGAACCCGATGAACGACACCGCGACGATGCGCCGGAGCGGCACTTTCGCGATGGGGTCGAGGAGCAATTTCCAGCGTGCACCGCGCAGGTAAGCGACCCCCGTCCACAAGGCGAGATAGGTGAACAGCGTCCACCAACGCACGTGCGCGAAGCTCGACTTGTTCGGCGCCACCGGCAGCGCGCCCTTGTGGAGCAACCAGCCGAAGCACGCCGCGACGACGAGCGACAGCACGACCTTTGCCGCGTGTCGCCGGAGCCAGCTCCGCGGCGCGGGCGGCGCTTCGTCCCCCGTCGTACTCACGAGCTCACCGTGCCCGCCAGGATCTCACGCGGTCCCCTACGCAACAAGAAATCCACTTCGTCCTCGCCGTATTTGCTCTCGATGAATCGGATGCCGTCCTCGACGTCTTCGACGTCGGAGACGCGATGCGCGTCGCTGCAGGCGGCGTGATAGAGGCCGTCGTCGAGGAGTCGCCGCGCGCATTTCTGCGGCTCCTTGCCGTACTTTCCGACGAGCGCCGCGACGTCGAGCAAGGCGACGGTGCCGGTCTCGACCAGGCTCTTCAATCGCTCGTGCGACTTCCAGAGGCTTCGGTAGCGCTCGGGGTGCGCGATCACCGGGAGGATCCGCCGACGCCGGAGATCGAACAGTCGTTCGGCCGCCGCCGGCAAGAAATCCACCTCGTAGAACTCGAGCAGCACGGCGCGCCCGCCGGGGTAGAGGAGCGCCTCACCGTTCACGATGCGCTCGTACACCAGATCGCAGAAGTAGTGTTCGCTCGAGAGGGAGATGGACGGAAGCCCGCCAGTGGCTTCGACCTTTGCGAGCATGGTCGCGTACGCGGCTTTGATCCGGGTCGCGTCGTTGTCGAACAGGCCCGGGCGCATGTGCGGGGTGGCGACCACTTCGTCGAAACCCGCTCGACCGAGCGCCTCGAGCATGGCGATGCCGTCCGCGGCGGTCGTCGCGCCATCGTCGATCCCGGGGACGAAATGGCAATGCAGGTCGACGAACCCGTTCATCGGACGGACCATCCCACGGCCACGGCGGACGGGGTAGCAAACGTCACGAGGGAGCGATGAATGGCCGCCTGCGGCTCAGCCGCGACGGCGTAGGATTCGCTCGCACCCGTCGGCCGCGTCGGAGAGCGAACGCTCCGTCGTCTCTGCCGCACCCTCGGCGCACAGGAAGACCTCGATGCCGTCGATGCGCAGGCGTCGAACCGCGGTGCTTCGCGTCATGACGTCGAGTCGGGACGGCAACGTGTCGTTTGCGGGCTCGGATTCGACGAGGAATGGGGCCATCGCCGCGAGCTGCTCGCACTCGGTCGCAAGCCCGGCGCCCGCGATCGCGAGTCCCGCATCGTCGGCGAGCACCAAGGCTTCCAGGCCGCCGGTCCGGCGCGCCGCGTCGAGGAGCCGTGCGAGCGCGATCAACGAATCGTCGGTGCGCAACTTTCGGCGGTCGAGACACGGCGGGACCCTGGGCTCTGGGCGGTCACCGAACGGCGGCATCGTGGCGCAGTTGTCGGCGACCACGGCGCTGGCGGCCAAGTTTCCGGACGTCTTCCGCGCTTCCCCGCTCTCGCGACACGTCGAAAGTCGCGGGCGACGGGCGGGCGAGTTGCGGGACGAGGGTCCGGTGCGGTAGACGGGCCGACGCGCGCAATGTCGGCTCCCGATTCGCTCTCCGACCTTGTCGCATCGCGACGAGTCATCCTTTGCGTGGGGTGCGGCGGAGTCGGCAAGACCACGGTGACCGCCGCGCTCGGCGTCGCGGCCGCTCGACAGGGCAAGCGCGTGCTCACGCTCACCATCGACCCCGCGAAGCGGCTCGCGCAGAGCCTCGGGCTCGAGCGCATGACCGGCGAAGAGCAAAAAGTCGACGACGCCGTCTTCGCGCGCGCCGGGATGAAAGTCACGGGAAGCCTGACGGTGATGATGCTCGACACGAAGCGTACCTTCGACGACCTCGTCCATCGGTTCGCATCGAGCGAGGAGAAGCGCGATCGCATCCTCAACAATCGCCTTTACCGCTACGTCTCCACGAACCTCGCCGGCACGCAGGACTACATGGCGATGGAGAAGCTTCTGTCCGTCAAGGACGACGCTCGCTACGACATCGTCATCCTCGACACGCCGCCGACGCGGAACGCGCTCGATTTTCTCGAAGCTCCCGACCGGCTCGTCGAGGCCCTCGACGGCCCGGCGATCCGCTGGTTCATCCAGGCCTTCGACGGTTCGCGAAAGTTCAGTCTCAACCTCGTCGCGCAAAGCGTCGCGGTCGTCCTTCGCGGCGTCAGCAAGCTGACCGGCGGGGGATTTTTGGAACAAATCGCGGAGCTCATCACCGATTTGAACGACCTGTTCGGCGGATTTCGAGATCGCGCCGCGCGCGTCGCCGCGGCGTTTCGCGGCAAGGACGTCGCCTACGTCATGGTGACGAGCCCGGCTCCGCTCGCGATCCGCGAAGTGCGCTATTTCGCCGAGCGCTTGCGCGACGCAGGTATGCAGAGTGACGCGTTCGTCGTGAACCGCGTGAGCACCGCGCCGCCGTCGCGGCCCGGCCCGGCCGAGATTCGCACCGGGCTCGAACGCCACGCGCTGTCGCTCGGTCCCGACGCCGAGGGGCGCATCGGAAAAGCCCTCGATGACGAGATCCGCCTCGCCGCGCGCGACGCCGGACACCTGGCCGAAGTGACGGCGCTTCGCGACGGCCTTTCCGCGAACTCGCCGATCGTGAAGCTCGCGTCGCTTCCCACCGACGTGCACGACATCGCGACGCTCGCCGGCATCGCCGACGTGCTCTGTCCGGCGCCCTGACCGGCGGAGCCCGGGTTATTTTCGCCGCGAGCGCGCGCGGAAATGCACGATGACCGGCACCGCCGTGAAATCGAACGCCGCGCGGATCTGATTGGCGACGAATCGCCGGTAGCTCGCCTTCACCGCTTCGGGGTGATTGCACATGATGATGAACACCGGCGGCGCGATCTCGGCCTGCGTGATGTAGTAGAGGCGCGGCGCGCGGCCGCCGTGCGTCGGCGGCGGTTGCTTCTCGAGCACGTTCGCGAAAAACCGGTTCAGCTCCCCGGTCGGCACGCGCCGGTTGTAGGCGTCCCAGGCCCGAAGGAGCAGCGACTTCAGCTCGTTCAAGCCCTCGCCGCTCTTCGCGCTGACGACCACGGTCGGCGCCCAGCTCGCGAAGTGGAGCACGTCGTGCGCCGCTTGTTCGATCTTCGATTTTTCGTGGCGCTCGAGCAAATCGCTCTTGCTCAAGCCGACGATGGTCGCCCGTCCGCGCGCCGTCGCGAGCCCGAGCAAGCGTGCGTCTTGTTCGGCGACCGGTTCGGTCGAGTCGGCGAGGAGCAGCACGACGCCGGCGCGCCCGACGGCGCGGATCGCGCGCATCACGCTCGCCGACTCGACGGCGCCGGTGACCTTCGTGCGCCGCCGGATCCCGGCGGTGTCGACCAGAATGCACTCGCGTCCCTTGATTTCGATCCGCGTGTCGACCGGGTCGACGGTCGTGCCGGGCTCCGAATCGACGAGCGAACGCTCTTCGCCGGAGAGCCGGTTGAACAGCGACGATTTCCCTGCGTTCGGCCTGCCGACGATCGCGATGTGCGGCAAGCCTTCGACGCCCGGGTCGGGTTCGTCGCCCGTCGGTCGCGGCAGCACCTCGACGAGTCGCGCCTCGAGTTGCGCGAGGCCCCGTCCGTGCGTGGCGGACACCATGAACACCTGATCGAGACCGAGCGAGTACAGGTCGTTCCCTTCGAGCGCGCGCTCGGCGGTGTCGGCCTTGTTCGCGACGTAGAGGACCGGCTTGTCCGAGCGACGGAGCAGCGCCACGGCTTCGCGATCGGTGGGCGTCGGGGCGACGGTCGCGTCGAGGATGCACAAGATCGCGTCGGCTTCGGCGATGGCGGCTTCGACGTGGCGGGCGATCCCTTTGCCGATCGCGCCGGTGCTCGACGGATCGAAGCCGCCGGTGTCGACGATGGTGACGTCGCGGCCGTGCAGATGCGCGTCGGCGTAGTGACGATCGCGCGTGACGCCGGGTTCGTCGTGCACGATGGCGAGATCTTTTCCGACGAGGCGGTTGAAGAGCGTGCTCTTCCCGACGTTCGGCCGGCCGACGATCGCGACGATCGGCGTCATTTCTGGCGGGATCCGCCGGCGTCCGGCTTCAGCGAAGGCAATTCGTAGCCGAGCTCCGAGAGCTGCCTCGGGACGCTCTTCCAGCGCTCGGTGACGCGAACGAAGAGCTCCAAGTGGACTTTTTTGCCGAGCAGCTCTTCGAGTCGCTTGCGCGCGCCGATGCCGATCTCCTTGATCATCGCGCCGCCGCGGCCGACGAGGATCGCGCGCTGGCCCGTCTTCTCGACGTGGATCGTCGCTTTGATCACGGTGACCTTCTCGCCTTCCGAGAACTGCTCGACCGAGACCGCGACCGCGTGCGGCACTTCGCTCGCCGCGTGCAGCAGCACTTGCTCACGGACGTATTCGCGTGCGAAGAACGTCATCGGGCGATCGGTCAACGTCGACTCGTCGTAGCCGCCCGCGCCTTCCGGAAGCCGCTCCACGATCTCGCGGAGCACCTCGTCGAGCCCGTCGGCGTTGCGCGCGCTGATTGGAATCGTGGTCTCGATGGGGCGAATTTCTGCGAGGGCCGCCATCATCGGAAGGAGCCGCGCCTTGTCCCTCACGAGGTCGATCTTGTTGATCACCACGAGGATCGGAACCCCTGTCGGGCTCTCTCCGAAGATCTTGCGGTCCTCGTCCAAGAGGGGCGTCTTCTCGGCCTTGTCCCTCGATTTCATGATCGACGTGACGTCGGTCATGAACACGACGAGATCCGCACCTCGCTCGGCTTCCCGCGCCGAGGCGTTCATGCGACGCCCGAGCTCGGTGTGCGGGCGGTGCAGGCCCGGCGTATCGACGAAGGCAATTTGTGCGTCGGGCAGGTTCAAAACCCCGAGGAGCGCGTCGCGCGTCGTCTGCGGTCGGGACGACACGATGGCGAGAGGTTCGCCGAGGACGGCGTTCAAGAACGTCGACTTTCCGACGTTCGAGCGGCCGACGATCGCAACGGTTCCGAATCGCATGAGGTGAGGGGTTTCGCTTTTTGCTCGCCGGGGGTGGTCTGCTAAGGTCCGCGGCCGCCGGACCCTCTTTCATCCATGACCGACGACGTTGCAACGACTGACGCACTCCGCGAGGGGATTGGCGCCGGAAACACGCTCGAAGAATCGCCTGCGGTCGACGACGAGCGAGTCGTTCCCGACCCGAACGAAGGCGGCAGTCGGCGGCTTTTGCTCGGCGGAGCGTTCGCGCTGTCGCTCGCCACCCTGTTCGGCACGATCACCGCGAGCGGAATCTGGGAGCCGCCCGAGCTCAAGGTCGCCGACCTCGCGCGGCGTATCGCGGTCACGCTGATGGGCGCGAAGAGCCTCGTTCTCGAGGGTTCCGCGAACTACGTCCCGACGGCGGGCGAGCTCGGGCGCGGTGAGCTCCCGTATACGTCGGTCGCCCTCGGCCTGAAGCTGTTCGGTCTTTCCGAATGGGCGGGACGTCTCCCGATGGCCCTCTGGGGGCTCGCGGGCGTCCTCGCGACGTATCTCCTGCTGGCGCGGCTCGTCGACAAGGTGACCGGCGCGTTCGCGGCGATCGTGCTGTCGACGACGCCGCTCTTCTTCTTGCAGGCCCGGACGATGCTCGGCGAAGTCGTCACGATGTCGGCGCTCGCCGTCGCGACGGCGGGGTTCGCGCTCGCCGTGTTCGACGCGCGGCCGAAGCCTGGGGCGCGGTTCGGCTTTTGGCTCCTCGGCGTGGCCGGCGCGGCCGCGGGGTTCGGCGCGCGCGGCGTGCTCATCGGCGTTGCCGTCCCGGCGGGCTCGGTCGCGCTCGCGTGGCTCGTCCGGCGTGCGACCGGCGTCGAACGCGACCGTCTCGGCACGATCCTCGGCGCGCTCACGTTGCTGCTCGGGCTCGCGGCCCTCGGGCTCGGTATTCGCGCGCTCGTCGTGACCGGCGACCACGAATTTTCGCGCCTCCTCGGCGCGACGCTCGACACGAAGTTTCCGCGCCCGACCCACGACGCCGTCGTGCTCGAGCTCGGACACGCGCTCTTCCCGTGGAGCGCGCTCGTGCCGCTCGCCCTCGGACGGCTCTTGAGCGCGCCCCCCGTCGAAGAAAACGACGCTTTCGAGCGCGAGTCAGCGGCGCGCCTGCTGCTCCTCATCGTGGCCGTCGTGGCCTTCGGCACCTACGACTTGCTCGCGCCGACGATCGGGGTCCTTCCGTTCGGCGCCGTCTTCGCACTCGCCGGCGCAGTCGCCTTGATGATCCGCGATTTCGAACGCGGAGCGCCGGGCTCGCGCACCGTGTCGCTCGCGGTCGTCGCGTTCCTCGTGCTCCTGTGCATGGACTTCAAGAACTTCCCGGAAAAAGGGCTCGTCGCGTTCGGCGTGGACGACGCGAAGTTCCCCGACAGTTTCAAGGAGCGCGGGACGCTGATCATCGAGGCGGGGACGGTGCTCTTCGGCGCGCTCTTTGCCCTCTTCTTCGTCGAACGCGACGAGGGCGAGCCGGCGTTTGCGAAGAAGAGCTACCTCGACTGGCCGCGCTCGCTTCGTCGTGTCCTCGACGGCAACGTGCTCTTCGGTCTCATTGCGCTCGAGGTCGGGCTCGCCGGGTTCGCCGTGGCCACGTTCGTGAGCGACCGATGGACGCACTGGGCGGCGCTCGCGACGTTGACCGTGCCGGTGCGGCTCGCGGCCGAATACGGCCCGTTCGCGCTCCCGGTCGTCGTCCTCATTCCGACGATGATGGTGTTCGCGCGCGATCTCGCGCGCGTCGCGCTCCGCAAACTCAGGGTCACCCGCGGCGCGGCCGCCCTCTGTTCGATCGCGGCATTCGGCGCCGTCATGAGCTTCGGCTACTACCACGCGCTCGCGACGCAAATGTCGCCGAAGGAAGTGTTCGAGTCGTTCCGGCGCTTCTCGCGCTCCGGCGAAGAGCTCGCGATGATGGGCGCGGGAACCGCGGGCGCGCGCTACTACGCGCACCGCGACGTGCCGACGTTCGCGTCGCCGCAAGAAGGCTTCAACTGGCTCGTCGAAAAAGACGGCGCGCGGCGCTGGCTCGTCGTTCGCGCCAACGACATCGCGCAGGTCAATTCGCTCTTCCGGGCGCACAAGACGCCCTCCCGTAACCTGCCGGTCCTCGACGCGCGCTCGAGCGAGATCATGCTCGTGTCGAATCAGCTTCGCGAAGGGGAAACCAATCAGAACCCCTTTGCGCAATGGCTGCTCGATTCACGCCCCGCGCCGGCGCGCCACGTCGATGCGGACTTCGGCGGTCAACTCCACGCCATCGGGTGGGAGATCACGACGCCGGACGGCGCCATTGCCGACTCCGTGCGCGCCGGCAAGAGCTACGTCTTTCGTCTCTATTACGAGGTCACGCGTCCCGTCACCGGCGAGTGGCAGACCTTCATTCACATCGACGGCTATCAGCGTCGCTACAACGGCGACCACGACACGCTCGACGGCAAATACCCGTTCCATTTGTGGCATCAAGGTGACTTCGTCGTCGACACGCATCCGTTCGAGCTCGAGCCAAACTTCACCGCCGGAACGTACGAGGTGTTCTTCGGCCTCTTTCACGGCGACCAGCGCTTTCACGTGACGCGCGGCGGCCAGGACGACGACCGGGTGCGAGCGGGGTCGTTGGAAGTGCGATAGCAGCGGCAACCGCCGTGCGTCATACGCCTCTGCATGCGAAGGCCGGCCGGCCTGTGACTCACTGCGTGCCGCGCGCCTCGTGCTTCGTGACAGCTGCGTCACGAAAGGTCGCGGAAACGGAGGGGAACGCGAGCGCGGGCGCGAAAAAAAGGAAGCGTGACACGAGGAGTCCACGGAGCTAAGCCCGTGAACGTGAAGAACCGCATTCCGAGCGACTCGCAAGCGCCACCGGATCTGCACCAGAACCGGCGTAGCCACGACCGTATCCCCGTGGCCTGGTCCGTCGACTGCGAAACCGAAGACACGTTTTTGTACGCGTCGATTCGGAACATCTCCGAGCTCGGCATCTTCGTCGCGACGCGCGAGCCGCTGCTCATCGGAACTCGGATGACCTTGCGATTCTCGTCGCCCGGAGGGGGCCAGCCCTTCGCTCTCGCCGGCGTCGTGCAATGGATCAACCCGGTGCGCCTCCTCGCGGAAAATCGGAACCCGGGGATGGGCGTGCAGTTCGTCGAGCTCACGCTGGAAGATCGCGAGCGCCTCGTCGAAGCGATCCGCACGATCGCCTACGTGCGCGAAATCACGAACTGAGCGCGCGCTCGCCGCGGTCTGGTATCACGCGAGCGCGAATCGCCCGTATCGCGCCGGCAGCACGCCGATCGCGTCGTTCTCACTGCCTTTATTTTGGGGCGCTCAGCGCAGCGCGGGCGCCATGGTGGGGACTCATTCGCTGGGGGCGGGGCTCGCGGACGGCTTTGCCGGCGCCGCTGCGGCCGGGGCGTCCGTGGCAGCCGGTGGCGACAGTGCGTCGAGCGCTTGCCGCGCTCGCGCGCTGTACGTCGGCACGGCGAGGAGGGCCGTGTACGAAATGCGCGCTCGGTCGACGCGACCGAGCGCCGCGTAGCACGCGGCCGCCGCGAAACGCGCCGCGTTTCGCGCCGCCGCGGACGGATCGCGGACCGCGACGTCTTCGTAGTGGGCGAGGTCGTGGCCGCAGCCGCCCGCGGCGCCAGTCCCGCTGGTCGTCGTCGCCGCGGCGCCGGCCGTCGCTCCGTTGCCCGCGCCGAGTCCGTCGTCGGTCGCGCCTTCGGGTGCCGATTTATCCGCAACGGACGGCGGCGGCGCAAATGCCTGGGTCGGCATATCGCGTTTGGCGAGCTCGGATTCTTCCATGGCGCCCTTGCCGGCGCGGCGATCGAGATCCGCGCCCGCCGGCGGCGACGCCGGCCGCGTCTCTCGCTCCGCGACGTCGTCGTGCGGCGCGTCCGAGCGCGACTTCATCGCGACGCGCGCGGGCGGCTCGACGCCGACCGCGCTCGGCGCGGGCGGCGGCTCGTTCAGCGGCACGACCGTGACGGCTTCTTTCTCGGATTCCGGGACGCCGCGCTCCGTCACCTGGACGGAGCTGGTCTCGCCGGGTTTCACCCTCAAAAATAAAAGACTCGAACCGACCATCAGCATCAAGAGCGCGGCCATGGCGAGCTGCGGGCGCATCGCGTAGCCGGCGATGATCGACACGAACGTCCCGAACCGCTGACGGAGTGGACGGCCGGCGCGAGCGGCTGCCTCGGCGGCGAGGATCCGCTCTTCGAGATCCGCCGGCGGTTCGACCAGCGGCAGGTTTCCGACTTCTCGCGTCGCGCGGAGCTCGGAATACAGAGCCTTGGCGTGTCCGGATTGCTCGAGGTGGCGCAGCGCGGAGGCACGCGTCAGCTCGTCGAGCTCGTCGTACAGAAGATCGAGCACGACCTTGTCGAACTTTTCCGAGTCCACGGCTTACCCGGCCCTCATCGAAGCGCCCTCGCGTATTCTTCGAAATTCGAGAGCGCCATGCGGAGGCGCTCGAGAGCGTAGCGCATTCGACTCTTGACGGTGTTTTCCGGCGTGCCGGTCACCTCGGCGATCTCCTTGAAGGGCAGGTTCGCGACCTCGCGGAGCAAGAACACTTCGCGCTGGTCGTCGGGAAGCGCCTCCACCGCGGCGACGATGGAGCGTCGCATCGCGGTCCATTCGGCCGCGCGCTCGACGTCGCTCTCCGTGCTCGAGCTCGGGACCACCTCGAGGAGCGGGCGCGAACCATCCGAGGTGTCCGTCGGTGCGTCGAGCGACGGGTGGCGACGGTGCTTCATCTTGCGCGCGTGATCGATGCAGAGATTTCTCGCGATCGTATAGAGCCAGGTGGAAAACCGGGCCTCGTGCTTGAACTCCGACGCGCGCTGCACGACGCGAAGAAACGCTTCCTGCGTGATGTCTTCCGCCGCGGGTTGCGACCGGAGATGTCGCAGCACGAAATTGTAGAGCGGCGCCTTGTGTCGTCGGACGAGGAAGGCGAACGCGCTCGAATCGCCGCGCTGGTAGCGCAACATGAGCGCCTCGTCCGCCGCAGCGCTCGAGGCCTCCGCCAAGGATTACGTCTCCAAGATCCGCTGAGATGGGGAGCTCGATCTTGCGCTGGCCACAGTCGGCCGCGCAGGATCCGCCCGCGATCGATCGCTCGAACTCGAACGACCAGGTCCGTACTCTGCCAGGAAAGGCGCGGTGCTGCGAGACAGAACACTCGTTGAGAGTTTGCTCGCGATCGCGCCGCGCTCGCTCGAACCCAATGCGACCGGGCCCGCGGAGTCCAAGTGACGTGCGCTGTCGTCTCGTCCTCGTGCCCCACTTCGGCGTCGTGACTTGCCCGGGTGACGCGATCGTCCTCGGAGCGTGCGACGTCTGGGGGTCCATGGTTCGGCGTTCGGCGACTTCGTGAAGAGGGAAAGCATCCCCTCGGTCTCGAAGGGACGATGAGGCGGGGCCAGCGCGTGCCCCGCGACGCGGGGAGGAGCGCCCCGAGCGCCGGCTTTTGCGACCGCTTCCCCTGAGACGTCCGAACCGACGTCGCGGTCTTTGGTGGACTTTGAAGATCCGCCACGGCGGGGGCAACCGCCCCCGTGCTAATTGCCGTTTCGTCCCCTCTTCTTCGGTTGCGACGCACTGCGCACATCCTGGTAAGGTTGTGTGCGCTAAACGGCCTGGCATCGGTCGCTCGATGCCGATGCCGGTGAGACTAGTTCACTGAGAGAGGGTCCAGTAATGAGACGTCGAAACGCCGTGCGAGCGATGCTCGCTTCCTTGCTACTCGTGTCCGCTGCCTCCGCGCAAAGTGCGACCGGAACCAAGGTTAAGCCAGCGACCTTAGCTGCCGGCGGAGCCGTGTCGACCACCAGCGCGTCAACGTCGACGACGGGCGCTTCCGCGACCGTTTCGACGCAGGGCAGCACGGCTGCAACGCCCGCGGCGGTGCCCGCGGCAACGCCGTCCGCTGCGCCTGCGCCTGCAGCGACGCCTGCTCCGACGACGACGGCGCCGACCGGCGCTGCCGCGGACACGCAAGTCGACGGCGCGACGTACGCGGTGCGCTTGCGCGATCTCGAGTCGAAGGTCGACGAGCTGAAAGAGCAGATCCGGCGCAGCCATACGCGGCTCAGCTTGCTCAGCGACACGATCCTGTCGGGCGGCATCGGCGGAGCGCGCGCGGAGATCAAGTTCAAGAACGAGATGAGCAGCGCCTTCCGCCTGACGCGCGCGCTCTTCGTGCTCGACGGCGCGGTCCAGTACAACAAGCAAGACGACACCGGCGCGCTCGCATCGCAGACCGAGATCCCGATCTTCAGCGGGTCGATTCCCCCGGGCGATCACACGCTCCAGGTTCTCGTCCAGCTCCGTGGGCACGGCTACGGCGTCTTCTCGTACCTCCGCGGCTACAAGTTCGAGGTGAAGTCGAGCCACGCCTTCACCATCACCGAGGGGAAGACCATCGAGCTCGAAGCGACGGCGTGGGAGAAGGGCGGCGTGACGACTCCGCTCGAGCAGCGCCCGGCGGTCCGCTACCTCGAGAAGATTCGTAGCAGCATGGGTGGCGGGGACACCGAGCCCGCGAGCCCGACGAATGCCCAGCCCGCCGCGGCGCCCATCGCCGCCCCCTCGGTGTCCGGAAGCGCTTCCATCAGCACGGGATCAAAATGACCAAGCCACATGGCGCCCTCGGTGGGGCGCTTGCCGCTCTCGTAGCTGGGCTCCTCGGCGCAAACTCTGCGTTCGCCATCAGCTCGAGCGAGGCTCGAGAAAAGGCCGATCTCGCGCTTCAGTCCGCGGACACCGACACGGCGTCGGTTCAGGCGGCGATCGACGCGGCGCGAGCCAAAGGGGAAACCCCGGATCGTCGGATCGTCGCGGGCGAGCTCCTGATGCGCGCGGGCGACTACGACCGCGCCATCCACGTGCTCGAGCAGGTGATCGAGCTGCACACCCGTGGACAGGTCTCCGAGCCGTCGTTTGCCGACGCGGACTTTCTCCTCGCCGAGACGTACTTCAAGGACAACCAGGGGCTCGCGGCCGCGCGGCACTACAAGGACATCGTCGAGAAGGGGATGGTCTCGCCGTTCGACGCCTACGTCGGCCGATCGCTCAGTCGTCTCGTGGACGTCTCGATCCGCACGCAGCACAGCGACGTGCTCGACTACGTCTTCACGAAGCTGAGCCAGCTTCCGGCGTCCGACGCGTCCGGCTCGCTCCAGTACGCGCGTGGTAAGGCGTACATCGCCCGCGGCGATCTCGCGAGCGCGCGCGGCGCTCTCGACGGCGTTCCGCGGGCAAGCGTCTGGTACCACCAGTCGCTCTACTTGCTCGGCGTCGTGTCGATGAAGGAAGTGCTCGCGAAGCCCGCGCCCGCTCCGGCTGCCGCGGGCGCGGCCAAGGGAGGCCCCGCCGCAGCCGAGCGATTCGCCGCCGCCATCGAGCAGTTCCGCAAGGTGACCGAGCTCCCGGCCGACTCCGACGCGCATCGCCACGTGATCGATCTCGCGTGGATGGCGATCGGCCGGCTCTTCTACGAGACCGACAACTATCTCGACGCCGCCGAAGCGTACAGCCACGTCGACCGGACCTCTCCCGAGTTCAACGACATGCTGTACGAGCTCGCGTGGGTCTACGTGCGGCTCGGTGACTATCAGCGCGCGCAGCGCGCACTCGAAGTACTCTCGGTGACCGCGCCGGCCACCTTGCATCTCGCCGATGGCTCGCTGCTTCGCGCCGACCTCATGCTCCGTTCCGGCATGTTCGATCGCGCGCTCGAGCTCTACGAGAGCGTCCGCCAGGAGTTCGACCCCATGCGCGCGCAGGTCGATTCCTTCATCACGACCACGACCGATCCGACGGTTTATTACGACCGGCTCGTCGAAGGTCAGTTCGATCAAGACGCCGCTCCCAGCACGGCGTTGCCTCCCACCGTTCTTTCTTGGGTGCGCGAAGCGGCCGAGGACGATCGCGTGTTCGGCGTGATCGATGACGTCGCGCGATCACGCGACCTCATCAAGAAGTCGAAGGATCTGGTTCGCAAGTTGACTGCCGTCCTGCAGTCGCCGGCGCGGGCGCGTGCATTTCCGGATCTCAAGGCAGGGCTCGAGCGGACGCTCGGGCTCTTGAACAAGGTGACGCTCGCTCGCCGGACGCTCGCCGAAGGACTCGACGGGGTGAACGACGCGCCGCTCTCTGGAGAGATCGCGCAGATCCGCTCCGACCGCCGCGCGTTGATGAAACGGCTCGGGTGGCTTCCGGTCACCGACTCGGAGTTCGAGATGCGCGAGGCCAGCGGTCAGCGCCAATGGAACGAGGTCTCGCAGAAGCTGCAGGGTCTGACCATCGAAGCGGACAAGTTACAGGCCATGGTGAACGCACTGCGGCGCGTGCTCGACGATGCGACCAAGGCGGGCAGCGTCCAGGACCCGGCGGGGCTCGAGCGATTCCGCGCCGAGCTCCAGGAGAACGAACGAGATCTCCAGGCGTACCGCGATCGGATCCAGTCCTACCGCGACACCCTCGAGCTCGGGCGCATTCAGGTCGGCTTCGGCGACCAGCGCTTCGTGGACGACGATACGGCGCGGGCGGAGTTCAAGACGCTTCTCTCTCGTGAGGTTCAGCTCGCGGAGTCGGGGCAGGCGGATTCCGACACTGCCGCGTACGCGCGCAGCATCGATGGAACGCTTGCCAAGGCCGACGCGCTCGACTCGCGTCTCGGCGCGATTCGAAAAGACCTCGACGACAAAGTGGCCGCCGGTGCCGCCGACTTGCAGAAGCAGGTCGACGCGGAGGCGGAGAACATTCGTGCTTACGCCGACCACCTCGACACGCTGGATCAAAATGCGCGCCTCCTCATCGGAGAGGTCGCGATGAAGAACTTCGGGCTCGTGCGAGACAGATTGAAGAGCATCGTGCTCCGCGCCGACGTGGGCATCGTCCAGCAAGCCTGGGAAATTCGAGAAGAGCAGATGTATCGCGTGCGCGATCTGCAACGCGAACGAGCACGGGAAGAACAGGACTTGAACGACGAGCTCCGAGAAGTGATCGACGACGCCGGAGGTCAGCAGTGAAACGCGTTCTTCTTCGTCCGATTGCGTCAGTCCTCGTCCTCGCCCTGGCGACCAGTTCGTTCCGCGCCGTGGCGCAGACCGGAACCGGCGGAGCGCCCGCTTCGCCGTCGACCTCTCCGTCCGGATCGGCCTCATCGTCGCCGAGCAGCTCGGCGCCCGCGGCTGGGTCATCGTCGTCGAGCGCGCCGTCTCCGAGCGCGCCCAAAGCCGGCGGCGGAACGTCCACGACGGGCGTGGGCGAAAGCGCCGGCTCGGCGCCGGTCCTTGCTGCGCCGTCGTCGTCGCCGGCCGCGGCGAGCACCCGCACCTCGCCGCGCAACGGCGTAGCGAGCTTGCCGACTCCCACCGACGCGCAGCTGAAGACGCTGAAGAGCCTTCAGGACGAGTTCACGCAATATCAGAACGACGCGAAAGACTATCGCGGCACGCTCACGATGATCGTGCGCCACCACTACGAGGAGAAGCGCCGTCGCGTGCTCTCGGCGCTCGATCGAGAGATCGGCGTCGAACAGAAGGGGCTCACCGAAGCGCGCGACGAAGCGATTCGCCGCCTAGAGAACTTCGTGTCGCTCTACAGCGGACCGAACGCCGATCCGTCGGCGACCCCCGACGCGATGTACCGGCTCGCCGCGCTCTACGAAGAGCGCTCGCGCGCCGACTTCGAGGGAGACCTCTCGAAGACGCTGGTCCCCGCGATTTCGCTCTATCGCCGCATCATCCGTGAATTCCCCAAGTACGAGGAAATCGCCGGGGTCTACTACTTCCTCGGACATGCGATGACCGACTCGTCGCGCCTGGCCGAAGGCCAGCAGGCGTGGCGCGCGCTGGTCTGCAACAACTTGTATTCGGTCAAGGACGACCCGACCGACTCGACGAAGATCCAGCTGCAGAAGCTCCCGCAGGATCACGACGAGAAGTTCTGGACGGATTGGTACAACCGTCATCCGGTCCCGCTCGATCAGAGCCCGTTCGGCGGCAAGCGCGGCAAGGCGACGAAGATTGCCGTTCAAACGACGCTCCGGAAGGACGACGACGAGCTCCGTTACAAGAACCCGTATCCCGACACCTGCGAGGCCGTCCCGCAGCACCTCGAGCCGGGCGACGAGCCGAAGTACGTCGCGGAAGTGTGGTGGCAGATCGGCAACTACCACTTCGATCAGATCGACGTTTCGGGCGGCCCCTACGAGCTCAATCGCGCGATGACCTCGTACGAGCACTCGATGAAGTACCAGAAGCCGCCGCTCTACGGCGTCGCCATGTACAAGCGTGCGTGGACGTACTTCAAGCAGCAGCGTTACAAGACCGCGGTCGAGTGGTTCGTGAACCTGCTCCATTACGCCGACGAGCAAGAAGCGAAGACCGGTGATCCCGGCGCGGACTTCCGTCAGGAAGCGTACACGTACGTCGCGGGCTCGCTCACCTACGTCGACTTCGACGGTCCGCCCGCCGAGTTCCCCAACATTCCGCGCAACGACGTCCTCGACGTCGAGACGAACCCCGTCGTCGCGGAAGACAAGATGAAGATCGCGATCGACCGCGTCCAAGATCCGGCGCTCATCCCGCAGGACAAGAAGTGGACGGTCGAGATCTACAAGGCGCTCGCGCAAGAGTTCATCGAGATCACGCAAAATCGAAACGCGATCGCGGTGCTCGAGCTCACGTTGAAGAAGTTCCCGATGGATCGGGACGCCCCGTCGATGCAAAATAAGATCGCCGAGCTGTACGACCAGCTCGCGCGTCTGGCGCCCGACGGGTCGCAGGTGAAGGACGAGTACGCGCAGAAAGCACTCGAAGCGAGGACCAAGCTCGCCGCGTACGTCGGGACCACGCCGTGGACCGACGCCAACCGCGATGACCCCGAGGCGCTGCAAAAAGCAGAAGACCTCGTGAAGAACGGCCTCCAGCGGGCGGCCGCCGACCACACCAACTACGCGCGCACTTACTTCCAGCGCGCGAAAGAGCTCACCGACGAGGCCGAGCAGCGCGCGCTGATCGAAAAGTCGATCGCCGAATATCGGCTCGCCGAGACCGGTTGGGCCGCGTACATCGCACAGGACCCGACCGCGCTCGATTCGTACGAGAGCCGTTTCTGGCTCGCCGACGCGCGGTACTGGATCGTCGTGCTCGAGATCGCGGTCGGCAGAACCCCGACGCCCGAGGAGCTTCAGCGTGCGAAGGACGCCGCCGTGGACGTCCGCGATTCGAATGAAGACGACAAGTACCTGCAGCCCGCCGCGTACTACCTCGTGAGCATTTCCGAGAAGGTGCTCGAGGACAAGTACCGACAATTTACGGCGTCGGGCGGCGCTCAGGGCATCGAGAAGCGCGACCAGGTGAAGTTCACCGGCGACGGCGACAATCGGAAGGTCGTGACCGACCCGATCCCGCCCGAGGTGCTCGACGCGGTGAAGGTCCGCGACGACTACAACGCCCGCATTCCGCTCGACAAGGACCCCGAGAAGAACGGCCTCCTCTACGCGTTCCAGGCCGCGGACTACTACTTCCTCTACGGTCACTTCAACGACGCGCGCGCCCGCTACACGCCGCTCTATCAGCAGTACTGCGGCGTCAACGAGTGGGGCTACAAGGCCTGGGAGAAGCTCATCAGCATGAGCAACTTCGAGAACAACGCCGCGGAGAGCCGGAAACTCGCGGAGGGGAAGAGCTGCGCCTACAACGAGGATACGAAGGCGGCGGAAGAAGCCATTCGAAAGCCCGTGCAGCAAGGCGTCGCCTACCTCGACGCGCGAAAGCTGTACGAGGACGCCGAGAAAATGGCGCCGGGTCCGGACCGCGACAAGAAATGGCGTCAAGCGGCCGCTGCGTACAAGACGGCGCTCGACGCGGCGCCCGATCGCGACGAAGCGCCGGAAGCGGCGATGAACGGCGCGTACGCCTACAAGCAAGTGGGCGAATACGACAAGGCCATCGCGATGTACGAGCTCTTCATCTCGCGCTACGGGAGCGAGGACAAGCTCAACGCCCTCCAGCACGGCGACCCCAAGGCGAACCCCCCGGTCGCTGCCGATCCGAAGAAGTACGAGGACCGCGTCAAGTTCCTCAAGATGGCGTACGACGCCCTCGCGAACGCGCGCGTCCTGTTCTTCGACTACCCGAAGGCGGCCGAGACGTTCGACACCATCAGCCGCAATTCGCACTTCACCCAGGACGACGAGCGGGCCGCCGCGCATCAGGCGCTGAGCCTCTACGCGAGCCTCGGCGACACCAGCGGCATGGCGCGCGCGAAGGAGCGATTCGTCGCGCTCGGCGCTTCCCCCCGAGATCGCGCGGAGGCGGACTTCATCGTGGCCAACGCCGACATGAAGAAGTGGGACGAGTTCTCACCCGACAGCGGCGGCAACGCGGCGGCTCGGCAGCGCGCCGAGCTTTCGATGAAGAACTACGTCGACACGAACAAGAACAACGACGCGGCGGCGCAGTTCGTCGTTCAAGCGGCATACAACGTCGCGAAGTCGAAGCGCGCCGCGCACGCGGGGAGCGTCGACGAAGCGTGGCAGGACACCACGAAGGCGTTCGAGCGGTATCGCGCGGTCGCGCCCAAGAACAAGGACGGCACGAACTCCGCGGTCGGCTCGGCCGAGGCGGGCATGGCGGCGGAAGCCGCGTTCACGCTTACCGACGAGGCGATCCGGAACGGCTTCGACTACGACACCGGCCATCACCACTACAAAGGTACCGTCGTCGAGGTCGTCAAGAACTACCAGGCCGACGCGACCGACGCGAAGAAGTGGTACGACAAGCTTCAGCACATCGTGGACGACTACGCGTCGCCCGAATGGGCTGCGGCTGCGGTCGCCCGCCAAGGTTCGCTCTACGACTCGCTCCGAACGGGTCTTTACGAGACGCGCCCGCCTCAGCTCATCATGTTCGACAAGAAGACCGAGGCTCTCCTGAAGTCCGCGGAAAATAGCGACAACCCGGATCTCCAGGAAAAGGCCGACGCGGCCCGGACGAACGTACAGAACGCCTGGCGCGACAAGAGGGAACAGGAGTTGAACAGCGCCGACCAGATCATGGTCGACCGCTACGGCAACTCGGTGATGCTCGCGCGCCGCTACAACGTTTCGAACCCCGCCATCGTGCGCGCGATCCAACGGCTCGCGTTCTTCACCGACGTCATCGGTGATGCGAAGCTCGCGCAGTACTCGGCTGGGGTGAAGGATCTGAATTACAACGAGGGCATGTTCCTGCGGATTCGACCGGGCCTCGACGCGTCGCCCCCTCCGAACGGAATGTCGTCGCCCTTGCCGGTGATGGCGAAATGATGAGGGCCACGATCATGAAGCACGCGCTCCGAAACGGCAGCCTCGCGTTCCTGGCGTTGCTCGCGGCGGCTTGCGGCGGTGGCGCCGAAACCGAACCGAAGACTGCGGCAGCGGCAGCGGCGCCGCCCTCGGCCGCGCCGCCTCCGACCGCGATGGCGACGACGGCGGCCGGCGAGCAATACGCGGCCGCGGACACGTCGGCGAGCGGCGCGAATCGGCCGCAGATGAACGCCGGCGCGCAGCAGGCATACGACGCCGGTCTTCAGGCGTTCCAGGCCGGGGATCTCGCGGGGGCGAAGGCACAATTCGCGCGCGCGGCCGACGCCGACCCGAACGCCTATCAGGCGCAATATTCGCTCGGCGTCGTTCAAGAGCGGCTCGGCCAGAAATCCGCGGCGCTGAGCGCGTACAAAGCGGCGATCTCCGTCGTGAAGGACTTCGATCCGGCGATCGCGGCGTACGCGCTCTTGCTCGCGCGCACCGGCGACGTGAGCGAAGCGGAAGACTTTCTGAACCGCGAGCGCGCGACCTTGCCGAACAGCGCCGCGGTGCTCGCCTCGCTCGCCGAAGTGAAGTCGATCGAGAAGGACTCGGCGTCGGCTCAGAGCCTCGCGCAAGAGGCGCTGAAGAAGAACCCCGATTACCGACCGGCGATGGTCACGCTCGCGCGCGACCACTACCGCAATCGACGCCTCGATTTGGCGCTGTACACGCTCACGGCGATTCTAGATGGGTACGGTCCGGAAAACCCGGCGCGCGACAAAGACAACGCCGAGGCGCTGCTCCTTCGCGGGCTCATCTACAAAGAACAAGGTCGCCGCCGCGACGCCTTCGCCGACTTTCAGCGCGCGAACCAGCTCCGGCCCGATCTCGTCGAGGCGAAGATCAATCTCGCCCGCTTCATGCTCGACGCCGGGAACGCGACGGACGCGACACCCCTCCTCGAGAGCGCCCTCGGTTATGACGGGTCGAACACGATGATCCACCTCGATCTCGGCGACGCGTATCGTCTCCAAGGTCGGCCCGCGGACGCGCTGAAACATTTTCAGTGGGTGCTCAGCAAAGACCCGACGGTCGCCGAGGTTCACTACAACCTCGGGCTTCTGTACCTGTTCTCGAAGAACGTGCCGGGGGTCAGCTCGGAAACGGCATCGATCGACAAGGCGATCGGCGAGCTCCAGACGTTCAAGTCGATGCGCCCGCGCACCAAAGCCGGCTCGGGCGACGACGTGGACGAGCTCCTCGCGCGCGCGACGAACAAGAAGGCCGTCCTTGCCGCGGAAGCGGCGGCTCCGCCGCCGGATGCGACGCCTGCTCCCGCGGCGAAGCCGGCAGCTGGCGCTGCCAAGCCGTCTTCGGGAGCGATGCCCCCACCGGGCGCTCCCGCGGCCGCACCGGCGCCCGCAGCAAAACCGAGTGGTTCGAGTGGTGCCTTGCCTCCCGCGCCGACACCTGCGCCGGCCGCGCCGAGCCCGGGCCCTTCTTCTTACGCCGCGTTCCCGTCCAAGTGAGGTGATGCATGACGTCGTTCAAGAGAGCCGGTTTCGTCGTGATCGCCGGCATCGTGTCATTTGCCGCCACGGGCCTCGCGGACTCGAAGGGGCGCGTCGTCACCATCAGTGAAGTGACCATCGTCGGTCGCGTGCAGAAGCCGATCGCGGCGGTCGACGTGAGCCGCATCCAACCCAAGTTGACCCTCGCCGAGCTCAGACAGCCGTTTCTCGAGCGCATCGAGAAGGCGATCAGTCGCGATCCGTTCTGACGGCCGAGCACGCCGGTGCTGGCGAGCGTGGTCGTTGTCGCGTGCGTCGCCCTGACGGCGATCGGCGTCGCGCTGCGACGTCTCGTCCGTGTCGGGCGCGCCGGTCCCGGTACCTCGGACGAATTGCTCCGGGCGCTCCGCGCGCGCCGCGAGCGCGAGCTCGAGTCACTTCTGGCGAACGACGGAGACGGGAGTGTCTTCGTCCGCTCCGCGCTCGAGGCTCCCGGAGACTCGTGGGTGCGAGTGGTCAACCAGCAGTTGAGCGAATTGGCCCACGACATCGGCGCGAGCTCCGAGGTTCCGCGGGCCGTGGCGCGCATCAGTCTCGCCAGCGGAACGCTGGTCGCCGTGATCGGGCTCGCTGCGAGCGTTTCCGCGGAGGGCCCTCCGTCCATCGGTCCGGCGCTCGTCGCGTTCGGGGTCGGCCTCGCGGGCGCCATCGTGGCGCTCGAAGTGGGACGGCGTGCCACGCTACTGGCGAACGAGCAGCGCAGAAGGTGGGATATGCTCGCAGAGGCGGTCGCGCGGTATCGTGGTAGCGGACCCGAGGTGCCCGGATTGGCCGAGAAGGCAGTCTCTGGGGCCCGGGTGCCGAACACCGGATAGCCGGAAAGTTTCAACGTGGACCCCGGCACTTTCGTTGGGCTAACCTGGGGGGCGATCGAGAACTTTCTGGCCAAGCAGGCGTCCAACTCGAGTGGGGCTTCCTTGCCCAGGTTCTTTGGAGGAATTCGATGACACAGCAGACAACACCTTCGGCGGGTCCGGGCGGTCGTCCCGGGCAGATGACTGCCGTCATGCGGGCCGTCGCAGCGACGGGCCCGAAGGTGCTCCGCATCGGTCTCGTGCAATCGGGCCGCGTCATCGAGGAGCGCATCGTCAAACAGCGCACGCACGTCACCGTCGGTCCGAACGAGAGGAACATGTTCGTGATTTCGGCGGATCTGCCGACGTCGTTCCGTCTCTTCGAGCTCGTCGGCAACGACTATTGCCTGAACTTTCTCGAGGGCATGAGCGGCCGCGTCGCGCTGCCGACGGGCATCTCCGATCTCAACGTCTTGAAGGGCCAGGCGCGCCGCACGCAGCAAGGCGCGTATCAGATCCGGCTGACCGAGGACTCGCGGGGCAAGGTCGTCGTCGGTGACACGACGTTCTTGTTCCAGTTCGTCGCGCCGCCTCCGATTCAGCCGAAGCCGCAGCTTCCCGTCTCGGTGACACGCGGCGCGACGTCGATCGACTGGACGACGACGATGATCGCCGCGTTCTCGTTCTTGATTCACTTCATGGCGATCGGGAGCATCTACTCGGAGTGGTTCGATCCCGTGGTCGACTACGACGTGAACATCTCCGGGCTCATCGAGTCGGTGAAGAGCCTTCCGCCGCCGCCGCCCGTCGAGGAACCGACGGACCAGCCCACGGACACGACGCCGACGCCGACCAAGGCGCCCGACACACCGAAGTCGAGCACGCCCGCCGGGCCCAAGGCCGGCGGTCCCGGCAAGGGCGCGATGTCCGACGCGAAAGCGGCAGCGCTCAGCAACGCGCTCGATCAAATGGAAATGGCGACGCTCGGCGCGCTTTCGGGCGCGGGCCCCGCGACGGCCGGCGTGCTTCGAACCGGTGAAGTTCCGACCGGTGCACTCGACGCCGCAGCGAAGAGCAGCGCAGGCGTCGGTGTTGGCGGCTTGAGTCTCGGCGGCGGTGGCGGCGCGATCCGTCCCGGTGCAGCCGGCGGCGGTCTCGGCGCGATCGGCTCCACGACTGCGGGTGGCGGCAACGGCACCGGCGCGGTCGCGACGGTCCAGGGGCCGAAGGGCAACGCTTCGACCGGCGCTGCGACGAACAGCGGCGGTATCGTCAGCAACGCCGCGCGCGTCGTCGCCGGCATGCGCGCCGGTTTCCGCAATTGCTACAACCGCGCGCTCGCGCAAAACCCCGACGCCGAAGGCAAAATCGGGCTCTCCATTCGCGTCGGTCCCGGCGGTGAAGTGCAGGGCGTTGGCGCGTCCCCGAGCGGCAATCTCCCCGACTCGGTCGTCAGCTGCGTGAAGGCGCGCGCTCAAGCGGCGCAGTTCGATCCCCCGCAAGGCGGACTCGCGGTCATTCAAGTTCCGGTCACGTTCGTCAAGCAGTGATCTTCCTGGCGGCGATGGCGACTCGAGGCGTCTCGGGTCGGCTCGCTCGTGACGCTCACGGCGCGTAGCGGAGGACCAGCGCGAAGCGGAATCGGGGGGCCGTGATCGCAGAGAAGCTCTGGCTGCTTTCGGTGCCGTCGGTTGCGCGCTCGGTTCGCGACGAGAGCGGGATCTCCATTCCGCCGCCGAGAGAGACGCGAAAGGGACCGCTCTCCGTTCGGAGCGACGCCATCCATTCAGCGGGCACTTCGACGTCGCTGGTGACGACGGTGCCGTCGAAGAGTGCGCGAGTTTGCGAGAACAACTCGGGCCGGACCCACACTTCGACGGCGATCGACAGGGCGTTGGCGGGGAGCACGTCGACGCCCGCGCCGAGACTCGAGATGAACGTCGCTCCGAGGCGCGCCCCCGCGAAGCTCGTACCGCGAAAGAGTCGCAGGCCTTGCTCGGTGCTCGCGAAGACGATCCCGGCGCGGAGCCCGAGCGCGAAGCTCGGTGCGACGACGAAGGTGCCGGCGCCCGCGAACGAGCTCGCGCCGCCCGTCGGAAGCGACAGCTCGAGTCGAGATACGGCCGAAACGTCGTAATCCGGCGCGCCCGGATGGCCGAGTAGCAGATCGTGCGCCGCGCCGAGCCGCACGTCTCGGAGCGCGGCCACCGGAATATCGGAGCCGTTCTGCGAGGTGACGCCCGTCGTTCCGGTGCCGGTTCGATAGAGCGACATCGGCAAGACGGCCGTGAGCTCGAGGTGTTCGAGCGGCGAAAAAGCTCCCGAGAGTGCCGCGTCGACGACGTCGTCGACGACGAGCAAGCGACGGCCGGCGGGGTCCGGAGACGTCGCGCTGAGCACGACGGGTTCGGACAAGTACGTCGCGTCGAACCCGAGACTGAAGCGATGCACGCCCAGCGTGCGCGTCGCGGGAATGCCGATGAATTGGCTCGGCGACGCCGGGATCCACAAGGTGTCCGCATCGAAGCACGTCGACTGACGCGTCGCCGGCGTGCAATCGCGCCCGAGCGCGCCGCGCGGGCCGAGCACGACGGCGGCCACCGAAAGCCGCACGAGCCACCTTCGCGCATCGAGCATGGACAGCGGCCTCGGACGTTATCACGGTGCGGCTTGCCAATCTCCGCCGGTTCGTGTCAATCCTTCGCGCGCCCCGTGATGGTCATCTCGCCCCAGACGCCGCTCGTACTCGGTTCACGATCGCCGCGACGCCGCGAGCTGCTCGGGTCGCTCGGGATCCCGTTCGAAAGCGTCCCCGGCGAGGCCGACGAGACGCGCCGATCGGGCGAGACCGCGGCGAATTACCTCGAGCGCGTCGTGCGCGGCAAATTGACCGACGTCGCCGAGCGCGTATCGCATCGAGACGGCGTGCCCGCGATCCTCGTCGCCGACACCATCGTGGTCGTCGACGACGATGTGCTCGGCAAGCCCGCCGACGTTGCCGAGGCCGAAGCGCTCCTCGGACGCATCGCGGGGCGGACGCACGTCGTCCATACGCGATACGCGATTTCGGTCGCGCCGGCGCTCTCGGCGCCGAAGGTCGAACGCACCGTCGAATCACGGGTTACGATCCGAAGATCGAGCGCCACCGAGCTCGCACGTTACGCGGCCACCGGCGAGGGACTCGACAAGGCCGGCGCCTACGCGGCTCAAGGGATTGGCGCCTTTCTCGTCGAGCGCATCGAAGGGTCGTTCTCGAACGTCGTGGGGCTCCCGGTGTGCGAGGTGGTCCTCGACTTCCTCGCGACGGGGTTGCTCTCCGATTTTCCCGGCGCGCCGTGAGCGCGGCCATCCGCGCCGCGCCCGCGCCGCGCTCGTCCGACGGCTTCGCGATCGCCGGCGTCGCGCTCGCGGTGCGGCTCGCCGTCGTCGCCTGGGCGGCGACCCGGTTTCCGCCCGCCGAGGACGGCAAATATTACCAAATCGTCGCGACGCGAATCGCCGAGGGGAAGGGTTACACCTGGCTCTGGCCGGACGGCGTCGTGACGTACGCGGCGCACTATCCCGTCGGGTATCCCGCAGTCCTCGGTGCGCTCTACGCCGTGTTCGGCGCGCATCCGACCCTCGCGATGGTCGCCAATGGCGTCATGGGCGCGCTCGCCGCGCTCGCCGTGCATCGCGTCGCGTCCGTCGGCGCGAATCGCCGCGGCGCGAACGTCGCGGCCCTCGCGATCGCACTTCACCCCGGGCTCGTCTTCTACACGCCGGCCATCATGACCGAGGGATTCGCCGCGGCGCTGCTCGCGCTCGCGGCGTGGGCAACCGTCGCGGCGCGCCGCCGCGGTCGCGGGGTCGTGTGGACCGGCATCGCGTTCGGCGCGGCGACGCTCGTGCGTCCGCAATCGCTCTTGCTCGCGCCGTGTTTCGGATGGCTCGCGGCGCCGCCGGGAAATCGGCGCGTCGCGCTCGGGCGCGCCGCGGCAGTCACGGCGATCGCCGTCGGGGCGTGCTTGCCGTGGACGTTCCGCAACTGCGCCCGCATGCACTCGTGCGTCCTCGTGAGCGCGAACGCGGGGTGGAATTTGTTCATCGGGGCCGCTCCGGGCGCGACGGGCTCCTGGGTGGCGCTCGACCAACTCGGTGTTCCTGCGGAGTGTCGCAACGTGTTCGGCGAAGCCGAAAAGGACGCCTGCTTCGGGCACGCCGCCGTTCGCGACATCGAGCGCGAGCCCGGGCGCTTCCTTTCACTCGTGCCGAAAAAACTCGCCGTCACGTTCGACTATGCGGGCGCCGCCGGTTGGTATCTGCACTCGTCGAACCCCGGCGCCTTTTCCGAGAGCGCCAAGGTGCGTCTCGGAACGGCCGAGACGATCTGGGAGCGACTCGTCGTGCTCGCGGCGCTCGTCGCGATCGCGCGTTACGACGGCCCGTTCGGGAGAGTCCGCAAAGGCGCCGCGGCGGCGACTTCGGCGTTTCTCTTCATGAAGAGTGCGTGGGTCGCGCACCTCGGGCTCGGGCTCTCCGCGGCGCTCCTCGGGCGTCGCTTTCGCGACGCGGACCGTCTTCCGGCGAGCCTCGCCGCGGTCACCGTCCTCGGCACGGCCGCGACGCACGCGGTGTTTTTCGGGAGCGGGCGCTATTCGTTGGTCTGTTTTCCCGCGCTCGCCGGGCTCGCCGGCACGGTTTTGACAGGGTCGAAGGAGCCGAGGGATAATGGCGAGTCGTCCCAGCGCTGAAGGAGTCGTTCATGCCGCTCATCGAGACCGAAGAGGCTGCCCGTCGTCTGGCCCGTGCCATCGCCAGCGATCTATCGCTCTACAACGAGGAAAAGATCGTTCGCGGCATCGAGCACGACAACCTCTTCGAGGAGCTCACCGAGGAAATCGAAGAGGGGCGCGCGCTCTACAAGAGTCGCGTCGCGCCGCAGCTCTATCAGCGTAACTTCTACGACCGCGCGCTCGTCGACATTTTGGTCAGGTCGAAAGCGCACATCAAGAGCAAGCTCTGGTAGCGGGCGCGCTCCGTTTCGTCGTCGACGACGACCCCGAACGCGACCCCGAGCGCGTCGACAAGGTCGTCGTGGGGCTTCTCGACGGCGTGTCGCGCGCGACGGTGCAGCGCTGGATCCGCGAGGGTAGGGTGCGCGTGGACGGCGAGCCCTGTCGCCCGAGCGACGACGTACGCCCCGGCTCGGTCGTCGAAGTCGAACCCGGGGCTCCGCTGCCGAGCTCCGTCGAACCCGACGGGGCCGTGCCGTTCGGCGTGCTCTACGAAGACGAACACCTCGTCGTGGTGAACAAGCCGGCGGGTGTCGTCGTGCACCCGGGGCGTGGCAACTGGGAGCACACCTTGGTCGCCGGGCTCTTGTCGCGACCCGGTTTCGAACGCGCGCCGTTCGACGATCGCGACCCCATGGGGCCGCTCCGGCCGGGGATCGTGCATCGCATCGACAAGAATACGAGCGGCGTGCTCGTCGTCGCGAAGAAAGAAGCGGCGCGCGAACACCTGAAGAAGCAGCTCGCCGCGCACACCGTGGAGCGCGTCTACCGCGCCATCTCGCTCGGCGTGCCGAAGGCCGGGCGCATCGAGACGCTCTACGGCCGCAATCGTTCGTCGCGTCTCCGCTTCACCACCAAGGTGCGCGAAGGCCGCACCGCAATCACCCACGTCACCGTCGACGAAGTGCTCGCCGAGCGCGGCGCCGCGCTCGTCCGATGCCGGCTCGAAACGGGACGCACTCACCAGATCCGCGTGCACTTGTCGGAGTGCGCGGGCGCGTCCGTCTTTGCCGACTCCACGTACGGCAAGAAGCCGCCGACACCCGAGCTCCGCGCCGTCGCGGACGCCCTCGGACGACAAGCGCTGCACGCCGCGGTGCTCGGATTCGTGCACCCCGCTACCGGTGAAGCGATGCGCTTCGAAGCCGAGATGCCAGGCGACATGACGCGCGCGCTCGAAGCGCTGCGCGGACTCTAGGTGCAGCGCTCGGGCGAAGCTCCGGGCTGAGCTACCCCGGCTCGTGGCCGCGGAGCTTCGGGTACTGCGTACGCAAGAGCGCGAGCGAGGCGAAGCCGACCGCGACGGCCCACCACAGCGTCGCGAACCGCACGAGGATCATGCTCGCGGTGGCGGCGCCGACCGGCACACCGCCGAGGTGGACGAGCTGCTCGCGCAGCATGCCCTCGACGATGCCGAGGCCGCCGGGAACCGGGATGAGCGCGCCGGCGAGCGACGCGGTTTCGTAGAAGAACACGGAGAGCAGGAAGGGCGCGTGCGCGCCGAAGCCGAGCAAGATGATCCAGAGCGCGGTCCCCTCGCAGGCCCACGCGAGAATCGAGAGCACGAGCGGCCAGACGAACGCCGAGAAGCCGGTGAGGAGGCGCAAGCTCTCGAGGGCTTCGCGGAGCTTCGGCCCGAAGCGGCCGAGCTTCGGATGCGTGTCGACCCAGTCGATCAACAGCCGCGATGGGTGCTCCCAGACGATGCTCACGATCGCGACCGAGACCACCACCGCGCCGGCCACGGCCCAGTGGAGGCCCGACGCGAACCCGACGCTGCCGAGCAGGATCAGGACGACGACGCCGATGAGATCCGACAGGCGTTCGACGAGCACGACCGGCGCCGTTTTCGCGATGGGCACGCCGTGCGTGACGTTGAGGACGGCGCTCTTGAACACCTCGCCGACCTTGCCGGGCGTGATGGTGAGCACGAAGCCCGAAAGAAAGACGAGCGCGCTGTCGCGCTTCGAGACGCCGCGGATCCCGAGCAGGCCGAGATAGTAGTCCCAGCGCATGAATCGGAACACGTAGTTCAAGCTCGCGAGCGCGACCGCGGCGAAGAACGTGATCCAGTGGAACGTCGCGAGGCTCTGCCCGATCGTGTGGAAGCCCGTGTAGGCGGCGACCCCGAGGTAAACCGCGACTCCGAGCAGGAGCGCGGTCACGAATCGTCGCATGGCGGTGCTCATCGTTTGATCCGAACGAAGCGACGTATCACGTAGGCGAGGGCGCCGAGAAGCAGTGCAGCGCCGAGCGATGCGACGACCCACGCGGGCGCGGAGTATTTGCCGCGGGCGAGGCCCGGCGGCGGTCGTTCGACCAGCACGTGGCCGGGCTCGCTCTCCCCGATGCGCCCGTCGCTCGCGGACATTGCCACGCCGCCCTTACACGTCTCCGTGCCTCGCTGCCACGGGTTTCTTCACGTGACGCTTGCTCCCCGCGCTCGGCATCTGGTGCTAGGCTCGCCCCAAGCCCCGGCGGTCCGCGCGGCACCGGGCTCGATGCCTCAGTGACCGCCCCCCTTTTGGAACCCGTACCCCGGCCTTTCGAGCTGCTCGAACGATGCGCCGCCGCGTGCTCCCGGCTCAAGTCGGAGGTGCGGCAGGTCGTCGTCGGTCAAGACGAAGTCGTCGATGCGATGCTCGTCACGCTCCTGTCGCGGGGCCACGCGTTGCTCGTCGGAGTTCCCGGACTCGCCAAGACGTTGCTCGTTTCCACCGTCGCCGACGCGCTCGGGTTGTCGTTCGGACGCGTGCAGTTCACGCCGGATTTGCTCCCCGCCGACATCACCGGCACCGACGTCTTGAACGAAGTCGAGGTCGGATCTTCGGTGCGGCGCGAGCTCCGCTTCATGCAGGGGCCCATCTTCAAGAATCTCGTCCTCGCGGACGAGATCAATCGCACGCCGCCGAAGACGCAAGCGGCGCTCCTTCAAGCGATGCAAGAGCGATGCGTCACCGTCGGCGGCAGCACGCACGCGCTCCCCGATCCGTTCCAGGTCTTCGCGACGCGAAATCCGATCGAGCAGGAGGGCACCTATCCGCTGCCCGAAGCCCAGCTCGACCGCTTCTTGCTCGAGATCCACGTCGACTACCCGTCGGAATCGGAAGAGCGCGAAATCGCGCGGCGGACGACGTCGGGTCGCGGAACCCGGCTGTCTCCCGTCGTGGCCCTCGACGAGCTGCGCGCGTTCGGCGAGCTCGTCCCGCGGATCCCGATCACCGACGAGGCCGTCGACCTCGCCGTGAAGCTCGCGCGGCTGTCCCGTCCGAGCTCCGAGGACGCACCCGAAGAAGTGAGGCGTTATGTCAGGTTCGGCGCCGGACCCCGTGGCAGTCAGGCACTGGTGCTCGCCGCGAAAGCGCGCGCCGCGTCGCGCGGTGAAGCCGCCGCGGACATCGACGACGTGGCAGCGACGATTCTTCCTGCGCTACGGCATCGCATCGTGCTCGGCTACCGCGCAGAGGCCGACGCAGTGAGAGACGCGGACATCGTGCGCGCAGTCCGCCAGAAGGCCGGCGTCTGAGCTAGGATCCTCGGGCCGGGCGGGTAGGGCGCCGGAGACCTCTCGAAATGGACCGCGATACTTTGAAGCGCGAGCTCAAGGAGCTCATCGTGCGCGAGCTCGATCTTCGGGACCGAACGGAGGCGGACATCGTCGACGACGCCCCGCTCTTCGGAGAAGGGCTCGGCCTCGACTCTCTCGACGCGCTCCAGCTCGCCGTCGCCGTCGAAGAGCGCTTCGGCATCACGATCCCCGAAGACGAGAGCGCACGCGCCATTTTCGCTTCCGTCTCTTCGCTTGCCGACCACATCCTCGGCGCTCGCTCGGGTCCATGAACGACGAGCGCATCGCGATCACTGGGGTCGGCATCGTCAGCGCGCTGGGCGTCGGAGCCTCGCGCACCTTCGAGCGCATGGTGAACGGCGATCGCGGGTTTTCCGAGATCTCCCTGTTCGATACCACCGGGCAGCGGACCGCGCTCGCCGGCGAGGTCCGCGGATTCGTGGTCGGCGAAGCGGTGGGCGGTCGCGACCCATCGCGCTGGTCGCGGTCCGACGCGCTCGCCCTCGTCGCGGCTCGTGAAGCCTTGTCTTCGGCGGGCCTCGACGAAACGCCGCGCTCGCTCGGGCTCGCCGTCGGGGTGACGACGGGCGGCATGCTCGAGGCCGAACCCTGGCTCGCGACGTTGCCCGAAACTCGGGCCGCTCTTCGCAACGAGCCCCGGCTCGTCTCGTATCCGCTCAGCAGCACTGTCGATCGCCTCGCCGAGTTGTTCCATCCGGCCCGAACGGCCACCTTGTGCAGCGCCTGCTCGAGCGGCGCAAACGCGATCATCCACGCCGCCGCGTGGCTCGGATCGGGCACGGTCGAACGCGTGCTCGCCGGTGGCACGGACGCCCTCTGCCGTCTCACGGTCACCGGATTCAACGCACTCGGCGCGACGGACACCGCAGCGTGCCGGCCCTTCGACAAGACGCGCGCGGGCCTCACCTTGGGCGAGGGCGCGGCGTTTCTCGTCCTCGAGAGGGAATCGGCAGCGAGGCAGCGCGGCGCGCCGGTGCTCGCGTGGTTTTCGGGGTGGGCCGCCGGCGCCGAGGCGCACCACATCACGCACCCCGAGCCGTCCGCACGCCGCCCTGCAGAGCTCCTGCGCGAGGCCATGCGTCGTGCAAAGCTCGAACCCCGCGACGTCGATTACGTCAACGCGCACGGCACGGGCACCCTCCCGAACGACGCGGTCGAAACGGCGGCCATCGTCGCGGCGTTTGGTGCCGACGCGGCGCGCGTTCTCGTGTCGTCGTCGAAGGGCCAGATCGGGCACACCCTCGGCGCCGCGGGCGCCGTCGAAGCGGCGATCACCGTCCTCGCCCTCCATCGTCAGATCGTGCCGCCGACGGGTGGGCTCGTGACGCCCGACGAAGCGTGCCGGTTGAATCACGTCGCAGGTCGCGGGCGACCCGAACCCCTCCGCGCGGCGGTATCGAGCTCGTTCGGATTCGGGGGCACGGGTTCGGTCTTGCTCTTCGAGCGCACCGACGCCGAGCCGCGCGCCGGCGCGACTCCCGTCGTACGTGTCGCGGTGACCGGCGCGGCGAGCGTCGGCGTGCGCGGCTTCCTCGTCGGCGAAGACAACGCGGCCTATCGAGAGCCCGCGACGCAGACTGTGGAACCCCTCGAGGCGCGCGCGAAGGCGCTGCTCGATCCGGCGCGGTCGCGACGATTCGACGCGCAGACATCGCTCGTCGCCGCCGGCGCAGACGCCGCGCTCCGTTCTGCCGCGCTCGGTCCGGAGGCCGCGGGTCTCGTCGCAGGAACGGCGTTCGCGAACGTCGAACGGACGGTGGCCTTCGTGCGAACCCTCGCCGAAAAGGGGCCGCGCCGCGCGCCGCCCGCGGATTTTCCGCACCTGGTGCCCTCGGCGGCATCGGGGAACGCGTCGATCTATCTCGGGATCGCGGGGCCGGTCCTCACGACCAGCGATCGCGACGCGAGCGCCGACGCCGCGCTCTCCATCGCTTGCGACTGGGTGGCGGCTGGCTTCGCCGACGCCGTGGTCGCCGGAAGCGCGGAGCCTCTCGATGTCTACGTCCGTGACGTGCTCGGTCCGGTTTGTGGGGGCGCCCGGGGCGTCGCGCGCGGCGAAGGGTCGTCATGGGTCGTGCTCGAGTCCGCCGCTGCGCCGCTCCGTCCCGGCATGAAGCGACTCGCCGAAGTGCGCGAGCGGATCCAGTCGTCGCTCGCCGAGCTCGATCGCGTCGCGATCGACAAGCCGGCGCGTGCCGAGCGCGCGCTCGTGCTCTGTCAGTGGGACGCGCCGCAGATCGACTGGTTTCTCGCGCGGTCCGAATGGCAATCCGCGTCGCGCCTGGCGATGACGGAGCGCGCCGGCGCTCACGACGGCGTCGGCGGCTTCGCGTGGGTGACGGCTGCCGGCCTGCTCTCGTCGGGAAAAATCGACGAGGCGCTCATCGTGGGCGGCAACACCGAGCGGGTGTACGTGACGCGGCTCGTGAGGGCCGAGTGAAACCGGTCGCCGTCGTGGCTGTCGCGGCGGAATCCGCCCTCGGCAGCGACCGCGCGGCGTATTCGGTGGGCGCACCCGGCGAAATTCCGACCACCGCGATCGTCGAAGACGAGCTGTTGCGCGCCGCGGGGCTCGTGAAGCCGCGGGTCGCGCGTGCGATGGCCCCGCTCGATCGCGCGGTCGAGTCCGCCGAGTCGCTTCTCCGCCGCGTGCTCGAGTCGATCGGGCGTTCGCTCGACCAAGAGCTCGCGAATTGGCGCCATCTCCGGGTCGGCGTGTGTCTCGGCACGTCGTCGGGCGCGATGGGCTCGCTCACCCGAGCTCTGTCGCTTCGCGTCGCCGGCGAACCCTTGTCGCGGCCGTTGGCGCGCCAGAGCCCCTATTTCGGCCCGCTCGTCGCGGTCGGCTCCGCGCTGGGCGTCGAGCCGTCCGAGAGCGTGCAAGTGCTCGCGGCGTGTGCGTCATCGGCGATCGCGATCGGGCTCGGGTGTCGATGGCTCGAGCTCGACGCCGCGGACGTCGTCATCGCGGGCGGCTACGACGTGGTGAGCTCGTTCGTCGCCGCCGGCTTCGAGAGCATCGGCGCCACTAGTGACCGAACCCCTGCGCCCTTTCGAGTGGGCCGCGACGGCATGTCGCTCGGCGAAGGCGCTTGCGTGCTCGCTCTCGTCCGCGGTCGCGACGCCGGCGCCGGATGCCGGCGATGGGTGCGCGGCTTCGGCGCGTCCGCCGACGCCGTGCACGTGACGGCGCCCGATCGGACGGGGAGCGGTCTCGCGCGGGCGGCGCGCCGTGCGCTCGAGGACGCCGGTACGTCGTCCTCGGACGTCGAACTGGTGAGCGCGCACGCGACGGCGACGCCCTACAACGACCCCGCCGAAGCGCTCGCGCTCGGCGCCGTGCTCGGCGCGCAGGTGAAGAGCGCGGTCGTTCATCCGTTCAAGGCCGTGATCGGGCACACTCTGGGCGCGAGCTCCGCGCTCGAGCTGGCGGCGGCGTTCGACGCGATGGAGCGCGGCGTCCTTCCCGCGGCGCTCGGGGAGGGCGCACTCGATGCAAGCTGCGACGTGCGCCTCCTCGGCAAGAACGAAGCGGGCACGCCGCGCGTCGCGTTGAAACTGTCCGCGGCGTTCGGCGGTGCGAACGCCGCGCTCGTCGCGTCGCTCGAGCAAGGAAACGGCGGAGCGCGCGCGCCGCATGCGGTACAAATCGCGACCATTGGAATCCCCGCGCTCGAGCTCGACGCGGAAGGAGTCGCGCCGCGCACGCGCCTCACGGCCGCGCAGCTCGCGCGCATGGATCGACTCTCCGCGCTCGCCGTTGCCGCCGCAGCGCGGGCATTCGAAGCGGTACCGGAGCTCGACCGAGCACGCGCCGGCGTCGTGGTCGGCACCGCGGGCGCGACTCTCGAGAACAACGAGGCGTTCGATCGGCGATTCCGCGAGCGTGGCGCGAAAGGGGCCGAGCCACGACGGTTCCCGCCGACGTCGCCCAATCTCCCCGCGGGTCAGGTGAGCATCGCGTTCGGTCTCGGCGGCCCGTCGCTCGCCGTCGGTGGAAGTCTCGCCGCGTCGATCGAAGCGCTCATCGTCGCGCACGACCTCATCGCCGCGGGCGACACCGAGGCCGTGATCGTCGTCGCCGCGGAGGACGTGGGAACGACCGTGCGCGACGTCTGGGCCGCCGCAGGCTGGCCGCTTCCGGCGGCGGGGGCAGTCGCCGCGGTACTCCGGAAGCGCGACGAGGGCGCCGCGCTCGACCGAAACCAGCTCAAAGAGGCTCAGAGAAGGGCGCTTGCGGCGGACGGCCGGCTCGGTTCCGCGCCCGGATATCCCGCATTTCTCGCGGCATTGGGCGTCGAACACCCCGAGAGCCCATCTCACCAGTGAGATGGGTGCTCTTCGTGACTTGTCTTCGAGGGGCTCTGCCCCTCGCCCCGACCGAGTGAATCGGATCGGGGCCCCACTCCCCGGTTTGGGGCTCCAACCCCAAACGGAAACGCCGGCGTGGGTGCCTGCGGCGGGCGTCGACGGGCTTGCCGCCCGGCGCGGGTCTCTGGCACTGTCCCGCCCCACGGAATGACTCGCATCGATTCGGCGTTCGGAAGAAAAATGGCGTTTCGCATCCTCGCGCCGGCCCTGTTCGTCTCGCTGCTCAGCGGCTGCGCGGAGCACTACATCGCGAACACCGACGTCGAAGACAACGACCAGAATCGAAAAGTGATCGAGTTCTGTGAGGAATACCGTCACGCGGTCGAGACGGAGAACGTCCCGAAGTTACTGAAGCTCGCCGACCCGAGCTACTACGAGGACGGCGGCAACGTCGACGCCACCGACGACCTCGACTACGCGGGCCTGCGCGACTACCTCGAGACGCGGTTCAAGGACACGCGCGCCATCCGTTACGAGATCCGGTATCGCCGGGTCGGCGAAGGACGGAAGAACACGAGCATCTACGTGGACTACACGTACAGCGCGAGTTACAAAATCCCGACTCCGACGGGTGAGCTCTGGCGGCGTCGCGTCGCCGAGAATCGACTCGAGCTGACGCCCGCGGACGGAAGCTTCCGGATCCTCGCCGGCATGTGAGCGTCTACTCTCGCGAGCTCGTCTCGGTCCGTTGCGCAGGAAGACCCCCGGCGCTAGGGTGAAGCGCTCGTCGGCTGGCCGCCGGTCAGCCCAAGTCTCCATGCACGAACCGAAGATCGCCTTCGTAGGTACGGGGGGGGCGGCCCGGGGTATCGCCCATCTCGGCGTGCTCAAGGCGTGCGAGGAATTCGGGATCAAGCCCGATATTTTCGTCGGGGCCAGCGCAGGGGCCATCGTGGCCGCGACGTACGGACAGGGCATTCCGCTCGATGTCCTCATCGACGGTTTCCGGAGCCCCTGGCGCCGCAGACACAACGGGCCCCGGTTTCACGGACTCACTCTGGCCGGCCCACCGCGGGCGCGGGATTTTCTCGACCCCGGTTATCTCCTCTCGGGGCTCTATTCGATCGACGGCTTCGAGCGCTACCTCGCCCGCCACATTCCGACCAACGACTTCGAGAAGGTGCGCGCGCAGTTGCTCATCACCGCCGTCGACATCGACCGGGCCGAGCGCGTCGTGTTCGGCAGAGGGTACGACTCGCGGACGCCGATCAGCCAAGCCGTCGCGGCGTCGTGCTGCGTGCCCGGGCTCTTTCGCCCTTACGAGATCGACGGGCGTTATCACGTCGACGGCGAGATCGCGCGCACGCTCTCCGCGGACATCGCCGTCGCGGTCGGCGCGGACATCGTCATCATTTCGAACATCTACCGCCCGACGAAGAAATCGACGCGGAGCATCGCGCGGCTCACGGCGGCCAAGGTGATGACCCAATCGTTGAACATCATGCTGACGGAAAAGGAGAAGCGCGGCCTCGATCTTTATTCGCGCGTCCATCCGAACACGACGTTCATCGACATCGCGCCGAACATCGGCATGTTCGACTATTTGAACCGCTTCGCCGCGCGCGCCCTCTTGATGCGCGGCTATCGCGCGGCCTTTCGCGCCCTCGGCGAAGCGCGCCGCAAGGGCGTATTCGACAAGCGCGTGAGCGCGCCGCCACGAGTCGCGGCGCAGTAATCAACGCACCAGGATGGCGCAGGACCAGCCGTCGATGGTGCGGCTTGCCGCAGCGTTGTTCGGCACGGTAATGAGCCACACGGCTTTTTGATACGTCTCACTCACTTCGTACGTGGCGACGGTGTTCGGCCCCTTGGGAACACCGGAGGCTTCGGCGTGCGTCTCGGCTTCGTCCAGGGGACAGGTCGGTTCGAGCGCGGCGAGGCCGTCGCGCGGCGGCGTCGGAAGGGCCGTCGTTCCGGCGGACGTCAACGTGACGGCGAAGCCCTTGCCGGCAACGCGCGAGAACCGACCGAGGCGCTCGTGGCTCGGGGTGCCGAACGTGTACTCGATGGTGCCGCCGCTCTGCAGATTCACGCGACCGTTCGCGATCGGCTGTGCGCGCACCGAGACGAGGAGCGCGTCGGAGCTCCACGCGAACGCGCGCGCCTTGACCTGGGCGAGGAGCTCGACGGGATCGGCGTTCTTCGGGTCGGGCACTCGGATCTGATTCGGATCGGACGGGAGCGCGGCGGCCGCGGGTCTCGCGGCCGATGCCACGGGCGCGCCCGCGGCGGCCTCGCGGTGATGCGATGAATAGAGTACGGCGACGACGCCCAGCGCCGCGAGCCCCACGGCGAGAACGACCCACGGAAGCGCCTTCGGCGCGCTCACGGGCGGATCGAACGACTCGCTCGGCATCGGGGCGCGGTTGAACGGCGAGGACGACGCGCCGGCGCTCGACGCGGTGACGTCCGGTTGCTCGGCGCCGCACATCGGGCACCGTCCGCCGGAAGCCGAAATCACGGTTCCGCATTGCCAGCAGGCGTGGCGCGAGCTCGACTGCATGTGCGAGCGAGGTTACGGCAGGCCAGCGTCTTCGTACATCTCTTCGATGCGGTAGCCGCCCGTGCTCGGGCCGAGCAAAAATACGAGCTCGCTGCCGAGCAAGTGCGACGGATTGCCCGACAAGATGGGAACGCGCACGAGCACCTGGTCGCCGTGCGGCGCGATGGGCAAATTGCGATCGGCGCTGGCGCCGTCGCTCTCGACGTGGACTTCGACCTCGGCCGAGCGATAGAGCACCTCGGGGGCGAGCGCAGTGTAGTCCACGCGGTCGAGCCGGCGACGCCACGTGGTGAGCGCTTGCTCCGCGCGGCCGTGCGGACGCGTGCGGACGTGGGCCGCGCGATCGAACAAGCGCTCGAACGCATCGGCGTCTTCTCGCACGACCGCGGCGAAGAAATCGTCGACGGTGCGACGCGCGGGGCGCGTGTCGATCGGCTCGGTGAGCACGACGAGTCCGCTCTCCGGCGTCGCGCTCGTTTTCGGCTCGGGCAACTCGAGCGCGGGCTCGATGGCGATCCCCGGCGGCCGGGGCGGGGGGACGGGCGTGGTCGCGACGCCGCTCTCCGCCGGAACGACCGCAGCGCACGCCATCGCGAGGAGGGTGCTCACGCACGCGGAGGTGACGCAGCCGCCGAGTGCTCTCGACGTCACCCGGCCTTGCGCTTCAGATCGACTCGAACGTCGGATCATCGGCACGCGTCATCGTGACGAACGCTTGCTGCGCCACGTTGCGCCAGCCGTCCGGGACGACTTCGAGCCCGCTGACGACGATGGAGAAATGCGTCGTGTCCACGTTCGGGATCCGCGCTTGCTGCATTCCGTCGTCGCCGAGCAACTCTTCGACGTCCTGGCGTCCCTTGAGCACGCGATACGCCGTTCGCTCGGTGCCGCGGTGAACGCCGACCAGATATTCGCCGTTCGTGACCAGGAGATCGCCGGCGTTCTTCGGAAAGCCCTCTTCGGCGGACAGGCGATCTACGAGGGAAATGCTCGCGCGAAGGGCCGTGCGAATGTGCTCCGGCGACACGACCTGTTCGGCGAGGTGACCCGCGTCGTGCAAGAACGACAGGAACAAATAAAAGAAGAGCTCGCTGTCGGTGTCGCCGCGAACGTTGCGACGAAGAAACTCGGGCTGCGACTCGAGGAGTCGCTCGCGGAGCATCGAGAACCCGCCGATGGTTCCCGTCTGCGCGAAGAGCCACTGACGATAACGAAACGGGTGCGTGTTCTCCGTGCGAAGACCGCCGACCGTCGGGCGTCTGACGTGACCGATCAGCACGTCCGTACGAACGCCTTCGATCACCGGCGTCGGATCGATCACTTCGCGTTCGTCGATCGGACGACGCCGGAGGAGCACCTCGCCGGCTTGATAGAACCCGATGCCCCACCCCATGGGTGCGCCGGGCGGGACGCGCACGCGGAGCACGTCCGCTTGCAACGACAGGACACGCGCACCGAGATCGGCGCGATTGCCGATGAACCCGAACATTCGCGCCATGCCTTTAGGATAATGCTCGAACGGCCTTCTCGCATCCACCAAATCGGCTTGCGTTTTCGTACGCCTTTCGCTCGCCGGGCTCGTGCGATAGCCTGGCGGCAATGACGGCTTCGTGGCGACCGCTCTTCGGCGCGCTCCTCTTGACGGGTTGTGGTGCAGTCTTTCCCGAGGTCACACCACCCGTGAACGCCCCGCCGCCGGGCCGTCCGCTCGCCCCGCCGCCGCCGAGCGATCTCGCGTTCATGTCGTTCACTTCCGCAACGATCCCGGACCGAACCCGAGATGGCCGTCAGTGGGACGCCATCGGCGGAAGCGCACCCGACCCCTTTGCGATCCTCTTCGTGAACGATAAGGAGCTCCTGCGCACCCCGGTCCAGTCCAACACGCTTCAACCGACGTGGCCGGACAAGACGGGTGCGAACTATCGCCTCAAAGCCGGCGCGCGTTATCGCGTCGAGCTCTGGGACAGCAACGCCCTCAATAACCGGCCCATCTGCGTGAAAAATGTGCGCGACCTGCTCGAAGAGGTCGGGCCGGCGCCGGTGGACATCGATTGTGACAGCGGCGCTCATATCCAGATGAAGGTCGAACCGGCACACGCGCGATGGGGGCTCGGTTTTGCCTACGAGCTCAAGACCGACGGAGCGATCTCCGTGACGCGCGTCCTCGTCGAATCCCCGGCGGCGCGCGCCGGCATCCACCCCGGCGATGAAATCGTGGAGATCCAGGGAAAGAAGGTCGCCCCCATGGACGAAGGCGAACCCCAAAGTCTCGTCAACGCGAACCGGCAAGTGGGCGTTTCTCTTCTTCTCGTGGGTGCCGACAAGAAGGAGCACACGGTTTCGGTGAAAGAGGGCGTCATTTATCCGGTCGTCGACGAAGGCATTCCGATCGAATGACTCGTTCCGGCGTTGACGCTTCGAGCGCGGCGCCCAATTCTTTCCGCGTGTTTCCCTCCGATCATGCGGCGCGGCGTGGCGCGCTCGTCGTTCCTCGACCGGACCTCGGTACCTTGACCGTCACGGGGTCCGAGCGACTCAGCTGGCTCCAGGGTTTGGTCACTTGCGATGTGGCCGATCTTCCCGACGGTTCGGGGTGTTGGGGGCTACTTCTCACCAAGCCTGGAAAGATCCTCGCTGACGTTACGGTGGTCGCCGCGAAAGGCGCAGTGCATCTCGGGATCCTCGAGAACGTCTTGCCGCGCGCCGAAGAGCACCTGGGACGATTCTTGATCATGGAGGACGCGGAGGTCGCGGAAACATCGCCGAAGTGGTCCTGGCTCATGCTCCACGGCCCCCTTGCGTCGGACCTCGCCGGGCGCTGGTCGGCCGAACACGGTGGCGCCGCCGCGACGATCGACTGGACGGGGCTCGGGGGCGCGGCTCTCGTCGTCCCGAGAGTTGCCCTGGACGACGTGCGTCGCGCGCTCACCGCGGAGAAGGACGTCGTTTGGGCGACCGCCGGAGATTGGGAGAGGCTCCGCGTCGAACGGCTCGTGCCGCTCTACGGCACCGACATGACGGATCAGCAGAACCCGCACGAAGCGTCGCTCGATCGCCGCGCCGTCTCGTGGACCAAAGGCTGCTACCTCGGGCAAGAAGCCGTGTGCATGCAAGACATGCGCGGCAAGGTGAAGCGCCGTCTCGCCATCGTTGCCCTCGAAGCAGGGCAAGGGGGCGAGCACGGGTTACCCGCGCCCGGCACTGCCGTGCGCGACGTCGCGGGCTCGGTCGTCGGCGAAACCAAGAGCGCCGCGGCGAGCGCTCTTTTCGGCGGTGCCGTCGCGATGGCGTTGCTTTCCGCCGACGCGGCGTCGCCGGGGCACGCGCTCTCGGTGGGCGACGTGCCGGCGCAGGTCGTCGAGCCGCGCTGACGGGCGTCGGCCGGCGAGGTATCGTCCCGGTGGATGACGACACGCGCCGGATCGGGCCGCCGGGGTCGCGACGCCGAAACGGCCGAGCCGGCTCGGCGTGCGACGACGACCAGTGACGAAGGTCCTCTCGGCCTCGTCGGGCACACGCCCCTCGTGCGGCTCACGCGGCTGAGTCCCGAAGGCGGCGCTGCGGTCTGGGCGAAAGCGGAATTTCTGAACCCCGGCGGCAGCGTGAAGGATCGGCCCGCTCTGTCGATGGTGGTCGCCGCCGAGCGCGAAGACCGGCTCACCGAAGGCGCGACGCTCGTCGAAGCGACGAGCGGCAACACCGGAATTAGCCTCGCGATGATCGCCGCGCTCCGCGGGTACAAGTGCGTGCTCGTCATGCCCGAAGACATGAGCGTCGAGCGCCGTTACATCCTGCGCGCCTACGGCGCCGAGATCGTGCTCACGCCGGCCACCGACGGCATGCTCGGCGCAGTCGAAAAAGCCCACGACATCGTGAAGAGCACGCCGTCGGCGTTCATGCCGAGCCAATTCGAGAACGCGGCGAACCCCGACAGTCACGAGCACGGCACGGCCGTCGAGATCCTCGAACAAACCGGTGGCGTCCTCGACGCGTTCATCACCGGCGTCGGCACCGGCGGCACGATCACCGGTGTCGGCAGGCGACTGCGACGCGAGCTCGGCCGTCAAGTGCGCATCATCGCCGTCGAGCCGGCCCAAAGCGCCGTCCTCAGCGGTCGACCGCCCGGCATGCACGGCATTCAAGGGCTCGGTGCCGGCTTCGTCCCGAAAATCCTCGACCGCAGCGTCATCGACGAAGTCGTCACGGTCACCGACGTCGCCGCCGAACGCATGGCGCGCCGCCTCGCGCGCGAAGAAGGCCTCCTCGTCGGTCCCTCGTCGGGCGCCAACGTCCACGCCGCCGTCGAGGTCGCCAAGCGCCACCCCGCCGGCAAAGTCGTCACCATCCTGTGCGACTCCGGCGAACGCTATTTGTTCTGAGCGCGACGTCACCGCGAGCGACGGGCCGAGCGGCATTTATTTTAGGGGCGCACTGTCGTCCGGTCGCGTCGCGGGTGCGGACGCGGTGCGGGGCGCACTGTCGTCCGGTCGCGTCGCGGGTATGAGCCGGTGAGGCGCTGCGAGCCCCCTGCCGTCGCCGCGGCGTCGCGGGTGCAGTGAGCGCGAGCGCTACTCGCCTTTGAACGACGGCGGGCGGCGTTCGGCCCAGGCCGTCACACCTTCGAGCAGGTCTTTACTGCGGAGCAGCTCGAGCTGATTCGTCTTTTCTCGATGGAGCGCGTCGTCGAGGCCGCCCGCGAGGCTCGCTCGAAGCGCCCGCTTGATTCGTTCCTGCGCGAGCGGCGGCCCCGCGGCGAGTTGATCCGCCAGCTCGGTAATCTCGGAGTGGAGGAGCTGCGGCTCGACCACTCGGTTGGCCAGACCCACCTCGCGCGCCAGCGGCGCGTCGATGCGCGTCCCGAGGAGCAGGTACTCCATCGCGCGACCCATCCCGACGAGCCGCGGCACCCAGAACGTGCCGCCGCCGTCCGGCATCAGACCGATCTTCACGAAAATTTCCTGCAAGTACGCTCGCGACGACAGCACGCGCAAATCGCACGCAAGCGCGAGGTCACAGCCGAACCCGACCGCGGCGCCGTCGATCGCGGCGATGACCGGCTGCGGCGCCGACACGATGAGTCGAATGACCTCGTGGAGTGCGTCGATCGTCAGTCCGGAGTTGCCGGCGTCCGCGCCGCCCAGGCCCGCCTTGAGGTCGGCGCCGGAGCAAAAGGCGCCGCCGGCGCCCGTCAGCACCACGACGCGCACGTCGCTCGAGACGATGAGGCGGAGCGCGTGTCCGAGCTCCGCGATGAGCTCGGGATTCAGCGCGTTCCGCGAGCGAGGTCGGTTCAGGGTGAGCGTCACCACCGGGCCGCGCCGCTCGTTCAGCAAGATGGGTTCGTTCACGGGGGCGCGAGCTTAGGATCTTTCTGGTGTCCGCGCGAGCGGAGCTCGGCGCATCGGTCGGCGTCGCTCGCGCGGGGCGTGAACCACACGTAGTCGAACGGCAATGGGCCCGAGGGCCGTGGTGGCTCCGATGCCGAGAACGATTCGGCATATTGCTCGGGCGTGGTCCAATCGTGGTGGACCTCGACGAGACCCACGGCGAGCACCCGCTGATGAAGCGACCGCACCACGAGCGCCGGTACGCCGCGGTCGCTCCGTGCGTGTCCGTTGCCGGCGATGAGCACCGCGCCGTCCGAATGGGCGGCGTCGGTCAAGTGCTTCGCCATCACCGCGTCGCGCACCCGCTGGATGAGCGCCATCGCGCCGAGCATCGACTCCGGCAAGAGACCGCAATGCGCGTCGCTCATCTCGCTCTCGAGCGCGCTCTCGACATCCGACGGCACCGGCGCCCCGAGGTCGAACGTCCGAACGACGGCGGGGTCGACGGCAGCGAGGCCGGCGTGCGCGATGGTCATCGTGCGCTCGCGCTCGAGCCCCGCGGCGACGACCGAAAGCCCGGAGCCGAGCGCCGTCGCGAACACGGGTCGATACAGGCTCCACGCGGGCCACCCCGAGTGCTCCCAATCTACGGCGCGCGCGAACGCCTCGGCGTCGTTCGGGTGCGTCCGGACGACCTCGTCGATCTCCGGTTGTACGGTTTCGTCGAGCATCTCCGCGACGAGCGCCGGGCGCCGCCCTCCGGCACTCATCGCGCCGACGAGCCGGGCCTCGAGCGCGTGATGGTCGGCGTTGTCATGCTGTTCGCCCAGGACGACGAGCGGCGCCGCCCGGACGGCGTTCGTCAACGTCCGTTCATCGACGAACCTCCGCCCCGCGACGTCCCAGATCCGCCCCACCAAAATATGCGCGCGATCGAGCGCGCTCGTCCACGCGACGGTGCCGTCCGTGTTCGCCGACGTGCCGGCAGACGACGCCTCTCTCGCGACCGGCGCGCCGGCACACGCGATGACCCATGGCAAGCACCAGACGAACGCGATGAGCGGGCGCACCGCCCGACTCTAGCAGCTGCGAGGCCCGCGCCGGACTGCCGACGTCACCCCGCGCCGTTCCGCCGAGAGCGCGTCCGCCCCGATGGCCAGCATCGCGAAGACCATCAGCCAGACGAGTCGTGAGCCATAGCGATCAGTCACGCCGGAGAGGTTACCGGCGAGCACGGCATTGATGACGAGCACCGTCCAGAGAGCGCTCACGAAACGCACGGCGGGGTCGAGTCGAGGGGAGAGCAGATTCGGAAATCGGGCGACGGCGAGAAACGCGATGCCGAGGAGCAGCGCCGCGGCGCCGACCGGCGTGTGCACCCGACGAAGCGCGTCGACGGGGATCGCGCCCGTCTGCTGGCGTGCCTTTCGATACGCGGGAAGATCCCCTGGCGAAAACTCCGCGATGCGGGGCTCGATGAGAGGCACGGCGTCGGCGTCGAGGCCTTCGCCGGTTCGGAACCGGACGAGCTGCCGGCCAGCGTACGAGAGCGCGACCCCGACGTGCATCGCCGGATGTTCGACGAGTGAATCTTGAAGAAGCCGATGCGCTTCCTTGGCGATGGGCGCAGGGTGATGCCAGGGGTCGAGATCGAGCTTGTCGTCCCAGAGAAACTCGTCCGCGGTCATCGGGAACGCTTTGCGATACGGGCAGAGGAGGTAGCCTCGCGCCGGACAATGTTCGTCGAGCATGCGCTCGGCGATGCCCGAATCGACGAGATGCCCGAGGAGAAACGCGTCGCTCCCGCCCGCGAGCGAGAGTTTGCCGCTTTCAGCGAAGTTGAACGCCGCGATGCCCACGAGCCCCGACACGAGCGCGAGCGCGGGGGCAAGAAACCGAGACCAAACGACGCGCCCTCTCGTGAACCAGACCGCGCCGGCAAGGCTCGCGAGGACGCCGAAGCCGAGCGGAAAATGCGTCAGATGCACGCTCACCGAGAGCGCGACGAGGCCGAGCAGCGCCGCGCGGAGGGCGCCTCCCTGCTCGGGGTCTTCGACCAGGACGAAGAGCGCGAGCACGAGCACCGACGTGAACACGTCGGGCATCAGCTGTCCGGCGATCCACGGTAGCGCGGTGAATGTTGCGACGATGACGACGACCGCGAGATGACGAAGCGACGCGCCTTCGCGGAACAGCGTTCGATTCACGACGAAGAGAAGCCACGACACGAGCAGGCACTGCGAGATCGCCACGGGCCAGAGCGAGACGTGGAGGCTCGTCGCCAGAATGAACAGGCTGTAGCCGATGAGTCGATCGGGACGCGGCACGAGGGTGCCGGCGTGCTCGACGTACGCGCGGGTGTCCCAGAAGGTGAGGGGAAATCGATTGTAGAAGGCCGCCGAGAGCAATACGACGGCGCCGACGAGGACGGCGAAGAGCGAGGATCGCGCGACCCTGGCGAGCCCTTCGAACCGTCGCGTCATCGCGCGCGAGCATACGACGAGACGCCGGACGCCGAGACACGGTCCGTGTCGCCTTCACGCCGATGTCAGATCCGGATGCGGTAGATCAGGTTTCCGAATCCCTTGACCCAGGGGCGCTCGAGAATTTCCGCCGAAGCGCGCGACGATCCGGCGCTGATCGCCGCAGCGAGGTGCCAGCCGATGATGGTCCCGCCGTGGTAACTCGGGACGTCCGTGTAGCCTCCGACGACGAAATGCATGGTGCTCGGCGATTCCCTGGTCACGGTGAGCGTCCCGAAGTCGAAATAGCGGGGCCACGCGTGCTGCATGGCCAGTAACGTGCTCTCGGGATCGCCCGGCTTGAGAAACCCCTTGTGATACGTTTTCAGTGCCTTGATGGCGCCCGCGGTGCCGAGCTTGATCCCTGCTTCCTCGTTGCCCATGAGGACTTCGCGGTCCATGAGGGCGAGGAGCTCGTGAAGATCCGAGAGTAGATACCACTCGGTGGGAAGCATGTTCAGCTCGAGCAGCTCGGCCGCCCTCTGGGAACAGACGAACGGTCGCTTCACGCGCTGCTGACGGAGAAGCTTCGCAAGTCCACCGAAGCTCACTCCCTTCGCGTGTCGTACGGGCACCGACGGCATGACTCACAAACGTAGCACCGCTCTCACCGTGTGCTCGGCCACCCAGGGCGCTTGCCAGCGCGCGTTATCGCGCCCTACTCGTCGGGGATATCGGAAAGGATGCCGCGCCGAATGTAAGTAGGACGCGCCAAGCGGCGGAGCTCGGGCAGCGCGCGTTGGAAGGTGGCAGCGCCGATGATGCAGCTCACGCCGCCGACGAGGATCGTGTTCTCGGCACCGAATCGGGCGGCCATCGTGCCTGCGAACAGGCTACCGAAGGGGACGGTCCCGAAGAACGCCATCGCGAAGAAGCTCATGACACGGCCGCGCTTGTCGTCGTCGACCAGGGTTTGAAGGATCGTGTTGCTCCCCGCCATTTGAATCATCATTCCCGCGCCGGTCGGAACGAGAATGGCGAACGACACCCAGAATTCTCGCGAACGGGAGAAGGCGACGAGCCCGGTGCCGAACACCGCGGCAGCGAACGCGATGAGCTGGCCGAGTCCGAGCACGGTCTTTCGCGACGCGAGGTAGAGCGTCCCGAGGAGAGCACCCAGTCCACTCCCCGCCATGAGAAATCCGAGCGTGTGCGCGCCGCCCGACAGGACGCGCGTCGCGATCACGGGCATGAGCACCGTGTACGGCATGCCCATGAAGCTCACGAGTGCGAGCAAGAGGAGCACGTTTCGAATCGGAACGAAGCCGGCCGCGTACTTGAATCCCTCCGAGAGCTCGGTCAGGAGGCGGGTGGTCTTCGGTGGCTTCTCGACCACCGAGACGCGCATCGCGAGGAGCGACGCAATGACCGCGAGGTAACTCGCCGCATCGACGGCAAAGCACCAGCCTTCGCCGACCGCGGCGATGAGCACGCCGGCGATCGACGGGCCGAGAAGACGCGCCGCGTTCACCATCGACGAGTTCAACGCGATCGCGTTCGGCAAATCTTCGCGGTCGTTCACCATCTCGACGACGAACGACTGCCGCGTGGGAATGTCGAACGCGTTGACGAGCCCCTGAACGACGCCGAGGACGATCACCCACGCGACGGTGATGGTGCCGGTCAGCGCGAGCGCCGCGAGCGCCGCTGATTGAAGCAAGGCGAGCACCTGCGTGAGCACGAGCACGCGGTGCTTGTTCCAGCGATCGACCCACACGCCCGCGAACGGTGCGACGACGAACGTCGGGATCTGTCCCGCAAACCCGACGACGCCGAGCGCGAGGGTCGAACCGGTGAGGCGATAGACGAGCCAGCTCGTCGCGACGCGCGTGAGCCAGGTGCCGATGAGCGACGTCGTCTGTCCGGCGAAGAATAGACGGTAGTTGCGGTGGCGCAGCGCTCGCCCGAGGGCCGGGGCGAACAGCCGCGCGCGTGGGCGGCCCGACATGGACCCCGCACGCTACAAGACGAGCCGCGTGTCCGGCGAGTCGTATTCCAGGCCCTATTCGCCGGGGAGTCCGGGGGCCGTCGTAGCGTTCGGCTCTGAACGTGTTATGCGCTGTGCCGGAAAGATGGCTCGTTCCTTTGCGGTTCCGGCGCCCCTGCCCCTCGATGAGCAGCGGGGGCAGACCTTCGTCGCGCTCGTCGAATTGATGCAGCGCTTGCTCGCGCCGGACGGCTGCCCGTGGGACCGCGAACAGGATTTCCGGTCGCTTCGCAAATACGTCCTCGAAGAGGCGTGCGAAGTGATGGACGCGATCGACGACGGCGATCCGAAGGAGCTCGCGGACGAGCTCGGCGATCTGGCGCTCCAGATCGTGTTCTTGTCGGAGCTCGGCCGGCGAGAAGGGTCGTTCGGCCCGGACGACCCGATCCGGGCGATTTGCGAGAAGCTCGTGCGGCGCCACCCCCACGTGTTCGGCGACGCCGTCGTGGCCAACGCCGGCGACGTGGTGACGAACTGGGATGCCATCAAGCGTCGCGAAAAGCAGAATCGTCCGCTCCTCGACGGTGTGCCGCGCGCACTGCCGGCCCTCGAGCGCGCCGCTCAGCTCAGCGAGAAAGTCAGCCGCGTCGGGTTCGATTGGCCGAACGCCGAAGGGTCGCGCGAAAAAGTGCAGGAAGAGCTCGGCGAGCTCGACGAGGCGGTGAGGGGCGGCGACCGCACGCGGATCCAAGCGGAGCTCGGCGATGTACTGTTCGCGCTCGTCAACTTTGCCCGCCACCACGGCGTGAACGCCGAGGAAGCGCTCCGCGGCACGACCATCGAATTTTCACGGCGGTTTTCGCACGTCGAGGAGCGTGTGCGCGCGGCGCACGGCGACTGGCCGCGTGACGACAAGGGCAAGCCGACCCGCGGCGTCTCGCTCGACGAGATGGACGGCTACTGGAGCGACGCGAAGGGCCAGCGCCGATGACCGACGTCCTCGAACGCCACCCGGTCGGGCGATTGCCGGACGAGTGGGAACGCGCCGCCGAAGCCCTCGGCGAGCGCCCGTTTCGCGGGCGTCAGGTGTTCAAATGGATCCACGCGCGCGGGACGACGGATCCGGAGTTGATGACCGATCTGCCGCGCGATCTCCGCGCGCGCCTCGGCGAAGGGCCGCGCACGCTACCGCTCGAGGTGACGGAAGTGCATCGTTCGAACGACGGCACGCGGAAGCTCGTCTGCGCCCTGGAGAAAGGCGGCAAGGTCGAGTGCGTGCTGATTCCGATGTCCGATAGCCCGGACGACGACCCCGACGACCCGGACACCGACTGGGACGGGCGCGTCACGCTCTGCATCTCGACGCAAATCGGTTGCGCGATGGGGTGCACGTTTTGCGCGAGCGGTCAGGCCGGGCTCGAACGCGGACTCGACGCGGCCGAGGTCGTCGCGCAGGTGCTGGTGGCGCGTCGCTATCTCGATCCTGGCGAGCGCCTCCGGAACCTCGTCTTCATGGGGATGGGCGAACCGCTCCATCATTACGACGAGACGGCGCGCACGATTCGCTTGCTCACGCATCCCGAGGGGCTCGGCATGAGCCCGCGCCGGATCACGGTGAGCACCGTCGGGCTCGCGCCCGGCATTCGCCGGCTCGGCGAAGACTTCGAGGGCAAGGTCGGGCTCGCCCTGTCGCTCCACGCGCCGAACGACGCCGTGCGGGGGCGTATCATGCCGATGAACCGACGCTATCCGATCGCCGAGGTGCTCGACGCACTCCGAAAGTATCCGCTCCCGAAGCGCCGTCGCATCACGATCGAGTACACGCTCCTCGCCGGCGTGAACGACGAGCTCTCACACGCGCGCGAGCTTGCGAAGGTGCTTCGCGGCATTCGCGTAAAAGTGAACCTGATCCCGATGAATCCCGTCATCGGTGCGGCGTTTCAGCCGCCGACCGAGTCGCGCGTCCAGGCGTTCCGCGAGCTCCTCGCGAACGAGGGCTTGAGCGCGTTCGTCCGAAAACAGCGCGGCGACGACGTGGACGCCGCGTGTGGTCAGCTGGTGCTCAAGGAACGCCTCGCGCGGAGGCGAACGGAGGCGGCGTGTTCCGACGAATCCTCGTAGCGAATCGTGGTGAAATCGCCCTGCGCGTGATGCGCACCTGCCGGCGGCTCGGCATCGAAACCGTGGCCGTCTACTCCGACGCCGATCAGGCGACGCCGCACGTGCGGTTCGCCGATCGCTCGGTGCGGCTCGGGCCGCCGCCGGTCAAAGACAGCTACTTGAACGTCGAAGCGCTCGTCCGGGCGATCGCCGAAACCGGCGCGGACGCCGTGCATCCGGGTTACGGGCTCTTGAGCGAAAATGCCGACTTCGCGCGCGCCGTCGCGGCCGCGGGCGCGATGTTCATCGGCCCTCCGCCGTCGGCGCTCGAGGCCTTCGGCGACAAGATCACGGCGCGCGCCGTCGCGCGTTCGGTCGGCGTCGCGCCTCCGCCGGGCACCGACGGCCCACTCGATCCCGCGGACGCGAGCGCCGTCGACAGTGCCGCGCAATCGATCGGGTTTCCCGTGCTCGTCAAAGCCGCCGGGGGTGGGGGCGGGATCGGCATGCAGATCGTGCGGACCGCGGGCGAGCTCGCGAAGGCCGTCGAGACGTGCGCCGCGCGCGGTAAGGCCGCGTTCAGCGACGCGCGCGTCTATCTCGAAAAATACGTCGATGCGCCGCGCCACATCGAGGTGCAGGTGTTCCGCGACAAGCAAGGCGCGTCCGTCGCCCTCGGCGAACGCGAGTGCAGCGTGCAGCGGCGCCATCAGAAGATCATCGAAGAGTCGCCCTCGCCGGCGCGGTTCTTCGCGGGTCCGGAGGGCGAAGAGCGGCGCCAGCGCCTCTTCGCCGACGCGCTCCGCATCGTCGAGGCCGCCGCGTACGAAGGCGCGGGCACGGTGGAGTTCGTGTCCGATCAGAGCGGCACGCTGTACTTTCTCGAAGTGAACGCCCGCCTCCAAGTCGAGCACCCCGTCACCGAGATGGTCACAGGGCTCGACCTCGTCGAGCTCCAGCTCGATATCGCGTCGGGCAAACCCATTCCGGCCACCGTGCTGGCCGGAACTCGCTCAGGCCACGCCGTCGAAGCGCGTGTGTACGCCGAAGATCCGAAGAAGGGTTTCATTCCGCAGCCGGGCCGAATCGAACGGCTCGCGTGGCCCGCCGAGTCGCCCGGAGTGCGGATCGACAGCGGCGTCGAAGAGGGTGGCGAGGTCACCTCCTACTACGACCCGATGATCGCCAAGGTCGTCGCGCATGGTAAAGACCGCGGAGAGGCGATCGCGCGACTCGATGCGGCGCTCGCCGCGACGGAGCTTCGCCTCGCGGGGCCGAAGGGTCCGCGCGCGACGAATCTCGACTTCTTGCGCCAAGTGCTGGCTGATTCTCGCTTCGCGGCGGGAACGTACGACACGTCGCTCGCCGAAGCGCTCGCACGGACGTCATGAGTGACGCGCGACCGGACGCGCCCGCCGAAGACGGGGCGCTCGCTTCGGCCGTCTCCGCGGCGCTCGACTGGGCCAAAGCGGACCCAGATCCTGCTACTCGTCGCGAGCTCGAATCCCTCGTCGCCGCGCGCGATTTCGACGAGCTCCGCGAACGATTCGAACGGCCGCTCGACTTCGGAACCGCGGGTCTCCGCGGTATCGTCGGTGCCGGCCCCGCGCGCATGAACCGCGCCGTCGTGATCCGCGCGACGCACGCCCTCGCCGAAGAGCTCGTCCGTCGCGATCCCGACGCACGGAGCCGGCCGGTCGCCGTCGGCTTCGACGCGCGCACGTCGAGTCGCGCGTTTGCCGGGGCCGCTATCGGGGTTCTCGTCGCCGCGCGCATTCCGGTTCGCTATTTCCCGGAGCCGGTTCCCACACCGCTCGTCGCGTACGCGGTGCGCGCGCTCGCCGCGACCGCCGGCATCGTCATCACCGCGAGTCACAACCCCGCCGATTACAACGGTTACAAGCTCTACGCCGCGGACGGCGCGCAAGTCGTCCCGCCGCTCGATCGCGCCATCGAAGCGCGGATGGCAAAGGGGCCCGGCGCGTCCTCGATCCCCTGTGCATCATCGGTGTTCGGCGCCGATCATCCACTCGCCCAACGGATCGGCGAGTCGCTCGTCGAACGGTACTACGCCGAGATCGACGCCCTTATTTTTGGGGGGCACGCGGATCGGACGCTTCGCATCGCGTACACGCCGCTGCACGGCGTCGGTCTACGCTTCGCCCGCGAGGCGCTCCGCCGTCGCGGCTTTTTCGATGTGCGCGTCGTCGCGGAGCAAGCCGAACCCGACGGCACGTTTCCTACCGTGCGCTTTCCGAACCCGGAGGAGCCCGGCGCGCTCGATCGCGTCATCGAGCTCGCGACGCACGACGGCGCCGCGCTCGTTCTCGCGAACGATCCCGACGCCGATCGTCTCGCCGCCGCCGTCCCCACGGCGGCCGGCCGCTTCATCGCGCTCGACGGGAACCAGATCGGCGTGCTTCTCGCCGATTTCGTGCTCGAACACGCGCCGCGCGCGCCGACGCCGCTCGTCGTGTCGACGATCGTGTCGACCCCGATGGTCGAGAGTATCGCGCGCGCCCGCGGCGCTCGCTCGGAACGGACGCTCACCGGATTCAAATGGATCGCGCACGCCGCGATGGCACTCGAATCGCGAGACGGCGTTCGCTTCGCGTTCGGCTTCGAAGAGGCGATTGGGTACTGCGTGGGCCGATTCGTCCGCGACAAGGACGGCGTGAGCGCCGCGATGCTCTTCGCGGAGCTCGCCGCGCACGCGCGCGCCGAGGGACGGAGTGTGCGCGAACGACTCGAAGCGCTCTATCGCCGGCACGGGCTCTGGGTCAGCGTACAGAAGAGCGTCGTGCTCCCCGGTCGCGACGGCGCGGCGCGCATCGCTCGCGCCGTCGACGGCGTCGTCCAATCGCTCCCGGTTGTACTCGACGGCGCGAAGGTGCACTCCGTCGTGGACTACCGTCTCGGCGCGAGCGCGCGCGCGCCCTGGCTCGGCGCGACGCCACTCGTCGCTCTCGACCTCGGAACCGAAGGGCGTGCGCTCCTCCGTCCGAGCGGCACGGAGCCCAAGCTGAAAATTTACGTCGATTTGACGTCCGCGGTCGCGCCGTCGGACGATCTCTGGGTTCGGGAAGCGGCGCTCCGCGTGCGTGCCACGAGGATCGCCGACGCGCTCGCGGCGCACGCCGGTCTCGAAGCGTAGGAACGTCACACCTCGAGATCGAACGGAACCGTCTTGGTCTCGGCCAGGTTCGGGATCGCGTCCTTGATCCCGCCTTCGATGTCCTTCGCCGTCCCGACGACGGTGATCATCAGGTTCTCCGGTGTGATGCGCTTTTGAATGGCGCGATTCACCTCGTCGAGCGTCATGGCCTGGACGCTGGCGATGTATTCCGAGTGGTACCCGGGTGGGAGCCCGTAGAGCTCCTCGTCGAAGGCCTGTCCCACGCGCTTCGACGCGGTGTCGACCGCGAACGCATGCGAGCGCGTCAGATAGCGCTGCGCCCAGCCGAGCTCTTTGGCGGTCACTCCATCCGCGACCCATTTTTCGAGAAGCTCGATTTCGAGGGCCACGCAGGGCGCGGCGTCCGACGCCTTCGGGAACGTCCAGAGGCTGAAGCCGCGTCGATGCCGGTCGTAAGGAAGGCTCGAATACGCGCCGTACGACCAGCCGCGCTTCGACCGGACTTCGTTCATGAGGCGAGCCGTGAACGTCCCGCCGAAGATGGTGTTGCCGACGTGGAGAGCGAGGTGATCGTCGTCTTGCGGGTGCGTCCCGAGGCAACCGATGAGGATCTGAGTCTGCGTGCGCTCCGGCTTGTCGACGATGAGGAGCCGGCGCCCCGGTTTCATCGTCGGCTCGGGGACGGTGTCGACGCGCGCCTTACCTTCTGGAAGTGCGCTGGCGATGCGAGATGCGATGTTCTCGGCGCGCTCGCGATCGATGTCGCCCGCGAAAGCGAAGACGAGATTTTCGCGGCACGCCGTCAGCCGGTAGTGCTGCGCCACGTCGTCTCGGGTGAGCGCGGTGATGGTCGCGCGGGTTCCGCTCACCGGGCGTCCATACGGATGCCCCTCGAACATGCGCCTTCGAAACCACTGTTGCCCGAGCTCGCGATCGTGGTCGCGTCCTTCGAGGAGCTCGGCCAAGGTTTCGCGCTTCAGCTTGCCGAACTCTTCCTCGGACAGGCTCGGACGCGACAGGATCCCGACGAGGAGATCGGCGAAGGCGTCCAGGGAACGCCCGATCGTCGTTCCGTGGAAGCCGACGGAACTCTGACTCACGTCGACGCCGATGGCCGCGCCGAGCGAGTCGATCTGCTCGTCGAGGACGTCGGACGTCAGATTGTTGCCGGTGCGCCGAACGAGTCGGTTCGTGATGCGCGAGAGCCCCTCTTTGCCGACCGGGTCTTCGATGGCTCCCGTGCGCTCCGCGATCGTCACCGAGACCAGCGGAAGCGCGCGGCTCGTTTCGACGAGCACCGGAGAGGCGGTCGACCGCTCCGTTTTGGCGACGGCGCTCACGCCGCCACCTCCGCTGCCGCCGCTTGCGGATGCACGACGATGACCGTCCGGCTCGCGGGGTTCAAATATCGCCGCGCGACGCGCAGGAGGTCGCTCGCGGTGAGCTCCAACGTCGCTTGGAGCCGATCGAACGCCTCCGCGGGCCTACCGAGCACCGTGTCGTAAAAGCCGATCGTCGACGCTTTGCCTTCCGCCGTTTCGAGCCCGCCGACGAGCGAGAGCTCGAGGCGCGCCTTGGCTCGCTCGAGTTCTTCCGTGGTGACCGGGGAGTGGCGCACTTTCTCGAGCTCTTCGTCGAGGACAGTAAGGAGCTCGGCCGCGGTTTTTCCGTCGCGCGCCGACGCGGAGACTTCGAACAGCGAGGGATCGCGGAACGGCCCGACGAACCCGTGCACGTCGACCGCGAGCTCGAGCTCGCGCACGAGGCGCCGGTACACGCGCGACGCGCGCCCGCCGAAGAGCACCTCGGAGAGCAACGAAAGGGGCGCGTGATCGAAGTCCCCGAACGCCGGCGAATGGTAGCCGACGATGAGTTTTTCGGTCGCGGCCTGCTTCGTCACTTCGAGCCGCCGCTCTTCATTCTGCGGCGGTTCCGGGATCACGTCTTCGAGAGGAAGCACCGAGGGCGGAATGTGCCCGTAGTTCTTGACGACGAGCTCCATCGCGCGGCGCTCGGTCACGTCGCCGGTGACGACGAGCGTCGCGTTGTTCGGCGAATAGTAAGCGTCGTAGAAGGAGCGGCAGTCTTCCGTGTTGAAGTTCTGGATGTCGTCCATCCATCCGATGGTCGGCCAGCGGTAGGAGTGCTGCTTGAACGCCGTCGACCAGAGCAGCTCGTTCACGGCGCCCTCGACGTCGTCGTCGACGCGATAGCGCCGCTCGTTCGCGACCACTTCCTTCTCACTCGTGACCTGCGGGTCTCGGAGGACCAGCCGCCGCATGCGTTCCGCCTCGAGACGGACCACGAGGGGCAAGCGGTCCTTCGGAACCGCGATGTTGTAGTGCGTCCAGTCGAGCCACGTGGAAGCGTTGCTCTCCGCGCCCGCTTCTTCGAGCCGGCGATCGAGCTCGCCGGCCGGCAAGTTCTCGGTCTCGTTGAACATCAAATGCTCGAACAAGTGCGCGAGCCCGGTCTTGCCGACTCGCTCGTGGCGCGACCCGACGCGATACCACGTGTGATACGCGACGACCGGCGCCGAGTGGTCTTCGCAAACGAGGACGCGGAGCCCGTTCTTCAGTCGAAAACATTCGACGAACAGGGCCGGTCCAAACGCGACCGAGCGCTCGTGGGTGACGGTGCCGTGAGAGGGCGCGGTCTCGTTGAGCCGCGCGAGCCATTTGTCGCGGCGCAGCGCCGCCGCTGATTTCGTCGGTTCGCCGCTCGGCATCACGCTCACTCGCCGAGCTTGAGCACCGCGAGGAACGCTTCCTGCGGCACGTCGATTTTGCCTACTTGCTTCATGCGTTTTTTTCCCTCTTTCTGCTTCTCGAGCAGCTTCCGCTTACGCGTGATGTCGCCACCGTAGCACTTCGCGGTCACGTCCTTGCGGAGCGCGCGGATCGTCTCTCGGCTGATGATTCGAGACCCGATCGCGGCTTGAATGGCGACCTCGTATTGCTGACGCGGCACGAGCTCCTTCAGCTTCGCCGCCAGAGCGCGACCGCGCGCGTACGACGTGGCGCGGTGCACGATGGTCGAGAGCGCGTCGAGCGGATCGCCGTTCACCAGCATGTCGAGCTTCACGAGATCTTCGGCCCGGTACCCGACGAGCTCGTAATCCATGCTCGCGTAACCGCGGGACACGCTCTTCAGCTTGTCGTGGAAATCGAGAATGACCTCGCCGAGCGGGAGCTCGTAGGTCACGACGACGTGGGTCGGCGTCGCGTACTGAATCCCGAGCTGCTTGCCGCGGCGTTCTTCGCACAACGCGACGACCGCGCCGACGTGCTCGGCCGGCACGTGGATCGTGACCTTCATGATCGGCTCTTCGATCCGCTCGATCTCGCCGACGGGCGGGAGCTTCGACGGGTTCTCGACGGAGATCATCGTGCCCTCGCGGGTGAACGCGTGATAGACGACGCTCGGCGCGGTCGTGATGAGGTCGAGGTTGTACTCGCGCTCGAGTCGCTCCTGGATGATCTCCATGTGGAGCAGCCCGAGAAACCCGCAACGGAACCCGAAGCCGAGCGCCTCGGACGTGTCGGGCTCGAACTGAAACGACGCGTCGTTCATGTGGAGCTTGGCGAGCGCGTCGCGAAGGTCTTCGTACTGCGCGGAGTCCGTCGGGAACACGCCCGCGAACACCATCGGCTTCACTTCCTTGTAGCCCGGAAGGCTATCGGTCGAGCCGCGCGACGCGGTGGTGACGGTGTCTCCGATCTTCGTGTCGCTGACGCTCTTGATGTTCGCGGCGACGAAGCCCACTTCCCCGGGGCCGAGCTCGGTGAGCTCCGAGATGTGCGGATTGAAGCACCCGAGCTCGACGACCTCGTAGCTCCGTCCGGTCGCCATGAACCGGATCTTCTCGCCCTTTCTGAGGACGCCTTCCTTGACGCGCACCATGACGACCGCGCCGCGGTAGCTGTCGTACCAGCTGTCGAATACGAGTGCGCGGAGCGGTACGTCGGCGCGCCCTTGGGGCGGCGGGATCCGCTGAACGACGGCTTCGAGCAGCTCTGGCACGCCGAGACCCGTCTTCGCGCTCACCAGCTGCGCGCCGCTGCAGTCGAGCCCCACCACTTCTTCGATCATCTCGACGGTGTGGTCGACGTCAGCCGACGGCAGGTCGACCTTGTTCAGCACCGGAATGATCTCGAGGTTGTTCTCCATCGCGAGGTAAACGTTCGCGACGGTCTGGGCCTGCACGCCCTGCGTCGCGTCCACGACGAGCAACGCGCCCTCGCACGCCGACAAGCTCCGGCTCACCTCGTAACTGAAATCGACGTGCCCGGGCGTGTCGATCAACTGGAGTTGATATTCGATGCCGTCCTTCGCCGTGTAGCGGAGCCTCACCGATTGCGCCTTGATGGTGATCCCGCGCTCGCGCTCGATCTCCATCTTGTCGAGGAACTGATGCACGCGCTCCCGTACGGTCAGGGCGCCGGTCACCTCGAGGATTCGATCCGCTAGCGTGCTCTTGCCGTGGTCGACGTGGGCGATGATCGAGAAGTTTCGAATGATCGCGGGGTCAGTCGGCATCGGCTGGATCTGATGAACCTTGTTGAAGGGAGCGCATCGAAGGGAGGCGTGGGCATACCACACGAACGCGGTGCCCCCGTGACGCCGCGTGCCGGAGCGTGTCGATCGAGCCGGCGGTGCCCGCCGCTAGCGGGTCATTTCCTGACGTTCGCGCGAGGTGCAGCGTCGGTCAGCGTCATCTGGCCGGGCAGCTCGTGCTCGTACTTCTTCAGAACCAAGTCGATCCCTTCGCGAATGTAAACGGCGACGGGGACCTTCGTGCGGTCATGCAACAGATGCAGCCGCTCGTTTTGCTCCGGCGTGATGTAGACGGTCGTTGAGATTTTCTTTCGCGACATCAGCGTCCCGGAACTTTTGAATTGCCACTCGTTACAATAGATTCCCATACGTATGGTGTCAATTCGGACGCCCGTTCGACAGATTCGAATAATCAATTCATTACGGGTACTTGCTGGAGTTGTCGCGGGCCGGGAAAAGCAGGATTTTTGGGGCGCCTGGCGAACCGTGGTCGAAGGTTTGGGGGCGGGATTGTGGAGCAATCGAGCCGCCCCCGGCGCGCTTGCTACCCGGGTCGGAGGCGCCTACCATCGCTGGGACCCCGTCCAGGCGGAAGCTCGGAGGCGGGCCGGCGAGTACATCGAGAGGCCGAGGTGGGTTCCTGTCATGAGGTCGAGAAGCGTCATGGGTTTCGAGTACTTGGCTAAATCGCCGGGCGTTTGTCTCGTTGCGGCACTCGCACTCGCAGGTTGCGGCGGTGCCGCCGTGAATACCGAGAGCGGCCCATCGAAAGCGGGCGAGGTAACGCATCGCGACATCCGCGTGTTGCACGCCGACTGTCCGATCGACGGCCCGGGCGCCGAGAAAATCAACGCAGGCGGCGATGCGCGCCCCGACATCATCATCGTGCGTTCGGGTGGACACGAAGTCTGCCGCGCCGTCGACCTCAACTACGACGGCACGATGGACACGTGGATCTATCGAGACGCCGCGGGCAACGTGACTCGACGCGAAAACGACTACGACCGCGACGGCCATGTCGACGAGATCGCCATCTATCAAGGTGGTGTGTTGGTGGAGAAGGAGCGCGCGACGACGCTCGTCGGGCGGCTCGACACCTGGCACTTCTACCAAGGCGGCAAGCTCGCGCGAACCGAGCGCGATTCGGACGGCGACTCGCAGATCGATCAGTGGTGGGAATATCCGAAGCCGGATCAACCCGATTGCCCGCTCATCCACTCGGACGTCGACGGTGACGGCCACCCCGATCCCGGTGCGACCGTCGACGTTTGCAACGAGTCGAGCGACTACACCCCGCCGGAGCGACCGTCGGACAAGGCGCCATCGGGTGCCGATTTCGACAACAACGATCAAGCGGGGGTGCCGACCGAGCTCGAGAACAAGGCGCTCCCCGGTGGAGGAGCGGCGCCCGCTTCCTCCGCGCCGGCAACGCCCCCGAGCGCACCGAGCGCACCGAGCGCACCGAGTGATGGAGTAAAGAAGTGACGAGCGAGAGCACCTTTTTTGGAGTCGTTCTCGGCGCAGGGCTCTGTCTTTTTGGCTGCGGCGGGGGAGCGACGGCGAGCACCACGCCGGTAGCGCCGAAGAACACGGCGAGTGTCGGCCCGAACGATCAGTCGCGCTGCGACTACAAGGGGCGGCCCGATCGCGAATCCATCGAGTCGAACGGCCCGGGCGCGGCGACGCCGAACATCCGGCGCGTCTTCGGCATCATCGGAGAAGGCGACGATCGACGGCGCGTCCTGTTCTGTCGTGAAATCGACACGAACCTCGATGGCGCGAAGGACGTCGTGCGGACCTACAACGACAAGGGCGATCCCGTCGAAGAAGAGGCCGACAGCAACTACGACGGCAGAGTCGACACCTGGATCCAGTTTGCCGGCGGGCGCATCTCCAAGGTGGAGCTCGATCGGAACAACGACGGACGTCCGGACGAGACGCGGTTCTACGTCAAAGGCGTCATCAGCCGCGTCCAGCGTGACACGAACTACGACGGCAAGCCCGACGTCTGGGAGGTGTACGCGGACGGCCAGCTCGAGCGCATCGGCGTAGACCTCGACTTCGACGGCCACGTCGATCGTTGGGATCGCGACGAGGTCGCGCACCGCGCGGCCGAAGAGAAGGAGCGCGTGGACGAGGAGAAGGCCGACGCGGCGAAGAAGGCCGAAGAAGCGCCTCCGGGTGCGGCGACTCCCGCGGGCGCGCCTGGCCCCGCCACGAAGGGCGCCACTCCCCCGGGGGCTCCCGCGCCGACCGACAAGAAGCCGCCCCCGGTTTCGTCCGATTCGACCATCCCGGACCTTTCGCCCGAATCGACGAAACCCGCGTCCACGAAGCCCCCGGCGAAGAAAACGCCGTAGTCTTACGACGTAGCCCGCGCAGTCAGGCCGCCTCTAGTCTAGCGGCTAGCTCAGAAACCGTAGCGAGCACCACGCTGCTAGGAAGGCCGACGCAGGCGTACGCTGGTACTTCGAGGAGGCCGACCGAAGCAGCGGGGGGCGCAGTAGGTTTATGAGCTAGCTGCTAAGGCTCGTTCGTGCCTTGGCGCCCGTAGGCGTCTTCGAGACGGACCACGTCGTCGAGGTCGGGGGTGGACACCTCGAAGAGCCGTACGTCGGTGCGGCCGACCATGCGATGCACGGTTCCCGGGGGGCAGTGGAAGTTGTCGCCCGGACGCATCAAGCGCTCTTCGACGGCGTCACCTTGGCCGATTTCCAGGATCATCTCGCCGGTTTCGACGAAGAAGGTTTCGTCCTTCTTGAGATGATATTGCCGGCTGAGCCGCTGGCCCTCCCGGATGAACAGGAGCTTGGCCACGTAGCGATCCGTTTCGGCCCAGACGATTTCGTACCCCCAGGGTTTGTCGACGTGGCGCACGGCAGGTTTTCCATAACGCGAAACCATCCGGCGACCAAGCCTCCATGGTGTCAGGGGGTTCCGGGGGTTCCGGGGGGGCGCGGCGGGGCGAGGTCCCGAGACGTGATAGAAGGAGCCGCCGCGAGGACCCCCGATTTCATGGCACTTCAAAGACTTCAGAAGATCCTCGCGCAAGCCGGCATCGCATCCCGACGAAAGGCCGAGGAACTCATCGTCGCGGGCCGGGTCAAGGTCGACGGCAAGGTCGTGACGGAGCTCGGCACGCGCGCCGACCCGGAGAACCATCGCGTCGAAGTCGACGGCCGTCGAATCGCACGGGAAGAGCTCGTGTATCTCGTGTTTCACAAACCGCGCAACGTCGTGAGCACGATGAGCGATCCCGAAGAGCGGCCCACGGTCGCCGAATACTTGAAGCGGGTCGGCGCGAGAGTCGTGCCCGTCGGCCGCCTCGATTTCCATACCAGCGGCACGTTGCTCCTGACGAACGACGGCGACTTCGCCGCCGGCCTGCTGCATCCGAGAAAACTGTCCCCGAAGACGTACGTCGCCAAGGTGGCGGGCATCGTCTCCGACGAGGACCTCGAAAAGTGGACTCAGAGCATCGTGATCGACGGTCGCCCGACGCGACCCGCCGAAGTGCGCCTCCTCCGCCTGGAAGGCGACAAGAGCTGGCTCGAGATCGTGCTCAGGGAAGGCAAGAACCGGCAGATCCACCGACTCGGTGAAGCCACCGGGTTCGCCGTCATGCGGCTCGCACGAACGTCGTTTGCCGGCGTGACGTCGGAGGGGCTTCGACCCGGCGAGTGGCGTCACATGACGTTCGACGAACTGAAGACGTTGAAGCGCGACTTCGGCGTGCCGAAGCGCATTCACGCGCCGCCGCCGACCGTCAAAGGGCGCGATCCGGTCGTGCGCGGCGGCCCGCCCCGACCCTCGGGCTCGTTCACGGTGCGCCCACGTAGCGAAGCATCGAGCGGATCTCGGGGCCGGGTTGAACGACCCTATCGGCCAGCTCGGCCGGTAGCTGCCAGTGCTCGTCGAAGTAGCCCGCAGCCTTCACCCGAGCGTCGCCGAGAATCTGCTGACCGGCCGCGGGCGCGACGCCCGAATCGAAAATGACGAAGTCGGGAAGCTGATTCGGGAGCGACAGCGCCCGATACAGCCCTGCGACGCCGACGGCCTCGACGGCGACGACGTAGAGCGTCGGTCGTTTCGGGTTCGGGAAGACGCACGCGAAGCCGAGCTCCGCGTCTCCATCGATGCGCTGCTCGCCCGCGCGGACGGCACGACCGTCGATGCGGAGCGGCAGGCGGGCGTCGAGGGCGCGCACGACGAGGTTCGAGTCCTTCGATCCGACCAGAAAGAGAGAATGCGTGAGCACGAGGCTTCCGACCGCGGTGTCGGCCACGACGGGAAATTCCGTGTCGCCCGAGTAACGGGCGCGAAATTGCTCGGCGACCTCGCGCGCGGCCGCCGTTTGAGTCGGATCCATCGTTCCGTACACGAACGCGAGCGGTCCTGCGTAGGCGTCGCGGATCGGTCCCTCCATGCCGGCGATCTTTCGTGGGCGCGGGTCCACCGGCGGCGGTCCGGCGCTCCATCCCGACCGGGTGCGATGCGCGGAGAACGTCTTGTCGTCGCCGAACGCGAGCGGCGTTCCGTCGATGGTCACCTTCACCGTCCCTGATCCGACCACGCCGCTGGTCGGACGATCGAGCGCGAAAGCGTCCACGCCGCTGGTGGTCGCACGGACGTCGCCGGGGCCAGCGACGTCGACGTCGAGCTTGGCGGGCGTGCCCGGGTTCGAAAGCTCCGTCAGATGGGCCCATCGATCATCGGCGTAACGGAGCGAATCGGCTTTCAAGGTGACGCGCTTGGGTTCCGTGACGCGTCGCTTGCCCGCGAGCGTCGGGAAGAGCGAAGCGTTGGCCCACGTGATTCGCCACACGTCGTGGCCCGAGTCGGGCCACTCGTCGTGGAGTGGATAGCCGAGCTCGCGATAGCGACCGGCGAGCACCTGGGAGTGAACCAGCGGCAGATCGCGCGTGCCCTGCGCGACGTAGAGGAACAGGCCGCGCCCATTGTCGGCGAAGCTCGCGGGCGACCAGCGCGTGAGCTCCGCGAGCTCCCAGTCTCGATAGGGTCGGCCGCGGACGTCGCGCCGCACGAAGTAGCTGTGATAACCGGCGAGCGCGGCGGCGGCCGAAAAGCGCGCGGGATACCGGAACGCGAGCTCCGCGGCGCCGGTGCCGCCCATCGAAATGCCGGTGATCGACACGCGATCGGCGTCGATGGGATACGTCCGGAGGACCCAGTCGAGGACGGCCATGACGTCCGTTTCGCCGGGCCCGCGGTAGAAGGCATTTCCGTGTCCGTTCGGCGCGAGCACGAACCCGTCGACGCCGGGATGGGGGTTTCGCGAATCTGATCCGAGGAACTCGGTCATGGCGTGCTCGGGCGTGCCGTTCAGGCCATGCAGGACGACGACCAGCGGATAGCGCGTCGCCGTTCCGCGCCGGTAGCTCGCCGGCACGTGAAGCAAGAACGGCTCCGGCCGTCCGTCGAGCGACGACCAAAAAGCGAGATCGCGGACGCCCGGCGCGTCGTGCAAGGGATCCTTGCCGGCGCGAACGAGGTCGACGAACGCGTCGAGGCGCCGGCGCGCATCGACGACGGCCGGCGCCTGTGCGTCGGAGAGCGCGCCGAGTCCGGCGATCGACTCTTCGAGCGTCGCGGTGACGACGCCCGGATCGGAAAGCGTGGCGAGCGGTGCGCGACGGAGCTCGTCGCGGAGCGCGAGCGCGCGCGAAGCGGCGTTCGGGGCGCCGCGATCGAGTCGCAACGCCGTGAGGCGGTCGAGCGCGCCGACACGGACCTTGACGTCCACGGGCAGCGGCGTTGCGGCCGCCGGATCGTCGATGACGACGGGGTCGAGCGCGCGTTCGAGAGGGAGGGCGCCGTGTTCGATGGGAACGGCGCCGAGATCGACGGAGTGCGACGAGGCGCCGCCCACGGTGATCGTCGGGTGGAGCGACGGCACGAGGGGCGCGCCGCGCGGAAAGTCGACGTGGACACGCGGCAGATAACCGCGCGGACCGAGCCCGGCAAAGACCACCGTGCGGGTCAGATGATCGGCGAGCCGTAGGGCGTCGGCGTCGGTGGCGCCGGGGAGCGTCCAGCGAAGATCCGTCGAGGGGCTGAGATCGGAGCGGGCGAGCACGCGGGCGTCGAGCATCCACGCCGGGTTTTGTCGAGTGAGCTCGAGCACGACCGCGTGAGCACCCGGGGCGAGGTCGAGCGGAACGGGGTCCCACGCGAGCCCGCGCGCGTGCGGGCGGGCTCGGGTGAACACGACCTTGCCGTCGACGGTCGCGACGACCGCGCCGTCCACGGAAAGGAGCAGCCAGCCGTGGAACGGCGTGTCGACGACGAGCGAGCCCGCAACGACGGCGTGCGACGTCGTTTTTCCGGCCGCGCGCGCGACGTCGAGTGAGCCGATGCCGCCATCGGCGATGGACCAGCGAATGTATTTCGTCGCGTCGCTCAGCGGACCCGCGGAGCGGGGCCGTAGCGACGCGACATCGAGCGGCGTGCCGGCAGGCAACGCCGCGACGAGCCACGCGCCGACGTAGCCGTCCGGCGACGTCGCGAGTGACACGTCGGCGAAGGCCGGCTTCTGAACGAGCACGACGAGCAACGCCAGAGTCAACGCCGCCCCGCGACGACCCGCGTGCCCCCAAAAAATAAAGGACGGACGAGGGGCTCGTCGCGGGCGGCTCTCGCTCGCTCGCGCCCCATCGTTACGCACGAGGAGTTGCCCCCTCGTCGCGTTTCACGTCGGTTCTTCCCCCGCGGGCGAACGTGGGGTCGGCGGCGCGCCCTTGTCCTTGTCGGACTCGTTGCGCTTCACGCGCACGCGAGCGCGAATGTCCGGCGTCGCGCCGAGACGCGAGTCGTTCGGAATGAAGCGGACCTCGGTCTTGACCTCGAACGACAGCGTCGTGAGGACGCGCGCGATCTCGTCGGCGAAGTTCGTGTGCTCCAGAAAATCGCGAATCTCTTTCGCGGCGACGCGGTAGAGGCCGGTCTTGGTCTCGTCGAGCTGCGCGAGCACGAGCATGAGCACCTCCTTCGGAAGCTTCAGTTCCGAGAGGAGATTTCGGACATTTTCGGGTCCCTCGGCAATTTTCTCGAGGCCGTTCTCGAGGAACCGCTTGATGAGCTCGGGCAAGAGCCGCTCGAGTCGCCGGCGCGCGCGCTCCGCCGCGTCGCCACGCGCCGAGGGGGGAGCTTCACTCTGCACCGCAACGGAGTACCCTGGCGCGGTGCGTCAGTCAAACGCCGCGGCGCTCTGCGCGATAAACGTCGTCCTCTGCGGTTGTCACAACGGCGCGCCGGTCGAGCGAAAACTGACCGCCGCGGCGACTTCTGCCGAATCGGTCCCCGCGATTCCATCGGCGTCCGCGTCGTCGTCCGGCGTCGCGCTCTCACCCGTCGCGAGCTCGGTGCGACCAGGTGCGTTGCCGGTCGCGGCATCCGCGTCGGCGCGAAGCACGTTCTCGGTTCCTTCCGCGTTGCCCCTTCGCGGAGGTTTGTCGGTGAGCTGTTACGATCGCTTCGCGCCCGGCGCGGCGCCGCACGTCGACGTCGTTCGGCTCGGGGTGTCTTGCGGACCCGAAAACGGGCTGTCACTCGTCGGGCGCGTGCAGGGCACCGTCGACGAAGCGCGCACGAAGCCGGCGGCGTACCAATGGACCGCCGACCGCGGCGACTGCTTCCGAGTCTTCGCCGTCGCAGCGGCGCCGGTCGACGACCTCGAGGTGGAAGTGGTGGTCGTCGCGCCCCACGCCGAGCGCGTGTCGCTCACGAACCAGAGCCAGCGATGGGTCGTCATCGACGAAGATGGGCCCTTTTGTGCGCAGCACGCGGGCACCTACGAGGCCAGATTTTCGACGCACAGCGGCCACGGCGCGTTCGCCGCCGCGGTTTGGAAGGGCGCGCGCATGCTCGCCGCGGCGCCGAATCGTATTAAGCTCTGACGCGCATGACCGATCCGATTTACGCCGTTCGCCGAGCGCGAGCTCTGGAGCTCATCGGCCCCGGGGTGCTCGTCATTTTTTCCGCGCCCCAGGCCATCCGGAACAACGACGTCGAGCACGAGTACCGTCAAGACTCCGACTTCTACTACCTTACCGGGTTCGACGAGCCCGAGTCGGTCTTGGTGCTCAGCACGGTGTATCCGGAGCAGTATGCGCTGTTCGTCCGTCCGCGCGACCCGGAGCGCGAAGTGTGGGACGGAGCGCGCGCCGGGGTCGACGGAGCGAAGAGCGAATTTGGCGCGAAAGCGGCGTACCCGATCGCGGAGCTCGCAGAAAAACTTCCGGATTGGCTCGAAAATGCCGAGCGTCTCTTTTACCGGATCGGCCGCGATCGCGCGGCGGACGAGCGCGTGCTCGGCGCCATCGATCGGACGCGACCGCGGTCGCGCCGCGGAGCGTCCTATCCGACGGAAATCATCGATCCCGCCACGGTGATCCACGAGCTTCGCCGCCTGAAGGAACCGACGGAAATCGATCTCATGCAGCGCGCGATCGACATCACGCGCGACGCGCACCTCGCCGCGATGGCGCTCGCGCGCCCCGGCATGTACGAGTACGAGGTCGAGGCGTTGCTGCGGAGTGAATTTCGACGGCAAGGCGCGGAGCGGCCCGCGTACGGACCGATCGTCGGCTCGGGACCGAACGCGACGGTGCTTCACTACGTGAAGAACGATCGCAAGATGGCCGACGGAGACTTGCTCCTCATCGATGCGGGGTCCGAGTACGGTTACTACGCCGCCGACGTGACGCGGACGTTCCCGGTCAGCGGACGCTTCACGCCGCCGCAGCGCGCGATCTACGAGATCGTGCTCCGGGCGCAAGAGGCGAGTATCGCCGAGAGCAAACCCGAAAAGACGCTCGACGACGTGCATCAGGCCAGCGTCCGCGTGATCGCCGAGGGACTCGTCGCGCTCGGCATCGTGAAGGGCCCGGTCGACGCCGCGATTTCGGAAGAGCGCTACAAGCGCTACTTCATGCACAAGACGAGTCACTACCTCGGCATGGACGTGCACGACGTGGGGCGTTACTTCGTGGCCGGCAAGCACCGGCCGCTCGAGCCCGGCGTGGTGCTCACCGTCGAACCGGGGATCTACGTTTCGGCTCACGACGAGGACGCTCCCCCCGAGTATCGCGGCATCGGCGTCCGCATCGAGGACGACGTGCTCGTGACGCCGGAAGGCCGACGCGTGCTCAGCGACTCCATTCCGAAACGCGTGGCGGACGTCGAGCTTGCGTGCGGAAGCTGATCTGCGGTGCGATCGCGACGGCGATCGCCGTCGCTCTACCTGTGAGGCATGACGCCAAGGGCGCGGAGCCCGATTCGAGCGGCCGCGCGCCGCCCGAGGACGAGGGGCCCGAAGCGAGCGAAACGCCGTTACCGGCCCGAACGGCGTTCCATCTGTTCGGCGGCCTCGCCGTCGGCAAAGGACTCCGGTTCAACAATCCGTATCGCCTGCAGACCGAGCTCGGCGATTCGGCGAAGTCGCTCTCGCTCACCGCGAGCTTCCTCGACGCCTACGCCGCCGCCACGCTGAACACGCGCGGCAAGGTGTCGCAGGGGATCGCGCTCCACGCCTCGTTCGCGCTCGACGGAGTGCCTCAAGAAGTACTCACGCCGTCGTACGTCTTCTTCTATCGCCCGGTGCCGCGCTGGGGCCTCGTCGGGCGCGCCGGTATCCCCATCGTGATCGAGCCGGACGCGAGCGCCGGTTTCGAATTGTCGGGCGGAGGGATCTTCTATTTGACGGCGGCGCTCGGCATCACGGCCGATCTCGTCGGTGATCTGTTCTTCGGCGCGGCGACGCCGGACACGCCGCGCACGACGATCCCCATCGCGTCGCTCCAGCTCGGCGTCGTTTACGACTACGAGGTCCTGTGAAACGGTCGAGATCGCGACGGCTGGGGCTCATCGGCGTCGTGCTCTTGTCGCTCGCGCCGGTGCCGGGCGACATCGGTGCGTGCGGTCAACCCGTGCAAGAGCTCGACGCGACGAAGTTCTTCGAGTCGAAGGAAGCCGTCGATTGCGAACGCTGCGACCAATGCGGCATCGACGACAAGACGTGCACCGCGGCGTGCGACGGCTTCACGCCGACTTCGACGGCATTTCCGGTGGGCTGCGTTCCCGTGGTTCACGACGGCGAAGTCTGTCTCCGCGCGCTCCTGTACGCGTCGTGCAGCGACTACGGCGCGTACGTCGCCGATTCGCATCCTACCGTTCCCACCGAGTGCAACTTCTGCCCGGGAGTACGTCCGTGAGGTTCGGGCCGGCTCCCGCCGCGCGCTTTCCGGCGTTCGCGATCGCTGCCGTCGCTCTGTCGAGCTGCGCCGAGATCGAACGCCGCACGACGTCGTCACCCGACGAGTACGTCCAGTATCGGCGATTTCGCGTCGCCCGAACCGTCGAGCGGAAGCTCGCGGCGAGCTACGACTATTTGAATCGGCATCCGCAGGGCGCGTGGCGCGACGAGATCGAGAAATGGTTTTCGCTCGCCGAGCCCGCTTACGTGAAAGTCGCGTGGGACGACCCTTCGCGGCTCCGGCTCTTCTTGAAGGTCGTCCCCGACGGCGCCGATTCGGGCAAGGCCGTCGAGCGCCTCGTCGAGCTCGAGATGACGGAGGAGTTCCGGGCGCGCGGCGAGCGCGCGTTCGAGGCGCACGCGAACGAGCTCGAGCATCGGCTCGCGACCGCGGAAGCGAATCGGCGGGCCTTCGTGTCCGGAGTCGGGGGATGGGTGCGGCGCATCGCCGCCATTCGAAAATGGGGCGGCCGCACGTCGGAGCTCGACTCCGACTTCGTTTACGCCTACCGGCTCACGGAACCCGCCGCGCGTTGCGACGAGGACGGTTGCATCAAGACCGTCTCGCAGCCGTACGACATTCCCGAGGGCAAAACCCAGAGCTCCCGCGTGGCCGTCTACGACGTCGGGCTTCAGCTCGCGCACGGCGGAGTCCAGGGCGCGTGGATCACGGGTCCGGATCTCTTCACGCGCCTCGGCGAAGCCGTCCGCGTCGCAGCAGTGCCCGAGACCGATCTCGTCGCGCGCGCCGAAGCGATCGGACAAGCCACGCAACTCATCGCGCTCTCCGTCGAGCGCGTCCTTCCTGCGGCGCGCTGCTCCGCCGACGCCGTGAGCCCCGTCGTGCTCCATCGCGCCTGTGACGGCGTGGACCTGCAAGTCGTCTCCGCCGTGAACCTCGGCGAAGAAGACCGCATCATCGTCGAACCCGTCACTGCGCCCGCGAGCGCGCCGCCGGCGCCGCCCACGTCCGCGACTCCCTAGTTCTCTATTGCGGCCCCGCGCCGGCTCGGACGGCGGCTTCGACGGTGGACGCGTCGTCGAGGGTTGCGGTGTACGGCGGGGTGAACTCCGTGCCGGAACCGAGGTCGTCTTTCGAGCCGGTCGTGTTCTGGAAGCTGTTGCCGCTCGAGTGAATGACGCCCGTGCCGTCGGTCGAGTAACTCTTGATCGGGTCGGCGACGCCGATGAAGACGTTGTTCTCGTTCCGGATGTTCACGCCGTTGCCGACGCCGATGCAGTAGTCGTTGCCGGTCGCGGTGTAGAGGTTGTTGAAGAGGTGCACCTGCCCGAATCGCGCGCGCGGCATGCGCTCGACGACGTTGTCGGCCCACCAGCTGTGATGGAACGTGATGCGGAGATGCCCCGTGTCCTCGGCGCCGTTGTCGTCGCTGTGCCCGATGAGATCCGAAAATTGGTGGCCGCCCGCGGCTCCCGCGGGGTCGGTGCGCCTGCCCGAGTAGTGGAACTTGGTCCACGAAATCGTCACGTAGTCCGTCGCGTGCGTCAGATCGAGATTGCCGTCGGAACCGTCGGAAATGTCGTCGTGATCGAACCAGATGTGGTGCGCGGCGCCCTGCACCGTGATGGCGTCCTTGCCGCCCGAGCAATCGCTCGGGTTGTCCGTGCAGTTGTAGCCGACCACGGTGAGGTTTCTGACGATCACGTTCACCGACTTGTTGATCGAGATGTATCCGTGGATCGATCCGCCGCAGAGGCCGACGACCGTCTTGTTCGAGCCGACCGTGACGTTGCCGGAGATCGTGCCGGTGACTTGCACGATCGCCGCGTTGGTTCCCTTGAGGGCGTCGTTCAGGTCGGACAGTGACGACACGGTCGTCGTGGGGCCGCCGTCGCCGCCAGTCGTCGTCGTGACGGTGCCGTCCGAGACGGAGGCCCACCCGATCAGCGGACTCGGCGCGGGCGGTGTCGTGCACGAGCCGGTGCTTCCGCCGGAACCGCCACTTCCGCCGGATGCGTTCGTCCCACCGGTGTTCGTGCCGCCCGTGCTCGCTCCGCCCGACGAGGATTCGCCGCCAGTCGAAGTGTCGCCGCCGGTGTTCGCACCGCCGCTCGACGCGTTGCCGCCACTCGATGGTGCGCCGCCGCTCGAGGTGTTGCCGCCGGAACCGTCGGATGCAGAAGAGACGCCGCCCGTCGTCGTGTCGCCTCCGGTTCCGGTCGAGGTCGCGCCGCCGCTCGACGAGCCGCCCCCCGTGCTCGACGTCGTGTCGCCGCCGGTAGCGCCGCTCAGGGAACCCCCACTCCCCATGGCAGTTTCACCGCCGGATCCGCCGGGTTCGAAGTCGCTCGGCGACGGCCCCGTCGACGGCGAGGAACTACAGGCGAAGATTCCGGCGATCGAGAGCGCGACGGAACAGGACAAAGGCATTCGCGCGCCGCGGGGCCCGATTCGTGATGACGTCTCCATCTTGTGAACCGTAAATGCGCGAGGGAGGTGAATCGATCACTCGTCCGGCACAATCCCACTCTTCGTGAGCTCGCCGCCGGCGCACGGAGTCGGGTACAACGGCGAAACTCCAGTTGAGCTGTTCTTGCGACCATAGCCCGTGGAGACAGCGCGCTCGACGCGCGACGCTCATCCTCGGGCTTTCGACGACGGGGTTCGCCGCGTGGACGTCGACCGCGTTCGCCGATGGGTTGCCTGCGCCGTCTGCGTTCGCGGACGCGCCGTCGCTCACGTACGCGGCGCCGGCCGATTGCCCCGATCGCGACGAATTCGTGCGCCGCGTCGAGTCGCGCACGCGCTCGGGTTCGCTCGCGCCGGCCGATCCGTCGTCGGTCGCTCGCCTCGACGTCGCGGTGCACGACCTTCCCGGACACGTCGCGGCCGAGATCGTCGTGACCGACGATCGCGGTCTCGCCGCGTCGCGGCGGATCGACGCGCCGACGTGCAGCGAAGCCGTCGACGCCATCGCGCTGATCACCGCCGTCACGTTGGATCCCGCCGCGCGTCCGGCGGCCACGACGCCGCCGGTTCCCGAGCCCGTCGCGCCCGAACCTACGCCCTCGCCGTCGACGCGAGCTCGCGGGCCGTCGCGCGTTCATCTTCGCCTCTCGGCCGCGCCGACGTTGTCCAGCGCGCCGAGTCCGAGCGTCCGAGTCGGGGCCGAAGGCGCGGTGAGCGCGCTCTTCGAACTCGGAGCACCGTGGGGTCTGCTTTCTTGGGTGGGCGCCCGTTTCGGCGCGGCCGTCGGCGACACGACGAACGAAGGGCGCGCGTCGTTCCAATCGTGGGCGCTCGTGGCTGCCCTGTGTCCCGCGTACGAACATCGTGCCTGGTTGCTGCAGGCGTGCGCGACCGTCGAGGAAGGCCGTGTGTCCGCGACCGGCAGCGACACCGAGAACCCGAAGCACACCGATCGCCCGTGGACGGCGGTGGGGCCGGGGGCAAGCGTCGAATGGGCCGTCGTTCCGCCGCTTTCGCTCGGGGTCGACGCCGAAGCGCTGTTCCCGCTGGTCCGCGACCATTTTCTCTTGGGTTCCGAGGCGGTGTATCGCGTCCCGGCCGTCGCGCCGCGCGCGGGAGTGCGCGTCATTCTTCGTTTTTGGTGATCGAATCCGGCCGGTCGCGCATCATCCCCGCGTGGCCTTGAGTCTCTCGATGGCGGGCGCGCCCCCGCTGGTGACGGTGAACCGCACCGAGCGGCTCGAGCGACTCTTGCAGAGCGACTACCGGCTCATCTGGCGGCTGCTCCGGCGTCTCGGGGTGCCGGCGGACCACGCCGGCGATGCGACACAGCAAGTCTTTCTCATCGCCGCCGAGCGCCTCGACGACATCGAGCAAGATCGCGAGCGGGCGTTCGCCTTCGGTACGGCCATCCGCGTCGCGCAGTCGTTTCGCCGCCGCGCTGCGCGCGAATCGCTCGACGACGCGAGCGAGGCGCATCCGTCGATGGTGCCCGGCGCCGACGAGCTGTCCGACCAAAAGCGGGCGCGCGAGCTCCTCGATCGGGTGCTCGGCGAAATGTCGCTCGAGCTCCGCACCGTGTTCGTCCTCTTCGAGCTCGAAGGGTTGACGTCGCCGGAGATCGTCGAGCTCGTGGGTGTCCCGCTCGGCACGGTGGCGTCGCGGCTCCGTCGCGCGCGCGAACGGTTCCACGAATTGGTCGCGATACACGGCCGTCCCTCCGAGAAGGCGCAGCCGACGGGAAGACGCACGCCATGAGCGAACCTTCACGACTCCTCGATCGCGGCGCGTCCGACGACGAGCTCCGGCTGCTGCTCGCGGGCGCAGCGGAAGAGCCGCCCGCCGACGGCCTGGCAAAGCTCGCCGCGTCGTTGAACGTCGTGCTCGCGCCGACGATGGCGAGTGGCGCCAAGCTCGGCGCGCGCTCGCCCTGGCGAAGTCTGACGTCGAAGCTCGCCGCGAAGTGGGTCGCCGTCACGGTGGCGACGACCGCAGTCGTCGCTGGTGCCCTCCTCGCGCACCGCGCCTCGTCGCAACACGGCGTCGAACGAAACGATGCCACGCCGGACGCCGTTCACGCCAGAACCGCGGAAACGCTGGCAGACGACACCTACGATGTCGCGCACGGCGCCGCGCACTCGGGCAGCACGACGCGCTCGACGTCGCCGACCGTGCAGGACGCAGTCATCGCGGGCGGCGCGACGCCGCAAAACGGAGCCGCGACGCCGCAAAACGGAGCCGCGACGACTGCGGCGTCGTCGCAAAACGGAGCCGCGACGAC